>NZ_CP076457.1:2196058-2807117 GCF_018866325.1 Streptomyces sp. YPW6
TGGCGACGGCCGCGGTGCAGCCGGGACATCACCGTACCGATGGGAGTCCCCATGATGTCCGCGATCTCCTTGTAGGCAAAGCCCTCGACATCGGCGAGATACACGGCGATGCGGAACTCCTCGGGGATCGCCTGGAGCGCCGACTTCACGTCGGAGTCCGGGAGATGGTCGAGGGCCTGGGACTCCGCCGAGCGCAGTCCGGTCGACATGTGCGACTCGGCGCGGGCCAGCTGCCAGTCCTCGATCTCCTCGGCGGCGCTGCGCTGGGGCTCCCGCTGCTTCTTGCGGTACGAGTTGATGAAGGTGTTGGTGAGGATGCGGTACATCCACGCCTTGAGGTTGGTGCCCTCACGGAACTGGTGGAAGGAGCCGTACGCCTTGGCGTAGGTCTCCTGGACCAGGTCCTCGGCATCGGCGGGGTTGCGCGTCATGCGCAGCGCGGCCGAGTACATCTGGTCGAGAAAGCCGAGGGCGTCCCGCTCGAAGCGCGCGTTGCGCTCGGCGGGCGTCTCGGGTGCGCGGCCGTCGTCGGTCCCTGTGTCGGTCCCAGTGACCGGACCCACCTCCTCCAACGATGTGGCGGAGCCGAAACCGGACCCGCTCGCCTCGGAGAATAGTCGACCTTGCCTGGTGGCGGCCTGTCGATTACTCCCGCCCTGGGGCCGCTCGGAGGTGGTCCTCGCCGCGGGCAGCACGGTCCACTCCAGGTCAGCGGCGTTCGAGCGGCTGGGGCAGATGGTCGAACCCATGCGACGGACTCCCTCTCCACGTACGACGTTGTTGTACCGACGTCCCGAACAACAGCGCCCCGGCGCGGAGCATTCCCGGGGCCGGTGACCCGCGTGGGACGGCCGACCCTGCGGGTGGCACCGGGTCATCCGAGTGACGTGAGCCACCCGGTGACCGCGTGCGTGAGGATGCCCATCGCCTGTTCCTCGGTGAGACCCGACCGCTTCGGCACGGCGAACCCGTGGTCGCCGTGCGGCACTTCGGCCAGCGTGTACGAACCCGGCGGGAACTCGCCGGGCCTGCCGAACGGGTCGTTGCCGCCCTGCACGACGAGGGTGGGCACGCCGGTGCCGAGCAGTTCGTCGGCGCGGGACTTCTCGGGCTTGCCCGGGGGGTGCAGCGGGAAGCTGAGGGCGAGTACGGCCGCCGCGCCCAGTTCGGCGGCGGTCCGGCAGGCGACGCGGGCCCCGGCGCTGCGGCCTCCGGCGATGACGGGGAGCCCGGGGGCGGCGAGCGCGGGCCACAGTCCGCGCCAGCCGGTGTCCAGGGTCTTCGGGGCGGGCGCGACCTTCTTGCCGGCCACGCGCCAGGGCTGCTCCACCAGGGCGACGGTGACTCCGTGTCCGGGCAGCGCGGCGGCGAGCGCCTTCAGGTCGCGGGCCTCGATCCCGCCGCCCGCCCCGTGGCTCACGGCGAGGACGCGGCGGGGTGCGGCGGCGGGGACCCAGGTGATCCGGGCCTCACCGGCGTCGGTGGTGACGTTCTGCGTACGTGGTTGAGGGCTCACCGTGCCATCCTCCCCCCGCGCACGCCTCGGAACAGGACTCCCCCGCGCACGCCCCGGAACTGGACCGCCCCGCGCGCCCCGGAACTGCGTGGACTCCTCCGCCTACGCCTCAGAACAGCGTCGATTCCTCCGGTGCGGCCAGTTCCTCCAGCAGTTCGGGCCCGTTGTTACGGACGTTGCTGACGGCGGTGGCGACCGGGTAGGCGCGCATCAGCCCGCCGGGCGGCGGCTCCAGCAGGGCCCGGAGCTCGTCCTCGCCGGTGCGGGAGGGGTCCAGCCAGGCGTCCCAGCGGTCGGGGGTGAGCATGAGCGGCATCCGGGGGTGGATGTCGGCGAGCGCGCCGGGCCCTTCCGCGGGAGCGACGGCCAGCGGGGTGGTCTCCGCCTCGGTCGTGATCACCGAACACGTCGCCCACCAGGCGTTCTCGTGGTCGCCGGGCAGGGTCGTATCGCGCCAGAACTCGTACAGTCCGGCCATCGCGAAGACGGAGCCGTCGGCGGGGGTGACGAAGTACGGCTGCTTGCGGGCGCGTTTCCTGCCCTTCTTCTCCTCCAGCTGGCGCTCCTCCGCGCCGGTGACCCACTCGTAGTAGCCGTCGGCGGGCAGGATGCAGCGGCGCTGGGCGAAGGCGCGGCGGAAGGAGGGCTTCTCGTGCACGGTTTCCGCGCGGGCGTTGATCATCCGGGCGGCGCCGTCCGGAGTCTTGGACCAGGACGGTACGAGTCCCCATTTCAGGGCGCGCAGCTGGCGAACCGGACGCCGGTCGTCCGCGTCCTTCACAGGACGCTCCAGAACCGCGTAGACCTTCTTGGTCGGCGCCACGTTCCAGTCCGGCTCCAGGGTCTCGGTGGGCTCCCACTTCTCGACGCCGAAGAGTCCGGTCAGGTCCTCGGGCTTCCGACTCGCTGCATACCGTCCGCACATAAGTGCCAGACTGCCACGACCGCCCGCACCGACCGCAAGGAGTCGCCCGGCCGATGAACAGCACCGAACTGGCCGATCTGTGGGATCGCGTGACCGGCACCCAGGCCGCCCCCGAGCAGTGGCTGGTGGTCGTGACGGCCACGCTCGCGCTCATGGCGGTCGTGCCGAACCCGATATGGCGGCTCGCCCGCAACACGATCACCATCGCGCACGAGGGCGGCCACGGCCTGGTGGCCCTGCTCACCGGGCGGCAGCTCTCCGGCATCCGGCTGCACTCGGACACCAGCGGCCTGACCGTGAGCCGGGGCAAGCCGACAGGGATCGGCATGATCCTCACGGCGGCGGCGGGCTACACGGCCCCGTCGCTGCTGGGCCTGGGCGGCGCCTGGCTGCTGGCGAACGGCAGGATCACCCTCCTGCTGTGGGTGGCGACCGCCCTCCTCGCGGTGATGCTGGTGATGATCCGCAACGTCTACGGGGCCCTCACCGTCATCCTGACCGGCACCACGTTCCTCCTGGTGTCCTGGCTCGCCTCGTCCGACGTGCAGTCGGCGTTCGCGTACGTGGTGGTGTGGTTCCTGCTGCTGGGCGGGGTCCGGCCGCCGTTCGAGCTCCAGTCCAAGCGGCGCCACGGGGGCGCCCCGGACTCCGACGCGGACCAGCTGGCCCGCCTCACGCACGCCCCGGCGGTGCTGTGGCTGTTCCTCTTCCACGCGGTGTCGCTGTGCTCGCTGATCGGCGGCGGGCGGTGGCTGCTGGGCTGGTGAGGCCGGGGCGGCCGCTCCGGCCCGTACCACTCTCGGGTTACGGGATGGTTTCCGCCCATTTGGCCAGGATCCGGGTCGGCGAGGAGCCACTAAAGTAAGGGCCATGACCGAGAGTTCCGTGCAGCCCGCCCTCTGGCCCGCCCCCCATGCGAGCGGGGCCGTCGACGCGACCGTCACCGTGCCCGGATCGAAATCGGTCACCAACCGCGCCCTCGTGCTGGCCTCGCTGGCCGCCGAGCCGGGCTGGCTGCGCCGCCCGCTGCGCTCCCGGGACACCCTGCTGATGGCGGAGGCGCTGCGCGCCATGGGCGTCGGCATCGAGGAGACCGTCTCCTCCTCGTCCGCGAGCAGCCCGTCCGCCGCTGCCTCCCCGGACAGCTCCGGCGAGGCCTGGCGGGTCATCCCGGCGGGGCTGCACGGTCCGGCCACGGTCGACGTCGGCAACGCGGGCACGGTGATGCGCTTCCTGCCGCCCGTCGCCACGCTCGCCGACGGCCCGATCCGCTTCGACGGCGACCCCCGCTCCTACGAGCGCCCGCTGACCGGGGTGATCGAGGGCCTGCGGGCGCTCGGCGCGCGGATCGACGACGACGGGCGCGGCGCGCTGCCGCTGACCGTGCACGGCGGCGGGGCGCTGGAGGGCGGCCCGGTCTCGATCGACGCCTCCTCGTCCTCGCAGTTCGTCTCGTCGCTGCTGCTGTCGGGGCCGCGGTTCAACCAGGGCGTGGAGGTCCGGCACACCGGTGCGGTGCTCCCCTCGATGCCGCACATCCGGATGACCGTCGACATGCTGCGGGCCGTCGGGGCCCAGGTGGACGAGCCGGAGACGGGTGGCGAACCCAACGTCTGGCGGGTCTCCCCCTCCGCCCTGCTCGGCCGCGACCTGACGATCGAGCCGGACCTCTCCAACGCCCAGCCGTTCCTGGCGGCGGCCCTGGTGACCGGTGGCCGGGTCACGATCCCGGACTGGCCCGAGCGCACCACCCAGCCGGGCGACGCGCTGCGCGAGATCTTCACCGCGATGGGCGGCTCCTGCGAGCTGACCGAGCGCGGCCTCACCTTCACCGGTACGGGCCGGATCCACGGCATCGACGTGGACCTCGGCGAGGTCGGCGAGCTGACCCCGGGCATCGCGGCCGTCGCGGCGCTGGCCGACTCCCCCTCCACGCTGAGCGGCGTCGCCCACCTGCGCCTCCACGAGACGGACCGGCTGGCCGCGCTGACCAAGGAGATCAACGAGCTGGGCGGTGACGTCACCGAGACCGCCGACGGGCTCCACATCCGCCCGCGCCCGCTGCACGGCGGCGTCTTCCACACGTACGACGACCACCGGATGGCCACCGCCGGGGCAATCATCGGCCTGGCGGTGAAGGGCGTGGAGATCGAGAACGTGGGCACGACCGCCAAGACCCTGCCGGACTTCCCGGACCTGTGGACCGGGATGCTCGGGATCTAGACCATGCGCCGCTACGGGAAGAACCCCGACGAGGACGACATCCGCGTCCGCCCCAACCGCAAGGGCAACCGGCCGCGTACGCACATCCGGCCCAAGCACGAGGACGCCGAGGACGGCATGGTCCTCACCGTCGACCGGGGCCGGCTCACCTGCCTCGTCGACGGCCGGACCGTGGTCGCCATGAAGGCCCGCGAGCTGGGGCGGAAGGCCGCCGTGGTCGGGGACACCGTCTCCCTCGTCGGGGACCTCTCCGGCGAGAAGGACACCCTGGCCCGGATCGTGCGGATCGCCCCGCGCCGCACGGTGCTGCGCCGCACGGCCGACGACGACGATCCGTACGAGCGCGTGGTCGTCGCCAACGCCGACCAGCTGGCGATCGTCACCGCCCTGGCCGACCCGGAGCCCCGCCCGCGCATGATCGACCGCTGTCTGGTGGCGGCGTACGACGGCGGGCTCACCCCGCTCCTCGTCCTGACCAAGTCCGATCTGGCCTCCCCCGACAAGCTGCTGGAGGCGTACACCCCGCTCGGCGTGCCGTACATCGTGACCAGCCGCGAGGAGCTGGAGAACGGCGACGCGGCGGAGCGGGTGCGCGAGCTGCTGGAGGGCAGGGTCACCGCCTTCGTCGGGCACTCCGGGGTCGGCAAGACGACGCTGGTCAACGCCCTGGTGCCGGAGGACCGGCGGCGGACCACCGGCAACGTCAACGCCGTCACCGGCCGGGGCCGGCACACCACCACCTCGGCCCTCGCGCTGCCGCTGCCCGGCGACCGGGGCTGGGTGGTCGACACCCCGGGCGTGCGCTCCTTCGGGCTGCACCACGTCGACCCGTCACGCGTCATCCACGCCTTCCCGGACCTGGAGCCGGGCACCGAGGACTGTCCGCGCGGCTGCACCCATGACGGGAACCAGCCCGAGTGCGCCCTGGACGCCTGGGTGGCCGAGGGGCACGCCGACCCGGCGCGGCTGGACTCGCTGCGCCGGCTGCTCGCCACCCGCGAGAGGCGCGAGGGCGACTGAGGGCGCCACGGCCCGCACTCCGCCCGAGGGGAATATCCGACAGCCGCGCGGGCATGTTTGCGACCTTCAACGACCGGTAAAGGCATAATCGCACCGAGTGAGCGGCGCGTGACGCCGCCCACCGGGTACGTTCCCGAACCGAAGCCGGTCACCTGTGCGGGAGGCAACTGACGATGGCGTGGCTGCTGGTCGTGGTCGCAGGACTGCTGGAGACCGGCTTCGCCGTGTGTCTGAAGCTCTCCCACGGATTCACCCGTCTCTGGCCGACGATCGCGTTCGCCGCGTTCGCGCTCGGCAGCTTCGGGCTGCTGACCCTGGCACTGAAGAAGCTGGACGTCGGCCCCGCGTACGCGGTGTGGACCGGGATCGGGGCCGCCGGGACCGCGATCTACGGCATGATCTTCCTCGGTGACGTGGTCTCCACCCTGAAGCTGGTGTCCATCTCGCTCGTGATCATCGGTGTGATCGGTCTCCAGCTGTCCGGCTCGGCCCACTGAGCCGCACCCGCTCGGGGGCCGCCCCGGGGCCCTCGCGGGCCCTGACGTCCTCCGGGCCCCGGGTCCTCTCGCGGACCGCCCGCCCGGCCGCCTCCCGGACGAGTCCGAGGGCGCGGCTGTCGGTGGCGTCGTCGCCCGGCACCGGAACGGTCACACAGGACAACGCGAGGCGCAGGACGATCTCGCAGTGCCCGGCCGTGAGCCCGGGGGAGGCGGCCGCCATCCGGTCCCGCACCAGCGCCAGCAGCTCGCCGGGGCCCGGCGGCGGCGTCCCGCCCGGACGACGCCCGGAGCCCGAACGCTCCGAGGAGTCCGGCCGCCGGTCCGGGCGGGGCAGCCCCTCCGTCCAGTGCCCCGTGAGCAGGGCCCTGACCAGCACGTCCTGGCGGGCGGCCCGCAGGGTCCAGAGCGCGACCGCGGCCGGGCGGTCGGGGGCGGGGGCCGTCAGGGCGCGGTCGACCCCGGCGAGATAGCCGTCGGCGGCCCCGCGCAGAAGCGCCCCGGCCAGTCCGCCCTTGGTGCCGAACTCGTTGTAGAGGGTCTGGCGCGAGACATCGGCCAGCGCGGCGACGTCGACCATGCGCACGGCGCGCCAGGGCCGGTCGGACAGGGCCCGGAGGGCGGCCTCCAGCAGGGCCTGCCGCGCTGTCGGCATCGTCGCCTCCCCCGCCCCGGGATCCTGCCGCTCAGCGTCGACGCGCCCCCGGGGACTGTCAAGGGTTCCGGGCGGCAGGGGCGCTGTGGCCCGTGTCCGGCGGCGCTGGATACTGTGGCGGCATGCCCGACTACGACGATGATCTGCGCCTCGCCCACGTACTGGCGGACGCCGCCGACGCCGCGACGATGGACCGGTTCAAGGCTCTCGACCTGAAGGTGGAGACCAAGCCGGACATGACGCCGGTGAGCGAGGCCGACAAGGCCGCCGAGGAGCTGATCCGGGGCCATCTGCATCGGGCCCGCCCGAGGGACGCGATCCTGGGCGAGGAGTACGGGGTCGAGGGCTCCGGTCCGCGGCGCTGGGTGATCGACCCGATCGACGGCACCAAGAACTACGTCCGCGGTGTGCCGGTGTGGGCGACGCTGATCGCGCTGATGGAGGCGGGCGACGAGGGCTTCCGGCCGGTGGTGGGGGTGGTCTCCGCGCCCGCGCTGAACCGGCGCTGGTGGGCGGCGAAGGGCGCGGGCGCGTTCACCGGCCGCAGCCTCACCTCCGCGACCCGGATGCAGGTGTCGCGGGTGGGGCGGATCGCGGACGCCTCGTTCGCGTTCTCCTCCCTGTCGGGCTGGGAGGACCAGGGCCGCCTCGACGGCCTCCTGGACCTCACCCGGGCCTGCTGGCGGACGCGGGGATACGGGGATTTCTGGCCGTACATGATGGTCGCCGAGGGTTCCGTGGACCTCTGCGCGGAGCCGGAGCTGTCGCTGTGGGACATGGCGGCGCCCGCGATCGTCGTCCAGGAGGCGGGGGGCCGGTACACCTCGCTGGACGGGGTGGAGGGCCCCGACGGCGGAAACGCGGCGGCCTCGAACGGGCTGCTCCACGACGAGCTGCTGGGCTACCTCAACCAGCGCCGCTGAGCCGCGCTCCGCCGGCGCACGGGTCCACCAGCGCCGGCGGACCCGTGCGCCGAACGAGCGCTGTGCACCGCGTCGCCCGGCGGGGCCCTGTATGCGCGCGCTCGCGCACTCCCCCGGCGCGCGCCTGCCCACCCCTTGTCGACCCGCCCCAAGGGTGCAACTCTGAAAGTCCCCCCACTTGTGAACTTGTGAATCGGCTCACAGAGTCGACTCGCCGAGGAGGTGGCTCGATTCATGCTCGTCCGTGACGCCATGAGCACGGTGGTTCTGACCATCGGCCCCACCCACACGCTCCGCCAGGCGGCCCGGCTGATGTCGGCCCGCCGCATCGGGGCCGCTGTCGTCCACGACCCGGACACCTGCGGGCTCGGCATCATCACCGAGCGCGACATCCTCGACGCGGTCGGCTCGGGGATGGACCCCGACCGGGAGACCGCATCCGCCCACACCACCACCGACGTGGTGTTCGCCGCCCCGGCCTGGACCCTGGAGGAGGCCGCGGAAGCCATGACGCACGGAGGGTTCCGGCATCTGATCGTGCTGGACGGCGACGGCCCCGTGGGCATCGTGTCGGTGCGCGACATCATCCGCTGCTGGGCGCCCGCCCGCCGTGGCACCCCCGCCGCGGCGCTGACCCCCGCCGGGTCCGGAACGGCCGGTGGGCCGGACCCCCTGAAGGAGATCCGGCCCACCGTCGACGCCAAGCGTCCGGTCAGCCGCGGAGGGCCTGGACCGCGGTTTCCAGCCGCTTGCCGAAGTCGCCGTCCGCCTGGCGGAAGTTGCTGATCGCGCGCTCGGCGATGTCGTCGCGCGAGACCTTGGCGATGAACCCGGCGAGGTTCTCCACCAGCCGGCTCCTCTCCTCCTGAGACATCAGCCGGTAGAGGTCGCCCGCCTGGACGAAGTCGTCGTCCTCGGCGTGGCCGGGGGCCTCGGTGCTGCCGGTGGCACCGGTGACCGGGAGCGGCTGCCACAGCGGCCGGCCGGTCTGGGAGGGCCCGCCGAAGCTGTTGGGCTCGTAGTTCTTGGCGCCCTTGTGACGGCCGTCGTAGAGGAAGCCGTCGCGGCTGTTGGTCCGCGCCTCGGTGGCGTGCGGGCGGTTCACCGGCAGGTGGTCGGCGTTGATGCCGACGCGGTAGCGGTGGGCGTCGCCGTACGCGAAGAGGCGGCCCTGCAGCATCTTGTCCGGGGACGGGCCGATGCCCGGCACGAAGTGGGCGGGGCTGAAGATCGACTGCTCGACCTCGGCGAAGATGTTCTCCGGGTTGCGGTTGAGCTCCAGCGTGCCGATCTCGACCGGCGGGTAGTCCGCGTGCGGCCACACCTTGGTGAGGTCGAACGGGTTGAAGCGGTACGTCGCCGCGTCGGCCGCCGGCATGATCTGGACCTGCACGGTCCAGGACGGGAAGTCGCCGCGCTCGATCGCCTCGCGCAGGTCGCGCTGGTGGCTGTCGGGGTCCTTGCCGGCGAGCTCGTCGGCCTCGTCCTGGGTGAGGTTCTTGATGCCCTGGTCCGTCTTGAAGTGGTACTTGACCCAGAAGACCTCGCCGGCCTCGTTGTTCCACTGGTAGGTGTGCGAGCCGTACCCGTTCATGTGGCGCAGCGTGGCCGGGATGCCGCGGTCGCCGAAGAGCCACGTCACCTGGTGCGTCGACTCGGGCGACAGACCCCAGAAGTCCCAGACGTTGTCCGCCTCCTGCGAGCCGGTGTACGGGTCGCGCTTCTGGGTGTGGATGAAGTCGGGGAACTTGATGGCGTCCTTGATGAAGAACACCGGGGTGTTGTTGCCGACGAGGTCGTAGTTGCCCTCCTCGGTGTAGAACTTCAGCGCGAAACCGCGGGGGTCGCGCACGGCGTCGGCGGAACCGAGGTTGCCCGCGACGGTCGAGAAGCGCAGGAAGGTCTCGGTCTGCTTGCCGACCTCGGAGAGGAAGGCCGCCCGGGTCCACTGCGAGACGTCGCGGGTCAGCGTGAAGGTGCCGTACGCGCCGGCGCCGCGGGCGTGCACGACGCGCTCCGGGACGCGCTCACGGTTGAAGTGCGCGAGCTTCTCCAGCAGCGCCTGGTCCTGGACGAGAACGGGACCGCCGGGGCCCGCGGTCTCACTGTTCTGGTTGTCGGCGACCGGCGCGCCGGCCTCCGTGGTGAGCGGTCCCTGCGTCACGTGCGCCTCCTGCGTGTATCCCCGCGCGGTCCGTGGTGTCCCTGCGCAGCGGTCAAAACCTGTACAGCCCTGTCCCTTGGCTAATGCCGTAGCCGATCCTACAATGGACAATGTCTAAGTCAAGTGAGCATCCAAAGCCACACCCGATCGGGACTCGGTCCCCCCACTGTTAGGCTGGGCTGCATGAGCGACCTGCTGGAACGACTTCGAGGACGCGGCTGGCGCATGACGGCGCAGCGGCGTGTCGTGGCCGAGGTCCTCGACGGGGACCATGTGCACCTGACGGCGGACGAGGTCCACGCGAGGGCCGTTTCCCGCCTGCCCGAGATCTCGCGCGCCACCGTCTACAACACCCTCGGCGAGATGGTGTCCCTCGGTGAGGTGCTGGAGGTCTCCACCGACCGGCGGGCCAAGCGCTACGACCCGAACGCCCACCGCCCCCACCACCACCTGGTGTGCGCGCGGTGCGGCGCCATCCGGGACGTGCACCCGGCGGGCAACCCGCTGGCGGACCTGCCCGCGGACGAGCGCTACGGCTTCATGGTCTCCGACGTCGAGGTCACGTACCGCGGCATCTGCCCGAACTGCGCCCCCACCGCCTGAGCCGAACGCCCCTGACACTTACGGGCCCGCCTGTTCGACAGGCGGGCCCGGCTCGTTTCCGGTGTCCGAACATGACGAAGGCCCGGATCTCTCGGAAGAGATCCGGGCCTTCGTCTTCAGTAGCGGGGACAGGATTTGAACCTGCGACCTCTGGGTTATGAGCCCAGCGAGCTACCGAGCTGCTCCACCCCGCGTCGGTGAATGCAACATTACGTCAGCGGGTCGGGCAGCGCAAATTGCTTCAGGCGGCCCCGGGGAAGCCGGAACCCCGGCGCCGCGAGGTCGCGGCGTCAGGCGGTCAGCTCCTGGTGCAGCGCCTCCCGCAGGCGTGCGGCGCGCTCGGCCACCTCGGCCGGACCCAGCTCCACGGCTCGCGCGCACCAGCGCTGCCCCTCGGTGAGCTCGCCCCGGCGGGCGGCGAGGAGCGCCAGGCGCAGCGCGGCCCGGCCGTGTCCGGCGCCGGCCGCACGGGTCCACCACAGGGCCGCCTCACGCTCGCTGCCCTCACGGGCCAGCAGCAGCCCGAGGTTGAAGGCCCCGTTGCGGCTGCCCGCCTCGGCGGCCTCCCGGTACCAGTGGGCGGCGCTCTCCACGTCCCCGCGGGCGGCGGCGAGCATGCCGACCCGGACCTGGGCGCGGCGGTGGCCCTGCTGGGCGGCCCGCTCGTACCACTCCTCGCACTCGGTCTTCTCCGGCATCGGCTCGCCCAGCGCGGGCGGGCCCGGCGGCGGCTGCCGCGCGTCCAGCACCCCGGCCAGCCGGAACGCGGCCTCGGCACTGCCGCCGCCCGCGGCGCAGCGCAGGTGGCGCTCGGCCTCCTGGTCGTCGCCGTCGCGCAGCAGCGCCATGGCGACCTGGAGCGCGGCGTCGATGTGCCCGGCCGCCGCGGCGCGCTCGTACCAGCCCAGCGCCGTACGGTCCTCGTCGCGGCCGGCGTGGAGGATGCCGAGGTTGAAGGCGGCGTCGACGCTGCCCGCCTCGGCCGCCTTGGAGAACCACGGCTCGGCGCCCGCGTGGTCGCCCGCCTGGAGGAGGAGCACGGCGAGCGCGTTGGCGGCCTCGCGGTGTCCGGCGTACGCGGCGCGGCGGTACCACTGCTCGGCCTGGGGGGTGCGGTCCTGGGCGGCGCAGAGCAGCCCGAGGTTGTACGCCCCGTTGACATCGCCGGCGTCCATGGCGGCCCGGTACCAGCGCTCGGCGGTCTGCTGCTCACCACGTGCGGCGTGCAGCGCCCCGAGCGCGTTGGCGGCGTTGCCGTCGCCGTCCTGGGCGGCGCGCAGCCACCACACGGCGGCGCTCTCCTCGTCGCCCGCGTCGCGCAGCAGGAAGCCCAGCGCGCAGGCGGCACGGGGCTCGCCGTCCTTGGCGGAGGTGAGGTACCAGCGGCCGGCCTCCTTGAGCTCGCCGCGCTGCTCCAGGATCGCGCCCAGGTGCAGGGCGGCGCGGCGGTGGCCCCGGGCCGCGGCCCGGCGGTACCACTGCTCGGCCTCGCCGACCCGGCCGGCGGTGGGGCCCGCCACGGGACCGTCGCCGTCGGCCGCGCCCGTGTCCCCCGCGGGGCTTGTCGTCCGCACGTCCTGCGCGGGCGGGGAGCCGGGGACGGCGAGCCTCGTTCCGGTCCCGCCGCGAGCGGCGCTCCGGCCCAGGCCGAAGGCCTCGTGCGGGTCCTGGACGGCCTTCCGCTCCAGGGCGCGGGCGAGCCGGTAGGCGGCCTCCCGGTGCCCCTGCTCGGCGGCCGCGCGCAGCCAGCGCTCGGCGCCGACGTCGCTGCGGTGCTCCAGGAGGTCGGCCAGCGCGTACGCGCCCAGCGCGTGGCCCTGCTCGGCGGACTGGCGCAGCCAGTACTCCGCGCCGGGCTCGTCGCCGCGCTCGCGGAAGTGCCGGCCGAGCGCGTGGGCGGCGGCGGCGGAACCGGCCACGGCGGCGATGCGCCACCAGCCGGCGGCCTCGTCCGGATAGCCGCGCTGGTGCAGCAGGACGCCCAGGTTGTTCGCGGCGGCGCGGTCCCCGTCGGCGGTGGCGGCACGCAGATACCGCTCGGCGCCGTCCAGTTCCCCGCGGCGCAGCAGCAGCGCGCCGAGGACGCTCATGGACGCGGTGTCGCCCTCGTCGGCGGCACGGCGGTGGCGCGCTTCGCTCTCGGCGCTGTCCGCGGCGTCGACCGCGTCCGTGGTGTCCTCGTCGGGCGGGGCGGGGGTGGCGGCGCTCGCCCCGGGGGCAGCGCTCGCGTCGATGGCACCGGTGCGCTGGACCGGTGCGCCGGCCCCGGCGATGGCAGCGGCGAAAGCCGCGTCTACCGCGCTTTCCGTATCTTGGCCGTGCTGCTGCACAAACCGCCCTGTCTCCAACAGAGTTGCCCTGTCCCCCATAAATACCATCGTCGCACCACCTGTAACCCGCGTACACCTGGTATATCGCGGCCAGTGAGGTCACTACAGCGTTTTGTCGACATGCCCACAGGGAGACAAGTCAAACACGCCTGGAGGCAACTGCTGCTCAGCGAACCGCACTTCACACCCCCAGCCGGGGACCGACACGGCCCGCATCCGCACCGAACACGACGAAGGCCCGGATCCCAAGGGAATCCGGGCCTTCATCTTTCAGTAGCGGGGACAGGATTTGAACCTGCGACCTCTGGGTTATGAGCCCAGCGAGCTACCGAGCTGCTCCACCCCGCGTCGTTGTGTTCAAACCTTACCACGACGCGGGGTGGACCTTACTCAGCTGCCCTGGTCGGAGGCCTGCTCGGCCGAGCTGTCCGGTTCGGCGTCACCCTCCGGCCCGGCCTCGCCTTCCGGCTTCGCCCCGCCCTCGGGCTTCTCGGCGCCGTCGGCCTTCTCGCCCTCGCTGCCCGCCTTGGGCTCCGCGGCGGCGGCTCGCTCCAGGGCGTCCTGGAGGGCCTCCTGGGCCTTGCCGTACGCCGGCCAGTCCTGCTCCTGCAGTGCCTTCTCGCCGTCGGAGTACGCCTTCTGGGCGTCCGCGATGGCCTTCTTGAGGGCGGCGCTGCCGGTGGCCGGGGGCTCGTCGGTCTCACCCGGCGGTTCCTGGGTGTCCGGCGGTGTCGTGGATCCGTCGTCCTCGACGCCGAAGACCGCGTTGAGCGCGTCCTTGAGGTTGTTCTCGAAGACGATCTTCGAACCGTACGAGGCGGCCACCTTGCGCAGCAGCGGGTAGTTCTGGTTGCCACCGCGCGTGTACACCGGCTCGATGTAGAGGAAGCCGCCCTCCAGCGGAACCGTGAGCAGGTTTCCGTACTCGATGTCCGAGTCGGTGCCCTTGAGGTTCCTCACGAACTCGGCGACGTCGTCGTTGCCGTTGAGCTCACTCTGTACCTGGCCGGGGCCCTTGACCGTGGAGGTGACCCGCATCAGCCGCATGGTGCCGTAGTCCTTGCTGGCCGCGTCCGCGTTCACCGCCATGAAGGCACCCAGGTTGGGGCGTCCTCTCGGCGTGAAGGTGGTGGTCAGCGAGAACTCCTGCTCGTCCTGACCCGGCATCTTCATGCTCAGGTAGTACGGCGGGACCGAACCCGGCTCCTTGTTGGTCGGGTCGTCCGGCACCTGCCACGCGTCGGAGCCGCTGTAGAACTGCGCGGGGTCCTCGACGTGGTAGCGGGTCAGCAGCTCGCGCTGGACCTTGAACAGGTCCTGCGGATAGCGCAGGTGCTCCATCAGCTCCTGCGGGATGTCGCCGCGCGGCTCGACCGTCCCCGGGAACGCCTTGCGCCAGGTCTTCAGGACCGGGTCCTTGGTGTCCCACTCGTAGAGCTTGACCTTGCCGTCGTACGCGTCGACGGTGGCCTTCACCGAGTTGCGGATGTAGTTGACCTGGTTCTGCTGGGCGACGACCGCGCGCTGGTTGGTGGTCAGCGAGTCGGCCGTGGTGTCGCCGAGCGTCGTCCGGGACGCGTAGGGGTAGCCGTTGGTCGTGGTGTACGCGTCGACGATCCACTTGATCCGGCCGTCGACGACCGCCGGATAGGCGTCACCGTCGATGGTCAGCCACGGGGCGACGGCCTCGACGCGCTCCTTCGGCGTGCGGTTGTACAGGATCCGCGAGCCCTCACCGATGGCTCCCGAGTACATGATCTGCGGCTCGCTGAAGGTGACCGCGTAGGCGGCACGGTTGAAGGAGTTGGAGAGACTGACCCCGCTGTCGCCCTTGTAGCTGGTGGTCTTCTCGCCGTCCTCCTCGTAGTCGAGCTCCTTCTGGGGCCCGCCGACGATGGAGTACTGCTCGGTCTTCTCGCCGTAGTAGACGCGCTGCTCGTACTTCCCGAACTCACCGGTGGAGGGCAGACCGGACTCGGTGAAGTCCGGGGACCCGGTCGGGTTGGTGCCGGTGGTCGTGCCGCGGGCCGCGATGGCGCCGTAGCCGTGGGTGTACGTGAAGTGGTCGTTGATCCAGTTCCGCTTGGGCAGGCCCTGGATGTTCAGCTCACGCAGACCGATGATCGTGTCCTGCTCCTTGCCGTCCTTGTCCTTGTAGCGGTCGACGTCCAGCGTCTTCGGGAACTGGTAGTAGTTCCTGCGCTGCTGGAGCTGCTGGAAGGCCGGGGAGACGACGTTGGGGTCCATCACGCGGTAGCTGGCGGCGGTGTTGGCCGCGGCCCGCAGCTTGCCGTCGTCCGCCGTGGCCGCCTGGCCCTCGTAGTCGTCCACCTCGGCGTCGTCGATGCCGTACGCGTCGCGGGTGGCGTCGATGTTCTTCTGGATGAACGGCGCTTCCTTGGCCTGCTCGTTCGGCTGGACCTGGAACTTCTGCACGATCGCCGGGTAGAGCCCGCCGATCAGGATCGCCGAGAGCACCATCAGGCCGAAGCCGATGACCGGGAGCTGCCAGGTGCGGCGCCACAGCGTCGCGAAGAACAGCACCGCGCAGATCGCGGCGATGCAGAACAGGATGGTCTTCGCCGGGAGGTAGGCGTTGGCGTCGACGAATCGCAGACCGGTCCAGTTCTCGGTGGCCTTGAAGTCACTGGACTTCACCGCCAGCCCGTACCGGTCGAGCCAGTACGCCACGGCCTTCAGGGAGACGAAGACGCCGAGGAGGACCGAGAGGTGGCCGGTGGCCGCCCCGGTGGCCCGCGCGCCGGGGCTGGTGATGCGCAGCCCGCCGTACAGGTAGTGGGTCAGCGCCGCGGCGATCAGCGAGAGCACGGTCGCCGCGAAGCCGAAGCCCAGCATGAAGCGGTACCACGGCAGGTCGAAGGCGTAGAAGGAGACGTCCAGCTGGAACTGGGGGTCCTTCTGCCCGAACGCCACGCCGTTCACATACATCAGCCACGTGCGCCACTGGCCGGAGGCGGAGGCTCCGGCGATCAGTCCGACGAGCGCCGTGACGGCGAGCAGCACCCACTTCTTGTAGGGGGCGATGCTCATGCGGTAGCGGTCCAGGCTCTGCTGCTCCAGCGACATCGCGCTCAGCGGCGGCCGGAGCCGGTGCGCAAGCCAGATGTTCACACCGATGGCCAGTGCCATCAGCAGTCCGAAGACGAGGAACAGCCCGATCTTGGTCCACAGGGTGGTGGTGAAGACGGATGAATACGCGACCGACCTGTACCAGAGCCAGTCCGTCCAGAACCCCGCGAACATGACGAAGGCCATGGCGAGAACCGCCAGGACACCCAAAGTCATGAGCAGGGTACGGGCGCGCCGGGACGGGCGGCCGACTCTGATCCGTGGCCCGGTCGGGCCTCCGCCGCGGTCCGGCATCTGGAAAGCCAACGTGCGCACCTCGAAGTTCGCGGTCGTGTGAACAGGCCCAGCGATCCTAGAGCCCACCTATGCAACTTACTGAGGCTTTACCTAGTTCCCGTTCCCGGGGCGGAAGGAGGCAGGATATTGCCCATGCCCAACGTTTCCCCCGCAGGACCCCCGATGGCCGCGAGCCCGCTGACCGTCGCCGTCCTCGAAATCGACGCCTATGCCTCCAACCTCGGCTGGGACCAGCCCGCCCGGCTGTTCGCCCTGGTCGACACCGACCGGCTCCGCACCCAGGAGCCCGGACTCGCCGCTCAGCTGGGCCTGGAGGACCCGAATTCCTCCGTCGCCGCACTCACCCCGATCGAGCAGGACGAGCTGCCGCCGGGTGCCGCTCTCGACGAGTTCCTCGCCACGATCGCCTGGCCCGACGCCGTGGTCGGCTGCGCCATGACGGTGGAGCGGCTGATGCTGCCGCCGTCCGCCGAGGCCTCCGTACCGGAGAAGCTCAGCGACGAGCAGCTGACCGCGTGGGTGGCGAAGCACCCCGACCGTCAGGAGGTGCGGATGACCGTGGCCGTCCTGCGGGACGGGGCGCGCGAGTCCGCCGTACGGCTGCGGGAGAAGGACTCCCCGACCGAGGTGCTGACCGGTGCGGGCCTGGTGCCCGGACTCGCCGAGGCGCTCGCGGCGACGTTCGAGTCCTGATCCGGCCGCTGCCCGGGGCCGTCGTACGGGTCCCCGGGCGGCACGGCCGCCGGCCCGGAACCGTACGCCGGACCGGCCGGGGGGTCGTCAGCCGGTCGAACAGCTCGGCAGGCCCGCGGTCTTCCCCGCCTTGATCTGCTCCAGCGACTTCGTGGCGTCCTCGATGGTCTTGACCCGGACGAGGGTGAGCCCGTCCGGTGTGTCGGCGGCGGCCGAGGCGCAGTTGTCGTCGGGCGTGAGGAAGTAGCGGGCGCCGGCGTTGCGGGCGCCGACCAGCTTCATGGTGATGCCGCCGATCGGGCCGACGGTTCCCGCGTCGTCGATGGTGCCGGTGCCCGCGACGAACGTGCCGCCGGTCAGATCGCCCGGGGTGAGCTTGTCGATGATGCCGAGGGAGAACATCAGCCCGGCACTGGGCCCGCCGACGTCCGCGAGCTTGATGTCGATCTCGAACGGGAACGTGTGGTCCGTCCCGGCCCTGATCCCGATGATCGCCCGGCCCTTCCCGTCCCCCTCGCCGTCGCCCTCGGCGGACGGAGCCTTCGCGGTCCGGATCGTGACCTCCTCGCCGCCCTCGGGGGCGCGGCCGGCCTTCTCGGCCGCGGCGGCGTCCTCGGCCGGGACGATGGTGAGGGTGACGTTCTCACCGGGGCGGTGTTCGGTGACGAGCTTCGCGACGTCCCCGGGCTCCTTGACCACCGTGCCGTCGACTGCCTTGATCACGTCGCCCGCGTGCAGCTTGTCCTCGGAGGGGCTGTCCTTGATCACCGAGGAGACCACGACCTGCGTGGAGACCGGGATGCCCAGTTCCTTCAGAGCGGCCACCTTGGCGCTCTCCTGGGACTGGCTGAACTCCTCGGCGTTCTCCTGGGTGGACTCCTCCTCGGTCTTGCCGTCCGGGTAGAGCGTGTCGTGCGGCACCACGACGCTGTCGTGGGCGAGCCAGCCGTAGACGGCCTCGAAGACGTTCATCCGGTAGTCCGCCCCGGTGACGCGGACGGTGGTCATGTTGAGATGGCCGGATGCCGGGTACGTCTTGCGGCCGGAGATCTGCAGGACGGGTTCGCCACGCGCCTCGCCCAGCGTGTTGACCGTCGGTCCGGGGGACATCTCCGAGTACGGCACTTTGATCAGCACGCCTGCGCAGAGCAGCGCGATGAGGACGAGAGTGGAGGCGAGCATCGTCGCGGTGCGGCGTGGCATGGAACGACAGTACGGGAAGGGCCTGTCAGTGCACCGCCGGGGCCGGTCCGTACGAGGCGACCGGAACGCGGCGGAAGGCGGTCACGCGGCGTGCGTCGGTCTCAGAGAGCCTCGGAACCGGAGTGCGATTTCTCCATCGCGTCACGGAACCTGGCGTACCCGGCGAGTTCGGTGACATCGCCGGTCGTGCGGTTGCGGGCAGCCCAACTCGCCCATATCGCACCACCGACAGCAGCGATAACTGGAATCAACAGCCACGTGAGTGCCGCCATCACGACCTCCCTACCCCATGAGCGACCGGATGCCCGATCAGCAGATTAACGATCCGGAAGACCAACGCTCATGGCGGGGGTGCGGTTACGCAAATCGGGGCTGATGCGCCCCGGTACGGTTTGCGCTCAGCAGGCTCCGACCCACTCCTCCGTGCCGTCCGAGAAACGCTGGTGCTTCCAGATCGGAACCTCGTGCTTGAGGTCGTCGATGAGCTTGCGGCAGGCCTCGAACGCCTCGGCTCGGTGCGGACAGGCGACCGCGACGACCACGGCCAGATCGCCCACCTCCAGTTCACCCACTCGGTGGACCGCCGCCAGGGCACGGACGGGGAAGTCGGCGACGACCTTCTCCGCCACCCGGCGCAGCTCGTCCTCGGCCGAGGGATGGCAGGAATAGCCCAGCGCGCCGACGTCCTGTCCCGCGTCGTGGTTGCGCACGGTGCCGACGAAGAGCGCGATGCCGCCCGCCGCGTCGTCCCCGACGGCGCGGAAGACCTCGTCGACGGAGAGCGGGGTGTCCCGGATCGCCAGCAGTCGGAGGGGCTCGGCCGCCGCGTACTCGCCGGGGTGGTCGTGGGTGGGTGCCATGCTCCCATCGTGCCGTACGGGCCGGACATCCCGGAATTGCCTCTTCTACCGGCGGCCGGCCGTCCGGTTTGGAGCCTCCTACAGGGCCCGCGGGCGCGGCGGCCGGTCAGATCCGGCGGCGGGCCTTGCGGGCGCGGCGGACCACGGCGGCGGCGCCGAGCAGGGCGACCGTGGCTCCGGCGGCTCCGGCGGCGGTGGCGTCCTTGCGGCCGAGACGGCGCCCGGCGAGCGTGTGGCGGCCCTCGACCTCTTCGAGGAGGGCGCCGAGCACCTCCTCGTTGGTCCACTTCGGCCGCCATCCCGCGTCGTGCAGCCGGCTGACGCTGACCACCCAGGGGTGCATCGTGTACGCCAGGTCGCCCGCCGGGGACGGGGTGAGGCCGATCCGGTGCAGCCGGGCGGCGGCGCCCAGCGCGACGGCGGAGGGCAGCTCCATCCGGCGTACGCCGCTGAGCTCCTCGACCTCCTCCTGCTCCAGCCAGCCGTCGCAGCCGACGGCGAACTCGCCGTCGATCTTCTCCAGAGCGGCGTACTCCAGCGCCGTCACCAGGTCCTCGACGTGGCAGAACTGCCAGGTGGGGCGTGATCCGGCGACGACCAGGAGGCGCGGGGACTCGAAGTAGCGGGTCAGGGCGGTGTCGGTGCCGCCGACCAGGACGGTGGGCCGCACGACGGTGACGTTGAGCCCGGGGTGGGCGCGCGGGGCCCGGCGGCCGAGCCGTTCGATCTCCAGGAGGTCGCCGACACCGGTGGCCTCGGCGGTGGCGCGCAGCTCCGCGTCCTCGGAGAGCGGCACGTCGTTGTCGGCGAGGGCCCCGTAGACCATCGCCGAGGTGCACAGCACGACCCGGTGGACCCCGACGGCGGCCGCGGCGGTGAGCACGGTCTGCGTGCCGCGCACGTTGTAGGCGGTACGGGCGGCGGGGTCGGTCTCCAGGTCGAGGTCGAGCGCGAGGTGCACGACGACGTCGGCGCCGCGCAGCTTCTCGGCGATCGCCGGATCCCGTACGTCCAGGATGTGCCAGGTCGCCTCGGAGGCCTCACCGCGCCGCTCGTCGATCGCGATGACCTGCTTGATCGCGTCGGACGCGGCGAGGTGGGCCGTCAGCAGCTCGCCGATGCCGGTGGCGGCGCCGGTGACCGCGACGACGGGGCCCCGGTTTCCGGGGGACCTGGGGCGTTTCTCTTCGGATGTGCTCTCGGGTACGGGGTCGGTCGGGTTTCGCGCTGCGCGAACCTGCGGATCTGGGGAACTCACCGGGCGTCTCCAGCGGTTGTCTTCAGTACGTACCCGAATGACGCGTACGTACCAGGTGGCGTCCATCCTGCCGCAGGCCGGGAGTCGGCGGAGCACTGAGGCCCGAAGCGGGCGTGGTGTCTACGCTGGATGGTGATGTCGGGCAGTCGCCGTCGGTTCGAGCCGACGGCCCTACGAGCCGAGGAAACCCGTGAGTGACACCCCATTCGGATTCGGCCTTCCGCCGGAGGAGCCGGAGAACGGCGACGAGGGCAAGAAGAAGGACCCCACCGAGGGTGGGCAGAGCGCGGGCGGGCCGGGTAATCCGTTCGGCTTCGGGCCGGGCGCGGGCGGGGACAACCCGTTCGCCGCAATGTTCGGCTCGATGAATCCGAACGACCTCGGCGCGGCCTTCCAGCAGCTCGGCCAGATGCTGAGCTACGAGGGCGGTCCCGTGAACTGGGACATGGCCAAGCAGATCGCCCGCCAGACGGTGTCGCAGGGCGCCCCGGACGGTTCCAAGGACGCCAGCGTCGGCCCGTCGGAGCGCACGGCGGTCGACGAGGCGCTGCGGCTGGCGGACCTCTGGCTGGACGGTGTGACGTCGATGCCGTCCGGTTCGGTCTCGACCGTGGCGTGGAGCCGCGCGGAGTGGGTCGAGGCGTCGCTGCCGGCCTGGCAACAGCTCGTCGACCCGGTGGCCGAGCGCGTGGGCCTGGCGATGGGCGACGTGCTGCCCGAGGAGATGCAGGCCATGGCGGGCCCGCTGATCGGCATGATGCGGTCGATGGGCGGCGCCATGTTCGGCCAGCAGATCGGGCAGGCCGTGGGCACGCTGGCCGGTGAGGTGGTCGGTTCCACCGACATCGGGCTGCCGCTCGGCCCGGCGGGCAAGGCCGCGCTCCTCCCGCTGAACGTGGAGCGGTTCGGCAAGGACCTCAGCGTCCCGCAGGACGAGGTCCGGCTGTATCTGGCCCTGCGCGAGGCCGCTCACCAGCGGCTCTTCGCCCATGTGCCGTGGCTGCGCTCGCACCTGTTCGGTGCCGTCGAGGCGTATGCGCGCGGCATCAAGGTCGACACCAGCAAGCTGGAGGACGTCGTCGGCCAGTTCGACCCCTCGCAGCCGGAGCAGTTGCAGGACGCCCTGCAGCAGGGCATGTTCCAGCCGGAGGACACGCCCGAGCAGAAGGCGTCCCTGGCCCGGCTGGAGACGGCTCTGGCCCTGGTGGAGGGCTGGGTGGACGCGGTGGTCCACGAGGCCGCGAAGTCCCGGCTGACCTCGTCCGACGCGCTGCGCGAGACGATGCGCAGGCGGCGGGCGTCCGGTGGGCCGGCCGAGCAGACATTCGCCACGCTCATCGGTCTCCAGCTGCGCCCCCGCCGGCTGCGGGACGCCGCGCGTCTGTGGGCCTCGCTCACCGACGCCCGGGGTCTGGAGGGGCGGGACGCTCTCTGGGAGCACCCGGACATGCTGCCGACCGCCCACGACCTGGACGACCCGGACGGCTTCGTCCACCACGAGCAGGCCGACTTCTCCGAGCTGGACAAGATGCTCGGGGAGGCGGCGAAGGGCTCCGGCACGCCGAAGGCGCCCGAGGCGGGCGCCGGTGACCAGGACGGGAGCAAGGGCGACGACGAGGACGGCAAGGACGGCCGCGACCGGTGACCCTGCACGACGACGCCGCCCTCGTCCTGAAGGGGTACGCCCCCGAGGAGTACGACGGCACGCGCGGTGAACAGGCTCAGCTGCGTCAGGCGTATCTGGACCACTTGGCGCTCCACGACGACAGCATGTGGAAGGCGTGCGAGGCCGGGCATCTGACGGCCAGCGCCCTGGTGATCGACCCGCAGCGGGACAGGGTTCTGCTGACCCTGCACCGCAAGCTCCGGATGTGGCTCCAGATGGGCGGCCACTGCGAGCCGCAGGACGCCACCCTGGAGGCCGCGGCGCTCCGGGAGGCGACGGAGGAGTCCGGCGTCACGGGGCTCACCCTGCTGTCGGGCGGACCGGTCCGGCTGGACCGGCACCCGATCCCGTCCCCCTGCAACTGGCACTTCGATGTGCAGTACGCCGCTCTGGCCCCGGCCGGGGCGGCGGAGCGGATCAGCGAGGAGTCCCTGGAGCTGCGCTGGTTCCGCTACGAGGACGTGCCCGCCGTGGCCGACACCTCCGTCGTCCGGTTGCTGGAGGCGACGCGGTCCCGGCTGTAGCGGCGGACCGCGGTCGACAGCGGTAAGGGGCGGCCTCTCGGGAGGCCGCCCCTTACCGCTGTGCCCTGTGCTGCGGTGTCCCGCGGGCGCCGGTCAGTTCCAGGCGTTGTTCTGGTTCTGACCGTGGGAGCCCTGCTGGCCCATGCCGAACTGGGCGCGGGCGCCCTGGCCGATCTGGGCGTTCTGCGGGGGCATGACCTCGCTCGGCTGGACCAGTGCGAAGCCCTGGCCGAGGAAGCTCAGCTCCCAGCCCTCGCCGGTGTTGCCACGACGCCGGAAGACGCCGGAGGAGTGGGTCTGGGCCTGCATCTGCACGCGCAGGGAGCTGGACCAGGCGACGATGGCGTCCGCGTCGACGTTGACGTACTTCTCCGGCGTGACCTGCATCATCAGCGGCTGGCCCGAGGTCATCAGGGCGACCTTGCCCGAGCCGGAGATGTTGAGCTGGTACTTCCCGCTGCCGGAGATGCCGTACTGGCTGTCGACCGCGATGACCTCGGTGTGCAGCGAGGAGTCGAGCGCGAGGACGTACGAGCTGTCCACGGTCAGCCCTTCGCGGTCGACGTCCACGACATGGATGTACTGCGCGAGGTTGGCGAGGTAGACGGTTCCCTGGCCGGACACGCGCATCAGGTCCAGGCCCTCGCCGGTGCGCACGCGGGCGCTGTGCTGGCTCCTGGACCGGTATTCCCCGTCGAAGTCCATCAGGCCCTGGTAGGCGACCATCGCGCCCTTGCGGGCGAGGACGTCGTCGTGGCCGGTCAGCGAGACCCGCAGGAGCTGCGGGTTCTGGATCGCGTACCGGTCCTGGGTCTGCTGCTCGGTGTGGCTGAAAAGCGGACTCTGCATGATGTGCTCCCCCTCCCCGTCAGTTCCGGATCCGCAGGCGGTCCGTGCTGTCCTCGCTCGGCTGGACGACGACGATGCCCTCCCCGGAGAAGGCCATCTGGTACGCCTCGCCGCTGCCGCGGCCGATCAGTGACCCGGCCTTGAAGCTGCGCTTCCCCTTGACCTTGAGGTTCGTGGACCAGGCGACGAGGGCGTCCGGGTCCACGTACGTCTCGTCCTCGCCGCGTCCGCAGTCGACGACGATCGGGGTGCCCCGGGAGGTGATGGCAACCCATCCGGTGCCCTGGACGGCGACGTTCCACAGCCCCTGTCCGGCGAACTTGGCCATCCCCTTGACCTTCTCGACGCCCCAGGTGAGGTGGGCGTCGAAGGCGAGGAGGTTGGTGCCGTTGACCGAGATGGACTCGTTGTTCAGGTTGAGGACGACGACGTCGGCGCCGTAGTCGGCGAGGTAGAGCAGCCCGTCGCCGGAGCACTTCATGACGGGAGCGCCCTCGCCGGTGATCCACTGGGAGGCGATCTGCCGGGCGGCGGGCGGGTTGGGCTCGTACTGGATGAACCCTTCGTACGCCACCATCGAGCCGGTCCGCGCGTAGAGGTCCTGCCCGGAAGCCATGGCGACCTTGAGCATGGCCGAACCGTGGTTCTCCATCCGGGCCGTGACGGGGGTCGGGGCGAAGCCCGCGAGTTGCTGGTTCATGACGGGCTCCCTCAGACCTCGTAGGGCTGGACGACGATGAAGTTGCCGGGGGCTCCCCGGAACTGGAGGTTCACGGTCTCGCCGCTGTGTCCCGGGTAGGCGTTGCGGCGCAGCCGGACCTGGCTGGAGACGATCACCTGGGAGGCGGCCGACCAGGCGACCACCGCGTTGCAGTCGGCGAAGGTGGTGGGCGTGACCGGCAGGACGACCGGGGTGCCGTGGGTCTTCACGACCACGGTGCCGGAGCCCTGGAACAGCATGGTGAACAGCGCGCCGCCGGGGATGCCGTGGCCCTCGACCCTGCGCACCTCGTACTGGAGGGACTCGTCGAAGGCGAGGACGTTCTCGGCGGAGACGCAGATGCCGTCGCCCTGGAGCTCGATCGGGTGCAGGTGGGAGCCTTCCTCGGCGAGGAAGACCTGGCCGCGGCCGGTGCAGCGCATCAGCTGCATCTCCTGGCCGGTGGCGTTGCCCACGGCGCGGCCGACGAACCCGGCGCCCTTGTAGCCGAAGTCCACCTTGCCCTGGTACATCACCATGCTGCCCTGGCGGGCCAGGACACCGGCTCCGCCCATGGTCAGGTCGACCCGCATGAGCTGCTGGTTCTGCGGGGTCCAGCGCTGCCCGGTCGCGGCCTCCTTGTACGGCTGCAGGGCCGCCTGGAGACCCGCGCCCGCGGCGGGGACGCCCTGCGGGACGCCGGGGGGCTGCTGGCCGTACGGGGCCGGAGCGGGCTGACCGTAGGGAGCGGGGGCCGACTGGCCGAAAGGAGCGGTGGGCGGCGGGGCGGCCTGTCCCGGAACCTGGCCGAACTGCGGCTGGGGCTGACCGTACGGGGACGGGGCCTGGGGCGCTTGCGGAGGTGCGGGGGGCTGCGGGGCGGGAGGCGCCAGCGGGGCGGCGATCGTCGGTGCCGCGTGCACCGGCTGCTGCGGCGCGGGCGGTGGCGTGGGTGCGGACGGGGCGCCGAAGGCCGGTGCGGGCTGCGGGGCCTGGGGCGGACGGGGCGGCGGGCACGCCGAAGGCCGGGGCGCGGCGGCCTGGGCCGGCGGGGCGAAGCCCGGGGCGGCGGCCGGCGGGGCGGGCGGCGCCTCTTCCTCGGCGACCTCGCCGCCGAAGTTCTTCAGGAGCGCTTCCAGACCACCGTCGAAGCCCTGCCCGACGGCGGCGAACCGCCAGACGTCCTTCAGGTAGAAGTCGCCCAGCATCACCGCGCGCTCGGTGGTGAACTCCGATCCGGTGAAGGAGTACCGCACCACTTCCTCGCCACCCGCGACGATCCGGATGTACCCCGGGCCGATCTGGGACATCTGCCCCGCGCCGTCGAGCGTCGCGGTGAAGGAGAGCTTCTGGACGGCTGCCGGGATGCGGTCGAGCGTGACGCGGAAGGACTCGGTGTCACCGGACTGCGCCCCCAGGAGCTGGATGGACTCCTCGGGCGATTTCGGCTGGTTGAAGAAGATGAAGTACCGGTCGTCGGAGAGCTGCTCGTCGGCGTCGAGGCCGAAGCAGCTGATGTCGAAGGTCAGCCCCGGTGCGGCGATCTGTACGCCTACGTACAGGTCTGTCCCTGCCGTGAGATCACTGATCCTGGCCTTGTGGCCGCGTTGGAATTCCCTGGCCATGCGTAACGACCGTCCCCCATCCCGAAGGTGAATGCGTCGCGTCAGGCTAACCGCAAACGGCGACAACGGACCAAGCCGGTACACACCCGGTACAGAATCGGCGAACGCGGACGACCCCGGCTCACTCCTCGCGGGCGGCGGGCAGCTGCGGCAGCCGATCGGCCGCCACGACCCCCTCCAGGAACCCCCGGGCGCGCTCGGTGCGCGGATACGCCTCCAGCAGCCGCCAGAACCCCGGGCCGTGTCCGGGAACGAGCAGATGCGCCAGTTCGTGCAGGAGCACGTAGTCGACGACGTACTCCGGCATGCCCTGCAGCCGGTGCGAGAGCCTGATGCTGCCCTCGGCGGGAGTGCACGAGCCCCAGCGGGTGTTCTGGTTGGTCACCCAGCGCACCGAGTCGGGCCTGGCCCGGCCGTCGAGATACTGGGCGGACAGCCGGTCGGCACGCTCGGTGAGCTCCGCATCGCCCAGGTGGCGCTTGCTCTCCTGGGCGGCGAGCCTGTCCAGCATCACGCCCACCCAGCGCCGCTCCTCCGCCTGCGACATCCGGGCGGGGATGAGCACGATCGTCCGGTCGCCCTCACGGTAGGCGGAGACCGACTTCCTGCGCCGGGTGCTCCGGCGGACCTCGACCGCGCTCGTCGCCGCGGCGCGGGCCGGATGGGCTGCCGCGCTGCTCTGATGGCTTCCGGCGCTGCGCGCGGGGGTCTCCCCGGCGGAGCCGTACGAGGGATCGGTGGGCACGCCACGACGTTACCCGCTGTCCGGGCGGGAAGTCCCGCCCCGGGAACGGCCGACCGCCATCACCGGATTACCCGATGAACAGCCCGCACCTGTGGACAACTCCGCGCACGGTTCGCGGAGGGCCCGCATGCTGGCGGTGGTCCTGCGGAAAGAGCGGAAAGTTCCGGAGATCCAGAGATCCAGAGATCCGGAGATCCAGCGATACGGAATTCCGCGGATCAGCAGGCCCACGGGCGCACCCGTGCCCGTGGCGTTTCCCGGGGGGAGAAGTCATGTATCCGATGCTGAAGCCCGCGCTGCGTCGCGCCTGGCGCGGGCGGAACACCGTGCAGTTCGGTGTGACCCCCGCGCACGCCGTGACGCTCGGGCCGGTGGACATCGCCACAGGGAGCTTTCTCGAACTGCTCGACGGCACGCGCGGACTGCCTCTGCTGTACGAGGAGGCGCGCTCCCTGGACCTGTCGGAGCATCATGTGGACGTTCTGCTGGCCCGGTTGACGGAGGCCGGCCTCCTCGACGACCCGAGGCCGGCCGGTCCGGAAGCCGATGTGCTGCGCCGCCGGGCCGACGTGATGGACCGTCGGCGTCCCGACGTGGCTTCGCTGTCGGTCGTACGGCCCGAGCCGGGCGGCGGGCTGCGCCGGATGGAGGCCCGTCGGGCGATGCGGGTCCAGGTGCGGGGTGCGGGGCGGGTCGGGGCGTCCGTCGCCTCCGTGCTCTCCGGTGCGGGAGTGGGGCATGTGCAGGTGCTCGACGGGGGCCGGACCGAGCCCTGGGACGTGGCGCCCGGTGGCCTGTCTCCGGCGTCCGTGGGAGAGCGGCGCGATGTGGCTGCCCGTCGGCTCGTCCGCCGCTCGGCACCCGGTCCCGGCCCGGTGGAGAGCGCCGGAGAGCCCGGCCTGTCCCTGATCGTCGTCGCTCCCCGGGACGGCCTCGCGGTGTACGCACCCGTCACGGACACCGCGGGCCCCTGGATCGCGTCGGGCACTCCTCATCTCTACGCGGGAGTGATCGAGGCCACCGGGGTGGTCGGGCCGCTCGTCCTGCCCGGCGGCACGGGCTGCGCGGGGTGCCTGGAGCTGAACCGTGCGGACCGGGATCCGCAGTGGCCCCGGATGCTGGCGCAGTGGCGTTCCGGGCGGCGGGGCACGGTGCCCGCCTGCGATCTGGGGCTCGCGACGGCGGTCGCCGGTCTCGCCGCGGCACATGCTCTGGCGTTCCTGGACGGGGATCTGCCCGCCTGTACCGGCACCCGCTGGGAGGCCGCTCTGCCGCTGCTGGACTGGCGTTCCGAGCGGATCGGCCCGCATGCGGACTGCTCCTGCGGAGCGGCCGGGGGTGCTGGAGAGACACGGCCCTCCAATGGCATTCCGGCGCAGGACACAATGGCGGGGTGACCGTCGGCGCCGGAGTGACACCGGAGGCCCGACCGGCACGGCAGTCTGGGAACTGGAGGGGCACATGTCTGATCTTCCCCGGAAGGCGGTTACGCGTACGGCCAAGCTGGCCGCGCTTCCGCTCGGCTTCGCCGGCCGTGCCACCTGGGGTCTGGGCAAGCGGATCGGCGGCAAGTCGGCCGAGCTGGTCGCCCGCGAGGTGCAGCAGCGGACGGCGGACCAGCTGTTCAAGACCCTGGGTGAGCTGAAGGGCGGGGCCATGAAGGTGGGCCAGGCCCTTTCGGTCTTCGAGTCGGCGCTCCCCGAGGAGATCGCCGGCCCCTACCGGGCCGCGCTGACCAAGCTCCAGGAGGCCGCACCGCCACTGCCCGCGCGCACGGTCCACCGGGTGCTCGCCGAGCGGATGGGAGAGGACTGGCGGGAGTGCTTCCTGGAGTTCGAGGACGCTCCCGCGGCCGCCGCCTCGATCGGACAGGTGCACCGAGCGGTGTGGCACGACGGCCGCGACGTCGCGGTGAAGGTGCAGTACCCCGGGGCGGGCGAGGCGCTGCTCTCCGACCTCGCCCAGCTCGGTCGTTTCGCCCGGCTGCTCGGTCCGCTGGTCCCGGGGGTGGACGTCAAGCCCTTGATCAAGGAGCTGCGCGACCGGGTGTCGGAGGAGCTGGACTACGAGCTGGAGGCGCAGGCGCAGCGGGAGCACGCGGTGGAGTTCGCGGACGACCCGGATGTGGTGATCCCCCAGGTGGTGCACCAGGCCGACCAGGTGCTGGTGACGGAGTGGATCGACGGGATCCCGCTGTCCGAGGTCATCGTGGAGGGTACGGCGGAGCAGCGGGACCGCGCGGGTCAGCTGCTGGCCCGCTTCCTCTTCTCCGGTCCGGCACGCACCGGACTGCTGCACGCCGACCCGCACCCGGGCAACTTCCGGTTGCTTCCCCCGGCGCAGGACGCGGGGCATCCGGAGGAAGAGGGTGCCCCGGCCGGTTCGTGGCGGCTGGGCGTACTGGACTTCGGCACGGTCGACCGGCTTCCGGGTGGGCTGCCGCGCACCATCGGCGACTCTCTGAGGATGGCGCTGGCGGGCGACGCGGCGGGTGTGTACGAGATGCTGTGCGACGAGAACTTCGTCAAGGAGTCCATCGACCTGGACTCGGACGAGGTCCTGGACTACCTGCTTCCGCTGATCGAGCCCACGCAGGCGGAGGAGTTCGCCTTCACCCGTGGCTGGATCCGCGACCAGGCGGCCCGGGTGGCGGACCCCCGCTCCCCCGCCCATCAGCTCGGCAGGCAGCTGAACCTGCCCCCGTCCTATGTCCTCATCCACCGCGTGACGCTCAGCACGATCGGGGTTCTGTGCCAGCTCGGTGCGACGGTGCGGATGCGCGATGAGCTGGAGGAGTGGCTGCCGGGATTCCTCGCCGAGGCGGCCGAAGCGCCGGAGGCGGACGGCGGGCCGGAGGGCAAGTCGGAGAACGCGGGCGAGCCGGAGGGCGAGGCCGTTCAGGCATAGGACCTGCCCGGCGGATCAGGACCAGCGGATCAGGACCTGGGCAAGATCCACCGGACAGGCCCTGGCCAGCCGGGGATCTCCGCGGTCACCACCAGAGTGAGTCGAGGCGGCTCTCGATGGCGCGGATGTGCAGGCGGGCGCAGCTCTCGCAGAAGTGGAGACGGCGTCCGTCCTCCACGGAGCTGAGCCAGGTCACGGGGACGGTGTCGCCTTCGGCGGTGGTGCCGCACCGGGCGCACACCGCACCTCCCGCAACGGGCGGTTCGGCCTGCTCCGGCTCCTCGGCGTGTTCCGGCTCCTCGGCGTGTTCCGGCTTCTCTGCGTGTTCCAGCCTCTCGGGCTGTTCGGGGGGCTCGGGTTGTTCGTCCACCTGCTGACGATATCCCCGCGACCGGACGCCCGGCAGCGCGAACGCCCTGGGGGGCCGCCCGTGTCCGGACAGCCCCCCAGGGCGTGATGGCTGCGCTGATCAGTGCGTTGACGGTCCGTGCGAGTCCGTCAGTGCATGACCGCCATGGCCAGCGCGCGGCGGGCGCGCAGCGAGGCGCGCTCCGCCCGGCGCTGCATCCGGCGGGCGGAGAGCAGGCGGACCGACTGGCGGTCCTCCTGGGCCTCCCGCAGGCGGTCGTGCATATGCGCACGTGCCAGGGCTTCTGGGATGAGTTGCATTTCGCGGGTCCTGTTCTGGCGCGAGTCGTTCGCGCCGATGATGGTGACGTCGGGGGTTGCGGAGCCGACGGGCTCCTTCGTGGGGGTGGTCATGAGTGCCTGATTCCGGGGGTCATGTGTGGAGGGACGGTCGATCGTTCCGAAGCGCGGACTGCGGGCGGGGGCGGGGACCCCACAGACCGTGTTCACGCTGCGACCGGGTTCTTGCGCGGACGGCCACGCGGACGCTTGCGGGCCACGACGACACCCTGGACGAAGAGCTCGCCGCCCCAGACACCCCACGGCTCGCGGCGGTCCTTGGCACCGGCGAGGCAGGCCTCGACGAGCGGGCAGGTGCGGCAGAGGGACTTGGCGTACTCGACGTCGGCGGGCGACTCGGCGAAGAAGACCTCCGGGTCGTAGGAGCGGCACGGGACGGGCACACCGAGGTTCTCGATGGCGTCGTCGAGCGCGGTGAGCGTGGTGAGCGGGGTCAAGGTGGAGTCCTCCGTGGAGCCGGGCGGCGCGATCGGGGTGGAAAGAGGTACTGACGGGGCGTGCGTTTCGGTGTGCACGGTGGGTGGTGTCCTCGTCTGGTCGTGCCGGCCTGTTGGCCGGTTGGCGGCTTCTGGTACCAGGTCCTGCTTGTCCCGAGGCTCCTTCGTTCCGTTCCGTCCGTTCGGACAAAACAAAAGGGCCGCGGATCCCGAGTGGGGTTCCGCGGCCCTGAAGGCGCCGGCCTGATGCTGGATCAGGCTGGATCGCTCCAGGGTTCAGGCCCACGGAAGGCCCACATCGTGTGGTTCTGCATCTGCGTCTGCGTCTTGACTCCGGCACCGGCTGCCGCAAAGGCATAGGCCTGAGCCTGTGCTGCCTTCGCTACTGCTGCCGCCGGTGCCTCGATCGGTCGCTCATTACGCTCCCGCGTCACGGGGAGGCTCGCCGGGCACAGCGGACGCGCGGCGGAAATGCCGGACAGACCGGTGGCGTGGAGCGAGACAGCCGCAGAGCGGGTGAGATCGAGCGAGCAGGCGGAGACGACCGAAAGATCGGTCATTTTCTGGGTTTCGATGATGCTGATCACTTCAATCGCCTCCTCTCGGCGTCTCATGGGACCGGCCGGGGCCGGTCCTGCGTATTCGGATAAGTACAGCTGAGTACAGCACGGAACCAGGGCTTCAGAGAAGTCGCTGTTCCCGTGGTTAAGAACCTATGGTGACGACTGGTGCGGGCGCAAACTATTTTCTGGACGAGTTTTCCTCAGGTGCCGTCGGCACCCTCTTCAGGCTCGTGATCAAGCGTCTCACCTGCGCAGATAGCCAGAACATCGGCGCCGAAGCGGCTCAGCTTCCGGTTGCCGACACCGGCGATGACGACCAGCTCGCCCTCGGTGGACGGCACGGCCTCGGCGATCGCCATGAGGGTCTTCTCGGTGAAGACGCAGTAGTCGGGCTGGCCGAGCAGCGCCGCCTGGCCGGCGCGCCAGTCGTGGAGCCGCTCGTACAGCGCCTCGTCCATGTCGGAGGGGCACTCCACGCAGCGCATCAGCTTCATCTCGCCCGCGTCGGTGAGCGTCCGGCCGCAGACCCGGCAGCGCACCGGGCTCCGCGGCTTGCGCTCGACGGCCGGGGACCGTCCGATCGCAGCGGCCCGGCCGGTGCCCCGGTCGATCCCGCCGCCCCCGCCGACGCCGCCCCGCCCGCCGGACCCCGTCGAGCCCGGCCGCAGCCCGTTCAGGAAGCGGGTCGGCTTGCGGCCTCCCCGGCCGCCCGGCGACCGGGAGAGCGCCCAGGAGAGCGAGAGGTGGACGCGGGCGCGGGTGATCCCGACGTACAGCAGGCGGCGCTCCTCCTCGACCTGCTCGTCCGTCCTGGCGTAGGCGATCGGCATCATGCCCTCGGTCAGGCCGACCAGGAACACGGCGTCCCATTCGAGGCCCTTGGCGGCGTGCAGCGAGGCCAGGGTCACCCCCTGGACCGTCGGGGCGTGCTGGGCGGCCGCCCGTTCGTCGAGCTCCCGGACCAGGTCGGTCAGGGTCGCCCCCGGGGCCGCGGCCTCGAAGTCCTCGGCGAGGCGCACCAGCGCGGCCAGCGACTCCCAGCGGTCGCGCACGGAGCCCGATCCGGCGGGCGGGCGCGTGGTCCAGCCCTTGGTGGAGAGCACCGCCCGCACCTGGGAGGCCAGGTCCTCCGCCCCGTCGAGGAGGGAGTCGTTGCGCCCGGCACGGGCCGCGCCGCGCAGGGCGGTGCCCGCCTCCCGGACCTCGGCCCGCTCGAAGAACCGCTCGGCGCCGCGCAGCTGGTAGGGGACCCCGGCGTCCGCGAGGGCCTGCTCGTAGACCTCGGACTGGGAGTTGACCCGGTAGAGCACGGCGATCTCACCGGCCGGTACGCCCGCGGCGACGAGGTCGCGGATGCGCCGGGCGGTCGACTCGGCCTCGGTGGGCTCGTCCCCGTACTCCGTGTAGACCGGCTCGGGTCCCTTGTCGCGCTGCGAGACCAGCTCCAGGCGGTGGTCGGCGGCCTTCCCGTGGGCCTGGCTGAGGAGGCCGTTGGCGAGGTGGACGACCTGGGGGGTGGAGCGGTAGTCCCGGACCAGCTTGACGACCGTCGCCCCGGGGTGGCGGGTGCGGAAGTTCAGCAGGTGGTCGGGGGTGGCCCCGGTGAAGGAGTAGATCGTCTGGCTGGCGTCGCCGACGACGCAGAGATTGTCCCGGTCGCCGACCCAGAGGTCGAGCAGCCGCTGCTGGAGCGGGCTCACGTCCTGGTACTCGTCGACGACGAAGTGCTGGTACTGGCCGCGCACGTGGTCGGCGATGTCGCCCCGGTCCTGGAGGATGCCGACCATCAGCAGCAGCACGTCCTCGAAGTCGATCACCGAGCGGTCGCGCTTGAGCTGTTCGTACGCGGAGTAGATCTGGGAGAGCACCGCCGGGTCCCGGGGGGCGTCCCGCTGGGTCTTGGCGACGGCCGCCGCGTAGTCGGCGGGGACGGTCTGGGTGACCTTGGCCCACTCGATCTCGCTGGTGACGTCCCGCAGCTCGGTGCGGTCGAGCCGGATCTCGCAGCGGGCGGCGGCCTCGGCGACGAGCTGCACCTTCCGTTCCAGCAGCCGGGGCAGCTCGCCGCCGACGGCTTTCGGCCAGAAATACTGGAGCTGCCGGAGCGCGGCGGAGTGGAAGGTGCGCGCCTGGACGCCGGTCGCGCCGAGCTGGCGGAGGCGGCCGCGCATCTCTCCGGCGGCGCGGTTGGTGAACGTGACGGCGAGGACCGTGGCGGGCTGGAGGATGCCCGCCCGCACCCCGTACGCGATGCGGTGGGTGATCGCGCGGGTCTTGCCCGTACCGGCTCCGGCCAGGACGCACACCGGTCCGTGCAGGGCGAGCGCCACCTCGCGCTGCTCGGGGTCGAGCCCGTCGAGCACGGCGTCCGGGGTCTCGGGTACCTGCGGGAAGAGGGTGGAGTGCGTTGCTGCTGTCACCCCGCCATGCTGCCAGGTTCCCGGGGGCGGATGCGGCGGTTGTCCACAGGCGTGAGCTGTTCGTCGTACCGGTGCGGGCGGTGCGAGGCCGGGCACGGGGCCGGTCCGGGAGCAGCCCGGAGGCCGGCCGGGGCCGGAGCAGCGCTGGTGCCGGTCGGTCCCGGAGCAGCCCGGAGGTCCGTCGGCAGCGGAGCAGCCCTGAGGTCGGCCGATCCCGAAGCAGCCCGGAGGCCGGCCGGTCCCAGCGCAGCCCCGGCGCCGAGTCATTCCCGAGCAGCCCCGGCGCCGGTCCCGGGCGGGCGGGAGCGGCCGGTCGCGGGTCCGGGCCGGCGTCGCGGGAATGGTGGTCGCCTCGCGTACGTTCCTTAACCTTGCGGGAGCGCTGCGGTGAGCGGCCGGGCCGCATGTGACGCTGCCGGCCGCGCAGCGGTACGGACGAGACGAAGGAGCGCCAGCGACATGGCGGGCACTGTGACGATGTACAGCACCACCTGGTGCGGCTACTGCCGTCGGCTGAAGAGCCAGATGGACCGCGAGGGCATCGCGTACAACGAGGTCAACATCGAGCACGACCCGGAGTCGGCCGCGTTCGTCGAGAAGGCGAATGGCGGAAACCAGACGGTCCCCACCCTGCTGATCGTGGCCCCCTCGGGCACCGAGTCGGTCATGACGAACCCCTCGCTCGCCCAGGTGAAGCAGGCGCTCGCCGCCTGATCCGGCACGAGCGACGGTCCGTCGCGCGTACGACTGCCCCCGGCACCGCCGGGGGCAGTCGTGTGTCCGGGGGGCGGCCTCAGGTCGTCCGGTTCACGGCGCCGGGCTTCGGGAGCGGCTTGCCGTACCAGAGCTCGATCAGACGGGACGCGATGGAGATGCCGAACGGAGGCATGATCTCGCCGGACTCGAAGGCGGCGGTGAGGTCCTCGCGGGAGAACCAGCGGGCCTCCTCGATCTCCTCGCCGTCGACCTGGATGTCGAAGGACGTGGCCCGCGCCATGAATCCGAGCATGAGGCTGGAGGGGAACGGCCACGGCTGACTGGCGATGTACTCGACCTCGCCGACCGTGATCCCGGCCTCCTCGTAGACCTCACGGGCCACGGACTGCTCGATGGACTCCCCCGGCTCGACGAATCCGGCGAGCGTGGAGAAGCGGCCCTCGGGCCAGTGCACCTGGCGGCCCAGCAGCGCCCGGTCCCGGTCGTCGGTGACCAGCATGATCACCGCCGGGTCGGTGCGCGGGTAGTGCTCGGCCCCGCAGGCCTGGCAGCGGCGGATGTGGCCGGCCGCCGCGATGACGGTGCGCTCGCCGCAGCGGGAGCAGAACCGGTGGAGCCGCTGCCAGTTCTCCAGGGCGACGGCGTGCACCATCAGCCCCGCGTCCCGGGGGCCGAGGAGCAGACCCGCTTCGCGGAGTCCGGCCGGGCGGGCCGACTGGTCCATGCGGCCGGGCAGCGAGTCCTTCTGGAGCGCGAAGTAGCTGACGCCGTCCTCGTCGGTACCGAGGAAGTACCGGTGGGTCTCGGTGACCGGGGCCTCGAAGGCCGGGGTCATGACGATCTCGGTGCCCCCGTCGGGGGTGTCGTCGATCAGCACCTGCCCGCCGGAGACGACGAACACGCGGGTCGTCGGGTGACTCCACGCCACGGCCAGCCACGCTTCGTCGAGACGGTGGTGAGCCGCGCGGTCGATGCCGCTCGGCGCGGTGAGGCCGATCGGGCGGTCTGCGGTGGCGTTGTCGAAGGTGCTCACAGGTGCTTTCTACTCCCCCTGGGTGGATCGGGCGTACGGATTCGGTCGTACGGAGGTGGGGCGGGGTTCATCGGCCGAGCGCCGCGGCCAGTTCGCCCCACAGGTGGGCGGTCGTCTCCACGCCCTTGAGCAGCAGGTCCAGCTCGACCTTCTCGTCGGGGGCGTGCCAGCCGTCGGAGGGTACGGAGACGCCGAGGAAGAGGACGGGGGCGCCGAGCACGTCCCGGAGGTCGGCGGCGGGTCCGGAGCCTCCTTCGCGGGTGAAGAGGATCTCGCGTCCGAAGGCCCGGCCCATCGCGCGGGCCACGGCCTGGAGGGCGGGGTGGTCCAGCGGGGTGAGGCAGGGGCGGGTGGCGGGCTGGAAGGTGATGGTGTGCCGGATGCCCGCCGGTACGCGGGACTCCGCCCAGGCGCGGACGGCCTTCTCGATGTCGTCGGGTTCCTGGCCGTCGACCAGCCGGAAGCTGATCTTCACCAGGGCGGAGGAGGGGATGATCGTCTTGCTTCCCGCGCCCTGGTAGCCGCCGCCGATGCCGTTGACCTCGGCGGTCGGGCGGGCCCAGACGCGCTCCAGCGTGGAGTACCCGGCCTCGCCGGACGCGGCGCCCGACTTGGCGGTGCGCAGCCATGCGGCCTCGTCGAAGGGCAGTTCGGCGAAGAGCGCCCGTTCGCGGTCGGTGAGCTCGGTGACACCGTCGTAGAAGCCGGGGACGGCGACCCTTCCGTCCTCGTCGTGAAGGGCGGCGACCAGCCGGGCGATCTCGGTGGCCGGGTTGGGGACGGCGCCGCCGAACGATCCGGAGTGGATGTCCTGGGCGGGCCCGGACAGCCGGATCTCGCACTCGGCCAGGCCGCGCATGCCGGTGCAGACGGTCGGGGTGTCCTCGTCCCACATGCCGGTGTCCGAGACGATCACCGCGTCGGCGGCGAGCCGGTCGGCGTGCTGCTCGGCCAGGGCGCGGAAGTGGGCGGAGCCGGACTCCTCCTCGCCCTCGATCAGCAGCTTGAGGGTGACGGCGGGGGTGGTGCGGCCGGTCGCGGCGAGGTGGGCACGGACGCCCAGGGTGTGGAAGAACACCTGGCCCTTGTCGTCGGCCGCGCCGCGTCCGTACATCCGGCCGTCCCGGATCACCGGCTCGAACGGGTCGGTCGCCCAGCCGTCCTCGCGGGCGGCGGGCTGGACGTCGTGGTGGCCGTAGACCAGGACGGTCGGGGCGCCGGGGTCATCGCTCGGCCACTCGGCGAAGACCGCGGGGGCGCCGGGGGTCTCCCAGATCTCGGTGACCGGGAAGCCGGTCTCCTTGAGCTTGGCGTTCAGCCACTCGGCGCTGCGCCGTACGTCCCCGGCGTGCTCCGGCTGCGCGGACACGGAGGGGATGCGCAGCCACTCGGCGAGGTCGTCGAGGAAGGCGGCGCGGTGCTGTTCGGTGTACGTACGGACGGCGCTGTCCGGGGTCTCGCTCATGTTCTTGAGCCTATCCGGCCCCGGGGGCGTCCTGCCGGACGGCCCTGGGGCCTCCGGCTAGAGGTCCGGCTCCTCCAGCAGGATCCGCTCCAGCTCGGCCCGGCCGGGCAGTCCCCGTGGATGGACGGTCTCGCCCGTGCGGACGTAGAGGAAGGTGGCGGTGACCGCGTCCAGCGGCAGATCGTGCAGCTCGGCCCAGGCCAGCCGGTAGACGGCGAGCTGGAGGGGGTCGGCGGTGCGGTGGCGGGTGGTCTTCCAGTCGACGATCTCGTAGGTGTCGCCCGTGCGGTAGACGGCGTCGATCCGGCCCCGGATCACCCGGCCCGCCAGGGTGATCTGGAAGGGGGTCTCGACGCGGTACGGCGTGCGCCGGGCGTACGCGGTGCGTTCGAAGGCCTCCTTCAGCTCGGCGAGGTCCCGCTCGTCGGCGATCTCCGGATCGCTCCCGTCGCCGCCGGGCAGTTCGTCGGGGCCCAGCATGGGCAGCGGCAGCTCCTCGTACCGGGACTCCACCCAGGCGTGGAACCGGGTGCCCCGGCGGGCGGCGGGCTGCGGCGGTCGGGGCATGGGCCGGGCCAGCTCCCGGGCGAAGGCGTCGGGGTCCTCGGCCAGCCGGAGCAGCTGGGTGGCGGAGAGGGCGGCGGGCACGAGGACCTCGCGCACGGTGGCGCGGGCACGGCGCAGCTCTCCGGCGAGGGAGTCCAGGTCCCGGTCCCAGGAGGCGAGGGTGCGGGCCTCCTCGGGGGTGAGCGGGTCGTCCGGGTCGTCCGGGTGGTCCGGGGTCGGCCGCCCCTGCGGGTCCTCCTGCGGGTCCCTCTGCGGTTCGCGCGCGGCCCGGCCGGCCTCCTCCGGGTGGCGGGCGGCCGGGATGTGCGGTGCTGCGCCCGGGGCCGGCGCCCGTTCCCGTACGGGCTCCGAGGCTGTGTCCGGAACGGGTCCCGCGGGGCGTTCGGCGGGGAGCGTGTCCCAGTCCCCGTCCCAGCCCTCGTCGGCCGGTGGCTCGTCGAGAGAGGGCTCGTCGAGAGGGGGCTCGTCGTGCCAGGGCTCGTACGCCGGCAGGCCCTCGGGGCCGGGCCCGGACTCCGGCACCCGGTCCTCCCCCTGGCCGGCCATGCGCTCCAGGTGCGCCAGCACCGTGTCGCGGGCGGCGCGGCGGCGGGCCAGGGCGTCGGCGTCGAGCGGGAGCGGCCAGGCCAGGTCGGCGTCGTGCTCGGCGAGGGCCGGGTTCTCCTCGTCCTCGACGGGCTCGTCCGCCCATGCCTCGATCTCGCCGTGGCCCGCGGCGCAGTGCTCGTACAGCGCCTCCAGGAAGGCGGACGGTCCGCGCGTCCGCTTCTGGGACGGCCCCCACCAGTGACCGGAGCCGAGGAGCAGGGAGCGGGGGCGGGTGAAGGTGACGTAGCCGAGGCGCAGCTCCTCCGTGTGCTGGTGCTCCTTCATCTCCTCCTTGAACGCCTTGATCCCCCGGGCGTCATAGGTGTCCAGGGCGGGGAGCGTCGCCGCGTCGCCGCGCAGGGCGTGCGGGAGCACCTTGGCCTGGGCGGTCCAGGCGTCCCGGGACCGGCTGCTGGGGAACTGGCCGGTGACCAGGCCGGGGACGGCGACGACGTCCCACTCCAGGCCCTTGGACTTGTGGGCGGTGAGGACCTTGACGGTGTTCTCGCCGCCGGGAAGCGCGTTGTCGAGGCCCTTCTCGTACTGCGCGGCGGTCCGCAGGAAGCCCAGGAAGGCGAGCAGCGACGCCTCGCCGTCCAGGGCGGCGAACCGGGCCGCCATGTCCAGGAAGTTGGCCAGCGTCTCGCGGCGGCGGGCGGCCAGTGCCTGCGGGGACGCGGACAGCTCGACCTCCAGGCCGGTGGTGGCCAGGACCCGGTGCAGGACGTCCATCAGGGGGTCCGCGAGCGAGCGGCGCAGGTCGCGCAGCTCTCCGGCGAGTCGGGCGAAGCGGACGCGGGCGTCGGCGGAGAACGGCAGCCCGTCGTCGGCCGTGTCCCCCGCGACCAGGAAGGTGTCCAGGGCGTCCGCGAGCGATATCACCTCCGCCGGGTCCGTGCCCTCGACGGCCTCCGCGAGCCGCTGGTCCGCGTCGGCGTCGTCCTCCTGGCCCGACCGGTGGACGAGGAGGCGGGCGCGGCGGCCGAGGAGCGCGAGGTCGCGGGGGCCGATGCGCCAGCGCGGGCCGGTGAGGAGACGGACCAGGGACGCGTTGGCCCCCGGGTCCTGGAGCACCTCGCAGACGGCGACCAGGTCGGCCACCTCGGGCAGATGCAGCAGTCCGGCGAGGCCGACGACCTCGACGGGGATGTCCCGGGCGACCAGGGCCGCCTGGATCTCGGGAAAGTCCCCGGCGGTGCGGCACAGGACGGCGATCTCGCCGGGCGGGGTGCCGGTGCGCACGAGGTGGGCGAGGGAGTCGGCGAGCCAGTCGATCTCCTCGGTGTGCGTGCGCAGCAGGGCGCACCGGACCACGCCGTCGCGCTCCGCGCCCGGCGCCGGGCGGAGCGCCTCGACGCCCTCGTGCATCGCGCGCAGCGGTTCGGCGAGGCCGTTGGCGAGCTGGAGGAGGCGGCCGCCGCTGCGCCGGTTCTCGCTGAGGCTGTAGCGGGTGGCGGGGGTGCCGTCGGCGTGCGGGAAGTGCTCGGGGAAGTCGTCGAGGTTGGCGACGGACGCGCCGCGCCAGCCGTAGATCGCCTGGCAGGGGTCACCGACGGCGGTCACCGCGTGGCCGGTGGGGGCGTGGCCGGTGGGCACGTGACCGGTAGGGGCGTGGCCGGTAGGGGCGTGGCCGGTCACCGCGTCACCCGTGGGCGCACGGCCCGGGGCCGGCCGGGCGGCCGGCCCCGGCTCCGTGCCACCGCCGCTGTCCCTACCGGTTCCGCCGCTGTCCCTGCCGATTCCGCCGCTGTCCCTACCGGTTCCGCCGCTGCCGAACAGCGCCGAGAGCAGCAGGCGCTGGGCCACCGACGTGTCCTGGTACTCGTCGAGGAGGACGACCCGGAACTCCTCGCGCAGGATCCTCCCGACCTCCGGCCGGGTCAGCGCCAGCTCGGCGGAGAGGGCGATCTGGTCGCCGAAGTCCAGCAGGTCGCGGCTGCGCTTGGCGGCCCGGTAGCGCTCGGTGAGGCCGAGGAGCGAGCGGCGGGCCTCGGCGGCTTCGGGGATCTTGCGCAGATCGGCGTTGCTCAGCTTGGCGGCGGCCAGGTCGCGCAGCAGTCCGGTGTCGTACGTCTCCAGGGTCCCCGGCCGTACGAGGTGTTCGGACAGCTCCCCGTCGAGCGCGAGGAGATCGCTGACCAGGGTGGAGAAAGAGCGCGTGAGCGCCGGATACGGCCCCGGGGCCTCGCGCAGCACCTTGGCCGCCAGCTGGTAACGCGTGGCGTCGGCGAGGAGGCGGGTGGAGGGCTCCAGGCCGATGCGCAGGCCGTGCTCGGTGAGGAGGCGGCCGGCGAAGGCGTGGTAGGTGGAGATGGTGGGCTCGCCCGGGGGGTGGTCCGGGTCGATGACGTCGGGGTCGGTGACCCCGGCGGCGATCAGGGCCTTGCGCACGCGTTCGGCCAGCTCGCCCGCCGCCTTGTTGGTGAAGGTGAGACCGAGGACCTGCTCGGGCGCGACCTGTCCGGTGCCCACCAGCCAGACCACGCGGGCGGCCATCACCGTGGTCTTGCCCGACCCGGCCCCGGCCACGATCACCTGCGGGGCGGGCGGCGCGATGATGCAGGCCGTCTGCTCCGGGGTGAACGGAATCCCGAGGAGCTCCTTGAGCTGCTCGGGATCGGTGATGCGCGGGGACACCCGGACAACGGTAACCGGGACCGCCGACACCTCGGGCCCACGCCCGCGAAAGCCCGGCCGCAGGGGACGAAGGCGCTACTCCACCACCTGCCGCCCCTCCGGCTGCGCACTGCACGAGGCCCGGAAGGTGCAGTGGGAGCAGTGCGTCCCGGTGGTGGGCGTGAACCGTTCGTCCAGGACCTTCCCGGCGGCGGTGGCGAGGAGGTCCAGGACCCACTCCCCCGCCAGCGGCTCCTGTGCCTGGACCCTGGGGAAGGCGTCGCCGCCCTCCTTCCTGGGGGCGGGCTGTCGGAGCTGGACCAGTTCGGCGCCGCCCGGTTCGGGGCGGTCGCCGCCGAAGGCCTCGTCGACCGCGCCCTCGCGGACGGCGAGCTGGTAGACGGCGAGCTGGGGGTGGGCGGCGACCTCGTCCTTGGTCGGCGCGCCCTTGCCGGTCTTGAAGTCGACGACGTACGCCCGGCCCTCGGTGTCCTGCTCGACCCGGTCCATCGAGCCCCGGATGCGGACGGCGTACTCCCCCGCCTCCAGCGTCACGTCGAAGTCCTGCTCACTCGCGGTGGGGGTCCGGCCGCCCCGGTCCAGGACGTGCCAGTGCAGGAAGCGTTCCAGGGCGGCGCGGGCCTCGCCCTTCTCCTGCTCGGACTTCCACGGGGCGTCGAAGGCGAGGCCGTTCCAGACGGAGTCCAGGCGTTCCATGAGGACGTCCAGGTCGGCGGGGGTCCGGCCGGAGGCGACCTCGTCGGCGAGTACGTGGACGACGTTGCCGAATCCCTGGGCGGCGGTGGCCGGGGCGTCGGCCTTCACCTCGCGGCCCAGGAACCACTGGAGGGCGCAGGTGTTGGCGAGCTGGTCCAGGGCGGAGCCGGAGAGGGCGACGGGCTGGTCGCGGTCGCGCAGCGGGACGGCGGAGCGGGTCGGCTCCTCCAGGCCCCACCAGCGGTACGGGTGGGCCGCGGGCACCAGCGGCTGCCCCTCGTCGTCGGTGAGCGCGGCGAGCCGGGCGAGCCGCTCGGCGGCGGCCTCGCGCAGCGCGGCGGACGCGGCCGGGTCGACGGTGGTGGCGCGCAGTTCGGCGACGAGCGCGGCGACGGCGAGGGGGCGGCGCGGGCGGCCGGTGACGTCGCGGGGCTCGACACCGAGCTCGGTGAGGAAGCGGGACGGCTGGTCCCCGTCGTCGGCGGGGGCCTTCACTGCGGTGACGATCAGGCGGTCGCGGGCGCGGGTGGCGGCGACGTAGAAGAGCCGGCGCTCCTCGGCGAGGAGGGCGCCGGGCGTGAGGGGTTCGGCGAGGCCGTCGCGGCCGATGCGGTCCGCCTCCAGGAGGGAGCCCCGGCGGCGGAGGTCGGGCCACAGCCCTTCCTGGACCCCGGCGACGACGACGAGCCGCCATTCCAGGCCCTTGGAGCGGTGGGCGGTCATCAGGCGTACGGCGTCGGGACGGGCGGTCCGCCGGGAGAGGGTGTCCGCGGCGATGTCCTGGGCGTCGACCTCTTCCAGGAAGTTGAGGGCCCCGCGGCCGCCGGTGCGCTCCTCGGCGCGCGCGGCCGTGTCGAACAGGGCGCACACCGCGTCGAGATCGCGGTCGGCGTTGCGCCCGCCCGCCCCGCCGCGCAGCGCGGCCCGCTCCAGCCGGCCGGGCCAGGGCGTGCCGTTCCACAGGGTCCACAGGGCCTCCTCGGCGGTGCCGCCGCCTTCGAGGAGCTCGCGGGCCTTGCGCAGGAGCGCGCCGAGTCGCTGCGCCCCGTGGGCGTACGCCGGGTCGTGCGTGACGAGGCGTTCGGGCTCGGCGAGGGCGCGGGCCAGCAGCTCGTCGGAGGGGGCGGGGATCCGTATCCCGGCGGCGCGTTCCTCGTCGCGCAGGGCGCGGCCGAGGCGGCGCAGGTCCGCGGCGTCCATGGAGCCGAGCGGGGAGGTGAGGAGGGTGAGCGCGGTCTCGGTGTCGAGCCAGGACGTCGTCCCGGCCTCCGCACCGCCCGGACCGCCGGTCCCGCCCGGGGCCGCTCCGCCCTCGGTCCGGTCCGCCTCAGCGCCCTGCTCCTGGTCCGGGTCCGCCGCCGGGTCCGGGCCGTGGCCTCGGTCTTGCTCCGGGCCAGGGACCTGATCAGGGTCCGGGTCCGCCGCCGGGTCCAGTTCCGCTGCCGGGTCCAGGCCTTGGTCTTGGTCTTGGCCTTGCTGCGGGTCCGGGCCCTGCTCCTGCTCCGGGCCCCGCTGCTGCTCCGGGCCTTGGTCTTGCTCCGGGTCCGGGCCCCGCTGCTGCTCCCGGCCCTGGCCCTCCTGGTGCTCCGGGCCCTGGCCCTGGTCCCGCTCCGGGTACGCCTCCGCCTCCGGGGGCTGGGGGTGCAGTGCTGCCGTCGCCACCGCCCGCAGCGCCGTCAGCAGCGGGGCGACGGCCGGTTCGTGGCGCAGCGGGAGGTCGTCGCCGTCGACCTCCAGGGGGACGCCGGCGGAGGTGAGGGCGCGGCGGACGGCGGGCAGGGAGCGGCCTCCGGCCCGTACCAGCACCGCCATCTCCTGCCACGGCACCCCGTCCTCCAGGTGGGCGCGGCGCAGCAGGTCCGCGATGTTCTCCAGCTCCGTGGACGCGGTCGGGTAGGTGTACGTCTCGACGTGGCCGCCGTCCCGGACGGCGTGCGGCTCGCGGTGGGCGCGGACCGTGTCGGCGGGCAGCCGGTTCAGCGGCATCCGGCGGGTGAGCAGCCGGGTCGCCGCCAGCAGCGCGGCCCCGGAGCGGCGTGAGGTAGTGAGGACGCCGACGGGCGCGGGACGCCCGTCGGCCCGGCGGAAGGTGTCCGGGAAGTCCAGGATGCCGTTCACATCGGCGCCGCGGAACGTGTAGATCGACTGGTCGGGGTCGCCGAAGGCGATCAGCGTCCGCCCGGCGCGCGCGCCCTGGCCGGGCGCGCTCCCGCTTCCCGCCTCCTCTCCGCGCCCCCGGGTCTGCTCCGGCGCGCGCCCCCGGTTTCCGGCCAGCGCGTGCAGCAGGCGCACCTGGGCGGGGTCGGTGTCCTGGTACTCGTCGACGTACACCGCGTCGTACCGGCCGGCCAGCTCCGCCGCGACCTCGGGGCGCTCGGCGAGCAGGACCGCGCGGTGCACCAGCTCGGCGTAGTCGAGGACGCCCTGGGCGTCGAGGATGTCGAGGTACTCGGCGAGGAACTGGGCCGCCGCGCCCCAGTCCGGGCGGCCGGTGCGGCGGGCGAAGTCGGCCAGCGCGTCCGGGCCGAGGCCCAGCTCACGGCTGCGGGCCAGCACGGCCCGCACCTCGTCGGCGAAGCCGCGCGTGGTCAGGCAGGCGCGCAGTTCGTCCGGCCAGCGGACCCGGGCCAGGCCCTCCTTCTCCAGGTCGAGCTGGCCCGCGAGCAGTTCGCGGACGGTGACGTCCTGTTCGGGCCCGGACAGCAGGCGCAGCGGATCGGCGAACAGGTCGGCGTCCTGATGGGCCCGGACCAGGGCGTAGCAGTACGAGTGGAACGTGGTGGCCTGCGGGCCCCGGGCCGCCCCGAGACGGGCCGCCATCCGGTCGCGCAGTTCGACGGCGGCCTTGCGGCTGAAGGTGAGGACGAGGATGCGGGCGGGGTCGCCGCCGCGGTTCACCCGGGCGGCGACGGATTCGACGAGGGTGGTGGTCTTGCCGGTGCCCGGACCGGCGAGGACCAGCAGCGGGCCGCCGGGGTGATCAACCACCGCGCGCTGGCCTGCGTCCAGGAGAGGGGGATCCACCGAACCCGGCGGGGTGCGCACCAGTCGGTACGCGGCCGTGGTCCGCGGCCGTGACTCGCGGTGCGGACTGTGCCGGGTGGAGGAGGAGCTCACGTGGATCGCCGGTCCTGGTGGGTGTACAGGTGATGAGGAACTGATTCGGGGCAGGCGGAACAGCCCGGAGAGAGGGGCGGAGCGTGCCGCGCGATGACGACGCTACGCCAGCGACGGCGCGGGAGGCGGCGGCCGCGCTGCGTCCCTCGTCACGTCGGCGGCCGCGTCGGGCCGCTCCTGCCGGGGGCGCATGGCGGAAGCTGTCAGGTGTGAGCTTCCTCGCCCGGACCGCCCGCGCCACGCTCGCCCGTACCGGCGGAGCCCGCACCGCCCGGACCGGCGGAGCCCGCGCCACGTTCCTTCGTACCGCCGGAGCCCGGGACGCCGGGCCTGCCCGTGCCGCCGGAGCCCGTGCCGCCGGAGTCACCGGTCCCGCCCGGCTGCCGGCCGTCCCAGCGGGCACGGCGCATGTCGATGCGCGGGAGGTGGCCCTCCGCCTGGCGGGACGCCTCGCGCAGCGGAGTCGACTCCGCGCGGTAGTGGTCCAGCGCCCGCAGCTCGTGGGCGGGGAGCAGCGTGCCGTCGGCGCGGACGACGCGCCACCACGGCACGGCCGCCCCGTACAGCGCCATCACCCGGCCGACCTGCCGGGGGCCGCCCTCGCCCAGCCACTCCGCGATGTCGCCGTACGTCATCACCCGGCCGGGCGGAATCAGCTCGGCCACGTCGAGCACCCGCTCCGCGTACTCCGGCAGCTCCGGATGGTCCGGCGGTCCGGCGCCGGGCGGGGCGGTGCCGAGGCCGCCCCCGTCCGTCTGGTCCTGGCTCATCCGCCCCATCCTGCCGTACGCCACCGACAGCCCGGCCGAAACGGTGTCCGCCCGGGTACACAGCGTGCACGTGGGGGCAAAGGAGCGTATGTTGCGCTTCCCGCGCCCGTGCGATGCACCCTGATGCCCTCCTCCGTCTACGGGCCGTGCCACCATCATGCGGGCGGTGACCGGTGATACCAGAACACGAAGACGAACCAGAGGCGACGAAGGAGCAGGGCGTGCAGCCACCGAAGGCGGCGGACGCCTCCGATGCCGGAGAGCGCCCGCAGGGTGCTCCCGAGTCCTCCGCGTCGCCCCGTGCCGCCGCCGGACCGGCCCGTGCCGACGGCCCCACGGCGTCCACCACCGGGCATCTGGCCGGCTCGACGCTCGCCTCCGCCGAGGCCGCCTTGACCGACCGGGTCTCCGGGGACGAGCCGCTGCTCCCCGCCCGGGTGCACCGCCCCTCCGACCTGCTGCGGCTGCTCATCGGCGTCTGCGCGATCGCGGTGCTGCTGTCGATCGCCGCGTTCGCCCAGGGCACCACCACCGGACTTGAGGACGACATCTCCAAGGGCACCCAGCAGGCGCCCGATCTGCTGATCAAGATGGCGGGTCTGGTGTCCAGCATCGCCGTGCTGCTGGTGCCGGTCGCCTTCGCCATCGAACGCCTCATCAAACGGGACGGGCTCCGTATCGCGGACGGGGTGCTCGCCGCCGTGCTCGCCCACGGGGTGACCCTCGCGACCGACCTCTGGGTCTCGCGGACCGCGCCCGGCACCATCCAGGACGCACTGACCCAGCCGCAGACGACGGGAGGTCTGACCGATCCGGTGCACGGCTATCTCGCGCCGGTCATCGCGTACATGACGGCGGTCGGGATGGCGCGGCGGCCGCGCTGGCGCGTGGTGCTGTGGGTGGTGCTGCTGCTCGACGCGTTCGCGATGCTGGTCGGCGGGTACACCACTCCGTTCTCGATCGTCCTCACCGTGCTGATCGGCTGGACGGTGGCGTACGGAACGCTGTACGCGGTCGGCTCGCCGAACGTCCGTCCCACCGGCCAGCACCTGATGGCGGGTCTGCGGCACGTCGGATTCCGCCCGGTCGCGGCGATGCGCACCGAGGAGGCCCTGGACAAGGACAGCACCGACCAGGGCGACCGGGGGCGGCGCTACCTGGTCACGCTGGAGGACGGGCCGCCGCTGGACGTCACCGTCGTCGACCGGGAACAGCAGGCCCAGGGGTTCTTCTACCGGGCCTGGCGGCGGATCACGCTGCGCACCCTCACCCAGCGGCGCTCGATCCAGTCGCTGCGCCAGGCGCTGGAGCAGGAGGCGCTGCTCGCGTACGCGGCCATCGCCGCCGGGGCGAACGCGCCCAAGCTGATCGCCACGTCGGAGCTGGGCCCCGACGCGGTGATGCTGGTCTACGAGCACATCGGCGGCCGGTCGCTGGACCAGATGGAGGACGAGGAGATCACCGACGATCTGGTGCGCGGCGCCTGGCGTCAGGTGGAGGCCCTCCAGTCGCGACGGATCGCCCACCGGCGGCTGACCGGCGACGCGCTGCTGGTGGATCGTTCCGGCAGGGCGTTCGTGACGGACCTGCGCGGCGGCGAGATCGCCGCGGGCGATCTGGTGCTGCGGATGGACGTGGCCCAGCTGCTGACCACGCTGGGCCTGCGGGTGGGGGCCGAGCGGTCGGTCGCCGGGGCGCTGGCCGTGCTCGGCCCGGACGCGGTGGCGGACTGCCTGCCGCTGCTCCAGCCGATCGCGCTGAGCCGCTCCACGCGGGCGGCGCTGCGCCGGATCGCCCGCGAGCGCTCCCAGCGCGAGCGGGAGGCGGTGGTGGAGGCCTCGCACGCGGCCAAGCAGGCTCGGGCGGAGCAGGCGAGGACCGAACAGCCGGCGGGCGGCCCCGCGCCCGGGTCCAAGGCGGAGTCCAAGGCCGAGCGGAAGTCGCAGCGCACCGAGAAGCAGGCCGAGAAGCGCGCCATCGACGATGCGCTGGAGGAGGCCCGCGAGGAGGATCTGCTCGCCCAGATCCGCCGTCAGGTGCTGCTGATCCGCCCGCAGGCCCCGGTCGAGCCGGTCCGTCTGGAGCGGATCAAGCCGCGCACCCTGTTCAGCTTCATCGCCGGGGCCATCGCCGCGTACTTCCTGATCTCGCAGGTCACCCAGGCCGACTTCGGGACGGTCGTGGAGCAGGCGGAGTGGGGCTGGGTGGCGGCCGCCCTCGGTTTCTCGGCGCTGAGCTACGTGGCGGCGGCGATGAGCCTGCTGGGCTTCGTGCCCGAGCGGGTGTCCTTCCTGAAGACCGTGCAGGCGCAGGTGGCCGGCTCGTTCGTGAAGATCGTCGCCCCCGCGGCGGTCGGCGGCGTGGCGCTGAACACGCGCTTCCTCCAGCGGGCCGGGGTACGCCCCGGTCTCGCGGTGGCGAGCGTCGGGGCCTCCCAGCTCTTCGGGCTCGGCGCCCACATCATGCTGCTGGCGCTGTTCGGCTATCTCACGGGTACGGAGAAGACGCCGGACTCGCTGACCCCGTCCCGGACCGTGATCGCGGGTCTGCTGACGGTCGCGGTCCTGGTGCTGGTGGTGACGGCGATCCCGTTCCTGCGGAAGTTCGTCGTGACCCGGGTGCGCTCGCTGTTCGCCGGGGTCGTGCCGCGCATGCTGGACGTGGTGCAGCGGCCGCAGAAGCTGCTCACCGGCATCGGCGGCATGCTGCTGCTGACCGGGCTGTTCGTGCTCTGTCTGGATGCCTCGATCCGGGCGTTCAGCGGGCCGGACGTCCCCCAGCTGAGTTACGCGAGCATCGCGGTGGTCTTCCTCGCCGGGAACGCGCTCGGCTCGGCCGCCCCGACGCCGGGCGGTATGGGTGCGGTCGAGGGGGCCCTGACGCTGGGCCTGATCGCGGTCGGGCTGCCGAAGGAGGTCGCGGCGCCCGCGGTGCTGCTGTACCGCGTGATGACGCTGTGGCTGCCGGTGCTGCCGGGGTGGCTCGCCTTCAACCAGCTGACCCGCAAGGGCGAGCTGTGAGGGCGGGTCGGGAACAGGCGCCTCCGGACGGCGGCACCGGCCCCGCCGCCACCCGCATGGACCGCGCCCGGCCGCGCGCCCCGGCGGCCCGCAGCACGATGGGGGCATGAGGACTTCCCCCGCCCTGCGCGCCGCCGCCCTCGCCGCCACCGCCACCGTGCTGCTGCCGCTGGCGGCCTGTTCGGACGACGGCGACGGGGAGGGGTCCTCGACACCGACCGGGGCCTCGACCGCCTCGCCGACCGCCACCGCCGACGACCTGTCCTCGCAGGAGCTGGAGTGGTCCCCCTGCCCGGCCCCGAACACGGCCCAGGGCGGCGGCGAGTCACCGTCCCCGCTGCCCGGCGGTGTGGTGTGGGAGTGCTCCTTCATGGACGTCCCCCTCGACTACGCGAAGCCGGACGGCCGCACGATCGAACTGGCGCTGGTCCGGGCCAGGGCCAAGGACCAGCAGCGGCGGATCGGCTCGCTGGTGTTCAACTTCGGCGGGCCCGGCGCGTCCGGCGTCGCGACGCTGCCCGCGTTCGGCACCGACTACGACCGGCTCCGCACCCGGTACGACCTGGTGAGCTTCGACCCGCGCGGGGTCGGCCGCAGCGAGGGCGTCCAGTGCGCCGACGACGCCCAGCTGGACGCCCTCTACCAGGAGGACTCCACCCCGGACGACGCGGCCGAGGAGAAGCAGTTCGTCCAGGGGCAGAAGGACTTCATCGCGGACTGCGAGGAGAACTCCGGCCCCGAACTCCCCTTCGTGGGCACGACGAACGCCGCCCGCGACATGGATCTGCTGCGGACGGTGCTGGGCGACGACCAGCTGCACTACTTCGGCATCTCCTACGGCACCGAGCTGGGCGGCGTGTACGCCCACCTGTTCCCGGACAAGGTCGGCCGGGCGGTCTTCGACGCGGTCGTCGACCCCACGAAGAACGCCGAGCAGTCCTCCCTCGGCCAGGCCGAGGGGTTCCAGCTCGCCCTGGACAACTTCACGAAGGACTGCGCGGAACGCGACGACTGCGCCCTGCCCGGGGCCACCCCGCAGGAGGTGGAGCAGGGCATCGCCGACCTCCTGGGCGAGCTGGAGGAGGAGCCCGTCGACGGGCTCGGCGACCGGGTCCTGACACAGACGCTGGCCACCACCGGTATCGCGTCGGCGCTCTACTCCCAGGAGACCTGGCCGCTGCTGGAGCAGGGCCTGGACGAGGCGGGCGGCGGGAACGGCGGGCTGCTGCTCGCTCTGGCCGACTCCCTCAACGGCCGCTCGGAGGACGGGCGGTACGACAACTCCAACGCCGCGAACATCGCCATCAACTGCGCCGACAGCAAGCAGCGGTTCACCCTGGAGCAGACGAAGGCGGCGCTGCCCGAGTTCCGCAAGGCGTCCCCGCTGTTCGGGGAGTATCTGGGCTGGGGGCTGATGAGCTGCACCGGTTGGCCGGTGGCGGGCGCCTGGGAGACCCCGGACGTCAGCGCCCCCGGAGCCGCGCCGATCCTGGTCATCGGCAACACCGGCGACCCGGCGACCCCGTACGCCGGCGCGAAGGCGATGGTGCGGCAGCTCGGCCAAGGCGTCGGCGTGGAGCTGACGTACCGGGGCGAGGGGCACGGGGCGTACAACAGCGGGGACACGTGCGTGCAGCGGGCCGTGGACGGCTATCTGCTGAACGGCCGGGTCCCGGAGTCCGGCACGGTCTGCGGCTGATCCCGCCCCGGCGGACAGGAGGGCCGCAGAGGGGTCCGGCGCAGTCTGCGGACATCGCCGCCGATCCCGCCCCGGCGGGCGGGAGGGCCTGCGGAGAGTGTCCGGCCGCCCAGTCTGCGGTCGATCCCGCCCCGGCGGACACCGCGGCCTGCGGGGCCCGGCATGCGAACGGGGCCGGTCCGCGATGTGCGGACCGGCCCCTTCGACGTCCTGCCCGTGCTGGTGGACCGAACGCCCTGCGCTTCCTAGTAGACCGGCTTCTCGGGCTCGATCTGGTTGACCCAGCCGATCACGCCGCCGCCCACGTGCACCGCGTCGGCGAAGCCCGCGGACTTGAGGACCGCGAGGACCTCGGCGCTGCGGACACCGGTCTTGCAGTGCAGGACGATGCGCCTGTCCTGCGGGAGGTCCTGGAGGGCGGTCCCCATGAGGAACTCGTTCTTCGGGATCAGCTTCGCGCCGGGAATCGAGACGATCTCGTACTCGTTCGGCTCGCGGACGTCGATGATCTCGATCTTCTCGTCGCCGTCGACCCACTCCTTGAGCTGCTGGGGAGTGATCGTCGCGCCGAGCGCCGCCTCCTGTGCCTCCTCGGACACGACACCGCAGAAGGCCTCGTAGTCGATGAGCTCGGTGACGGTGGGGTTCTCGCCACAGATGGCGCAGTCGGGGTCCTTGCGGACCTTGACCTGGCGGTACTGCATCTCCAGGGCGTCGTAGATCATCAGCCGGCCGACGAGCGGGTCGCCGACACCGGCGAGCAGCTTGATGGCCTCGGTGACCTGGATGGAGCCGACGGACGCGCAGAGCACGCCCAGCACGCCGCCCTCGGCGCAGGAGGGGACCATGCCCGGCGGCGGGGGCTCCGGGTAGAGGCAGCGGTAGCAGGGGCCGTGCTCGGACCAGAACACGGAGGCCTGGCCGTCGAAGCGGTAGATCGAGCCCCACACGTACGGCTTGTTCAGCAGCACCGCGGCGTCGTTGACGAGATAGCGGGTGGCGAAGTTGTCCGTGCCGTCCACGATCAGGTCGTACTGCGCGAAGATGTCCATCACGTTGTCGGCTTCGAGCCGCGTCTCGTGGAGGACGACGTTCACGTACGGGTTGATGCCGAGCACCGAGTCCTTGGCCGACTGCGCCTTGGAGCGGCCGATGTCGGACTGGCTGTGGATGATCTGGCGCTGCAGGTTCGACTCGTCGACCTCGTCGAACTCGATGATGCCGAGCGTGCCGACACCGGCCGCGGCCAGGTACATCAGGGCCGGCGAGCCGAGGCCGCCGGCGCCGACACACAGCACCTTGGCGTTCTTCAGACGCTTCTGTCCGTCCATCCCGACATCCGGGATGATCAGGTGGCGGGAGTACCTGCGGACCTCGTCGACGGTGAGCTCAGCAGCTGGCTCGACCAGGGGTGGCAGCGACACAGGAACCTCAACAATGCAGGTGGTCGGATTCTACGCAGACCGGCTTCTTACGGTCGGCTACGTACGGTTGTTCTCCCCGTAACACTGCCACGCCCCTTCTCATTCCGAGATACCAGGTCCGATCCGCGAGACGATTTCGTCCCAGTAGCTGGGCAGCGCCGCAAAGGGATCACTTTGTCCGCTTCGGCCGTCCCGGTCGTTCCGGTCGGTGAAGAAGATCGTCCCGGCGCCCTGCCAGCGGGCGACGCGCATGGCCTCCTCCAGGTGGGTGCGCGGGACGCCGTGGACGAAGTGCGCGAACCGCTCCGGCGGGTAGTCGGCCGTCCACTCGGCCACCTGGGACCAGCGGTAGTCGGTCCACGGCCCCTGGAAGGTGACCAGTTGGTCGGCGGCCTCCGCGTACCCGGGATACGGGTGGGCGCCGTGGCCCAGCACGAGGCGGCCCCCGCCGTCCGCGCTGTCGCTCTCCGCCAGGAGGGCGTGCAGGGTCCCGGTGAGCCGCCGGACGGCGGGCAGCCGGGCGCGGTCGGCGGGGCAGCGGGCGAGGTAGAAGCCGCCGATGCGGTACCAGTCGATGAAGGACCGGGCGTCGGCGATCAGCTCCTCGAAGGGCCGCTCGCCGTGGGCCAGGTCGAGATGGCCGAGCAGTCGGCCGCCGAAGGCGCGGACGGTGTCGTCCGGGGCCTCGCCGTGCAGGGCGCGTTCACGGGCGTTGCGCAGCCGGCCCGCCGCCTCCAGGCAGTGCGGGTCGGGCCGGGAGCCGGGGCCGTTGGCGATGTTGAGGACGGCCCAGTGCAGCGGGGTGCCGGGGCGGGCCAGCTCGGCCCATTCGGCGGGGGCGAGCAGCGGATGGGCGTAGCCCGGGACACCGAAACCGAGCTGTTCGCCGCCCGCGGTCCGGCGGGCGTCCGCGGGGGCGGTCAGATGCGGCACGCCGCCTCCATCCAGATGTCCGCGAGGGACTCCTCCAGGTTGATCCGGGGCCGCCAGCCGAGCCGGTCCCGCGCGGTGCGCACGTCGGCCTGCTGCCAGGCTCCGCAGCCGTCCGGATACGGGGACGGGGTGGCGGAGAGGTGTTCCATGACGGATTCGGCGGAGGTGCGCGGGGCTCCGATGGGCAGCCGCGGCGGCGGCGATTCCAGCTCGTGGAGCGCGCCCGCGTACCCGGCGACGCGGGCCAGCACCGCGGCGGCGTCCCGGAGCCGGACGGCGCGCCCGGTGCCGATGTTGACGACGCCCTGGGCGGCGGAGAGCGAGGCGGCGTGGACGGCCCGCGCCACGTCCCGTACGTCGACGAAGTCGCGCTGCACGCCGAGCCCGCTGAGCTTGAGTTCGCCGTCGCCCGCCTGCATGGCCCGGCGCATGGCCTCGGCGAGCCGGCCGAGCGGGGAGCCGGCCGGGGTGCCGGGGCCGACCGGTGAGAAGACGCGCAGGACGACGGCGTCGAGTCCGGAGCCGAGGACCAGTTCGGTGGCGGCGAGCTTGCTGACGCCGTACGGGCCGCCGGGGCGCGGGGCCGCGTCCTCGGCCGTGGAGGACCCGGGCTGCGAGGGCCCGTACTCCGAGGCGCAGCCGACCTGCACGAGCCGGGCCCCGCAGCCGCTGCGGCGCAGCGCCTCGCAGACGGTCGCGACGGCGACGGTGTTGTGGCGGGTGAGGTCCCGGGCGTTGCCGCGGGTGGCGCCCGCGCAGTTGACGACGACCCCCGGGTGGACGGCGTCCAGGAATCGGGTCAGGGCCCCGGGGCTGCCGCCCGCGAGGTCGAACCGGACGTCGGCGTCGTCGCCGCGCCCGAGGGCCGTGAGATGGACGGCGGGGTCGGCGAGGAGGCGGTCGGCGACGAATCGGCCGAGGAATCCGTTGGCTCCGAGCAGCAGCACCCTCATCGCGCACCGCCTCGGTGCCGACGGCTCACTGCCGGTGCGGGGGACTGGGGGGTCATGGCGGGTTTCTCCTAGGTCAGTCGGTCGTACGGTGCCGGGCGAGGCCCGCGGCGTCGGCTCCGCGGGGGTGATACGGGGTGATACGGGGTCGTGCGGGGTGGTACGTCGGGGGGGCCGGCCGGGACCGGGCCCTGTCGGCCCCGGGTCCCTCGTCAGACCCGGGTGTGGGCGGAGGCGCGGGAGAGCGCGAGGGCGGCGTGCAGCAGGAGTGCGAGGGCGGCCCCGCCGCAGGCGAGGGCGGACACACCTCCCGTCCCGCCTGCCGAGACGAGAGCGTCCACAGGCTGGGCCAGGGGTTCGAGGCCGGGGAGCCGGGCGCCGAGGACGAGGGCCGGGGCGGCGGCCTCGACGGCGCAGGCGGCGGCGAGGGCGACGGTGCCCGGCTCGGGCAGTCCGTGCACGGCGAGCAGCCGGGCCACGAAGAACAGCACCCCGAGGGCGACGGCCGCCACGGGCACACCGCCTCCGCCGAGAGCGAGGTCGGCCAGATACAGCAGGGGCAGCAGCGCGCCGAGGAAGAGGGAGACGGCTGCCAGGAGCAGGGGGCGCACGCCCGCGCCGAACTCCTCCAGGGCGCGGCTGCCGGAGAGTTTGCGGTGGGCACGGACGGTGAAGAGGTGGGCGCACCAGGCGGCCGGGGCGACGGCGGCGGCGAGGCCGAGCAGCGGGGCGGGGCTGCCGCCCCAGGGGCCGTCCGGGCCGCCGGTCATGACCTGGGCGAGCAGTTCCTCGCCGTACACCGCGTAGCTGAGCAGCCAGCAGGCGTACATGCCGGCGCGGCCCGCTCCCTCGGGGGCGCGCAGGGGCCCCCGGCCCAGGCACGCCCGGAGCGCCAGACAGGCGAGGAGCGCGCCGACGACCGTGACGAGGGCGCGCGTCCCGTCCCCGAGGACGCCCTCGGTGGCCCGGAGCAGCCCGGCGGTCGCGAGACAGGCGGCCCCGGGAAGCAGGGCGAGGAGGGTCCAGCCGGCCCACCCGTCGGTGCCGGGACCGGGGCCGGGCCGGGTTCCGGGGGCTCCGCCGAAGGCCGGGGCGTGCGCCCGGGGCGGCATACGGGCGTACAACTCCTCGGCGAGGGCGAAGACGTCCCGGTGGCGGTAGCGGGCGGCCGTGCGGTCGGTGAGGCCGTGGGCCTCCAGGCCGGCGGCGATCTCCAGCGGGTCCACGGCCCGTTCGCACAGGTCGCGGTGGTCGTGCAGCAGGGTTTTCACCGGGTCGGCCGGACCCCGCCGGGCCGTGGCGCCCGACGCCCGGCGGCCCGAGGCGCGGTGAGGTATCTCCGCAGCGCGTTCCGGGGCGGCTGTGGAGGTCGTCGCCGGGGTGTCCGGACGGGTCATCGGGAGGTCTCCGTGGTCGTGAAGCGTCGGTTCGGGGAGGTCCGGGCGGCGAGCCGCCGGGGCGAGGAGGTCCGGGGCGGGGAGAACCGGACCGCCGTGGTGGGCCGGGCAGCGGACCGCCCGACCGAGGAAGGCCGGGCGGCGGAAGCCCCGCTCGGGGACAGCCCGGACGCGACGGCCGGGACCGCGATGGGCCAAGGCGCCGAAAGCCGGGGGGAGGAGGGACTGACCGCTGCGGAAGGCCGGGCGGCGGACTGCCGGGCCGGGAAGGACCGGGCAACGGAAGCCCCGCGCGGGAAGAGCCCGGACGCGAAGGCCGGGACCGCGAAGGACCGGGGCGCCGGGGTCGGCCGGGCCGGGGAAGACCGGGGCATGACCGACTGGGCGGCGAACCGCCGCGGCGGGCAGGGACGGGCCGCCGCGGAAGGCCGGGCGGCAGCCCGCCGGGCCGGAGAAAGCCGGGCAGCGGGCGCCCCGCCCGCGCACCGCCCGACCGCGCAGGTCCGAGGCGCGCAGATCCGGGGCACGCAGGTCCGGGGCGCCGAGCGCCCAGTGGTCACGCATCGCCGTCCCCCGCCGGTCCTGCCGCGACCGCGCAGACGCCCTCGGGCTCCGGCTCCCGCGTGTGCTCCGGTTCGGGCTCGCCGGGGCGGTCCGGCAGGCGGGCTCCGGCCGACCGGGCGGGCCCGAACGGTACGGCGGCGACGGCTGCGCGGACGGCGGGGCGCTCCCTGTCCTCCGGGGGCCGCAGGTGCGCCCCGGGCCGGGTCCAGCGGCCGGGGAGGCGGGCCTCCGGCGGCGTGGCGAACGGCAGCGGATCGCCGTGGGCGTCCAGCGTGTCGGCCTCCCGGCGCACCGGCGTGTGCGACATCAGCTCCAGGTAAATGCCGCGAAATGCCGCGAGGTTCTGTTCGACGGTGAAGAGTTCGAGCGCGCGGGACCGGGCGGCGGCGCCGAGCCGGGACCGGCGCTCGGGATCGCGCAGCAGCGCGACACAGGCCTCCGCGAGCGCCTTGGGGTTGCGCGGGGGTACCACCAGGCCGGTGCCGCCGATGACCTCGACGACCGCGCCCACGTCGGTGGAGACGGTGGCCCGGCCGCAGAACATGGCTTCCACGAGGCTGACCGGGAAGCCCTCGACGGTGCTGGAGAGGACGATCACCTCGCCCGCCGCGTACGCCTCGGCGAGATCGGGGATCTCGGGGCCGCCGATCTCCTCGAAGGTGACCGGGCTGCTGCCCTCGGTGTGGGCGCCGGCGGCCTCGTCCGGGAAGAGCTGGGCGGCCAGGGCCGTGCAGTGCGCGAGGTACGTGGTGGCCTCGTCGCCCTCCGCCGGGGCGCCGAAGATCCGCAGCCGGGCGTCGGGCCGGGCGCGGCGGATCTCGGTGAAGGCGTGGAGGAGGGCGATCAGGTCCTTGGCGGGCTCGATCCGGCCGACCCAGACCAGCGTGCCGAGGCCGTCCTCCTCGGCTCCACCGGCCGCCGGACCGAGCCGTTCGGCGTCCTCCCCGACCGGGCCGAAGCGCTCCGCCGCCATGCCGGGGTAGACCGTGCGCTGCTTGGCGGGGTCGGCTCCGCAGCGCTGCTGCCAGCGGCGGACATGCGTGTTGCCGGGGGTGACGAGCGCGGCCTGCCGGTAGATCTCGGTGGCGAGACGGCCGTGGAACGCGGCGAGGAGGGCGCGCACGGGGGCTCCGTAGGGAGTGCCGGACGCGGCGGCGAGATAGTGCGCGCGCAGCGGGACGCCGTGCTCGGTGACCAGCAGCGGCACCCCGAAGAAGCGTTTGGCCAGGAGTCCCGGGAGAGCGGCCGCCCCGCCGGAGGCCGCGTGGCAGAGGTCGACCGCGCCGAGGCTCTCCTGGTCGTACCAGTCGAGCGAGAGCGGGCGCAGCGCGCGTTCCAGCTCGGCGGCGCAGGCGAGGTGGTCGGGTACGGTGGCGCTCCGCACGGTCCGGCCGGCGCCGTGGGCCCGGGTGGTCGCCTCCAGGATCCGCACCGCGGTCTCGGAGCGCAGGGCGAGGTGGAGTCCGCCGCGCTCGCGGGCCAGCTCGGCCAGCCCGTAGAGCCCTGCGGTGAAGAGCTCGGCGCCGGGGCCCTCGCCCGCTTCCGTGCCGGCCCGGTCAGGGGTGCTGACGGCGGTCGCGAGGGCGGTGAAGTGCTCGGTGAAGCGTTTGCGGTCGCGCCGCCCGTAGGCCTGCTCGCCGCCGGTCACCAGCCGGGCCACCAGGCCGCGTTCGCCACTGCCGCGCAGGGTGCCGTCCTCGGGAGTCCACAGGGGTGCGGTGCGCACCCGGCTGACCTGGTAGGGCAGTCGGACCCAGCCCTGGGCCTCCTGGCGGGCGGAGCGGCTCAGCGCGAACAGGTCGAACTCATGCTGCGGCAGCCCGCGCACCAGCCGGTCGCACCAGAGCCTGGACTCACCGGTCGCATACGGATAACCACCGTCGGTGAGCAGTCCGATCCGCACGAGTACACCCTCGATCTCCCTTGTGGGCAGCCGCCGTTGGACCGGCGACTCACAGCGGGACGACGTTATGCGGATACGCCGGTGGCGCGACGGACGGTTGTCCGTCGCGCCACCGAAAGGGGTGAACCGTCGTAACTTTCCCGCACCGGTCGCGTTCCGTCGCGATACAGCGGTCGGTTGTCACGGAGGGTCAGGCCCGGGCCAGCTCCTGTCGGGCTGCCCGTGGGGCCGGCGCGCGCCCGGGGATCAGCCCTTGGGGTGGACCCAGGGGTTGGGCTTGCACGTGATGCCGTCGAGTTCGAGGGTCTTGGTCTGCTGCTGCATGACCGGGGCCGGGGCGCCGGGCGTGCTGCAGTTCACGTGGTTGTACCCGAGCCGGTGGCCGACCTCGTGGTTGATGAGCATCTGCCGGTAGGGCAGCAGCTTGTCCGGGCCGAAGGTGTCGGCGCCCTGCGCCCAGCGGTAGGCGTTGATCATGATGCGGTCGGTCGCCGCGGAGTCGCAGGAGACGTTGTCGACGGTGGTGTCCAGACCGGACTTGGCGCACCAGTCGCCGGTGGTCCCGGGGCTGGCGAGCGTGATCACGAAGTCCGGCTGCCCCGACGAGATGCGCTCGAAGGTCATCGCCCCGTTGTGCGCCCAGCTCCGGTTGTCGTTGAGCGTCTTCTGCACGGCTTCGGCGAACAGGCCGGCGTCGAGGCCGAGCCCCTTCTCCACATCGATCCGGTAGCGGTGCTTCTGCCCCTTCCCGGGAGCCTTCGCCAGCCCGGGGACCGCCTCGAACTCGCCGGTGGCCCTCAGATCGGCGGCGATCGAGAAGGGCTGCGCCATCTTGTCGGCGTACGAGAGGGGCTTGACCTCGGGCTTCACTGTGGGCTGCCCCGGGGTCGGGCGGGCGTCGGAGCGGGAGGCGTCGTCGCCGGGGCCCTGCCGGTCCACCTCGCCTGCGCGCGCCGCGGCGGCGCGGCCGTCGGCGTCCTCGGCTACCTGGCCGGCCACCACGACGGCGAGCACGGTGGTCACCGCGGCGGCGGCGATCCCGGTGAACGTCCGGCCCTTGGCGCCCCGGGGGGCGCTCCGTTCGCCGGGCTCCGCGGCCACGGTGTCGTCCGGGCCGTCCGGGGCCCCGGCCGACGGCGCGGACGCGGTCCCGGGCCCTCGCCGTCGAAGGCGTCGACGAACTCCTGGCGCGGGCCGGGACCGGGGCCCGCCGGGCCGGCGCTGCGCAGCGCGGCCGTCCGCGACGCGCTGGGCCTCCCGCTGGGCGGAGATCCGGCGGGCCACGGCCTGCTGCCGGGCGGCGGCGTCCTGGGAACCGACGGCCCCCGCAGACTCACCGGGATGCGGGCGGGCCTCGCCGGGGCCGCTGTCCGGGCCGGGGTCCCGGCGGGGTGTCCGGGGAGACGAGGAGCTGCCGGGCGCGCCGGGCCCGTGCCCCTGGCGGGGCTGCGGTCCGGTGCCCCAGGTCCCGCCCCAGCCGCCGCCCCTCTCGTGCTGTTCGGGGTGACCGCCGCGCACCTGCGGGGCGTCGGGCGGGAACGGGCCCTGCCCACCGCCGGCCATCGGGGAGAACCGGTCCCGCTCGCCTCCCGGCGGTGCGGGCGCGGTCCGCCTGCGGCGGCCGGTGCCGGACGCGGGGGGCGCCGCGGGGCGCTCGCCTCCCGGCTCCGCCGCTGTCGCGTCCGGGCGGATCGCCCCGGCACCCTTTCGACTGTGTCGTCCCACGCCCCGGATCAGCTCCCGCCGCTCTCGTCCAGCAGTTCCCGGAACGCCTGGGCGACCGCCTCCGGGTACTCCATCATCGCCACGTGCCCCGCGTCGGGCAGGGTCAGCAGCCGGGCGCCGCGGAAGGCCGCGGACGCCTTGCGTGCCATCCGGTACGAGACGAGCTGGTCCCGTCCGCAGTACACGAGCTGGGTCGGTGCGAGCACCCGCTCGGCCTGGCGCCACAGTCCGTGCTGGCCGCCCAGGGTGTACGCGTCGACGATGCCCCGGGCCGAACGCGTCATCGCGTCCCAGAAGTACGGCAGTTCCAGCCGGCGCTCCATCTCGGCCACCGCGTGGCGGAAGGCTTCCTCGGAGACCCGTGCCGGATCGCCGTAACAGAGTGCCATGACTCCGCGCGTCCGCTGCTCCGCGGTCCAGTCCTTCGTGAGCCGGGCGAACAGGGAAGCGACCCCCGGCACCGCCAGCAGGCCGGTGGGGACGGCCGGTCGCTGCACCCGCCACTCCGGCAGGGCGGGCGAGATCAGGGTGAGGGTCCGCACCAGGTCGGGGCGGACGGCGGCGACCCGGGTGGCGACCGCACCGCCCAGCGAATTGCCGAAGAGGTGGACGGGCCCCCGCCCCTCCGCGTCCAGCAGCCGGATCACCGCACGGGCGTGTCCGGTCACCGAGTAGTCGCCGTCGTCGGGCGGCGGCGAATCGCCGAATCCGGGCAGGTCGACCGCTTCTCCGTCGACCAGGCCGGACAGCAGCGGCATCAGGGCGGACCAGTTCTGGGACGAGCCGCCGAGCCCGTGCACGTACAGCGCGGGGGGCAGTCCGGTCCGGTCTCCCGGCCGGCAGCGGACGTTCAGACCGATCCCCGGCAGGGACACGGAGCGCAGCCGTTCGCCGTCGGCGACCCGGACGGCACTGACCGTGGGGGCCACCGCTGCGGCGGCGGCCTGGACACCCGGCAGCTCGGTCGAAGACATGCGCCAATGTTACGAGACGATCACGCACTGATTCATGTGTTCGCCGTCACAAGGCCGCATCGCGGGGTGGACGGGTAGCTCCTAGGCTTCAGGGGGAACGACAGGAAGGGAGCTGCCCCATGACGGTCGACCCGAGCGACCCGGACACCTTCGAGGGCGCGGAGCCGGACGAACCCGGCCCGGAGGCCCCGGAGGCCGACGCCGCCGAGCAGCGCGCGGAGGTCCGGCCGGAACAGGACGAGCGGACGGAGAGTACCGATCCGGCCGCCGCCAATGAGGCCGACATCGCGGACCAACGCCGGGTGATTCCCCTCGACGAGGACGATTACCGCTGAAACGCCCCGGTTTACCCGCGACCGCAGAGAACTGTGGCTTCCACAGTCGTCCGGTCCGTGAAATTCTGCGTCCGCGCCGCGCACACCCGGGTTACCCAAAAGTACGATGGCTGTACGGCGCAGCGTGCACGGACCGGCTGTGCTGGAACACATATTTGGGAGGCGGCGTGACAGCCATCGAGCAGACAGAGGCGGCGCGCCCGCGGGGCACCCGCCTGCCCCGCCGCGCCCGACGGAATCAGCTGCTGGGCGCCGCACAGGAGGTCTTCGTCGCGCAGGGCTACCACTCCGCCGCGATGGACGACATCGCCGAGCGGGCCGGGGTCAGCAAGCCGGTGCTCTACCAGCACTTCCCCGGGAAGCTGGAGCTGTATCTGGCCCTGCTCGACCAGCACTGCGAGTCGCTGCTCCAGGCCGTCCGCACGGCGCTGGCCTCGACCACGGACAACAAGCTGCGCGTCGAGGCGACGATGGACGCCTACTTCGCGTACGTGCAGGACGAGGGCGGCGCCTTCCGCCTGGTCTTCGAGTCCGATCTGACCAACGAGCCCGCCGTGCGCGAGCGGGTGGACCGGGTGTCCCTCCAGTGCGCCGAGGCCATCTCCGACGTGATCGCCGGGGACACGGGCCTGTCCAAGGACGAGTCCATGCTGCTGGCCGTCGGGCTCGGCGGCGTCTCCCAGGTGGTGGCGCGCTACTGGCTCTCCAGCCAGTCCGCCGTCCCCCGCGACACCGCCGTGCAGCTGCTCACCTCGCTGGCCTGGCGGGGCATCGCGGGCTTCCCGCTGCACGGTGCCGAGCAGCACTGACCCCCGCGTGACGGGACGCCCGGCGCCGTGTTCGCTGCGGGCGTTGCCGGTCGGGCCCTGAGCGCCGCTTCCGCCGGGCTAATGTGGCTGCGTACGGCGCGGTTCGCCGCGCAGGGACTGACCGTCGGAGGGACATAGCCGTGGAGGTCAAGATCGGGGTGCAGCACACGCCCCGCGAGATCGTTCTGGAGAGCGGGCTTTCCGCCGAGGACGTCGAGAGCGCGGTCACCGCGGCACTGGGCGGCAAGGCGGAGCTGCTCAGCCTCACGGACGACAAGGGCCGCAAGGTCCTCGTGCCGGCCGACCGGATCGCGTATGTGGAGATCGGCGAGCCGACCACCCGGCGGGTGGGGTTCGGGACGCTGTAGTCCACCGGACGCGTTGATCACGGGAGCGGCCCGGCGGGATCTTCCCGCCGGGCCGCTCCCGTGTCGCGTGCGGAGCCGTCCTACCGGCGTCGGGCGCGGAGCCGTCACACGGGAGGGGCGCCGCGTACGACACCGTCTCGCGGAGGGCGTCGCGCACGGGGGCGTCACGCGGGGCGCCGTCGCGTCGGGGCGGCCGGGGCGGGGCCATCGTGCAGAGGGCTGCCGGGCGCCGGGCGCCCGCCGTTCCCGTACGGGTCGGAGAGGGCCGTCGGAGGGTTGCTCGCGGCGGCCGGAGGGTAGTACCGCCTACGACCGATTTGCCCGCCCCGCACACCCCCGCGAGGTGATCCTCTGTGATCTGGGAATCCTTCGGCGCCGCCGTGCTCGGACTGGCCCTGTCCTGGGTGGCGCTCCGCTCACTGGCCGACCGTCTGCCGGCCGGCCGTGCGGTCTATCCCACCGGCACGCTGGGCGCGCTGTTCGGCGCGTATCTGACGCATGCCGCGCTGGACAGCGGCCATGTCCTGGCGACGCTGACCGGAGCCCTGTCGGTCGGAGCGGTGACGCTCTCGCTCCTGATCCGGCCGCCCGGCCGCCGGCTCCCCCGGCCGACGGCGGCGGCCCAGTAGCCCCGGCGTTACGCGGCCAGGCCCAGAGCGGCCATCCGCTTGGTGTGGGCCTCCGTGATCCGGGAGAACATCCGGCCCACCTCCGCCAGGTCGAAGCCGTCCGCGACGCCTCCCACCAGCATCGTCGAGAGGGCGTCGCGGTCGGCGACCACCCGCTGGGCCTGCGACAGCGCCTCTCCCATCAGCCGGCGGGCCCACAGCGCGAGCCGCCCGCCGACCCGCGGGTCGGCCTCGATGGCGGCGCGCACCTTCTCCACCGCGAAGTTGCCGTGGCCGGTGTCGTCGAGCACGGACAGCACGAGGGAGCGGGTGTCCGTGTCCAGCCGGGCCGCGACCTCGCGGTAGAAGTCGCTCGCGATCGAGTCGCCGACGTAGGCCTTGACCAGGCCCTCCAGCCAGTCGGACGGGGCGGTCTGGCGGTGGAAGTCGTCGAGCGCCTTGGCGAACGGCTCCATCGCCGTGGTCGGCTCCTCGTCGACCGCGGTGAGCCGCTCGGTCAGCTGCTCGAAGTGGTGGAACTCGGCGGCGGCCATCTTCGCCAGCTCCGCCTTGTCCCCGAGGGTCGGCGCGAGCTTCGCGTCCTCGGCCAGTCGTTCGAAGGCCGCCAGCTCTCCGTAGGCGAGGGCGCCGAGCAGGTCCACGACCGCGGCGCGGTACTGCGGGTCGGCGGCCGCGGTGGCCCAGTCCTGGGTGGCGATCCCGGTGGCTCCGGAAGAGTCGGCGGGGGTGTCGGTGGCGTGGTCTGGCGTCTCCATGAAACGGAACGATAGCCCTCCCGGCGCAGGGCGGAAGGGCCTGGTCAGCCGGGGCAGCCGTACCGTTCCGATGAATTCGTCCAACACACATGCGCGAATCCGGGGTACAGTGGTATTGCGCTTACTGAGCACTGTGCTGTGCCAGAGGCGCGCCCTTGAATGAGGATGCCCGGTCGGAGGCCCGATCGGCTCCGACCCGACAGCCCTCCAGGCGGTGCGTACGACACGTACGACCGCAGATGAGGGGCCCCCTCAGCGGCACGAGCGCTCGAGCGACGGCAGTGGTCCCGCGCCACCCGGCCCCACCACGGCCGGATGACCAACCCGGCACGGTACGACCCCCAGCGTTCGCCTCGGACCGCGTCTCACAGAAGAGGCAGCACCCTGACTACGTTCCGCGAACTCGGTATTTTCCCCGAGACGGCCGAAGCCCTCGAAGCGGTCGGCATCACGTCCCCCTTCCCCATCCAGGAGCTCACGCTCCCCGTGGCCCTCTCCGGCTCCGACGTCATCGGCCAGGCCAAGACCGGCACCGGCAAGACGCTCGGCTTCGGTCTCCCGCTCCTGGAGCGCGTGACCGTCCCCGCCGACGTCGAGGCCGGGCGCGCCAAGCCCGAACAGCTGACCGACGCGCCGCAGGCGCTCGTCGTCGTCCCCACCCGCGAGCTGTGCACCCAGGTCACCAACGACCTGCTCACGGCCGGCAAGGTCCGTAACGTCCGCGTGCTCGCGATCTACGGCGGCCGGGCCTACGAGCCCCAGGTCGAGGCCCTCAAGAAGGGCGTCGACGTGGTCGTCGGCACCCCGGGACGCCTCCTGGACCTGGCGGGGCAGCGCAAGCTCGACCTCTCCCACGTCCGCGGGCTCGTCCTGGACGAGGCCGACGAGATGCTGGACCTGGGCTTCCTGCCCGACGTCGAGCGCATCATCACCATGCTCCCGGCCAAGCGCCAGACGATGCTGTTCTCGGCCACCATGCCCGGTGCCGTGATCAGCCTGGCCCGCCGCTACATGTCACAGCCGACGCACATCAACGCCACGTCGCCCGACGACGAGGGCACGACCGTCAAGAACACGGTCCAGCACGTCTACCGCGCCCACAACATGGACAAGCCGGAGATGCTCGCCCGCATCCTCCAGGCCGAGGGCCGCGGGCTCGCGATGATCTTCTGCCGGACGAAGCGCACGGCCGCCGACATCGCCGAGCAGCTGGAGCGGCGCGGCTTCGCCTCCGGCGCGGTCCACGGCGACCTCGGCCAGGGCGCCCGCGAGCAGGCGCTGCGCGCCTTCCGCAACGGCAAGGTCGACGTCCTGGTCTGCACCGACGTCGCCGCCCGCGGTATCGACGTCGAAGGGGTGACCCACGTCGTCAACTACCAGTCGCCGGAGGACGAGAAGACCTACCTCCACCGCATCGGCCGCACCGGGCGCGCGGGGGCCAAGGGCACCGCGATCACGCTGGTCGACTGGGACGACATCCCGCGCTGGCAGCTGATCAACAAGGCCCTTGACCTGAAGTTCCCGGACCCGCCGGAGACGTACTCCACCTCTCCGCACCTGTTCGAGGAGCTGGGCATCCCGGCGGGCACCAAGGGTGTGCTGCCGCGCGCCGAGCGGACCCGTGCGGGGCTGCGCGCCGAAGAGGTCGAGGACCTGGGCGAGACCGGCGGCCGCGGCCGCAAGTCCGCCGCGGCCCCCGCCCGTGAGGAGCGCGAGCCGCGCACCCGTACGCCGCGCCAGCGCCGCCGCACCCGTGGCGGGGCCGGCACGGAGACGGGCGCCGCCACGGTCCCCGCGCCCGCGAAGGAGGCCGCCCCGGTGGCCCCGGCCGGTGACGAGGCGGCCGAAGCACCGCGTACGCCGCGCCGTCGCCGCCGTACGCGTTCCGGCGCCCCCGAGGCCGCTGCCGTGGCGGTCGCCGAGACCCCGGCGGTTCCCGCCCCGGTCGCGGAGACCGCACCCGTGGCGGAGGCCGCACCCGTGGCGGAGGCCGCACCGGTCTTCGAGCCGGACGCCGAGCCGAAGGCGGAGACCAAGCCGCGCCGTCGCCGCAGCCGTGCCGCGTCGAAGCCGGTGGCCGAGGAGACGGCTGTGTCCGTCACCGCGGCTCCGGCCGCCCCGGCCGCCGTCGAGTTCCAGACCGTGGCCGTCGCGGCGGGAGTGATCGAGCCGGTCGCCGAGCCGAAGGCCGTCCGGCCGCGCCGCCGCGCCCGGATCGCGAAGCCGGCCGACGAGGTCGACTTCCAGATCGCCCCGGCCGCCGAGCCGGAGCCCGAGGTCCGGACGCGTCGCCGCCCGGCCCGCGCCACGAAGCCGAAGACGGATTCGAAGGCCGAGTCGAAGGCGAAGGCCGAGCCCCGGGCCGGGAAGTCCGAGGCGAAGGCCACCGAGTCCGCGCCCGCCGCCGAGCCGAAGGCCCGCGCGGCCAAGACCGCGAAGTCCCGCGCGAAGGCGGAGACGGCGGAGCCCGCGGAGAAGAAGGCCACGGCGAAGAAGACCGCGGCGAAGAAGGCCACCACGAAGGCGGTCAAGGACGCGCCGAAGGCCGTCGCCACCGAGCAGCCCGCCGCCGAGGCTCCGGCCGACGAGGCGGGGGCCAGGCCGCGCCGCCGCCGGGCCACCCGCAGCGTCACCTCGCCCGCGCCGCAGGAGGCCGTGGTCTCCGCGGCCGAGGCCGTGGTGAGCGAGGCCGCCGCCGAGCCGAAGCCGCGCCGCCGCCGGGCCACCCGCCCGGCGGGCGCCGCCTCGGTGACGACCGAGAGCTGACGCTTCCGGCACCACCGCACGACCACGGCCCCGGCCCCCGCACCGCGCGGGGGCCGGGGCCGTTTCCGCTGCCCGGACGGGCGGGCGCCGGCAGGTGACGGACGCCCCGTTGGCGTGGGGCGGGGCGGGACGGGGATAGCCTCGCCGTATGAGCCGCCCGCCCACCTTCACCCCGCCGCCCTGCGCCCGCCCTCGTGTCCTGGCCACCGAGCGCGGCGACTTCGCCGTCCTGGACGCCGTGCCGGCCGCCCCGGCACGCGCCACCGCCCTGCTGCTGCCCGGGTACACCGGCAGCAAGGAGGACTTCATCGCGCTGCTGGAACCGCTGACCGGGGCGGGCTACCGCGTGGTCGCCGTGGACGGCCGCGGGCAGTACGAGTCACAGGGGACGGACCGTCAGGACAGCTACTCCCAGGCCGAGTTGGCCCGGGACGTACAGGCCCAGGCGGCTGCTCTGGGCGAGGGGCCGGGCCGGCTGCACCTCCTCGGGCACTCGCTCGGCGGCCAGATCGCCCGCGCCGCTGTCCTGCTGGACGCCACCCCGTTCCGCTCGCTGACGCTGATGTCCTCGGGTCCCGCCGAGGTCGTCGCGGCCCAGCGGGACAAGGTGCGGCTGCTGAGCGAAGCACTGTCCGCGCTGTCCATGGACGAGGTGTGGCAGGCGATGCAGGCGATGGAGCCCCCGCAGGACGCGGACACCGGCGACGGGGCGGACCTGCGCCGCCGCTGGCTGGCCCACGACCCGGCCCAGCTGATCGCCACCGGGGCCCAGTTGGCGGCCGAGCCGGACCGGGTGGACGAGCTGGCCGCCGCCGGGCTGCCCGTCCACGTGCTGTCCGGGGAGCGCGACGACGTGTGGCCGGTGGAGCTGTTCGACGCCATGGCCCGGCGTCTCGGCGCCCGCCGTACGACGATCGCCGGGGCCGAGCACTCCCCCAACACCGCCCGTCCGCAGGAGACCGCGAAGGCCCTGGCCGCGTTCTGGGACGGCCTGCCGGACGTCTGACGGGCCCGCCCGGACCGCGGTAGACCCTGGCCGCACCCCGCCGGAGAAGCCGCGGGGTCAGTACTGCGCCTGCAGGTGCTGCCAGAAGCCGTCGCGGAGCGCCCGTCGCAGATGCGCGTGGCCGCGCAGCGAGTGCTGGAGGAGCCGCTCGGCCTCCACCAGGAGATCCTGGTCGACGGAGCCCGGCAGGAAGGGGTGTCCGGGCAGCAGGTCGGCGAGCGATTCCCGGCCCCGGGAGGCGAGCCAGGCGGCGGCGATCTGCGCGCCGACGAAGCGGACGTCCTCCCGGGAGGGGGCCGGGGTGTCGTCCTCGTACATGGTGACGGGCCGCCGGGTGACGTAGGGGCGGCAGAAGTCGAGGTCGAAGGTGCGCTGGCTGTCGACCTCCCAGAGCAGGGGTTCGGCCTGGTTGCGGCCCTCGCCCGCCTCGATGCCCCAGAGGTGGACGCGGGCCCCGTACCCCTGGGCGGCCTCGACCGCCGAGACGAGGTCCTCGTCGCCGCCGACGAGCGCCGCGTCGCTGATGGCACGGTGCCGGGCGAGGGATTCGAGGTCGGTGCGGATGAGCGAGTCGACGCCCTTCTGCTGGTTGTTGGCGTTGAGGTTGCCGAGCCGCACCTTGACGTCGGGGAGTTCGGCGATGGCCTGCTGCTCGGTGGTGTGGATACGGCGCCGGGCCCCGTCGTACCAGTAGACGCGCAGCAGCCTGCTGTCCGCGAAGATCGTGCGGGCCTTGTCGATGAAGGCCTCGATCAGCCCTTCGGCGTCGAGGTCGAAGGAGCGCCGGTCCTCGGTGCCGGTGACGAGCAGCCCGGCCGCGGCGTAGACGTAGCCGGCGTCCACGAAGATGGCGTGCGTCGAGGGGGTCTTGGCCACCTCGACGAGCATGCGCTGGAGCAGTTCGTTGGTGCGGTCCAGACGGGCGGCGAGGCCGGCTCCTCCGGGGGCTCCGGTCAGCTGCGGGTCCGCCTCGTTCATACGGTCCTCATGGTCTGTGGCGGCGTGGCTACCGGCGGGTATTTAGACATTCGAAAAATTTCCTTAGCGTAGGGAATGTTTCACGGTGGCAAATCGTTGTCACCCATGTGGAACGCGAGGGAAACCTCGCGTTCCTAGTCTTGCCGGTGGGACGTCCCATCGGCGCCAGCAGTTCTCCAGCAGGAGGATCAGACGAAGGGAAGCACTGTGCGCTTCGAGATCATGCGACTCGACGACGTCGACGGTACCGCCGTGGACAGCACCGTCGTGGACGCCGCCTCCGTCAACCGGATCGTGCAGAAGGCCGCGGCGACGGGCCAGCGGATCTACATCCGGCCGGCCGACAGTTCGGCTTCGTAACGCACCCCGGGGCGCACCGCACAGCGCCGCCGAAGACGAGGCACCCCCGCACGGACGGTCCGTGCGGGGGTGCTGTGGTGTGCGGGGCACCGGCGCGGCTCAGGAGTTCTGGATGACCTGGGTGACGCCGTTGATGATCTGCTGGACGGCGATGGCGGACAGCATCATGCCCGCGAGCCGGGTCACCAGCACGACGCCGCCGTCCTTGATCACGCGGATGATGACGAGCGAGTAGCGCATGGCCAGCCAGAGGACCACGTGCATGGCGACGATCGCGGACCAGACCGAGAGCTGGCCGCCCACGCCGTCGGCGTGCTGCACCGCGAGGATGACCGAGACGATGGCGCCGGGCCCGGCGAGCAGCGGCATGCCCAGCGGTACGAGCGCCACGTTGACGTCCTTGGTCTGCGTCGGCTCGTCCGTCTTGCCGGTCAGCAGGTCGAGCGCGATGAGCAGCAGCAGGAGCCCGCCCGCGATCATCAGCGCGGGCACGGAGACATGGAGGTAGTCGAGGATCTGCTGGCCGAGCAGACCGAAGACGGCGATCACGCCGAACGCGACCGTGACCGCCTGGAGGGCCATCCTGCGCTGCACCTTGGCGGGGCGGCCCGCGGTGAGGGCGAGGAAGATCGGCGTGATCCCCGGGGGGTCCATGATGACAAATAGGGTGAGAAAAAGGGATCCGAAGACAGCGACGTCGAACACAGTGAGCCTTGCGAGAGATGAGCGGGCGGTACGGAGGAGGCGCGGGTCGGGGCAGCGGGCGGCGCGGCGCGTCGGCACGCGGCGGTACGCACAGGGGCGCGCGGGGAGAGAACGGGTACGGCGGGAGTGCTGGTGGCCTAGCGGCGGACGGCTCCACCGGCGCCCGGCACCGGGAAGGCCCCGGTCGCGCGCCGGGTGATCTCACCGTAGATCTCGGGGTCCGTGGTGCACGCTCCGAGTTCGACGGTCTTCCGGCTGCCGTGGTAGTCGCTGGAGCCGGTGGTGAGCAGGTCCAGGTCGCGGGCGAGGCCGCGCAGCCGGGCCCGGGTGGGCTCGTCGTGGTCCATGTGGTCGACCTCGAGGCCGTCGAGGCCCGCCTCCGCGAGGGCGGCGATGGTGGACTCGGGGACGACCGCGCCGCGTTTCACCGCACCCGGGTGGGCGAAGACGGCGACCCCGCCCGCCGCCTTCACCAGGCGGACGGCTTCGAAGGGGTCGAACTCGTGCTTCTCGGCGTACGCCCGGCCGCCGTTGCCCAGCCAGTCGGGCGTGAAGGCGTCCGAGACGGTGGGGACGACGCCGAGTTCGACGAGGGCGGCGGCGACGTGCGGGCGGCCGACCGAGCCGTCCCCGGCTATCCGGGCGACCTGCTCCCAGGTGATGGGGACGTCGAGGGCGCGCAGCTTGCGGACCATCTCCCGGGCGCGCGGCACCCGGTCGTCGCGGACGAGCTCCCGGGCGCGCTCCAGCTCGGCGTCGGCCGGGTCGAAGAGGTAGGCCAGCAGGTGCAGGCCCACGCCGTCGACCCGGCAGGAGAGTTCGGCGCCGGTGACGAGGGTGAGCCCCTCGGGCAGCGCCTCGACGGCCTGGCGGTGGCCGCCCACGGTGTCGTGGTCGGTGAGCGCGACGACGTCGAGGCCGGCGGCTGCGGCGTTCGCGACCAGCTCGGCGGGGGTGTCCGTGCCGTCCGACGCGGTGGAGTGGGTGTGCAGGTCGATACGCACGACGGCTGACTCCGGGGCTCGCGGGCGGACAGGGGGACCGGTCAAGGATAACCGCGCCGGGCCGGGCCCCCGGCCGCACGAGCCCCCCGGGCCACGTGATCTAGCGCTCGCCCGCCCCCTGCCGGGGCGGCGCCTCCGGGACCGCGAGCAGGCGCGGGGTGAGCGCGCCGCAGGGGACGAGGTCCACCTCTCCCCCGGCGTCCCGGAGATCGGTCAGGACCAGTTCGTCGTACATCAGGAGACCGGACTGCTCGGGCCACAGGATCGCCCAGAGCCACAGCCCTCGCGCCTCGCCGGCGAAGACGGCCCGGTCCTCCGGGGCGTTCCGGACGTGCCAGAGCGGGGTGGGGCGGCCGGCGGCGTGGACCTTGGCGTCGGGGGCGGCGTCGACGTTCAGGTGGTGGCCGGGGTCGGGGCCCTCGATACCGGCGTAGCGGGCGCCGAGTCCGACGCCGAGCTCCTCGGCGACGAGGAGCAGCTCCCCCATCCCGCCCAGCGGACCGGGTCCGGAGCAGGCCACGGCGCTCGCCCGTCCGCCGCCGCGGTCGTCGCCCGCGCTGGCGGCGCCGGTGAACAGCCAGCCCACGGGGAGCGGCCAGGGCATCCAGACGGGGACCCGGGTGCGGTGCACGACGACGCCGAGCGCCTCGACGCTGGGTGGGACGACCGGCTGCATCGGGTGGACCTGGCCGTGCGTGGAGCACTGCCAGGCGTCGGCGAAGAGACCGGGCGCCCTGACCCGGCCACCGCACTTCGGGCAACTGGGTTCGCCCCTCATAACCACCAACCGTCCTCCCCGCCGCCCCTCCCGTCAAGGACGATCACCCGTCCGCAGCGCGGCCCCGCCCGGCGGAAATGCATGTAGCTTGCATTTATTAGATTGTCTAACTTATTCTGTGCAGGACGCATCGACCTCGCGTCGACCTCGCGAGCCGGAGAAGCGAAGGAGAGAGCCCATGGTGGAAGAGGATCCTTTCGACGAAGGAGCGACGGGAGGCGGCATCCTGCGCCAGCCGAAGGCCGTCTGGGCCACGGCGGGCGCCTCGGTCGTGGCCTTCATGGGCATCGGCCTGGTGGACCCGATCCTGCCGTCCATCGCCCAGGGACTGAACGCCTCGGCGAGCCAGGTGTCGCTGCTGTTCACCTCGTACTTCCTGATCACCGCCTTCGCGATGCTGGTCACCGGGTTCGTCTCCAGCCGCATCGGCGGCCGCAGGACCCTGCTGGCCGGCCTCGCGCTCGTGGTCGTCTTCGCCGCGCTCTCGGGGACCTCGTCCTCCGTCGCCGAACTGGTCGGCTTCCGGGCCGGCTGGGGCCTGGGCAACGCCCTGTTCGTCTCGACCGCCCTCGCGGTGATCGTCGGAGCGGCGGCGGGCGGCAGCGCGGCGGCGATCCTGCTGTACGAGTCGGCGCTCGGCCTCGGCATGGCGTGCGGGCCGCTGCTCGGCGCACTGCTCGGGGACGCCAGCTGGCGCTACCCGTTCTTCGGCACGGCGGCGCTGATGGCGGTCGGCTTCCTCTGCATCGCCGCGTTCCTCAAGGAGCAGCCGAAGCCCGCCGTCACGACCTCGCTGCTCGATCCCGTGAAGGCGCTGGGCCACGGCGGTCTGGCCTCGGTGGCGGCCTCGGCGTTCTTCTACAACTACGCCTTCTTCACCGTCCTGGCCTTCACGCCGTTCGTGCTGGACATGACCCCGTACAGGTCGGGCGCGGTCTTCTTCGCCTGGGGTCTGCTGCTCGCCGTCTTCTCGGTGCTCATCGCCCCGCGCCTCCAGCGCCGCTTCGGCTCGCTCAAGGTGCTCGGGGGCTCGCTGGTGCTGCTCGCCGCCGACCTGCTGGTCCTCGGGTACGGCAGCCACGCCACGGCGATCGGCGCCACGATCGCCTCCGGCGCGTTCATCGGCATGAACAACACCGTCTACACCGAACTGGCCCTCGGGGTCTCCGACGCCCCGCGCCCGGTGGCCAGCGCCGGATACAACTTCGTCCGCTGGTTCGCCGCGGCGGCCGCCCCCTTCCTCGCCCCGAAGATCGAGGAGTGGACCGACATCCACGTCCCGTTCGTGGTGGCCGCGCTCGCCGCTCTCGCCGGAGCGGCCGTCGTCGGCGCCCGGCGTACGGCACTGACCCACGAGGCCGAGGAACTGGAGCCGGCCCACGCGCTGGAGGACAGCGTGACGGTCTTCGCCGACTGACGCCCCCTCACCAGGGTTCGTCAGTCCAGCGGTACGGACGTGCGCAGCGGGTCGCGCAGGTCCGTACCGTGCGTCAGCCACCGTTCCTGGAGTTCCTGCGCGCCGCGCACCCGCTTCCAGGCGGCCTCGTTGTGCGTCATCGGCAGCAGCGGCAGGAAGCGCACCGCCTCCATCGGCTCGTCCAGCTCCAGGTCCGCCACCAGGCCGCCGGGCTCCGCGACCAGGACCGAGGTGAACGGCGCCCCGGTCCACAGCGGCTCGCCCAGATCCAGCGAGGCGCCCGGGGCCACGATCAATCCCTCGACCTGCGGGGAGGCGGCCAGCACGGCGAGCGGGCGCAGCACCTGGTCGGTGTCGGCGAGTCCGCCCCGTACGGAGAGGATCAGCTCGGCGCGGGGGCCCTTCACCGGATCGGCCAGCGGGGAGGTGGGGTCGGCCATCGGCGCGCCCGACATGCCGAGCGTCGCGTAGCGCACGATGTCGCCGTCGAGGAAACGCAGCACCTCGATACGGTCCGTGCCGAGGAACGTCACATCGGCGCGGGCGTCCGGTTCCCCGAGGGCGGAACGGAGCCGGGCCTCGACCAGAGCGAGAATTTCTGCCATGCGGCGAGCATAGATCGCGTAGCGAATGGGCAAAGTACGGGATTGGGCCTTGAGCGGCTGATAGCCTGGCCGCCGGTCGGGACAGCACGCAGAAGCGTCGCTCTTCTTCGTCCCGACGACACGTCGTCCCTCACGGGGGACCGGCCGGAGGAGGTGGGGACTGCTATGGATCCAAGTCGACCGTGCAGTACCGACCGCTCTTCCGCGCTTCGCCTTTCCCGTTGATCCGACGCCTCTCGTCGGTCGCCCGGGGCCGACGGCACCGTCGTGTCCGGACGACTCCCCGACAGCGGTTCGCGTGACGGAAGAGCCCTTCGTTCCTGCCTGCCTGTAGCGCCTTTTGCCTGTCTGTAGCGAACGCCGTCATCGCGCCCGCGCGGTGGAGCCCGCTTTGCGGACGTGAGCACACGTCCCCATTCCGGGCTGTTCCACGCCCTCGCCGACGGCCCTCCGTGAAGGAGCCAGCATGTCGATGATCCGTGACCTGCGCGCCGCCGTGCGCCCGTCCCTGCGCCCGTCCTTCCGCAAGAACAGCGCCCCCTACAGCGCGTACGACACCACCCGCGACCCGTCCGCCTCCAGCGCCGTCGTCGACTGCGCGGTCTACCGCGACGGCCGCCGGCTGGTGACGCCCGCCACCCCGACCCCGCACGAGGCGATGCTCCGGGTGCGCGAGGAGGGCGGCTTCGCCTGGATCGGCCTGCACGAGCCGACGGAGGCCGAGTTCGCGGGCATCGCGCGGGAGTTCGGGCTGCACCCGCTGGCCGTGGAGGACGCCGTCCACGCGCACCAGCGGCCCAAGCTGGAGCGGTACGACGACACGCTGTTCACCGTCTTCAAGACGATCCACTACGTGGAGCACGCCGAACTCACCGCGACCAGCGAGGTCGTGGAGACCGGCGAGGTGATGTGCTTCACCGGTCAGGACTTCGTCATCACGGTCCGGCACGGCGGCCAGGGCTCCCTGCGGGCCCTGCGCCACCGCCTCCAGGACGATCCGGAGCTGCTCGCCAAGGGTCCGTCCGCCGTGCTGCACGCCATCGCCGACCAGGTGGTCGACGGGTACATCGCGGTGGCCGAGGCCGTGCAGGACGACATCGACGAGGTCGAGATCGATGTCTTCTCCACCCCGGCGAAGGGCTCCCGGCGCGGCTCGGACGCGGGCCGGATCTACCAGCTCAAGCGCGAAGTGCTGCAGTTCAAGCGGGCCGTGTCCCCGCTGCTGCGGCCCATGCAGCTGCTGAGCGAGCGTCCGATGCGGCTGATCGACCCCGACATCCAGAAGTACTTCCGCGATGTCGCCGACCACCTCGCCCGGGTCCAGGAGGAGGTCCTCGGCTTCGACGAGCTGCTGAACTCGATCCTCCAGGCCAATCTGGCGCAGGCGACGGTCACGCAGAACGAGGACATGCGCAAGATCACCTCCTGGGCGGCGATCATCGCCGTCCCGACGATGATCTGCGGGGTCTACGGCATGAACTTCGACCACATGCCGGAGCTGCACTGGCGGTACGGCTATCCGCTGGTGCTGGGCGTCATCGGGGCGGTCTGTTTCTCGATCCACCGCATCCTCAAGCGCAACGGCTGGCTGTGAACCCGCACCACCCGTCTAAGCTCGCCCCATGACTGACGCCGCCGCGACCGACCCCGCCGCCGGCCTGCTGGAGCGGGCCCTCGCCGAGGAGGCCACCAAGAAGTCCGGCCTGGTCTGGGTCCGGTGCTCCGGCCCCGCCCGCGCCGTCTGGCACGTCTGGCACGAGGGCGGGGCGCTCCTGGTGGGCGGCGGGCCGGGCGAGCAGCCGCTGCCTGAGGGCCTGGCCGACGGCGGCACCGCCGAGGTGACCGTACGCAGCAAGGACAAGGGGGGCCGGATCGTCGCCTGGAGTGCGGCGGTACGTTTCCTCGCGCCGCGCTCCGAGGAGTGGGAGGCGGCGGTCGCCGAGCTGAAGGGCAAGCGGCTGAACGCTCCGGACGCCGAGGCGATGCCCGAGCGCTGGGCGCGCACGTGCACGGTGGTGCGGCTGACGCCGCGGTCCGTGAGCACGGCACTGCCGGACTCCTCGCTGGCGGCCGTTCCGCTGCCGACCGCGGCCACCACCCGCGAGCCCGTCCCGGCGGCGGTCCCCCGGCTGCTGCTGAAGCGCCGCGGGAAGCGCTGAACCGGCCCGCGACGGAGCCCCGGGCCTCAGCCCGACGACCGGCCGCGCGGGCTCAGCCGGACGACTTCGGGAGCTGCCCGCCGTAGTCGACGGTGTCGTCCTTGTCGGGGGCCTCCAGCGGGAAGGCCTGCCCCCAGTCGGCCAGCGAGACCGTGCCCCCGCCGCCGCCGCGGGCCACCCGTACCGGATACGGCTGGTTCTCCAGCGAGACGTCGAAGGCCCCGCCCTCCCCCTTGCCGCCGAGGATCCGGATGGTGCGCTGTCCGGCGACCGTGTCCCGGCCGCCCTTGTCGAGCGTGCCGTGGAGTGCGAGGAGCCCGTCGAGCAGGACCTCCTTGTCGGTGAAACCGCGCAGCTGGCCGTAGCTGGGGTCGTCCTCGGGGATCTTCACGTACTTGCCGCCCAGCTTGTCGGCGGCCGCCGCGTCGGCGGTCCCGTTGTCGTCGCCGCTGCCCTCGTGGGTCCAGAACTCGGCGGGCGCCTTCAGGAAGAGGTCGTCCTCGACCCGCAGCAGGGCGAAGCTCTGCTTCTTCGAGGTCACCGAGCCCATGCCGCCCTCCGCGTTGAGCTTCATGTCCAGCCGGTAGGTGCCGCCCTTGCTGACGAGCGTGCCCGACAGGCGTACGGCACTGGCCGCGTCCGCCGCCGCCCTGGCCTTCTTGTCGATCTCGGCGGCGGAGAGTTTGGCGACGCCGTTGGTCCCCTTGTCCGGATCCTCCTCCGTGCCGCAGGCGGCCATGGCCACGGTGAGCCCTCCGCACAGCACGAGCGCGAGGGCGGTCCGGCGATGGTTCCGCACGGCCGGGGCAAAAGAGGTCACGGGCGCACTGCCTCTCCACTGCGATCGGGGGTAGCAGACGGCAGCGTACCCGTGCGGCGCACACCGCCCGGCAGCCAGCCGTACGGTCGGGTCCGCCGGGGCGCGCCGCGCCGGTACGGGCTAGCCTGATCCCGGCGTACCGGCGAAACCCGCTGGTCGGCGATGGCGGGCCGGGACGGTCGGGGACGCACGGCCACGGACCGGACGAAACGGTTCCGGTCGGGTGGCGCGACGGGTTCCGGCCGGATACGGGACCACACGGACACGGACGGACGAAGGGAGGCGGCGGATGGCGGCGGTCACCCCGAGGGTCTTCGTCTCGCACCTGTCCGGCGTGCCCGTCTTCGACCCCAACGGCGACCAGGTCGGCCGGGTCCGCGACCTGGTGGCGATGTTGCGGGTCGGCGGACGTCCGCCGCGCATCCTGGGCCTGGTGGTCGAGGTGATCAGCCGCCGCCGGATCTTCCTGCCGATGACCCGGGTGACGGGCGTCGAGTCCGGCCAGGTCATCACCACCGGTGTGGTGAACATGCGGCGCTTCGAGCAGCGGCCCACCGAACGGCTCGTCCTCGGCGAGTTCCTGGACCGCCGGGTCCGGCTGGTGGATGACGACGAGGAGGTCACCGTCCTGGACGTGGCCATCCAGCAGCTGCCGGCCCGCCGCGACTGGGAGATCGACAAGTACTTCGTCCGCAAGGGGCGCGGCGGGGCGCTGCGCCGCAAGGGCGAGACGCTGACGGTGGAGTGGTCGGCGGTCAGCGGCTTCTCGCTGGAGGAGCACGGGCAGGGCGCGGAGAACCTGGTCGCCACGTTCGAGCGGCTGCGCCCCACCGACGTGGCCAACGCCCTGCACCACCTCTCGCCCAAGCGCCGGGTCGAGGTGGCCTCCGCCCTGGACGACGACCGGCTCGCCGACGTCCTGGAGGAGCTGCCCGAGGACGACCAGGTGGAGATCATCGGCAAGCTCGCCGAGGAGCGGGCCGCCGACGTCCTGGAGGCGATGGACCCCGACGACGCGGCGGACCTGCTCTCCGAGCTGCCGGAGGACGACAAGGAACGGCTGCTGGCGCTGATGCGGCCGGACGACGCCGCCGACGTACGCCGCCTGATGTCGTACGAGGAGCGCACGGCGGGCGGTCTGATGACGACCGAGCCGATCGTGCTGCGCCCGGACGCCACGGTGGCCGACGCGCTGGCCCGGGTGCGGCAGGCGGACCTGTCGCCCGCGCTGGCCGCGCAGGTGTACGTGTGCCGTTCTCCCGACGAGACCCCGACGGGCAAGTACCTGGGCACGGTGCACTTCCAGCGGCTGCTGCGCGATCCGCCGTTCACCCTGGTCAGCTCGATCGTCGACAGCGATCTGGTGCCGCTGCCGCCGGACACCCCGCTGCCGCTGGTCACCAGCTATCTGGCCGCGTACAACATGGTCTCGGCCCCGGTCGTGGACGAGAGCGGTTCGCTCCTGGGCGCGGTGACCGTGGACGACGTCCTGGACCATCTGCTGCCGGACGACTGGCGCGAGACGGACCTGACGGATCTGCACGGCGAGACGCGTCTGCACGGGGAGGAGGGGGTCGGCCGTGGCGGGCGATGAGCGGGCGAAGGCGTCCTCGACCGGCTCCTCGGGTCTGGTGCGGCCGCCGCGCACCCGGCTGGACCAGCCGAAGGCGCCGCGCCGGCGGCTGGTGCCGGAGTACGACCCGGAGGCGTTCGGCCGGTTCTCGGAGCGGATCGCCCGCTTCCTGGGCACCGGGCGGTTCATCGTCTGGATGACGCTGATCATCATCCTCTGGGTGCTGTGGAACATCTTCGCGCCCGCGGACCTGCGGTTCGACCCGTACCCCTTCATCTTCCTGACCCTGATGCTCTCGCTCCAGGCCTCGTACGCCGCGCCGCTGATCCTCCTCGCGCAGAACCGGCAGGACGACCGCGACCGGGTCACCCACGAGCAGGACCGCAAGCAGAACGAGCGCTCCATCGCCGACACCGAGTACCTGACGCGGGAGATCGCCGCGCTGCGGATGGGCCTGGGCGAGGTCGCCACCCGGGACTGGATCCGCTCGGAGCTCCAGGACATGGTGAAGGACATGGAGGAGCGGCAGGTGCTGTTCCCGGCCGAGAGTGACGAAGGCGACCGCTGAGGGGCTACCCGTCCGTAGGCCCGCGCGCCGTACCATCTCCGTATGGCTACGGAAGACGCGGTGCTTGAGGCACTGTCGACAGTGAACGACCCGGAGATCCACCGCCCGATCACCGAGCTGGGCATGGTGAAATCGGTCGAGATCGATCCTGACGGTGTGGTCGCTGTCACCGTGTATCTCACGGTCTCCGGCTGCCCGATGCGCGAGACGATCACCCGGAACGTGACCGACGCGGTCGCCCGGGTCGAGGGCGTCTCGCGCGTCGAGGTGACCCTCGACGTGATGAGCGACGAACAGCGCAAGGAGCTGGCGAACGCGCTGCGCGGCAGCAACGCCGAGCGCGAGGTGCCCTTCGCGCAGCCCGGCTCGCTGACCCGGGTGTACGCGGTCGCCTCCGGCAAGGGCGGCGTCGGCAAGTCCTCGGTGACGGTGAACCTCGCCGCGGCGATGGCGGCCGACGGGCTGAAGGTCGGTGTCGTGGACGCCGACATCTACGGGCACAGCGTCCCCCGGATGCTGGGCGCGGACGGCAAGCCCACCCAGGTCGAGAACATGATCATGCCGCCGTCCTCGCACGGCGTGAAGGTCATCTCCATCGGCATGTTCACCCCGGGCAACGCGCCCGTGGTCTGGCGCGGTCCGATGCTGCACCGGGCGCTCCAGCAGTTCCTCGCCGATGTGTACTGGGGTGACCTGGACGTCCTGCTGCTGGACCTGCCGCCGGGCACCGGCGACATCGCGATCTCGGTGGCGCAGCTCGTGCCGAACGCGGAGATCCTGGTCGTCACGACCCCGCAGCAGGCGGCGGCAGAGGTGGCCGAGCGGGCCGGCTCGATCGCCGTGCAGACCCACCAGAAGATCGTCGGCGTGGTGGAGAACATGTCGGGCATGCCGTGCCCGCACTGCGACGAGATGGTCGACGTGTTCGGCTCGGGCGGCGGCGCGCGGGTCGCCGAGGGGCTGACGCGGACGGTCGGCGCCGAGGTTCCGGTGCTGGGCGCGATCCCGATCGACGTACGGCTGCGTGAGGGCGGCGACGAGGGCAAGCCGGTCGTCCTGTCCGACCCCGACTCCCCGGCCGGCGGCGCGTTGCGGGAGATCGCGCGGAAGCTGGGCGGCCGTCAGCGCGGTCTGTCGGGCATGTCGCTGGGGATCACCCCGCGCAACAAGTTCTGAGGCTCCGGCAGGGCGACAGCACGCGACAGGGCGGGCCGGTGGTCATCCGGCCCGCCCTGTCGCGTGCGTGGGGTGCTGCTCGCCGTCGCTACCCGTACGTCTCGATGTCCTTGATGACGGCGAAGCCGAGGCCGTACGCGCTCATCCCCCGGCCGTACGCCCCGATGTGCACGCCCTCGTGGGCGGACCCGGCCAGCACCCAGCCGAACTCGGACTCGCGGTAGTGGAAGTCCACCGGAACCCCGTCCACCGGCAGGGAGAGCGTCGTCCAGGGCGCGCTGCCGAGGTCGTCGGCGAGGGTGAAGGCCGTCTCGGTCTGCTGGTCGAGCCAGTCGTCGCGCAGGGTGTGGTCCATCTGCGGCGGCCAGGTGTAGGCCAGCAGGCCGGAGCCCGCGAGCCAGGCCGCCGAGGACACCGTGGTGGCGTCCAGCACGCCCGTCCCGTCACCGGTGCGCCGCACGGGGCTCGCGGCCACCGTGATCACCGCGGCGAACCGCTCCTTGTCCACGGAACCGTCCGTCTTCACCGACGGCTCGTCGCCGTGCCCCGTCGCACCGTGCTGCACGGTGCCGTCGGCCGCGGTGCCGACCTGCATCAGCCAGCGCGGGCCCGTGAAGGCCTCGTCCAGCCCGTACCAGGGGAAGGCCGCCGCCAGGTAGCCGTCGACGGCCCGCCGGGCGGCCGGGGCCTCCTGCGGCGCTTCCTCCACCGTGGCCGTGCCCGGGACACCGTCCGTATCCGTCCGACTCGTCGTCTCCATGTGCGCGGCCGCCTCCTCGATCGGTCAAGATCCGGAGCGGCCCGCCCCCCGCGGGCTTGGGCGTCCTCGCAACCGGACAGATGGAGAATAGCGATACCGTCCGGACGAGTCGGGATTGACCGGGGCTCAGGTGGCGTCGGAGTCGAACGGCGGACGCTCGGGCCGGTCGGGCGCGGGGGCCTTCTTCAGCAGGTCAGGAGCCGTGTCGCCGGTCTTGGTCAGGCTGGTGGAGGGGGCGGCGGCCGACGCGCCCGCCGAGCCGTTCGCCGCACTGTTGGCGGTATCGGACCCGGCCGGGGTGCGGCCGTTGACCGCGTCGGTGACGTCGGCCAGGTCCTGGCGCAGGTCGAAGCTCTCGCGGATCTCCTTCAGCCCCAGGTCGTCGTTGCCGTCCATCAGCTGCTTGCGGACGAACGTCTTGGGGTTGAGGTCCTCGAACTCGAAGTCCTTGAACTGCGGGCCCAGCTCGGAACGGATGTCTTCCTTGGCGCTGTCCGAGAACTCGCGGATCTTGCGGATGGTGCGCGTGACGTCCTGGATCAGCTTGGGCAGCTTGTCGGGGCCGAAGACCAGCACGGCCAGCACCCCGAGCGTCAGCAGCTCCAGTGCGCCTATGTCATTGAACACCTTGTTGCTCCTCGTGTTCTCCGCGTGTTCTCCGTGCGATCGCGGCCCGGGGCCGCCTGCTGCCCGGACCGCTCAAAGGTACCTGTCGAAGGTGTCCGTGCGGTACCTCGTGGTGGCGCGCCCGTGCCGGATCGGGTACCGGATCACGTGCCGCTCGCCGAGCCGAGCTTCAGGGTCACGGTCTGCTCCTTGCCGCCGCGGGTCAGCTTGAGGTCGAGATCGTCGCCGGGACGGTGGGCCCGGATCTTCACGATGAGCTCCTCGCCACTGTGCACGCGCTGGCCGTCGACCTGCGTGATGACGTCGCCGGACCGGATGCCCGCCCGGTCCGCCGGGCCGTCCTTCGCGACGGCGGGCCCGCCGTCGGCGCCCTTGGTGCCGACCTTCGCCCCGTCGCCGGTGTACTTCATGTCCAGCGTCACGCCGATCACCGGGTGGGTGGCCTTGCCGGTGCTGATCAGTTCCTCGGCGACGCGCTTGCCCTGGTTGATGGGTATGGCGAAGCCGAGGCCGATGGAGCCGGACTGGCCGCCGGACTCCGGGCCCCGGCCGCTGTCGGCCGCGCGGATGGCGCTGTTGATGCCGATGACCTGGGCCCGGGAGTCGACGAGGGGGCCGCCGGAGTTCCCCGGGTTGATCGGGGCGTCGGTCTGGAGGGCGTCGACGTAGCTGATGTCGCTGCCGTCGCCCTTCTCGCCGCCCGCGGTGATGGGCCGCTCCTTGGCGCTGATGATGCCCGAGGTCACCGTGTTGGACAGGTCGAAGGGCGCGCCGATGGCCACCACCGGGTCGCCCACCTGGACGTTGTCGGAGTTGCCCAGGGGCAGGGGTTTGAGGCCGGAGACCCCGCGGACCCGGACGACCGCGAGGTCGTAGCCGCTGTCCTTGCCGACGAGCTCGGCGGAGGCGGTCTCACCGGTGCTGAACGTGACGGTGATGTCGCCGCTGGATCCGGCCGGGGCGACGACGTGGTTGTTGGTGAGGATGTGCCCCTGGCCGTCGAGGACGAAGCCGGTGCCGGTGCCGGACTCGGTGGTGCCGCTGACGTGCAGGGTGACCACGCTGGGCAGGGCGCTGGCGGCGATGCCCGCGACGCTGTCGGGGGCCCGGTCGCCGTTGTCGCGGCCCGCCTGGGGCAGTTCGACGGTGGTCAGTCCGCCGTTGCGCTCGATGTACGCGCCGACTCCGCCGCCGATGCCGCTGGCGACCAGGGCCAGCAGGAGGACGCCGGCGAACGCTCCGCCGCGCCGCTTCTTCTTCCGCCTGGTCTCGGCGCCCTCGGGGGGACCGGGCCGGGTCAGCGGCTGCCCGGGGGCGCCCCACGGATCGTAGGGGAGCCACGGCGTCTGCTGGTGCTGCCCGTGCGCCGGGTGGGCGGGCTGCTGCCCGGGGACCGGCGTGTGCGGGGCGTTCAGATGGGCCGCCGGGGGCTGCGGGGGCGGGGGCGCGTAGGCGTCGGCGGGCGCGGCGTGGGGCGGGGAAGGCGTCGGCGGGCGCGGGCTGCGGGGCCGCGAAGCCTCCGGCGGGCTGGGGTACGGGGCGTGTGGCCGTCGGCGGGCACGGAGTGCGGCGCGGGGCCGGGGCCGGGGCTCCGGCGCCGTTCGTCGCGGCGTACTGCGCGGACGGCGCTTGGGCGGCCTCCGGGGGTACGGCGGTGCCGTGGGCCGGGGTCGGCCGCTGCACCGGCGGAGCGGGCGCCCAGGGCCCGGGGCCGCCGTAGGGCGGGGTGCCGTACTCATCGGGCTCGTGCAGCGGCTGCCCGCCCGCCCGGGGCCCGGGAACGGCCTGGTCCGGGGCGGCTGACGCCGGGGCCGGGGAGGACGCCTGGTCCGGGGTGGACAGCGCCGGGGCCAGGGTGGACGCCTGATCCGGGGCTGCTGACGCCGGGGAGGACGCCTGGTCCTCGGCCACCGGGGTCGGGGCCGGCACATCGGCGTCCGCCGCCGGGGCGGGGTCAGGCACGGCCGCCGGGGCCGGCGCGCTGCGTTCCGCCGGGTCCGGGGCGCCCGCCTGGGCCGGGCCGCTGTCCGGCTCCGCGTGGTCGGCACGCCTCGCCGTGGGGCGGCTCCACCACTTCGCCTGCGGCCCGGTGGGCTTCCCGTCGTCCATGCTCTCCCCGCAACTGGCCTCTGTCGTACGCCCCACAGAGGCGTCCCTCCCGGGAATTCAACCAGGTTTACGAAACCCCGCGCAGGGTCCCGTCAGGGCCGGGGCGAAAGCGGGCTCGCCAGATCGTTGGCGGGCGAGGCCGGGGGCGGCCCCGAAGGCAGCGAGGAGGGAACCGTCTTCGGCACCCCGCTGCTGCCGAGCGCCGCCGCCAGCAGCGGGGTGCCGGAGGCCGCCGGGCGTATCAGCGGGGGCACGGACAGGTTCAGCGTGGGCAGCGTGAACGGATGTGCGCCCAAAGATGAGGTGCCGCACAGCGGCGTCGGAGCGGTCGGCGGTCCCTGCAGGTTCACCGGAGGGGTGACGGCGGGGGCGACCGGGGTCCCGGTGAGCGACGGGGGTACCGCGTTCGTCCCGGCGCCGGAGCTGTCGGAGCCCGGCTGCTGGGCCGCCCGGCCGTCGCCGGTCACCGCGAGAGCGCCGCCGCCCTGTCGGCTGACCGCCTGGGCGCCGCTGTCGACGCGGGTCCCGGCGTCGAGCGGGGTGACGTTGTTCCCCGCGCCCTCGGCGCGCAGGGACTCCGGACCGGAATCCAGCGGCAGCGTGCCGCCCAGCGCGATCGCCGCGAGGGAGACGGCGCTGGCCGCGGCGAACGCGAAGCGCCGCCCGCGCCAGGGCGAGCGGTCCGCGTCACGGCTCACCTCGTGTATGCGGAAGGCCGAACTCGCGGCAGGCCCTCCGCGCAGCACGGCGGTGGAGCCGTGGGTGGCGGGGAGATAGCCGAACCCGTCCAGCGGCGAGGGCGCGGTGTCGGCCCGGGTGCCGGGGCCGGAGGGGCGCAGCGCGGGGAAGAACGCGTCGGCGAAGGGCGCGGGTCCGCCGAGCGGTCCGCCGGAGCCCGTGTCGTCGCCGCCGGGACCCCCGGGAAGGCCCTGCAGGCGGGCCAGGAAGCCCTCGGAGGGCGAGGGTGAAGCGGACATGGCGAAGGCGCTCTTGAGGCGGCGCTGGGCGTCGGCCTCGGCCTTGCACTTGGCGCAGGTCGCCAGGTGCGCCAGGACCCGTTCCCGGGCGTCGTGTTTCAACTCGCCGTCGACCAGCGCGGCGAGCCGGTCCCCCAGGTGCGCTTCGGCAGGGGTGGGACCGGTGGGACCTGTGCCACTCACGCCAGTCCGCCCTCCCCCGCCAGGACCGCGTCCGCCAGGGAGCGCTGCTCGGCGCGGGCCTCGGGCGAACGGTGCTTGAGCGCCTTGCGCAGATGCGAACGGCCGCGGTGGATCCGGCTGCGTACGGTCCCGAGCTTCACCCCGAGGGTCGCGGCGATCTCCTCGTAGCTGAGGCCCTCGATGTCGCAGAGGACCACGGCGGCGCGGAACTCGGGCGCCAGGGTGTCCAGCGCCTGCTGCACGTCGGCGTCGAAGTGGGTGTCGTTGAAGATCTGCTGCGGGGACGGCTCGCGGCTCGGCAGCCGCTCGGCCGCGTCGTCACCGAGCGAGTCGAAGCGGATGCGCTGCTTGCGCCGGACCATGTCCAGGAAGAGGTTGGTCGTGATGCGGTGCAGCCAGCCCTCGAAGGTGCCCGGCGTGTACGTCGACAGCGAGCGGAAGACCCGGACGAAGACCTCCTGGGTCAGGTCCTCGGCGTCGTGCTGGTTTCCCGTCAGCCGGTAGGCGAGGCGGTACACGCGACCGCTGTGCGTGCTGACGATCTCTTCCCATGAGGGCGGGGTCCACGCCTGAGAGTCCGCATCAGAGGCGAAGGTCGCGGTCGGTGCGGAGTCTTCGGAAGAACGGTCAGCGATGTTGGTCACGGATTTCGGCTCACCGGCCGACCCGAGCAGGCGCCGCAGCACCCCTCTCCGGTCCACAGGCGCAGCCGCACCTCCCCTGTCGGCTCTGGTGGTGTCCAGTGGAGCCCCTACCATAGCCACCTCGCCCGTTAGCTCCGGATAAGCCTTTTCCCTGCTGGGGCCGGGCGTCGCCCGGGACTTCCACCCAGCTCCCCGGTCCGGTCCGCGGACCCGGTCGCTGCGCTTTCCCCACTCCTTGCACAACGCCCGGTCCCATCTGCGGGTTCCCGGGTCCAGCGGATACAGTCACCGTTGCGCCAACTACGGGGACAGGAGAGGGTCATTACCGCCAACCGGCAGACGAGCTGGGCGTTCGCCGACGCCTTTGTCGCCGAGGACGAAGCACTGCACGTGGCCCGGGAGCGGGCTCACGAGCTGGGGCTCCGCCCGGTGTCACCGGGCACCGGCGCCGCGCTGCGCCTGCTGGCCGCCGCCGCGGACGCCAAAGCGGTGGCGGAGATCGGCACGGGCACCGGCGTGTCCGGCATCCACCTCCTGCACGGAATGCGGCCGGACGGGGTCCTGACCACGGTGGACCCCGAGCCCGAGCGCCAGCAGTTCGCCCGGGAGGCGTTCCGCGCGGCGGGTTTCGCCACCAACCGGGCCCGGTTCATCCCCGGCCGCGCCCTGGACGTCCTGCCCCGGCTCGCGGACGGCGGCTACGACCTCGTCTTCTGCGACGGGGACCGGCTGGAGAGCCTCGACGTCCTCGCTGAATCGTTGCGCCTGCTGCGTCCGGGCGGCCTGGTCTGCTTCGAGGGCGTCTTCGCGGACGGCCGTACGGTCGACTCGGCCGCCCAGCCGGCCGAGGTGCTGCGGCTGCGGGAGCTGCTGCGCACGGTGCGCGAGAGCCAGGAGCTGAAGTCGACGCTGCTGCCGGTCGGTGACGGGCTGCTCTGCGCGGTCCGGCGCGGCTGAGCGGCGCGGGACCGGCGACCGCGACCTGACGCACGACTGCCCGGCACGGAACCGTGCCGGGCAGTCGTGAAGGTGATGGGCGTTCCGCGTCAGCCGACGACCTTCTTCAGCGCGTCGCCGAGGGCATCGGCCTCGTCCGGAGTCAGCTCGACAACAAGCCGACCGCCGCCTTCGAGCGGAACGCGCATGACGATGCCCCGCCCCTCCTTTGTCACCTCGAGCGGGCCGTCGCCCGTCCGCGGCTTCATGGCCGCCATGCTCGTTCCCCTTCCTGAAACCAGCTCATCGCAACCGGCGGCCCCATGACAGGCGCTGCCTCACCGGCATCGAACACATTGCTTCTTCGCCATTATCCCGCATCAACGACCCCGATGACCAACATCGGTCTGCATCGCTTGCGCAACGCGCTTTCCCAAAACCACCCAATTCGGCGATCCGGCTGCGATACTGCGCCACCTCGGACCCCCGGGTGAGCACCAATTGTTAGACGCAGGTCACATCCCTGCCCCGGTCGGCGTCGGCCATGCTTGCCTGCAAGGAGCAACGACGCCCGAGCAGCGAGGGGAAACCGGAATGGCCGACGAGCAGGCGAACACCGTTCTGTACGACGTGAGCGAGGGGCTCGCGACGATCACGCTCAACCGACCCGACGCGATGAACGCGCTGAACACGGCGGCGAAGGTCGCCCTCCGGGACGCGCTGCTGGAGGCGGAGGCGGACCCGGCGGTACGGGCGGTGCTGCTCACGGCCACCGGGCGCGCCTTCTGCGTCGGCCAGGACCTCAAGGAGCATGTCGCCACGCTCCGGGCGACCCGTGAGGCGGGCGACGGCAACGCGCTCAGCACCGTACGGGAGCACTACAACCCGATCGTGCGGGCGATCACGGAGATGCCGAAGCCGGTCGTCGCCGGGGTGAACGGGGTCGCGGCCGGGGCCGGGTTCGGCTTCGCGCTGGCGGCCGACTACCGGATCGTCGCGGACACCGCCACCTTCAGCACCTCCTTCGCGGGGGTCGCGCTGACCGCCGACTCGGGCGTGTCCTGGACCCTGCCGCGGCTCATCGGGCAGACCCGCGCCTTCGGGCTGCTGGTCGATCCCCGGCCGTTCTCCGCGCAGGAGGCGCACGAACTGGGCCTGGTGAACACCGTGGTCCCGGCGGCCGAGCTGGCGGAGGCGGCGGCGGCCAGGGCGCGCGCCCTGGCCGCCGGCCCCACGGTGGCGTACGCGGCGCTGAAGGAGTCGATGGCGTACGGCGCCGGGCACACGCTCGCCGAGACGCTGGAGAAGGAGGACGAACTCCAGACCCGGGCGGGCGCGTCGCAGGACCACGTCATCGCGGTGGAGGCGTTCCTCGCCAAGGAGAAGCCGGTCTACCTGGGGAAGTAGCGGCGGCTCAGCCCGGCGTGCTGCTGCCGCCGCCGCGCGCCACGCAGTCCGCGAGGTGGTCGTCGACCAGTCCGCAGGCCTGCATCAGCGCGTAGGCGGTGGTGGGACCGACGAAGCGGATCGAGCGCTTCTTGAGCGCCTTCGCGAGCGCGGTGGACTCCGGGGTGACGGCCGGGACGTCCGACAGCGTGCGCGGGGCGGGCCGGCCGGCCGGGTCGGGGGCGTAGGACCAGATCAGCTCGTCCAGCTCCCCGGCCCGCCAGCCGGCGAGCACCTTCGCGTTGGCGAGGGTCGCGTCGACCTTGGCCCTGTTGCGGATGATGCCCGGGTCGGCCAGGAGCCGTTCCCGGTCGGCGTCGGTGAACTTCGCGACCGCCTCGATCCGGAATCCCTCGAAGGCGGTACGGAAGGTCTCCCGGCGGCGCAGGATCGTGAGCCAGGAGAGCCCGGACTGGAAGGCCTCCAGGCAGAGCCGTTCGAACAGGGCGTCGTCCCCGTGGACCGCCCGGCCCCACTCGGTGTCGTGGTAGGCGAGGTAGTCCTCGGTGGACAGGCCCCAGGGGCAGCGCAGCCCGCCGTCGGGGGCGGCCGCGGCCGCGCCGCTCATCGGCCGTCCTCCTCGGTGCGGTCGGGGCCGTCCGCGGGGTCGGCAGGCTCCGCCGCGGGCCGGTCACCGGGCCGCTCGAACAGCTCGGTGCCCGTCGTCACCGCGGCCGCCCGGTCCCCGGCCAGGGTGGATTCCAGCTCCGCGATCCGGGCGTCGCGCTCGGCCAGCTCGGCGCCGAGCCGGGACAGCGCCTCGTCGACGTCCGCCATCCGGTAGCCGCGCATCGCCATCGGCAGGCGCAGCGCCTCGACGTCCGCCCGGCCGACCGGACGGGCGGCGGGCAGGGGGTCGGTGAACCGCTCCGGCGGCACGTCCTGGAGCACCGCGCTCCCACCGCCTCCGACCACCGCGAGGGTGACCGCGGTGACGACCACGACCATCGTGAGCAGCAAGAACCAGAACACGCGCATCTCCCCGGGGGCAACAACCTCGTCCGGTTCAGATCGTGCCATGCGGCACCGACAAAAGTCGGGGCCGACCACGAAAGGCCGTAGGGTCGGCAGGCGGTTCGCAGGCGGCTAGCGGAGGAGACACGGGATGGGCAGCGGTGCACTGAGGCTGGGGCGGCGGGAATTCGGTCCGCACGAGCCGGTGATCATGGCGATCGTGAACCGGACCCCGGACTCCTTCTACGACCAGGGCGCCACGTTCCGGGACGAGCCGGCGCTCGCCCGGGTCGAGCAGGCGGTGGCCGAGGGCGCGGCGATCATCGACATCGGCGGGGTGAAGGCGGGCCCCGGCGAGGAGGTGACCGCCGAGGAGGAGGCGCGCCGCACGGTCGGGTTCGTCGCCGAGGTCCGCCGCCGCCACCCGGACGTGGTGATCAGCGTGGACACCTGGCGGCACGACGTGGGCGAGGCGGTCTGCGAGGCCGGGGCGGATGTGCTGAACGACGCGTGGGGCGGGGTGGACCCGAAGCTGGCGGAGGTCGCCGCGCGCTACGGGGCCGGGCTCGTGTGCACGCACGCGGGCGGCGCGGAGCCGCGGACGCGGCCGCACCGGATCGCGTACGACGACGTCATGGCGGACATCCTGCGGGTGACGGTGGGCCTCGCCGAGCGGGCGGTGGAGCTCGGGGTGCGGACGGACGGGATCATGATCGATCCGGGGCACGACTTCGGGAAGAACACCCGGCACTCCCTGGAGGCGACGCGCCGGCTGGAGGAGATGGCGGACACGGGGTGGCCGGTGCTGGTGTCCCTGTCCAACAAGGACTTCGTCGGGGAGACGCTCGACCGGCCGGTGAAGGAGCGGGTCATCGGCACGCTGGCGACGACGGCGGTGTCGGCGTGGCTGGGCGCGCGGGTGTACCGGGTGCACGAGGTGGCGGAGACACGGCAGGTGCTGGACATGGTGGCGTCCATCGCCGGGCACCGGGCGCCGGCCGTGGCGCGGCGGGGACTGGCGTAGCTCCCGGCCGCCCGACGCCTGCCCGGGGTGCGGGGGGCTGGCCCAGCTCCGGCCGCCGGGCGCCTGCCCGGGGTGCGGGGGCCCGGGAGCTGCCCCGGGCCCCCGCACCTCAAGCGCCGGCGGGGCTGAGGAGATGTCCTCGGCCGCCGGACGGGCGGGATCTGGCCGGCCCCTCCGAAGAGGCCTTCCGAAGAGGCCCTACGGAAGGGGCCTTCCGGAGGGTCTCTTCGGAAGGCCCCTTCGGAACGTGCCGGCCGGAGGTGTCCCGAACGCCGGGCGGACTGCCGACGGCATCCCCGGCCGGCTGGTCGTCGGTCGTCGGCAGTTACCGCCCGACCTCCTTGGTGACCAGCATCACCGCTTCCTCCACGTCGTCCGTCACGTGGAAGAGCACCAGGTCCTTCTCCGACGCCTTGCCCTGGGCCACCACCGTGTCGCGGAGCCAGTCGACCAGGCCGCCCCAGTACGCCGTGCCGAACAGGACGATCGGGAAGCGGGTGACCTTGCCGGTCTGGACGAGCGTCAGGGCCTCGAAGAGTTCGTCGAGAGTGCCGAGGCCGCCGGGCAGGACCACGAAGCCCTGGGCGTACTTCACGAACATCGTCTTGCGGACGAAGAAGTAGCGGAAGTTGACGCCGATGTCGACGTGCGGGTTGAGGCCCGACTCGAAGGGCAGCTCGATGCCGAGGCCGACCGAGACGCCCCTGGCCTCCCTGGCTCCCTTGTTGGCCGCCTCCATCGCGCCCGGCCCGCCGCCGGTGATCACCGCGAAGCCCGCGTCGACCAGGGCCTTGCCGATCGCCACCCCGGCCTCGTACTCCGGCGATCCGGCGGGGGTGCGGGCCGAGCCGAAGACGCTGATCGCGCTCGGCAGTTCGGCGAGCGCGCCGAAGCCCTCGACGAACTCCGACTGGATGCGCATCACCCGCCAGGGGTCGGTGTGCACCCACTCGGAATCGCCCTCGGAGTCCAGGAGCCGCTGATCGGTCGTGCCGGGCTGGACCTGCTCCCTGCGGCGCAGGACGGGGCCCAGCCACTGTTCTCCGGGGCTCACGGCGCCCTCGGGGACCTCCGCACCCTCGGGGATCCGTGCGTCTTCGGCGTTGCCCATGTTCCGCTCCCTCCACCGACCTGCTTCGTGCCGGGTCGTCATGGTCGTGCTGCGTGCGGCCAGCGTAGATCGGCGGAGGTTACGGAGGGGGGAATGTCGTGCGTCCACACGGTCGCCCGCCGGCCGGAAGGTCAGCCGGTCAGCCAGGCCCGGAGGCGGTTCTCGCAGTGGGTGATCTTCTCGACGGCCACGTGTTCGTCGCGCTTGTGGGCGTACATCGGGTCGCCGGGTCCGTAGTTCACCGCGGGCACGCCCAGCGCGCCGAAGCGGGAGACGTCGGTCCAGCCGAACTTGGGCCGGGCCGTGCCTCCGACGGCGGTCATGAACGCCTGGGCCGCGGGGTGGGCGAGGCCGGGCATGGCGGCGCCGGAGTGGTCGTCGACGACGATCTCGGCCACGCCGCAGTCGGCGAAGACCTCGCGGACGTGGGCGAGGGCCTCCTCCTCGGTGCGGTCGGGGGCGTAGCGGTAGTTGACGACGACGGTGCAGGCGTCCGGGATGACGTTGGTGGCGACGCCGCCCTCGATGCCGACCGCGTTGAGTCCCTCGCGGTATTCGAGGCCGTCGATGACGGGGCGGCGGGGCTCGTACGCGGCGAGGGCGGCCAGGATCGGGGCGGCCGCGTGGACCGCGTTGGACCCCATCCAGCCGCGCGCGGAGTGGGCCCGCTCCCCCGTCGTCCGCAGGTGGACCCGCAGGGTGCCCTGGCAGCCGCCCTCGACCTCGCCGTCGGAGGGCTCCAGCAGAACGGCGAAGTCTCCGGCGAGCCACTCGGGGTGCGCGTCGGCGATGTGGCCGAGGCCGTTGAGGTGGGCGGCCACCTCTTCGTTGTCGTAGAAGATGAAGGTCAGGTCGCGGTTGGGCTCGGGGACCGTCGCGGCGATCCGGAGCTGGACGGCGACGCCGGACTTCATGTCGGAGGTGCCGCAGCCCCAGAGGACGCCGTTCTCGTCGAGGCGGGAGGGGACGTTGTCGGCGATCGGCACCGTGTCGATGTGCCCGGCGAGGACGACGCGTTCGGCGCGGCCCAGGTTCGTGCGGGCGACGACGTTGTTGCCGTGCCGGTCGACGGTGAGGTGCGGCAGAGCGCGCAGGGCCGATTCGATCGCGTCCGCGAGGGCCTTCTCCTCCCCGCTGACCGAGGGGAGGTCGACGAGCCGGGCGGTGAGCGCCGGTCCGTCCAGGGTGAGGTCAAGGATGCTGTCGGCCATGGACCCGACCCTAAGCGACAGGGGTAGCGGCCCCGCCCGGCCCCTCCAGTACGGTGGGCCCGTGTCCAGGACAGCCAGCCCTCGCCGACGACGCCTCTTCCGCTCCGGGGTCGCCTTCGCCGTGCTCGCGGCGCTGGGCGGATATCTGGTCGTGCAGTACGACTCCTCCGGCTCGAACCCGCCGCGCTGTGTGGTGGAGGCGAAGGACGGGGACGAGGGTGAGACCCAGCGGTACGAGATGAGCCTGGCCCAGGCCGTGAACGCGGCGACGATCTCCGCGGTCGGCACCACGCGGGGCATGCCGGAGCGGGCGGTGACGATCGCGCTGGCGACCGCGCTCCAGGAGTCCACGCTCCGCAACATCGACTACGGGGACCGGGACTCGCTGGGGCTCTTCCAGCAGCGGCCCTCGCAGGGGTGGGGGACGCCCGCGCAGCTCATGGACCCGGTCTACGCCGCCGGTGAGTTCTACGACCACCTCGCCGAGGTCCCGGGCTACTCCCGGCTGCCGCTGACCGTGGCCGCGCAGCGCGTGCAGCGCAGCGGGTTCCCGCAGGCGTACGCGAAGCACGAGCCGGATGCCGCGCTCCTCGCGGCGGCGCTGACCGGGCGCAGGCCGGCCTCGCTGAACTGCACCCCGTCGACCGCCACGGCGAAGGGCCCGGGGGATGCCGGGCGGGTGCGGGCCGCTTTGGTGCGGGCCTTCGGCAAGGACGTGCTGCCCGCCGCGAAGACCGCGGGCAGCTCCGCCGCCTCGACCGTCTCGGTGCCCGTCCCGGCGGCCTCTTCGCGGACCGAGGACAAGGCCTCGCCGCGGCGCGGCTGGGAGCTGGCGCACTGGGCCGTGGCGCAGTCCGAGGCGCTGCGGATCGAGCGCGTGCGCTATGCCGGCCAGGTCTGGGACGCCGCTTCGGGCTGGCGGACGGAACGCGCGAAGGACGAGGAATCGGGCGCGACCGCGGTCAGGATCCAGGTCGTTCAGTAGTACGCCCCGTCACTCGTACGGGCCAAGGAGCCCGGTCGGCCACGCCCTTTCGGCGCGACTCCTCGCCTCCGTGCCCGTCTGCACCGATCCCCTTGCCCCACAAGGGAAGTGACGGTTCATCGGGTCCCGGCGGTATGGATTATTTGCCCGGGTTCTTCCGCTGCGGATAATCGGACGCATTACTCAGTCTTTACCTTGGTCCGCCGCAACCTCCCCCTCCCCCGCAGCGGTTGTCAGTGCGTCCGATCACCGGACAGACAGATTCGTGCACAACCCGCTGAAGGAGCATCATGTCCCTCCCCCTGACCCGTCGGATCGCTCGTGCCGCGCTGCTGATCGCCGCTGGCGCGACCCCCGTGGTCGGTGCGGCCGGCGCCGCGAGCGCCGCAGATCTCCCGGCGGCCCCGGAGCTGGGCGGCCTGACCGCACTGGACGGCGCGAACGTCGGCAACACCCTGGACAGCACCGCCCAGCAGGGCACCCAGGCCGCCGGGGAGACCGGCGGCCGGCTCGTCGGCACCGCGCTCCCGGCGGCGGGCGAGACCGCCGGCACGTCCGCCAAGGTCGCCGTGCCCGCCGCCCAGGAGACCGCCGGCCAGGCCGCGGGCAACGCGGGCGAGGCCGTCGGCGGGGTGACCGAGGCCGCCGGCGGCGGGCTGCCGACCGACGGTCTCGGCGGCGGGCTGCCCACCGACGGCCTGCCGCTGAACGGCCTGCCGATCGGCTGACCGGCTCACGCACACGCGGGAGGGCCTGAGGGGTGCGCACCCCTCAGGCCCTCCCGCGTGTGCCGCACGTGCCTGACGCAGGGGTCAGGACAGGCGCTTGACCGCCGCCGCCACCCGCTCGTCCGTGGCGGTGAACGCCACCCGGACGAAGCTCGCGCCGGCCGGACCGTAGAAGTCGCCGGGCGCGACCAGGATGCCCCGCTCCGCGAGGTACGCCACGGTGTCCCAGCACGGCTCGTCGCGGGTGGCCCACAGGTAGAGGCTGGCCTCGCTGTGCTCGATGCGGAAGCCGTGCGCCTCCAGGGCCGTCCGCAGAGCGAGGCGCCGGTCGGCGTACCGGGCGCGCTGTTCGGAGACGTGCACGTCGTCGCCGAGGGCGGCGACGGTGGCCGCCTGGACGGGGGCGGCCGTCATCATCCCGCCGTGCTTGCGGATCAGCAGCAGCTCACCGAGGACGGCCGCGTCGCCCGCGATGAACGCGGCCCGGTATCCGGCCAGGTTGGAGCGCTTGGAGAGGGAATGGACGGCCACGATGCCGTCGTAGTGGCCGCCGCAGACGTCCGGGTGGAGGACCGAGACCGGTTCGGCGTCCCAGCCCAGCTCCAGGTAGCACTCGTCGCTGAAGACGAGGACACCGTGCTCGCGCGCCCAGGCGACGATCCTGGTCAGCTCGTCCTTGGCCAGCACCTTGCCGGTGGGGTTGGACGGCGAGTTCAGCCAGAGCAGCTTCAGCCCCGCCGGGTCCAGCTCCGTGGGGTCGTCGTAGACGACGGGCTCCGCGCCGCAGAGCCGGGCGCCGACCTCGTACGTCGGGTAGGCGAGCCGGGGATAGGCCACCTTGTCGCCCGCGCCGAGCCCGAGCTGCGTCGGCAGCCAGGCCACCAGCTCCTTGGAGCCGACGACCGGCAGCACGTTGGCGTGGGTGACGCCGACCGCGCCGAGGCGGCGCTCCGCCCAGCCGGTGAGCGCGTCCCGCAGGGCCTCGGTGCCCCACACCGTCGGATAGCCGGGGCTGTCCGCGGCGGCGACCAGCGCCCGCTGGATCAGCTCGGGGACCGGGTCGACCGGGGTGCCGACCGACAGGTCCACGATGCCGTCCGGATGGGCCTGGGCCGTCGCCTTGAAGGGCGCGAGCTTGTCCCAGGGGAAGACGGGGAGGCGGGAGGAGACTGCGGACACGGGGCTCTGCTTTCTCGGGGCGTTCCCGGGCTGTTCGGGTACGGACGCTTCAGGTCGGGGACCGGCGCGCTACGGGCCGGGGACCGGCGGCGCCGGCCCCCGTGCGGGGACCGGGAAACGGCTCGGCCCCGCACGGGGACGAGCCGTACGGGACCGGGCTGCGCGCGGGGTGCCGCCGCTTACTGGTTCTGCGGCGGCAGTCCGGCGATGAACGCGTGGTCGCGCTCGATGAGCCCGAGCTTGGAAGCACCGCCGGGCGAGCCGAGGTCGTCGAAGAACTCGACGTTGGCCTTGTAGTAGTCCTTCCACTCCTCCGGGGTGTCGTCCTCGTAGAAGATGGCCTCGACCGGGCACACCGGCTCACAGGCTCCACAGTCGACGCACTCGTCCGGGTGGATGTACAAGGACCGCTGGCCCTCGTAGATGCAGTCGACGGGGCATTCTTCGATGCAGGCCTTGTCCTTCACGTCGACACAAGGCTGCGCGATGACGTAGGTCACGCTGTCGTTCCTCCTCGGTAGGGCGTTGGCTCTCGCGCGGGAGCGCGGCGTCGTCGATGCCCGCCCCTAGTATCTCCGTTCTCGGGCACGATCCGAACAGGAGGGGCGGACAGAGCTGTGGAATTCACCATCGGCGGACGGCTGGAAGTCCGCATCACACCCGCTGACGTGGGCAAACGCGTGTCCGTGCGACGGCGGACGGACGGCGGGGGCACGGGCGTGGAGTTCACCGACGTGGTCGGCGTGCTCACCTCATGGCAGAGCGGTGTGGTGTCGATCACACGAAAGAGCGGGGAATCCGTCCACATCGTGGAATCCTCCCTGGTCGCGGGCAAGGTCGTGCCCGCGGCGCCGGCCCGGCGCCGGGGTCCGGCGGCGTCCTTCGAGGAGCTGGCGGCCGTCACCGCGCGCGCCTGGCAGCCGGTGGAGAGCGAGGCGCTGGGCGACTGGCGGCTGCGCGCGGCCGGGGGTTTCACCCGGCGCGCCAACTCCGTCCTGCCGCTGGGCGATCCGGGTCTGCCGCTCGGCGAGGCGTTCGGGCGCGTCCGCCGCTGGTACGGGGAGCGGGACCTGCCCGCGTACATCCAGACGGCGACCGGGGCCGAGGGCGCGCAGGAGGTCCTGTGCGCGGAGCTGGAACGGCACGGCTGGCGGCGCGAGGTCTCCGCGGAGGTCCGGATCGCCGCGCTGGCGCCGGTCGGGGACCGGGAGGCGGAGGTGTCCGCGGTCCGTCTGAGCCGGGAGCCGGACGCGGCCTGGCTCGCCCGCTACCAGCGCTTCTCCACCCCAGGACCGCATGTGCTGCGGGTGCTGGGCAGCGGCCCCTCGGTCTGGTTCGCCTCGGTGCCGGGGAGCGGCGACGCGCCGGACGCGATCGGGCGGTGCGTCGTGGACGGCCGGTGGGCGGGGTTCATGGCGGTGGAGGTCGCCCCCGCGCAGCGACGGCGCGGACTGGCCACGACGGTGATGACCGCGCTGGCCCGCCGCGCGCTGGACGAGGGCGCCTCGGCGGCCTGGCTCCAGGTCGAGGAGGACAATGAGGGGGCACGGGCGCTGTACGACGGCATGGGCTTCACGGACCATCACCGCTACCACCACTACCGCTCGGCGTGAGGGGCCGCGGGCACGAGGGCCGGGACCGGGGCGGGCACAGGACGAGCAGGGGCGTGGGTCGGACATGAGCGGGCTGGATTCCGGGGCGGCCGAGCGGCGGCGGCAGTTCGCCGAGGAGGCCCGGTCCGAGCGGCCGGACCTCGCCTTCCTGTGCCTGCTGCTGGGCGCGGAGGCCGGACCGGTGGGCCCGGCCGAGGTCGTCCCGGTGACGCCGGGGGAGCCCGTCCCCGACCCGTACGGCATGGACGCCGCGCAGATCGAGCTGGACCGGCTGGCGGGGCTGCTGCCCCACGGCTCCCGCTCCCCCGCCGGCTGGGCCTCGGCCCTGGCCGAACTACTGGGGGAACGCTGCGGATTCGGCGGCTCGTCGGCCGACTACCAGCGGCTGGACTCCTCGCTCCTCCAGCAGGTGCTGCGGCGCCGCAGGGGCCTGCCGATCCTGCTGTCGGTCGTCTGGATCGAGGTCGCGAGGCGGGCGGGCGCACCGGTGTACGGGGTGGCGCTGCCCGGACACTTCGTGGTCGGCTTCGGCGACCGGGAGCACCCGGTGCTGGTTGATCCGTTCGCCGGGGGCGCGCCGCTGACCGGCCAGGACGCGGAGCTGCTGGTCACGGGGGCGACCGGGGCGGCGCTGGAGCCGTCGATGATGGCGCCCGCCCGCCCGCTGGAGATCGTCCTGCGGATCCTGAACAACATCCGGGCCTGGGCGGCGGCCCGGCCCGAGCGCACGGACGTGGCCCTGTGGGCGGTCGAGCTGTCGCTGCTCCTGCCGGCACATCCGGCCAGACTCCGCTACGAGCGCGCCCAGCTCCTCGTCCAGCGCGGTGAATTCCTGCGCGGGGCGGCGGAGATGGAGGAATATGCGGAGATCCTCGCCGGGATCGAACCGACGACGGCCGAGAACATCCGGCGCAAGGCTCACGCGGCGCGCGCCCTGCTGAACTGAATCCGGAGCTTCGAACAGGAATTCCCCGGATTGACGGGGCCGGGAACCCGTGGATCCGCGGAAATCAGCCTGACGTCACTCGTGCCAGCGCCCTGCCGTAGCGAGACGGATGGGTCCGTGAGCGATGTGCGCTCCCGGTTTACATCCGAACGCCCCCTTCCGCGCCCAACGGTGGCGATATTCGGCCCGTTCGTCGGCGTACACGAATGCCCATGCGCTCAACTGGAAACCCGTCACGGGGCGCGCACAGCCCATCGCATTCCGCGTTGGGCGGCCGGGAGAGAAGAGCTGAGGGCAGATTGATGACAACCGTGCTGCTGGTCCACACCGTGCCGTTGTGGCGCGCATCGCTGGCATCGCTCCTCGGCACGGGGCGGGGCATAGAGGTCCGCACCGCCGAGTGCGGCGCGATACGCGCAGCGGTGAACGGTCGCGGTCCCGATGTGCTGCTCACCGATCTCGACTGTCCGGGCGCGCGGGACGTGCTCGACGAGGTGAAGACGGTCACCGCACCGCATGGAGGAACGTATCCGCTCGCCGTGCTCACCCGCAGCGACCAGCCGCGCGGCCTGCGGCGGGCGTACGAGGCGGGAGCTCTCGGCTACATCGACAAGTACCGTCCCGTGGACGACCTGTCCGAGGTGATGCACAAGCTGGCGGACGGCGGACGGCATATCGACGAATCGCTGGCCTTCAGTCTCCTTCAGGTGGCCGACATGCCGTTATCTCCCAGGGAATTGAGTGTGCTCTCGATGGCCGAGGAGGGTGACAACGTGGCCGGGATCGCCGCACGACTGCACCTGACCCCGGGGACCGTCCGCAATTATCTGGCCGCCGCCATCCGGAAGTCCGGGGCGCGGAACCGGCTGGACGCGATCAGACGGGCGAAGGAGGCGGGGTGGCTGTGACGGCCTGTTCCCCGCCACGCGGCCGCTCTTCCTCCGGCGCTTTCGGTTCCGGTGTCGCATCCGCCTCATGCGGCTCGTCCTCCGGCTCCCAGAGACCGGACAGATCGCGGTAGAGGGCACTGGAGCGCAGGAGTTCGCCATGGGTGCCGCATCGGGTGCGCGGGCCGTCCATCACGAGGGTGCGGTCGGCGCGGCGGGCCGAGCTGAGCCGATGGGCGACGACGACCAGCGCACCGGGCAGGGCCGCGAACGCCAGCTCGGCGCGGGTCTCGGCGGCCGGGTCGAGCCGACTGGTGGCCTCGTCGAGGATCAGCAGCGGCGGGGCGGCGAGATAGGCCCGGCCGAGCGCGACGAGCTGCCGTTCGCCCTGGGAGAGCCGTTCCGGTTCGACGTCCGCGTCGAGGGAACCGAGCCGGGAGAGCAGCGCGTCCAGGCCGACCGCTTGCGCCATGGCCGCGATCTCCCGGTCGCCGACGTCGGGCCGGAGGTAGCGGAGGTTGTCCCGCAGCGAGCCGCTGAACACGTAGGCGTGCTGGGGCAGCAGGACCCGTACGGATGTGGCGTCGGCCGGCCGTGCCGGACGCCCCCGCCAGCGCACCGCTCCCCCGGTGGGCCGCTCGGTCCCGGCGAGGACGGCGGCCAGGGTCGACTTGCCGCTGCCGCTCGGTCCGACGACCGCGAGGTGCTCGCCCGCTCCGACCGTCAGGGAGAGCCGGTCCAGGACGGGGTGGGCGCGGGGCCCGTACGCGAAGGAGACCGCGTGGAGTTCGGCGACCGGGGTGGCGCGGGCGACGTTGTGTGGGGGCGGCGAGCCGTCGGCGGCGGGCGGGATCGGGGCGTCAACGGCCGGGCGCGGGGCGTCAGCGGGCGGAAGCGGCGCTTCGGCGGCCGGGGGCAGGGCTTCGGCGGCCGGGCGCGGGGCGTCGGCGGGCGGGGGCGGGGCGTCCGTGAACCGGTCCAGGACCACGACGAGGCGGCCGCCCGCCGTGCCCAGCATGGTCATCAGCGCCTGGACGGCGGGGGCCAGCGCCTGGGTGAGGTAGGTCAGGGCGCCGACGAGCCCTCCCGGTGTGAGCCCGTTCCGCAGCAGCCAGGGCGCCCCCAGAAGAAGCAGGAGCGGCGGAAACCGGCCGCAGACCGCGAGGGCCACCACGCGGACGGCCGACCAGCGGGCCAGCGAACGGGAGGCGGCGAGCTGGGTCTCGGCGAGGGCCCGGGACCGGTCCACCGTCGGCTCGGCGGTCCCGGCGGCGGCGATGTCGCGCACGGAGGCGGCGAGTTCGCCCGCGTGCGCGGCGTACGCCTCGTCGGCGGCGAGATAGGCGCGCTGGCGGGCGGCCATCGGCGGCAGGGTGCCGACGAACAGGGCGGCGCCCAGGACCAGCGGCGGCAGCACGATGAGGAGGAGGGCGGGCGAGAGGGCCAGCAGGCCGGTGACGGCTCCGGCGGCCGTGAACACGAACGACCGCAGGGTCAGGACGAGTCCGGCCCAGCCGTCCCGGGCGATCTCACTCTGATGGGTGACCTGGGAGAGGGACCGGGTACTGACGTCGCCGCCACGGCCGAGGGCGCCCGACAGCGCCCGTGCCACCGCACGCCGCACCAGCCCGTCCCGCAGCGGCTCCACCAGGTCGGCGAGCCGGCCGAACACCCCGCGGGCGGCGAGGACGGCGGGCAGCACGGCGACGGCGGCGACCGCCAGCCAGATCAGCCCGGTCGCCGGACGTCCGGCGAGGAAGCCGTCGTCGAGGGCGCGGGCGACCCCGTAGCCGCTGAGGAAGGTCTGCGCGAACTCCAGCAGGGACCACCCGGCCAGCCGCAGGATCGCCCCGGTACGCGCCCGCAGGAAGGGCCGCGCCTCGCGGGCGACCCGGCGCAGGGCGGAGTCGCGCGCGGGGCGCGGCTCTCGTGCGGTGTCGCGCGCGGGGCGCACGCGGCGCGCGGTGTCGCGCGAGGGGCGCGTCCGGTCGTGGCCGCGCTTCATCGTGTCTCCGCCGCGGTGAGGGAGCGCGCGGTGGCGTCCGTACCGGTGTCCGCTCCGTCGGCGGTGGCGCCCGTGCCGGTGTCCGCGCGGTCGGCGGTGGCGCCCGTGCCGCTGCCTCCGTCGGTGGTCGCTTCGTCCCTACCGCCGCTGTCCGTGTCGGTGGTCGCTTCGTCCGCACCGCCGCTGTCCGTGCCGAAGACCGCCCGGTAGCCCGGGTCCTCCCACAGCTCGTCGTGGCGGCCCGTCGCGCGGAGCCGGCCGTCCTCCAGCCAGGCGACCCGGTCCGCGCGCGCGGCCGAGGACAGCCGGTGCGCGACGATGATCCGGGTGCAGCGCCCGGCCCGCGCGTCGAGGGCGCGGCGCACGTGGTGCTCGGTCACGGTGTCGAGGCTGGACAGCGCGTCGTCGAGGATCAGCAGCCGCCCCGGATGGGCGAACGCACGGGCCAGGCCCAGGCGTTGGCGCTCGCCGCCGGAGAGCGGGGCGTCGGCGACCGGCGTGGCGTATCCGTACGGGAGCAGCCCGAGGAACCCGTCGGCGCGGGCGGCGCGGGCCGCTTCGCGGACGGCGTCGGGTGAGGCGTTCCACGGCCCGTGGGCGATCGTGTCCTCGACGGTGGTGCCGAGGAGGGCGGGGCGGGCGAAGGCGTACGCCACCTCGCGGCGGAGCCGGGCCGGGTCCATGGCGTCCAGCGGGACGCCGTCCAGCAGCACGCTGCCGGTGTCCGGGTCGAGCAGCCGCCCGGCGGCCGCGGCGAGCTGGGACTTGCCGGAGCCGGAGCGTCCGACGACGGCCAGGGATGTGCCGCCCGGGACGGTCAGGTGGACGCCGGCGAGCAGGGGCCGGCCGTCCTGTTCGACGCCGACGTCGCGGAGTTCGAGGCGCCCGGGGGCGTCGGGGACCGGGCCCAGGCCGCGGTGCGGCAGCGGGGCGAGGGTGAGGAGGGGGTCGAGGCTCCGGGCTGCGGCGCGGCTGCGGGCCAGGGAGCCGAGCGCGCCGGTGAGGGACCCGATGCCGACGGCGAGGCTCGCGTAGCGGGAGGCGGCGACGAGGTCGCCGACGCCGATCGCGCCCGTGCCGAGGCGGAGTCCGGCGACCGCGAGGACCAGCAGCATGAGCAGCGGCAGCAGGAGGCCGCTGCGGCCGACGGCCCGCCCGTACACGGTCCAGGTCCGGCGGCCGTGTTCGGCGAGCGCGGTCAGGGGTTCCAGGACGCGGCGGTGTTCGCGGGCGCCGGTACCGGCGGCCCGGATGGTGTCGGCTCCCTCCAGGGCCTCGGTGAGCCGGTGGGCGATGAGCGACTGGGCGCGCTGGTAGTCGGCCCCGGCGTCGGCTGTGCCCCGGGAGAAGGTGCGCAGCAGGACGACGAGGAGGGGGGCGCCCAGGAGGAGGGCGGCGGCCGTCCACACGTCGATGAGGAGGAGCCCGGCGACCGCGCCGAGCGGGAGGAGGACGCCCGCGACGGCTCCGGCGGCGGTGACGGGCGCGGAGGCGGCGTCGGCGGTGCGGGCGGTGAGCCGGGCGGTGAGGTCGCCGGTGGGCAGGGCGAGCGCCCGGCGGGGCTCGGCGGCCAGGACACGGGCGGCGGTGCGGGTGCGCAGGGACGCGGTGAGCCGGGCGGTGGTGGTCGTGCCGGTCACGGCGGCCGCCGCGTCGAACCCGGTCTCGGCGAGGGTCAGGGCGGCGCAGAGCAGCAGCCCGGACCAGGGCACGGGCCCGCCGGAGACGAGCCGGTCGACGGTGTGGCCCAGGGCGGCGGGCAGGGCGAGGGCGGCCAGCGCTCCGCCGGTGGAGCAGAGGAACAGCCAGGTGAGGGCGGCCGGGTGCTGCCGGGCGAGCCGTCGGGGCCCGGACGCCCTGCCGGGGCTCGGGTCCGGGTGCGGCAGCGGCACGTGGTCGCCTTTCGGGTCGGCGGGACGGCCCCCGCGGGCACGTGGCCGACCGGCCCGTCGGTGGTGCTCACCGACGGGCCGGCCGGGGTGGTTCACGGGGTGCAGAGGGTCACGCTGAGGGAGCTGTACTCACAGACCAGCAGCGAGACCTGGCTGCCCGTGGCGAGCTCGCCGAAGGAGTCCTCGGCCGGGGTGTCCATCGCCTGAAGGTCGAGAAGCGCCATGATATGTCCTTTCGGGGACGATTGGTGGTGCTTTGGGCGGTGGTGCTAGACCGATCCCGGGTGGGGCCGGTCCGACGACCCCTGGCGGGGCCGGTTCGTGGGGCCGCTCGCGCGGCCGGGGTGTGCCGCCGCCGGAGCGGCGGGCAGGAAGGGAAGTCCGGTGGGGCGGCCGGATGCGGCGCCCAGGGCGAGGAGGACCCCGGCGGTTCCGGTGGCCAGGTCCATCGACAGGCGCATCAATTGCTCGCCGGGGAAGGCGAGTCCGCCGCCGTGGGCCAGGGCGTGGCTGCCCAGCAGGTCGGTGTGGCGGTCGATCGCGCGCTGCCGGTCGGCCGGGTCGCACAGCGGGGTGGCCGCCAGGTGCAGCAGGAGTCCGGCGGAGCCCCTGAGCAGTCCGGGCTGGATGTAGAAGGCGGAGAGCGCGGCCGGGAGCAGGGCCCGGCCCGCCGCCTCCAGGTCCGGGTCGGGGCGGTGGGCGAGGTAGGCGTCGATGACGGCCGCGATACCGACGCTGCCCGAACCGGCGTACGGCATCAGCCGCTTGCCCTCGACGACCAGGAGCGCCCCGTCGTCCCCGGCCCGGCAGCGTTCCAGGTCGCGGCGGAGTGCGGCGGCGGCCAGGTCGAGCAGGGCGGTGTCCCCGGTGGTGGCGTAACGGCGGATCAGCAGCAGCGCGACGCCGCTCGCGCCGTGCAGCAGCCCGGTGCGGGGCGACGGCGGACCGTCGAGCGCGCGGGCGGCGAGGTCGGTGCAGCGGGCCGCGGCGGCGGACAGGGCCGGCGCGTCGGCGGCACAGGTGCGGGCCAGGTCGTCCAGGGCGAGGCCGATGCCGGCGTACCCGTTGTGCAGCCCGGGGGCGAGGCCCTCCAGGGGCTGGTCGAGGACGATCCGGAGGAGATCGGCTGCCTCGGCGGTGCGGCCGATCCGGTGCAGGGTCCAGGCGATGCCGGTGAGGCCGTCGTAGAAGCCGAGAGGGCTGCCGGACGCCGGGTCCTTGGCGTGGCGCAGGAGCCAGTCCTCGGCCGGGGCGCAGGGCGGGGCGCCGGTCTCGTGGAGGGCGTAGAGGACCCCGGCGGCGCCGTACGCGAAGGACTGGCCTCCGGTGGCGGTGGCGAACTGGGCGATGTCCCCGGGGAAGCAGCGGTCGTCGCGCTCCGGCGTGCAGGAGGCGGTGATGGCGCGGACCAGCGCGTCCCGGGCGCGCGGCCAGTCGCGGAGGTCGGTGGCGGACGCCGAAGCCCCGTCGGAATCACGGCCGGAGGCGGACGCCGATGCCCTGCCGGAATCACGGCCGGAGGCCGAAGCCGAGGCGGCCGCGGCCGAAACCGCACCGGACTGCGCTGCCGGAGCGGGCCCGGACGCGTCGCCCTCCCCCGCGTATCCCGCGTCCCGAGCGTTCCGCACGTCCCCCGGATCCCGCACGTCCTCCGCGTTCCCCGCGTCCTCCGCGTCCTCCGCGTCCTCCGCGTCCCGCAGGATCTCCTCGACCGCGGGTCGCAGCGCCTCCTCCGGGACCGGGAAGGCACGGGCGATGTCCCGTGCGAGCCCGGCGGCCTTCGTGCGGTCGATGCCGAACAACGTGGTCAGCGGCAGGTACAGGGCGAGCCGCAGACAGGCGAGCGCATAGCGGTCGATGTCGGTGCCGCGCCGGTCGGCCGGGGCGACGAAGGCCGGGTTGGCGACGATCTGGCGGCGGCGTTCGGCGGCCGGGGAGGCCGCCTCGAAGTCGAGCAAAACGATGTGTCCGGCCTCCTCGTCGACCATCACGTTGCTCATGTGCAGATCGCTGATGACGATGCCCCGCTCGTGCACCGCGTCGACCGCGCGCTCGACCTTCGCGTACAGCTCCTCCGCCCACGCGGCGTGTTCGGCGAGGAGCTCCGCGGACGGGTGCTGCCGGGCGAGCGGGAAGCGGCGGGCGAAGACGGTGTTGAGGGTGGTGCCGGGGATGTACTGGAGGACCAGGAAGTGGTGGTCGCCGACCTCGAACACGTCCCGGACGTCGGGGACGCAGTCCAGCCCTGCCAGTTGCTCCAGGGCGGTCCGCTCGCGCTCCAGCCGGGCCACGGCGTCCGCTCCGTCGGCGGCCAGACCAGCGTACGGGCGGGCCTCCTTCAGGACGACCTGCTCGCCGGTGCGGGTGTCGCGGCCGAGGTAGACCCCGCCGCCGTTGGAGAAGTGCAGCGCCTTCTCCACGGTGTACGGGAGGTCACCGAGGCCCACGGCGGCGCGGGCTTCGAGGTGCGGCATCAGAAAGCCGGGCGGGGTCACCCAGGAGGGGACCCGGAAGGCGGGGCTCCGGTCGTCCGGGACGAGCCGGCCCTGCGGGTCGGCGACGGCGGGCACGGGCCGCCCGTCGGGACCGGAGCAGAAGCGGGCGGCGAACGCGCCGTAGCGGGTGTGCACGGGCCCGTTCCCGCACCGCAGGTCGCTCAGGATGTACGGCCCGTGCTCGCCCTCCAGGAGCTGCATCAGGGCGGTGCACACCTCGGGGAACGCTTCCTCGGACGGCGGGTAGACCGTGATGAACTTCCCGCTGCCCGCCCGGTCCGCGTACTTGGCGTTCCGCAGGCCCAGCAGACCGGCGCTGGGTATGCACTTGAAGGCGAGCCCGTGCTCCAGGCAGTGGGCGGTGACCCGGTCGAGCACGGAGGCCGCGTTGTCGAGCGCGGCGGAGACGTGGATCTTCCAGCCCTGCGGCGGCAGGCGCAGCCCGTCGGGGTGGTAGGAGAGCCAGTCACCGCGCCGGGAGCGGGTCCACCCCTCGGGAGCGGAGCCACGGACGGCCGCGTAGAACGAGCTGTCCTCACCGGCGGCCGGGCCCGGTCCGAGGGAACGGTGGGGTGCGTCGTAGAAGCGGCGGTCCGCCTGGCAGTACGCGGCGTACTCCGGATTCACGCACAGCCCCCTCACTCGGTCCCTCCGCGTCGGTCGCGGCGAGAGAGAAGTTGTCACAACGACCGGCGGCGCCCATAGTCACCGTTGTCACGACTCGTACATGCGCACCCACCATGCGGAGCGCACCCCGTACTGATGCGTATCCGCGCGCCGCCCCGCCAGGCAAGGCCGCGGCCCGGGGGCGCGCGGGGGCGTGCACCGGGCGCTCCCGCCTCTCCTCAGCCCGCGCCGCGCACCAGGACGTCGCCCGCCTCCGTACGGAAATAGAGCACGGACCGGCCCGCCCGGCGACGGCGGACCAGTCCGGCGTCCAGCAGGATGCGCAGATGGCGGCCGACCGAGCCCAGCCCCTGGCCGGTCAGCGCGACGAGCTGCGTCGTGCTGAGCGGGTTGGCCAGCAGCGACAGGACGGCCGCCCTCGCCGGGCCGATCAGCGCCCCCAGAGCGGCGGGTACGGGCAGGCGTGGGGCCTCGGCGAGCGTGCCGGAGCACGGGTACACCAGCCCGTACCGGTGCGGGATGTCCCAGCAGACCCAGCACTGGTCCGGGGTGACGGGGATGAACAGCAGCTGGGCGCGGTCCAGTTCGCGGGGCGGGTTGTCATGGGGGTTGATCTGCAGGCGGCTGTCGCCGAGCCAGCGGACGCCGGGCCGCATCCCGTTCAGGGCCTCGGCCCAGCCGGACCTCCCCAACCGGGCGGTACGGGCGATGACATCGGCCTCCAGGACCCGTTGCCGTCGCTGCCAGTCGGGTCGCACGGTGTGCGTCCAGACCCACGCGAGGGTGTCGGCGGCGCGTTCGGCGAGGTCGTCCCGGTCCAGCGCGGCGGGCAGCGGCCCGCCCAGCGCCTCGGCCAGATCGGCGCGCGCCCGGCCCGGTGGGGTGGCCCGGACCCGCGCCAGTTCCTCGTCGAAGGAGGACGGGGCCTGGCCCGGTGGGGCGGGGACCGGTGCGGGGGTGAGGAAGTCGGCGGTCCAGCGGGGCGCGAGGGCGGAGCGGATCACCAGCGCGGAGACCGGATCGGCGGCCGCGCGTTGCCGGTAGGCGGGCAGATGGGTCTTCAGCCAGGCGCGCTCCCCCGGGTGTGCGGCGGTGGCCCGCTCCAGGAGCAGCAGGCAGGCGACGGTCTCCGCGAGCGGCGAGACGACGAACCGGCTGCTCGCCAGCGTGTCCGCACTGACCTGCCACCAGCCCACACCCACCACCGCCCCGTTCTCCGTCGCCCGGCCGGGCCGGGCCGACCCCGGCGGCCGGCCCCGGTCGGACTGGCCGCGCCCTGGTCGGACTGGCCGCGCCCTGGTCGGACTGGCCGGCCCGCGACCCGTCGCCGGCCGGCCGGATCGGCCCCGGCCGCCTCCGCTCAGGAAACCCCCGCGCCACCCGGCCGTCCCAGGCTTTCGCGTCCGCGCGAAACAGTAACGGCCCTGGGCACGCCGTCCGGAGACTCCGTCCATGCGCACCTACCGCGAACTGTTCCGCACTCCGGAGTTCACCCCCTTCTTCGCGGCCGTCGCCGCGCAGACGGCCGCCGGGACCGCGACCGGCCTGGCCCTGGGCACCCTCGTGTACGCCCGGACGGGCTCGCCCCTGCTCTCGGCGCTGGCGATGTTCGGACCTTCGCTGGCCCAGGTGGCCGGGGCGCTCACTCTGCTGTCGGCGGCGGACCGGCTCCCGCCACGCGCCGCGCTGACCGGGCTGGCCCTGCTGTCGGCGGGGGCCGCCTGCGTCCAGGCCGTCCCCGGACTGCCGTTGTGGGCCGCGTTCGCCGTCCTGCTGGTGACGGGGGTGGCCGCGTCGCCGGGCGGGGGCGTGCGGTACGGGCTGCTCGGCGAGATCCTGCCGCGTGAGGGGTACCTGCTCGGCCGCTCGGTGCTGAACATGACGGGCGGCGCGATGCAGATCTGCGGCTTCGCGGCGGGCGGGGCGCTGGTGGCGCTGGTCTCGGCGCGCGGCACGCTGCTGGCCGGGGCGGCCCTGTACGCCGTCGCGGCGGCCGTGACCCGGCTCGGGCTGACCGCCCGGCCGCCCAGGGCGGCCGGGCGGCCCTCGGTCCGGGAGACCTGGCGGACGAACGCGCTGCTGTGGTCGTCCACGCCGCGCCGGTACGTGTTCCTGGCGCTGTGGGTGCCCAACGGGCTCGTCGTCGGCTGCGAGTCCCTGTACGTGGCGTACGCCCCCGGGCACGCGGGGCTCCTCTTCGCGGGCGGGGCCGTGGGGATGCTGGCCGGGGACGCGCTGGTCGGGCGGTTCGCCGCGGCCGGGGCCGGCCGTCCGGTTCAGGCCGGACCAGGGTGCGGGGTCGGGCGCGTACAGCGGCGGGGCGGCGGAGCGACGCGACGCGGAGCGCCGGTGACCGGGGACGACGCCGCGGACGCGCGTACCGGGGCAGGCGAGCCCGGATCGATCCGGACGACGGCCCCCGGGTCGCGGGCACGGCTCGGGGCTCCGCTGCGGCTGCTGCTGGCCGCGCCCTATCTGCTCTTCGCGTTGCGACCGGGGCCGCCCCTCGCACTGGCGCTGGTCGTCGTGGCGAGCGTGGGCTTCGCCGCGAGCCTGCTGCTCCAGGAACGGCTGCTGGCCCTCACCCCGCGGGAGCTGAGCGGCCAGGCGCTCGGGCTGGGCTCCTCGGGCATGCTCGCGATGCAGGGGGTGGGGGCCGCCGTGGCGGGCGGGGTCGCCCAGCTGACGTCGCCCGCGGCGGGCATGGCGGTGGTCGCGGGCCTCTCGGTGGCGGTGACGCTGGCACTGGCGCCGGGGCTGCGTACGCCGGTCGCCGCCGACGGGGGCAGACTGCTCGCAGCGAACGGAGCACCGCGAGCGTCCCGCACCCCCCGGACGGAAAAGACCTCATGAGCGACAACGCCAGGCCCGGCCAGAAGGAAGCCATGCTCGCCGGTGAGCCCTATCTCGCCGACGACCCCGAACTGGCGGCGGACGCCCTGCACGCGGCCGTGCTGAGCGAGCGCTACAACGCCACGCCGGCCGCCGACCATGAGGCCCGGCGCGCGGTGCTCGCCGAGCTGCTCGGCGAGGTGGGCGAGGGCGTGGTGGTGCGGCCGCCGCTGCGGGTGGACTACGGCTACCGAACCACCATCGGGCCGCGTACGTTCATCAACTTCGGCGCGGTCCTGCTGGACGTCGCCCGCATCACCATCGGCGCGGACGTCCAGCTGGGCCCGAACGTCCAGCTCCTCACCCCGACCCACCCCCTCGACCCCGAACCGCGCCGCGCCAAGTGGGAGGCCGCCGAGCCGATCACCATCGGCGACAACGTGTGGCTGGGCGGCGGGGTGATCGTCTGCCCCGGGGTGAGCATCGGTGAGAACACCGTGGTCGGTGCGGGGGCGGTCGTCACGAAGGACCTCCCCGCGAACGTGGTGGCGGTCGGCAACCCGGCCCGCGTGATCCGGACGCTCGGCGGTCCGGAGGCGTGACCCACCGGCGCGCCCGGCCCCGTACGGTCACGCCGACCGCCAGGCGTCCGTGGCGCAGGAGACCTCGAAGTGCCACCAGCCCTCGTCCCGGCCCCGCGCGAGCAGCGCCTTCACGCCGCGCAGGTCCGCGCCGCCGGGCACGGTCAGGGCGACCAGCGGGACATCGGCGCTGAAGACCTCTCCCGTGAGCCCGAATCCGGCGAGCCGCTCGTGGACGGCCCGCACGTCGTGCCCGAGCGGACCGTCCGGCACGGGCAGCACCCGGACCGTGCAGTTGCCCGAGTCCGCCACCCGGCCGGCGGCCCAGTGCACGCCGTCGCCGTCCGTCCGGAACCGTACGGTCTCGCCCTCGGCGACCCCGTCCCGGAGGAAGGGCACGTTGTCCACCCGCGCGGTGTCCGGGCCGAGCCGGGTCGCCCACAGCCCCTCGGTCGCGTACGGCGGCGGCCCGTCCCCGCGCGCGGCCACCCGGAACCAGACCTTGATCTGGTCGGCTTCGCCGGGTGGGCGCGGCGGTCCGGCGGGAGGACTCATGGCCCCATGGTCCCCCGCTCGTGGCGCCGCCGCCTGTCCACCGCGGCGCCCCGGCCACGGCATCGGCTTCCGGAGCCGACGGCCGCTCGCGCCGCGGTGCCCGGCGGATTCCCCGACCGTCCCCCGTACGGGAAGGACCGCGACGGCGCCGTACCCGACGGCCGCCGCGCCCGCGCCGCTCAGGTACGCCCGTAACGGATGGTGTGGTCCGCGAACTCCAGCGCCATCTCGGTGGTGACGGTGGGTCGGGTGCGGCTGATGGTGCGCAGGAATTCCTCGGTGGTGGGGTGGGCGCGGGTGCCGGATTCGAGGGTGCGCTCGAAGACGGCCTGGGCGACGGTCCGGGCGGCCTGCTTGATGTCGGCGGGGGTGAACCCCTCGCTGGCGTCGGCGAGGAGCGCGGTGTCGGCCTCCGCTCCCGTACGGGCGAGATAGCTGGCCCAGAGCGCGGTCCGGGCCTCGTGGTCGGGCGGACCGACGGGCAGGACGTAGTCGAACCGGCCGTGGCGCAGGAACGCGGGATCCAGCGCGGCGACGGTGTTGGTGGCGCAGATCAGCAGCCGCCCGTCACGGTCGCGGAACCGCACGATGGACTTGAGCAGCTCGTTGACCACCCCGACGGACACCGGGTCGGCGAGGTTGCGCGCCCCCGCGACCTCCTCCACCTCGTCGATGAAGACGAGGACGTGGTCGAGCCGGGCGATCTCCTCGAATCGGCGGCCGAGCCCGTTGGCGAGGCCGTCCTCCAGGGCGAGCCGGGAGGGGAACAGCTCGACGAACGGCCAGCCGAGCCGGCTGGCGACGGCCTGGGCGAAGGTGCTCTTGCCGGTGCCGGGCGGGCCGAACAGCACGACGGCCTGCGGCGGCTCGACCCCGTGCTCGTCGGCGATCTCGGGATGCGCCAGCGGCAGGACGATCCGCCGCTCGACGAGCCCTTTCTCCTCCGCCATCCCCGCGAGCCGCTCCCAGAGCCCGGCCGGCGGTACGGTCGCGCCGAGCGAGGCCAGTACGGCGGAGCCCTCGGCGGTCACCGACTGGACCTTCTCGTAGTAGGTGAGCCCCCGGTGCACCCGGAACCCGGAATTCGCGAGCGCGGTGGCCCCGGTCTCGTCCTCGGGCAGCACCGCGGCCACGAGCACCGCACCGGCCCCCTGCACGCGGTGCTCCAGCGCGGACAGCAGCGCGGTCCCCAGCCCCAGATTCCGCCAGGCGGGATGCAGGGCGATCCGCAGCAGCCACGCCCGCTCCCCGTCGACCCGCCCCACGGCGGCCCCGACCAGGTGCCCGTCGGCCACGGCCACGACCCCGGGGTTCTGGCCCTGGAGCGCGGCGACGACCTCCGACAGCCGGAACACGGCGGGCTCCTCCGTGGTCCCGCTCTCCCCGTCGAGACGCACGACGGCTTCGAGGTCCTCCGGCACGAAGTCCCGCACATGCCACACAGCCATGGTCCGGCACCCGCCCAGACGTCGACGATCCCGGTCTCCTGCCCCCGTCTCTCCATGATGGGGCGGGCGGGGGCGGGCCGCCTGCCGACGCGACCCCCCGGGAGCGGGAACGGCTCCGCCCCCGGCCGGGAGTCCCGGGCGGGGGCGGAGCCGTGGTGCGAGTACGGCCGGGGCTCAGCCCTCGCCGGTCAGGCTGATGGTGACCGTGCGCTCGGCCGGGGTCGTCCCGCTCAGGGCGGTCTTCATCGCCTGGGCCACGTCGTCCGGGCCGACCTGGTGCTTCTTCCCGTCGGCCTTGACCGCCATGATCCCGTCGAAGACACCGTCCAGCAGCGTCTCGATCGCCTTCTTGTCGTAGACGTCGACCAGTCGGCCGTCCACCGGCTTCATGGACAGGATCTGCGGCAGGGACCGGGCCGGGCCGAACTGGATCTGCTTGGGGCCGGCCTTGATGGTGATCAGACCGGACATCGCGGGCTGGGCGAACTCCCTCATCGCCCGGTCCAGTTCGGCCTGGGTGATGGTGGGTTCGCTGGTGGTGACGGGGAGTTCGACCACGTTGGCCTCCCCGGTCTGCACCTGGGCGCGGTAGGCGTCCCGGACCGAGATCAGGGACTGGCCGGCGTCCAGCGTCTTGCCCGGCTTGCCCGGCACCGCGATGGCCTTGTTCGGTTCGAAGCGGATGGTGGCGTCGTTGGACGAGCCGGAAGCACCCGCCAGGTCGGACAGCGCCACGCCGAGCTTCTCCTCGTCGACCGGGATCACCGGGTCGGCGGGGCGTTCCCCGCCGAACAGCGAACCGATCACCGAGACGGGGTTGTAGTCGCTGCCCGCCGCGCCGCGCACGGTCTCCTGGCTGTCCAGGGTGAGACCGGCCTTCTCGGGGTCGAGCTTCTCCTCCTTGCCGTCCACGGACAGCGTCAGCGGCGTCTTGGCCCGCTCTCCGAGGGCGGCTTCGAGCTTGGTGACCGCCTCTTCCTTCGTGCCTCCGCCGATGTCGACCCCGAGCACCGTGGTGCCCTTGGGGACCTCGGCGTGGTTGAGCAGGAGACCCGCCCCGTACGCGATGCCGAGCAGCGCGACGACCGCCACCCCGAGCAGGACCAGCTTGGAGCGGCCCTTCTTCGCGGGGGCGGCGGGGGCCGGGGCGGCCGGGGCGCCGGGCGCTGGGCGGCGGGGCCCGGCGCGGCAGCACCCGGTCCGCCGGGACCGCCGGGACCGCCGAGGCCCGGCACCGGGGCGCCGGGGGCGCCGGGGGTGCCCGGGAACGTGGCGCGGGGCTCGCTGGGCACCACGGGGATGCCGCTCGTCAGCGTGTCGCCCGAGACGTGGCCGCCGGGGCCGGGTTCGGGCGCCGGGGCCTGCGGGGTGAGGATCGCGGTGTCGTCGGACATCCGGGGCGGTACGCCGCCGGGGGTGCCCGGGACCATCGGGCCGGGGCCGCCGAGGCCCGGGACGCCGTCGAGGTTCGGGGTCAGCGACGAGGAGCCGGTGACCGGTCCCGCGGTGGGGCCGGCCGGGCCGGGCGTACGCACACCGGGACCGGGGGTGGACCGTGGTCCGCCGCCGGGCGGTTCGGTGCCGTAGCTGTCGAGCGCGCTGCGGGCGGGGCCGGAACCGGGCGCGCCCGGACCGCCGCCGGACGCCGGGGCGTCCGAGAAGTACGGCAGGTCGGGGCGCGAGCGGCCCGCACCGCCGTCGGCCCCGGCACCGGGACCGCCGGGACCAGCCGGACCACCGGCACCCGGACCGGCGGGACCGCCGGAGCCGGGACCAGCCGGACCACCGGAGCCCGGACCGCCCAGTCCGCTCTGGTGGCCCGCGTCGCCGGGACTGCCGGCGCCCGGACCGCCCGGACCGCCCGCACCAGGACCGGTCGGACCGCCGGCGCCGGGGCCGCCGGGAGCACCCGTGCCCGCCGCCGGTGCGGCGGTCGGCGCCTTGCGCGGGCGAACCAGTCGCTGCCGCTCTTCTCCCGGGCCGGCTTGTCCGCGGGCGTCGGGTCCGCGGCCGGGCCGCCGTCCCGGGCCGGTCCGCGGGCGCGCCGCCGTTCGGGCCGGGGCCCGTCCCGCACCGGCGCCCGGCGCGGCCGGCGGCGTGCCGGGGCGCGGGGTGGCGCCGGTGCGCTCCGCGTCGGGACGGCCGCCGCCGGAGATGTCGCTCTCCGCCATCGGCGTCCGCATCACGACGGGCGGGATGGGGCGCGAACCGGGGATGTTGATCCGGATGCGCGTCGTCAGCGTCGTCTCGGTCCTGGGTTCCTCGGGCCGGGGCGGATCCACGGATTCCGGGTTCTCGTCAGAGCCGTCCTGCGACGGATACTGGCGGGATCCGTACGGCGGCGTACCCGAGGGGTACGCGGCTCCGCCGCGGCCCTGGGGCCCGGAGGACGAACTGTCAGTTTCACGACTCAAAGCAGGTTCTCCCGATTGGCTCCGCCGCCCGTACTTCCCCCATGCCGCAGGCCAGGGGACGGCTCGGCGCGCGCACCACCATACTGGCCGCCGCCGTCGGACACTCCGCGACCGGGTGAAACCTCCACCCGTGCGTCACACCTGTGAGGGTCGTTCCGGACCCGGACGTGGCACTTCATGTACCGGACCGGCCGCTGTGGATGGCTGATTGAGGCACTTTGGAGGTGGTGGCACAGATCACAGCGACGGCCGTCCCGCCGAGCATGAAGAGCACCAGGCCGAGTTCGTCGCCGAAGACGTAGTCGCCCTCCGGCCGGCCGCTCAGCAGAAGGAACACGGTGATGAACCAGCCGGCCGCCGGGGCGAGTGCGCCGATCTGGGTACGGGTCAGGATGCGGCCGCCGTAGAAGAGGCCCCCGGAACCCGCCAGAGCGATGATCAACCCTCCCGGGAACCAGGCCGCTTGGACGAGGGTTCCGGCGAGGGCGACGAGCGCGCCGAGGATCGCGAGGCCCAAGTAGGCCGCGATCCGGGCCGGGTTCGGCCGGGCGGCGAACCCGACGTGCTCGGGCTCCCGGGGCGGGGCGTTGCGCCGCGGCGCGTGGGAGGAGCCAGCGCGGCCGCGGGGCTTGTCGGGGGTGCCGCTCATGCCGGGCCTCCCTCGGTGTCCGCCGCGCCCGCGCCCGGGAGGCCCGCGAACAGGTCGCTCTCGCGCCGGGGTGCGGCCACGCCGCGTCCGCCGCGCACCAGTTCGTAGCACTCGGTCGTCAGCAGGGGCTGGCCCAGGTCGTTGGAGAGGGCGAAGAACGGGCCGTCGACCGTGATCTGGGTGGCGTGGGCACGCATCGCCGCGGACTTCGCCGCGGCGTACGCCGATCCATCGATCTCCGCGGTGATCCGCTCCGCTCCGGTCACGCCCGGGACGTCGGCGACGGCGGCGATGCCGGGGAAGGCGTCGGGCGCGGTGCTGCGCAGCCGGTCGAAGGCGGCCTCCAGCGTCTCGCGCTCCACCCGGTTCCAGTAGATCTTGGCGATGGCGTGCGGGGGGCCGGAGCCGTGCGCGGGGTCGGCGGCCAGGTCGGCGGCGCGCATGGCGACGCGGTGGGCCTGGATGTGGTCGGGGTGGCCGTAACCGCCGTCCGGGTCGTAGGTGATCAGGACCTGGGGGCGGATCTCCCGGATCACTTCGACGAGGTGGGCGGCGGCCTCGTCCACCGGCGTGGACCAGAAGGAGCCGGGGCGGCCGTTCTGTTCGGCGCCCATCATCCCGGAGTCCCGGTAGCCGCCCGCACCCCCCAGGAAGCGGTGGTCGGTGATGCCGAGCTCCTGCATCGCCGCGGCCAGCTCCCCGACGCGGTGGGGCCCCAGCGCGTCGTCCCGGTCGGCGGCGAGGCGGGCGAGCGAGGGCGGGATGACCTCGCCCTCCTCGCCGAGCGTGCACGTCACCAGGGTGACGTGGGCGCCCTCGGCCGCGTACCTGGCCATGGTGGCGCCGTTGTTGATCGACTCGTCGTCGGGGTGCGCGTGCACGAGCAGCAGACGGCGGGCGGGGAGGTCCTTCATGGGGACCACCCTACGAGCCCGGAGGCCCCCCGTGCCCCCGCGCCCCCGCGCCCGCCCGCCGCCCCGTCGGGCGACGGCCGGGTCAGAACTTGATGCTGCTGATCATTCCCGCCACGTTGGTCGTCAGATCGGAGATGGTCGGTGCGATGGACGAGCTCGCGATGTAGAACCCGAGCAGCATGCAGACCACCGCGTGCCCTCCCTTCAGTCCGGATTTCCGGATCAGCAGGAAGACGATGATCGCCAGCAGCACTACCGCCGAAATCGAGAGCGCCACGGCGGTTCACCTCCATCGGTACGTTCGGACGGTCGGAACGGGGGTACAAGCGGTCAGCAGGTTCCTACCCACCGAGCGCTACGGATCATAACTTTCCGTGCCGACGCATTGATCGGGGCACGGCAGCACGAGGGGCGCACGAACCGTGCCGCGCGGCCGAGTTCACGGCTAGGTTCGGAGCCATGACCTCGCAGAAGCTGTCCTTTCCCCGCCAGCACGCCCGGACCCAGCGCTTCACTCTCGGCGCACCTCGCGCCTTCACCGTCTCACCGGATGAGACGCGTGTGATCTTCCTCCGCTCCACGTCCGGCACGGACCGGACCACCCGGCTCTGGGTGCTCGACCCGGCGACCGGCGAGGAGCGGATCGCCGCCGATCCCGACGTTCTGCTGGGCGGTTCGACGGAGAAGCTGTCGGCGCGGGAGCGGGCACGGCGGGAGCGGACCCGGGAGGGTTCGTCGGGGATCGTCTCCTACGCGGTGGACGCGGCGGCGGAGTTGGCCGCGTTCGCGCTGTCCGGGAAGGTGTACGTCGCCGAGCTGCGGGCCGGGACCGCGCGGGCGCTGCCGGTGCCGGGCCCGGTGATCGACCCCCGCCCGTCCCCCGACGGCCGGCACGTCGCGTACGTGACCAAGGGCGCGCTGCGGGTGGTGGACGCGGCGGGCGAGGGCGACCGGGCGCTGGCCGAGCCGGAGGGCCCCGAGGTCACCTACGGGCTGGCGGAGTTCATCGCGGCCGAGGAGATGCAGCGCCACCGGGGTTTCTGGTGGTCGCCGCAGTCGGACCGGCTGCTGGTCGCGCGGGCCGACGAGAGCCCCGTACAGCGGTGGTACATCGCCGATCCGGCCCACCCGGAGCGCCGGCCGGCCGAGGTCGCCTACCCGGCGGCGGGGACGCCCGACGCGGAGGTGCGGCTCTTCGTGGTGGACCTGGCGGGGGACCGTGCCGAAGTGGTCTGGGACCGGGAGGCGTTCCCGTACCTGGCCCAGGTCCACTGGTCGTCCGCGGGTGCTCCGCTGCTGCTGGTGCAGGCCCGCGACCAGCGCAGTCAGCGGTATCTGGCGGTGGACCCGGAGACGGGTGCGACCCGGATCGTCCATGTCGACGAGGACCCGGTCTGGCTCGATCTCTTCCCCGGGGTGCCCGCGTGGGCGCCGGACGGGCGGCTGGTGCGGATCGCCGACGAGGGCGGCGCGCGGGTGCTGGCGGTCGGGGACCGGCCGCTCACCGGGTCGCAGCTGCACGTCCAGGCGGTGCTGGACATCGGGGAGTCGGACATCCTGGTCTCGGCGGTGGCCGGTGAGGACGCGGTCGAGCCGGAGGTCGGGCAGATCCATGTGTACCGGGTCAACGAGCTGGGAATCGAGCGGATTTCCGAAGGGGTGGGTGTGCACTCCGCGGTCCGCTCGGGCACCCTCGCGGTGGTGGTCTCGGCCGTCCCCGAGGAACCCGGAACCGCCGCGTGGGTGGTGCGGGACGGGAAGCGCCTGGTCCGCGTCGCGAGCTTCGCCCAGGAGCCGGTGCTCGCCGCCCGCGTGACCCTCACCGAGGGGGGCGCACGGCGGATTCCGTGCGCCGTTCTGCTTCCGTCGGACTACCAGGAGTCGGACGGTCCCCTTCCGGTCCTGCTGGATCCGTACGGCGGGCCGCACGGCCGCCGGGTCCTCGCCGCCCACAACCCTCACCTGACCTCGCAGTGGTTCGCCGACCAGGGCTTCGCGGTGGTCGTCGCGGACGGGCGGGGCGCGCCGGGCCGCTCGCCGGCCTGGGAGAAGGCGGTGCGGGACGACTTCACCCTGACCCTCGACGACCAGATCGAGGCGCTGGAGGGGCTCGCGGGGCGGTTCCCGCTGGATCTGTCCCGGGTGGCGATCCGTGGCTGGTCGTACGGCGGTTACCTGGCGGGCCTCGCGGTGCTGCGCCGCCCGGACGTCTTCCACGCGGCCGTGGTGGGCGCCCCGGTCACGGACTGGCGGCTGTACGACACCCACTACACCGAGCGCTACCTCGGCGACCCGGCCCGGCAGCCGGAGGTGTACGCGGCCAGCTCCCTGGTCACCGACGACGGGCTGTCCGAACCCGCGTCCGAGGTGCGGCCGATGATGATCGTGCACGGTCTGGCCGACGACAACGTGGTGGTCGCGCACGCCCTGCGACTGTCCTCGGCGCTGCTGGCGGCCGGGCGGCCGCACGAGGTGCTGCCGCTGAGCGGGGTGACGCACATGACGCCGCAGGAGCAGGTCGCCGAGAACCTGCTCCTGCTCCAGGTGGACTTCCTCAAGCGGTCGCTGGGGCTGACCGGCGCCTGAACCGCCCGCGGCGCCCCGCCCGACCCCGGTTCACCAGCGGGGCGGCGGGGACGAGGGCGGGGGCCCGAAGCCGCCCGGCGGAGGGCCGAAGCCGGGGGCCTGGGGCGGCCGGTGGCCCTGCGGCCCGTACGGGCCGGGGGCTCCTCGCCCTGCGGCACGGGACGGCGGCCCGCCGCTCCCACCACGATCGGGGCGAGTCCGGCCACCAGCGCGGCGTGCGGGGTGAGCAGCGCCCGGTCGCGGAGCTCTTCCGGGGCCGGGGCGTCGGCGACGGTCCAGATGCCGGGCAGCCGCAGGACGAAGGCCACGACGCCGGTGACCATCAGGACCGGGACGGCCGGAGGCGGAGCGGAGTGCCGCCACGGCCGCGGCGGCACAGGCGAGCAGGAGGACGAGGCTGGTGGAGGTGGCGGCGGGCGACCGGCCGGAGCGCCAGGACGACGCTCCGGCCGGACCACGGCACCCGCACGGCCGTACGCTGTTCAGGATGAGGCGTTCGTATATCGGAGCGGCGACGGCGGAGTTGCTGACGTGTTAACGATCCTGACGCCGCTTCATGACGTTTCGTCCTCCCCGGGCCCCGGGGTCTCCCCCGGTCCCGGGGGCTCCTTCGGTCCGGCGGTACCCGTCGATCCCGGGGTCTGCTCCGGCCCCGGAGTACCCACCGGCCCCGGGGACTCCGCCCGCCCCGGTGACTCCGCCGGTCCCGAGGTCTCCAGTTCGCCCTCCGGCGGCACCACGAGCTTCTCCTCCGCGAAGTGGCACGCCGAATCGTGCCGGGCCGGAGTGTCAACGAGCCGGAACTCCGCGGGGACCGCCAGCAGCGGCACCTCCAGTTCGCACCGCTCCTGCGCCTTCCAGCACCGGGTGCGGAAGCGGCAGCCGGAGGGGATGTTGGCGGGCGAGGGGACGTCACCGTGCAGGATGATCCGTTCCCGGTGCTCGCGGGCGGTCGGGTCCGGGACGGGCACGGCGGACAGCAGCGCCTGCGTGTACGGGTGGGTGGGGTGGTCGTAGATCTCCGCGTCGGAGCCGATCTCCACGATCCGGCCCAGGTACATCACGCCGACCCGGTCGGAGATGTGCCGGACGATGGACAGGTCGTGCGCGATGAAGACGAAGCTGAGGTTGAACTCCGCCTGGAGCCGGTCCAGCAGGTTGACCACCTGGGCCTGCACGGAGACGTCCAGCGCGGAGACCGGCTCGTCGGCGACGATGATCTCGGGGTTGAGCGCGAGACCGCGGGCGATCCCGATGCGCTGGCGCTGGCCGCCGGAGAACTGGTGCGGATAGCGGTTGATGTACTCCGGGTTGAGCCCGACGACGTCCAGCAGGTCCTGCACCTTCTGCCGCCGGCTGCCCTTGGGGGCGACCTCGGGGTGGATCTCGTACGGCTCCCCGATGATGTCCCCGACCGTCATCCGGGGGTTCAGCGAGGTGTACGGGTCCTGGAACACCATCTGGATGTTGCGGCGGACCGCCTTCAGCGCGCGGCCGGACAGCCGGGAGATGTCCTCGCCCTTGTAGCGGATCGCCCCGGCGGTGGGGCGTTCCAGGTGGACGAGCATCTTGGCGACGGTCGACTTGCCGCAGCCCGACTCCCCCACGATGCCCAGCGTCTCGCCCGCGTACAGGTCGAAGTCGACGCCGTCGACGGCCCTGACCGCGCCGATCTGCCGCCTGAAGAGGATGCCCTGGGTGAGCGGGTAGTGCTTGGCGAGGCCGCGCACCTGGAGGATCGGGTCGCCCTCGGTGTACGGGGCGGCGGTGTCCTCGCCCGCGGTGGACAGCAGGGTGGAGCCGGCCGCGCCGCCACCGGTCTTCCCGTTCCCCTCGCGGTCAGCGTGCATCGAGCGTCTCCTTCCAGAAGTGGCAGGCGCTGCGGCGCTGTTCGTCGACCTCGTAGAGCGGCGGCACATCGCTGCGGCACACGTCCCGGGCCATCGGGCAGCGGGGGTTGAAGGCGCAGCCGGGCGGGATGCGGGTGAGGTTGGGCGGCAGGCCCTTGATCGCGTACAGCTCCCGGCCCTTCTGGTCCAGGCGCGGGATCGACTGGAGAAGGCCCCTGGTGTACGGGTGGGCGGGCGCCTTGTAGATCTCGTGGACGGGGGCGGTCTCGACGATGCGGCCCGCGTACATGACGGCGATCTTGTCGGCGACGTCGGCGACGACGCCGAGGTCGTGGGTGATCAGGATGAGTCCCATGTTCAGCTCGCGCTGGAGTTCCGCGAGGAGCTCCATGACCTGGGCCTGGACGGTCACGTCGAGGGCCGTGGTGGGCTCGTCGGCGATGATCAGGGACGGTTCGAGTGCCATGGCCATGGCGATCATGATGCGCTGGCGCATCCCGCCGGAGAACTGGTGCGGATACTGGTTGACGCGTTCCTTTGCGGCGGGGATGCGGACCCGGTCCATCAGCTCGACCGCCCTGGCCCTGGCGTCCTTGCGGGACATGCCGCGGTGCACGACGAACATCTCGCCGAGCTGCTGGCCGACGGTGAGGACCGGGTTCAGCGAGGACAGGGCGTCCTGGAAGATCATGGCCATCTCCTGGCCGCGGATCTTGCGCCGCTCGTCCGGCTTGAGCTTCAGCAGGTCCTGGTCCTTGAAGAGGATCTCCCCGCCGGCGATCTTCCCGGGCGGCATGTCGAGGATGCCCATGACGGCCTGGGCGGTGACGGACTTGCCGGACCCGGACTCGCCGAGGACGGCGAGCGTCTCGCCCTCGGCCACCGAGTAGTTGACCCCGTTGACGGCCTTGGCGACGCCTTCGCGGGTGTGGAACTCCACGTACAGGTCGCGCACTTCGAGCAACATGGCAATCGGCTCCTCAGCGCAGCTTGGGGTCGAGGGCGTCGCGCACCGCGTCGCCGAGCATGATGAACGCGAGCACCGTGATCGCCAGCGCTCCGGCGGGCCAGAGCAGCATGTGCGGGGCGTTGCGGACGTAGTTGGCCGCCGCGGAGATGTCAATGCCCCAGGAGACGGCCGGGTCCTTCAGGCCGACGCCGAGGAAGGACAGGGTCGCCTCCAGCGAGATGTACGTGCCGAGCGCGATGGTCGCCACGACGATGACGGGCGCGATGGCGTTCGGGGTGATGTGGCGCAGCATCATGCGGGAGTTGGAGGCGCCGAGTGCGCGGGCCGCCTGCACGTAGTCGTTCTGTTTGGCGGTGATGACCGAGCCGCGGGCGATACGGGCGATCTGGGGCCAGCCGAGCAGGACGATGAAGCCGACGACGGGCCAGACGGTGGAGCTGGTGACGACGGAGAGGAAGACCAGACCGCCCAGGACGACGGGGATGCCGAAGAAGACGTCGGTGAGGCGGGAGAGGCCCGCGTCCCACCAGCCGCCGAAGAAGCCCGCGAGTCCGCCGAGGACGCTGCCGAGGATCGCCACGCCGAGGGTCGCGCAGACGCCGACGGTCACCGAGGTGCGGGTGCCGTAGACGACGCGGGTGTAGACGTCGCGGCCCTGCGGGTCGAAGCCGAAGGGGTGGCCGGGCTCGGACCCCTTCTGGGCGTCGGCCAGGTCCGCCTGGAGCGGGTCGCCGCTCGCGATGAGCGATGGCCAGATCGAGATGACCACCAGGAAGAGGATGACCAGCGAGGAGATGATGAAGACCGGGTTGCGCCGCAGGTCGCGCCAGGCGTCCGACCAGAGGCTCCGCGGCTTTCCGGTGGGCCCGGTGCCGTCGGGTCCGTCGAGGTTCTTCTCCAGGCTGGTGCCCTCCTCCATGGCGAGGTCCGTCGGCCCGCCGGCGCCCCCCTGGGAGATCGCTTCGTCCGGGGTCTGCGGCTCAGGCATAGCGGATCCTCGGGTCGAGTACGGCGTACAGGAGGTCGACGATCAGGTTGGCGGCCAGGAAGACGAGGACGAGGATCGTGACGAAGCCGACGACGGTCTGGGAGTTCTGCCGCAGGATGCCCTGGTAGAGCTGGTAGCCGACGCCGTGGATGTTGAAGATCCGCTCGGTGACGATGGCCCCGCCCATCAGCGCGCCCACGTCGGTGCCGATGAAGGTGACGACGGGGATGAGGGAGTTGCGCAGCAGGTGCCGGACGACGACCCGGCGCCGGGGCAGCCCCTTGGCGACGGCGGTGCGTACGTAGTCGGCGCGGGCGTTCTCCGCGATCGAGGTCCGGGTGAGCCGGGTGACGTAGGCGAGCGAGACGGAGGCCAGGACCAGCCCGGGGACGAGGAGTTCGTTGAAGGTGGGGTCGGCGGAGACCGAGGGCTTGATGATGCCCCACTTGACGCCCAGGAGGAGCTGGAGCAGCAGGCCGGTGACGAAGGTGGGGACGGCGATGACGATCAGCGTCAGGACGAGGACGGTGGTGTCGACGGGCCTTCCGCGCCGCAGACCGGTGACGACGCCGAGCGTGATGCCGATGACGATCTCGAAGACCACCGCGACGATGGTGAGCCGGATCGTGATGGGGAAAGCGGTGGCCATCAGCTCGGTGACCTTCTGGCCGTTGAACGCGGTGCCGAAGTCGCCGGTGAACACGTTGCCCATGTAGGTCAGGTATTGCTGCCAGACCGGCTTGTCGAGGCCGAACTCGGAGCGCAGCTGGGCAGCGGTGGCCGGGTCGCACTGGCGGTCGCCGCAGAGGCCCGCGATGGGGTCGCCCATCACGTTCACCATGAGGAAGATCAACAGCGTGGTGCCGAAGAAGACGGGGATCATCTGCAGCAGCCGCCGGATCACATAACGTCCCATGAGGGGCTCCGGGGGGTCGTGGCTAGCAGTACCGGGCGGGTCGTGCGCGAAGGTCACGGGGTGCGCGGACGGCACGCGTGCGCGAGGGGCACGGGTGCGCGGACGGCACGGGAGGCGCGGACGGCGCGGGAGGTGCGAAGACGGCCGGGGCGCCGGCGTGTCGGGCGTCCCGGCCGTCCGCGTCGCTCAGCGCGTCACTTGACGGTGATCTCCTCGTAGACCGGGACGCTGAACGGGTTCAGCTCGACGTTGTCGATGCGGTCCGAGTAGCCGGCGCTGCCGTTCTGGTACCAGAGCGGGATGACCGGCATCTCGGTGACGAGGATCTTCTCCGCGTCCTGGAAGGTGGTGATCGCCTTGGCCTTGTCGCTCTCGGCGTTGGCCTGGTCGACCAGGTCGTCGAACTGCTGGTTGCTCCACTTGCCGTCGTTGGACGGGGCGTTGGTGTAGTAGAGCGGCTGGAGGAAGTTCTGGATCAGCGGGTAGTCCATCTGCCAGCCCGCGCGCCAGGGTCCGGTGAGCTTCTGGGTGGAGACCTGGGCGCGGAAGTCGGCGAAGGTGCCGACGGGGCCGCCGACGCAGGCCCTGTTGTTGCCCATCACGTTGTTGATGCTGTTGCAGACGGCGTCGACCCATTCCTTGTGGGAGCCGGTGTCCGCGTTGTACGAGATCTTCAGCTGGCCGCCGGGGATGCCGCCGCCCTCGTCGATCAGCTTCTTGGCCTCGTCCTTGTTGTACGTGCACTCCTTGCCGCAGAGCCCTTCCTTGAAGCCGCCGTCCTCGCCGAGGACCGGGGAGGTCCAGTCGGAGGCGGGGGTGCGGGTCTTCTGGAAGATCTGTTCGGTGATCTGCGGCCGGTTGATCGCCATCGACAGGCCCTGGCGGACCTTGCGCGCGTCGTCGGTGTCCCACTCCTCCTCGTAGAAGGGGAAGGCCAGGGTCTGGATGATGCCGGCGGGGGTGTTGATGTACCGGTCGCCGAGGTCGGCCTCGACGTTGCGGAGCTGGGAGGCGGGGACGTCGTCGACGAGGTCGAGGTTGCCCGCGGTGAGGTCGGTGTAGGCGGTGTTGTTGTCGGTGAAGACCTTGAGGTCGACGCCGCCGTTCTTCGCCTTGTCGTCGCCCGGGTAGTCGTCCCACCTGCGCAGCTTCATCGAGGAGCCCTTGGCGTACGCCTCGATGGTGTACGGGCCGTTCCCGACGGGCTTGGAGAGCCAGGCGTCGTGGTCGTCGTAGAAGGCCTTGGGCAGCGGGACGAAGGCGCTGTAGCCCAGGGTGTCGGGCCACAGGGAGAACTTCTGCGTGAGCTTGGCGGTGAAGGTCAGGTCGTCGACCACCTTCAGGCCGGACATGGTCTCGGCGGAGGCGGAGCCGGACTCCGGGTGGACCTCGTCGTAGCCCTCGATGTACTGGAAGAAGTAGGCGTTCTTCTGGTTGTTCTTCAGGGCGGCGCCGTAGTTCCAGGCGTCGACGAAGGAGTTCGCGGTGACCTTCTCGCCGTTGGAGAACGTCCAGCCGTCCTTGAGCTTGATCGTGAAGCTCTGGGAGTCCGTCGAGTCGATCGACTCGGCGATCATGTTCTTGGCCTCGCCGGTCTTCGGGTCGTAGCGGATGAGTCCGCGGAAGACCATGTCGAGGACCTTGCCGCCCTGGACCTCGTTGGTGTTGGCGGGCTCCAGCGGGTTCTGCGGGTCTCCCCAGGAGGAGCTGACGATGCCGTCGGCGCCGCCGCCGCTGCCACCGTCGCCGTCACCGCCGCCGCAGGCCGTCGCCGCGAGAGCGACGGCCACCGCACAGGCGGCCCACCTGACGTGTGTGGCTCCGCGCATGAAGTGCCTCCTAGAGTCATCGAGTAGCTCAATGCCTCATATCACCGCATAACGCCACACATCGCATGCGGGGTTGCCCCGTACGGGCAGGGGGGCGGCGGACACGGCGCAGGCCCGGTCCCCCTCGGAGGGGGACCGGGCCTGCGTCGTTCGACCGACGGAGGCGGTCACGCCGCGTGCACGACGTCCTTGTCCTCGGCGAAGTGGCACGCCGACTCGTGCGCCGCCGGGGTGTCCACGGAGACGAAGCGCTCGGGGATCGCGAGCAGGGGCTCCTCCGTCGCGCAGCGGTCCTCCGCCTTCCAGCAGCGGGTGCGGAAGCGGCAGCCGGAGGGCGGGTTCGCCGGTGACGGAACGTCACCGGTCAGGATGATCCGCTCGCGTCCCTCGCGGGCCGACGGGTCGGGGACCGGGACCGCCGACAGCAGCGCCTGGGTGTAGGGGTGCGTCGGGTGGTCGTAGATCTGCGTGTCCGTGCCGATCTCGGCCATCTTGCCGAGGTACATCACGCCGACCCGGTCGGAGATGTGCCGGACGATGGACAGGTCGTGCGCGATGAAGACGTAGGACAGGTTGAACTCGTCCTGGAGCTTCTCCATCAGGTTGATGACCTGGGCCTGCACCGACACGTCGAGCGCGGAGACCGGCTCGTCGCAGATGATGATCTCCGGGTTGAGCGCGAGGCCGCGGGCGATCCCGATGCGCTGGCGCTGGCCGCCGGAGAACTGGTGCGGGTACCGGTTGATGTACTCCGGGTTCAGACCCACGACGTCCAGGAGCTCCTGGACGCGGCGGCGCCGGTCGCCCTTCGGTGCCACCTCGGGGTGGATGTCGAAGGGCTCCCCGATGATGTCGCCGACCGTCATGCGCGGGTTCAGCGAGGTGTACGGGTCCTGGAACACCATCTGGATGTTGCGGCGGACCGCCTTCAGCGCGCGGCCGGACAGCTTGGTGATGTCCTGGCCCTTGTAGAAGACCTCGCCGGCCGTCGCCCGCTCCAGGGTCATCAGGAGCTTGGCGACCGTGGACTTGCCACAGCCGGACTCGCCCACGATGCCCAGGGTCTCACCGGCGTACAGGTCGAAGGAGATCCCGTCGACGGCCTTGACCGCGCCGATCTGCTTCTTGAAGAGGATGCCCTGGGTCAGCGGGAAGTGCTTGACCAGGTTGCGCACCTGGAGGATCGGCTCGCCCTGGCTGACGGATGCGTCGACGGCGGCTACGGCCTCCGCCTCGGTCGCGGCGTCCGCGGTCTCCACGTCGGAGACGTTCGGGGCGGCGTCCACGGGCTCCTTGTCGAGCTCAGCCATGGATCGTCTCCTTCCAGAAGTGGCACGCGCTGCCGCGGCCGACCAGTTCGAGGCCGTCCTGCTCGGTCACGGGGGCGAGCGGCGGAATCTCGGTACGGCAGATGTCCTGCGCCTTGGGGCAGCGCGGGCTGAAGGCACAGCCTGAGGGGATACGCGTCAGGTTGGGCGGCAGCCCCTTGATCGCGTAGAGCTCCTGGCCCTTCTGGTCCAGGCGCGGGATCGAGTCGAGCAGACCCCGGGTGTACGGGTGGGCCGGGCGGCTGTACAGCTCGCCGACCGGGGCCGTCTCCACGATCCGGCCCGCGTACATCACGGCGATCTTGTCCGCGACGTCGGCGACGACGCCGAGGTCGTGGGTGATGAGGATCAGACCCATGTTGTACTCACGCTGGAGCTCGGCCAGCAGGTCCATGACCTGGGCCTGCACCGTCACGTCGAGCGCGGTGGTCGGCTCGTCCGCGATGATCAGGTCCGGCTCCAGGGCCAGCGCCATGGCGATCATGATGCGCTGGCGCATACCGCCGGAGAACTGGTGCGGGTAGTCCGAGATACGGGCCGCCGCCGCCGGGATCTTGACCTGGTCCATCAGCTCGATGGACTTGGCCTTGGCGTCCTTCTTGGACAGGCCCTGGTGCACACGGAACATCTCGCCGAGCTGGAAGCCGACGGAAAGGACCGGGTTCAGCGAGGACAGCGCGTCCTGGAAGATCATCGCGATCTTGCTGCCGCGGATCTTCCGGCGCTCCTCGTTGGACATCTTCAGCATGTCCTGGCCGCGGAAGAGGATCTCGCCCTGCGTGATCTTCCCGGGCGGCATGTCGAGGATGCCCATGATGGTCTGCGCGGTCACGGACTTGCCGGAGCCGGACTCGCCGAGGACGGCGAGGGTCTCGCCGGCGCTGACGGTGTAGTTCACACCGTTGACCGCCTTGGCCACACCGTCGCGGGTGTGGAACTCCACGTGCAGGTCGCGGACGTCGAGCAGTGGACCGTCGCCACTCACGGACTCCCGCGGTGCGGGGACGTGAGCCGTCTTGTCGATGGTGGTCACGAACGCCTCCCTCAGCGCATCTTGGGGTCGAGGGCGTTGCGGACCGCATCGCCGAACATCAGGAAGGACAGCACCGTGATCGAGACCATCACCGAGGGGATGATCAGGACCGTCGGAACGTTGCGGAGCTGGTCCTTCGCAGCGGACACGTCGATACCCCACGAGACCGTCGGCTCGGCGAGGCCGATACCGAGGAACGACAGGGTGGCCTCGGCGGCGATGTAACCACCGAGCGCGATGGTCGCGACCACGATCACCGGAGCGATGGCGTTCGGCAGGATGTGCCGGACCAGGATCCGGGTGGTGGAGGCGCCGAGCGCCTTGGCGGCGACCACGTAGTCGGCCTGCTTGATCGTGATGACCGAGCCGCGGGCGACACGGGCGATCGAGGTCCAGCCGAGGAAGGACAGCGAGAGGATGACGACCCAGACGGAGCGCTCCTCGAAGGTGGTCAGGATGACCATGGCGCCGACGATGAAGGGGACGCCGAAGAAGACGTCGGTGATCCGGGAGAGGATCGTGTCGATCCAGCCGCCGAAGTAGCCGGCGATCATCCCGATCACCAGGCCGGTGATGGTGACCGCGATGGTCACGATCACGCCGACCATGATGGACGCGCGGGCGCCGTAGATCAGACGCGCGTAGATGGAACGGCCCTGGACGTCGTAACCGAGCCAGTCGGGGGCGAAGAAGTGCCCCCAGTTCGGCTTCTGGAGGTAGTGCTCGGCCAGGTTGGCGTCGCGCGGCGAGGCGCTGGTGAACAGGCCCGGGAAGATCGCCATGACGGTGAGCAGCAGGATCAGCACCATCGAGACGAGGAAGAGCGGGTTGCGGCGCAGGTCGTGCCAGGCGTCCGACCAGAGACTGCGCGGCTTGCCGGGCGCGGGGCCGGAGTCCGTGGTGGTCGGCGCCTGCGTCGCGGCGGCCGGAGCGTCGGTGCTCTTGGTGAGTGCGGTGGTGTCAGGCATACCGGATCCTCGGGTCCAGGACCGCGTAGAGCAGGTCGACGAGCAGGCTGCAGACGAGGTAGACGATGACGAGCAGGGTCACGATCCCGACGACCGTGGCGCCCTCACGCTTCGCCAGGGCCTCGAAGACGAGCGATCCGACGCCCTTGATGTTGAAGATGCCCTCGGTCACGATCGCGCCGCCCATCAGGGCGCCGATGTCGGTGCCGAGGAAGGTGACGACGGGGATGAGCGAGTTGCGCATCAGGTGGATGCCGACGATGCGGCGGCGCGGCAGGCCCTTGGCGACAGCCGTACGCATGTAGTCGGCGCGGATGTTCTCGGCGACCGAGGTGCGGGTGAGCCGGGCCACGTACGCGAGCGACAGTGACGCCAGCACGATGGCCGGCATGATCAGCTCGCTGTTGGTGGGTTCGAGACTCACGTTGGGCTTGGCGATGCCGAGCTGGAACGCGAAGAAGTACTGAACGAGGAAGCCCAGCACGAAGGACGGCATGGAGATGAGCACCAGCGTCAGGCCGAGCAGGCCGCGGTCCCGGATCGAGTCGGCCTTCAGGCCGGCGAGGATGCCGAGCGAGATACCGGCGACGACCGTGAAGACGAAGGCGAAGATCGCCAGTCTGACGGTGATCGGATACGCGTCGGCGATGACGTCGGCGACCGGACGCTGCGTTCCGATCTGCGTGCCGAGGTCGCCCTGGAACAGGTTGCCCAGGTAGTTCAGATACTGCAGCCAGATCGGCTTGTCGAGGCCGTACTCGGCCTTCAGTGCCGCGATCTGCGAAGCATCTACGTGCTGTTCACCGGCAAGTGCTCTGACGGGGTCGCCGGGCAGTGCGTACATCATCAGGAAGACCAGCAGGGTCGACCCGATGAAGACCGGGATCATCTGGAGCAGTCGTCGTGCGACATAGCGCCCCATGGGTGCCTCCGTGTGGGGATAACTGCGGCGTGGGGGCCGCCTCTTCGCAGAGACGACCCCCACGCCTCCGACCGCGCCGATGGGCGGCGCGGGCGGATGACGGCCAGTTGGGGAATGACCCGCAGGCGTTACTTGGTGGTGACGCCGGTCAGTTCGAGGTCACCGTGGAAGTCGACCTTGACGTTGTCGACGTTCTTGCCGTGGCCGCCGTTGATGGCGTAGTACCAGAGCGGGATGGCCGGCATCTTGTCGACCAGCTTCTTCTCGACCTCCTGGTAGGCGGCGACGGACTCCTCCAGGGAGTCGGCCTTGTCGCCCTTCGCCATCAGGTCGTCGATCTCCTTGTCGGAGAACCGGCCGTTGTTCGACTCCGCCTTGGAGTGGTAGAGCTCCTTGAGGAAGTTCACGTTGACCGGGTAGTCGGCCACCCAGCCACCGCGGTAGAAGCCCTTGACCTCGTTGTTGTCACGCGCTTCGAGGTCGGTCGGGAAGTCCGGCTTGGCGTCGCCCACGCAGTCGACCCCGGTGGCGTTGCGGATGGACTCGCAGACAGCGGTCACCCACTCCTTGTGCCCACCGTCGGCGTTGTACTGGATGGAGAACTTGTTACCCGGAACACCGCCGCCCTCCTTGATGAGCTCCTTGGCCTTGGCCGGGTTGTACTTCAGGATGTCCGAGTCGAGGGTCTGGTTGCCCTTGACCTGCGGCGGCGTGAAGCTCGTCGCCGGGATGCGCGTGCCGTTCAGGACGGTCTTCGTGATGGTGTCACGGTCGATCGCCATGGACAGACCCTGGAGGACCTTGGGGTCGATGTCCTTGAACGTGTCCGAGTAGAACGCCGGGTTCAGCGACTGGATCGCCGCGTACGGCTGGTCGATCGCGCCGTCGCCGAGGTCCGACTTGTACTTCGGGAGGTCACGCGGGCCGACCTGGCGGATCATGTCCAGGTTGCCGGAGATGAGGTCGGAGTACGCGGCCTCGACGGTCGAGTAGTTCTTGAACTGGATGCCCTTGTTGGCAGCCTTGTTCGGACCCTGGTACTCGGGCCAGGCCTTGACCTGGATGAGCTTCTTGTGGGTCCACTTCTCGAACGTGTACGGGCCGTTGCCGATCGGCTTCTGGCCGAACGCCTTCGGGTCGTCGTAGAAGACCTTGGGCAGCGGCGCGAACGTCGCGTAACCGAGCTTGTAGTTGAAGTACGGGACCTTGTTGCTCAGCTCGATCGTGAACGTGGTGTCGTCCACGGCCTTCAGGCCCGACATCTCCTTGGACTTGGGCGCACCCTTCTCCGGGTGGACGTCGTCGTAGCCCTTGATGTCCGAGAACCAGAACGCGTTCTGCTGCTTGTTGTCGACGTTGGCGTACCAGTTCCACGCGTCGATGTACGACTGCGCGGTCACGGCCTCACCGTTGTGGAACTTCCAGCCGGCCTTGAGCTTGACGGTCCACGTCTTGGAGTCTTCGGTCTCGACGGACTCGGCGTTCGTGAGAACGATCTCGCCCTTCTCGTCGAAGTCCAGCAGCTGGGTGAACAGCGACTGGATGACGTAGGAGCCGTTGCTCTCGTTCGTGTCGGCCGGCAGCAGAGGCTTCTGGGGCTCGCCGACGTCGATCGAGACGTAACCGGCGGGCTGTCCCGACGTGTTCTTCTTGCCCTCGTCGCTGCTGTCGCCGCCGCCACAGGCAGTCGCGGCCAGGGCGATGACGGCCGCTCCCGCGACCCACTTGGCGCTCTTGGCACCGCGCATGGGTTTCCTCCTCATGAGTCCACTTTTGACTACAAGAAGGGCACTGGAGAGATTCACCGACACCCCTGACGGTGATCGTTCAGTGCCCCGAGTGTGCTCGTGAGTCGGCACTCCCCACAGTGCGTGACCCATTGACCCGAGCTCAATGCAGCCAACTATTGAGTACGCCCGGGCTGTAAACCACACTTAAAGGGTCTCGGTTTGACAACATCAGACCCCTTCGTGTGCCCGAAATCCGGACAAAGTGATCCCAGACAGACACGCCCGAAACGGACTGTTAACACATGTTCCGGAGAGCGACCCCCGATATCCGGACACCCCGGTCGGGAAAAGCGATTGACGAAGGCCCGGCCCACCACAGTGTCCGTGGTGGGCCGGGCCTCGTGTCAATGCCTGTGCTGACGGTCCGTCCGACGGGGTGACCTGCCCCGGGACGGGCCTGCTCATACGGAGCGTACGCCTCCGGCCGCCCCGGGCCCCGCGGAGGGGCTCAGGGAAGACGGAGGAACGTCATCCGGCGCGGGCTCAGCCGTGCTTGGCGCGCGAGGCGGCGCGGCTGCGCTCGCGCTGGTCCAGGACGACCTTGCGGATACGCACGGTCTCCGGGGTCACCTCGATGCACTCGTCCTCGCGGCAGAACTCCAGGGACTGCTCCAGCGACAGCTTGCGGGCCGGGACCACGTTCTCCGTGGTGTCCGCGGAGGCCGCACGCATGTTGGTGAGCTTCTTCTCCTTGGTGATGTTGACGTCCATGTCGTCGGCGCGGGAGTTCTCGCCGATGATCATGCCCTCGTACACCTCGGTGCCGGCCTCGGTGAAGATGACACCGCGCTCCTGGAGGTTGACCATCGCGAACGGCGTGACCGAGCCCGCGCGGTCGGCGACCAGCGAACCGTTGTGACGGGTGCGCAGATCGCCGAACCACGGCTCGTGGCCCTCGAAGATGGAGTGCGCGATGCCGGTGCCGCGGGTCTGGGTCAGGAACTCCGTACGGAAGCCGATGAGGCCGCGGGACGGGACGATCCACTCCATGCGCACCCAGCCGGAGCCGTGGTTCGTCATGGTCTCCATGCGCCCCTTGCGGGTCGCCATGAGCTGGGTGATGGCGCCGAGGTGCTCCTCGGGGGAGTCGATCGTCATGCGCTCGATCGGCTCGTACGTCTTGCCGTCGACCTGCTTGGTGACGACCTCGGGCTTGCCGACGGTCAGCTCGAAGCCCTCGCGGCGCATCTGCTCGACCAGGATGGCGAGCGCCAGCTCACCACGGCCCTGGACCTCCCAGGCGTCGGGGCGCTCGGTGTCCAGGACGCGGAGCGAGACGTTACCGATCAGCTCGCGGTCCAGACGGTCCTTCACCTGACGGGCGGTGACCTTGTGGCCCTTGCCGCCCTTGCCGACGAGCGGCGAGGTGTTGGTGCCGATGGTCATCGAGATGGCGGGCTCGTCGACCGTGATCAGCGGCAGCGCGATCGGGTTCTCCGGGTCGGCCAGCGTCTCGCCGATCATGATGTCCGGGATACCGGCGATGGCGCAGATGTCACCGGGGCCCGCCACCTCGGCGGGCTTGCGGGTGAGCGCCTCCGTCATCAGCAGTTCGGTGATGCGGACGTTGGACATGGTGCCGTCGCGCTTGATCCACGTGACGGTCTGGCCCTTGCGGAGCTCGCCCTGCTCGACGCGGCAGAGCGCGATACGGCCGAGGAAGTTGTCCGCGTCCAGGTTGGTGACGTGGGCCTGGAGCGGCGCGGCCTCGTCGAACTCGGGGGCCGGGACGTGCGCCAGGATCGTGCTGAAGAACGGCTCCAGGTTGTCGCTGTCCTGCGGGACGGTGCCGTCCTCGGGCTTGGTCAGCGAGGCGACGCCGTCACGGGCGCAGGCGTAGACGATCGGGAACTCGATCTGGTCCTCGTCCGCGTCCAGGTCCAGGAACAGGTCGTACGTCTCGTCGACGACCTCGGCGATCCGGGAGTCGGGGCGGTCCGTCTTGTTGATGCAGAGGATGACCGGCATCCGCGCGGCCAGCGCCTTGCGCAGCACGAAGCGGGTCTGGGGCAGCGGGCCCTCGGAGGCGTCGACGAGCAGCACGACGGCGTCCACCATCGACAGACCACGCTCGACCTCGCCACCGAAGTCGGCGTGACCGGGGGTGTCGATGATGTTGATCGTGATCGGGTCCCCGCCGTCCTTGGGGTGATACTTCACCGCCGTGTTCTTGGCGAGGATCGTGATGCCCTTCTCACGCTCCAGGTCGTTCGAGTCCATCATGCGGTCGTCGAGCGACTCGGCAGCGTGCGCGGCGAAGGAGCCGGCCTGCTTCAGCATGGCGTCGACCAGCGTGGTCTTGCCGTGGTCGACGTGGGCGACGATGGCTACGTTACGGATGTCGTGGCGCGTGGGCATGGGTGGCTTGCGCTTCTCTCGGATCGTGGGATCAGGCGTCTCAGTCGGTCTTCGAGTCCTCGTACGCCCGCCGGGCGGCACGCCACGGCTTGTCCCATCGTACGGGCCTCGGGCGCGCCGGGCTTCCCGGGCTGATCCGCGAGGGCGGTCTTCCCGTGTGATTCAGGCGATATTCAGCCGGTGTCAAGGGTCTGGTTCCGTGATCCGGCCTGGTGCGGAGCCAGGGCGGGGGGGTACTGCGGGCCATGGCGTGGCCGGATGGTGGGCGCAGGTCCTGAGGGACCGCGGTGGAGCTGTGGGGGGGGGGTGAGGAGAAGGGGAGCGAGGAGAGGGCCCGGGTCAGGGCAGAAACCACCTTGCCCGCCGGGCAAACCGGCGGGCAAGGGTTTTGAGGTGTATCTGAGCTTGGCGGCGGGAGGGTGTGGTGGTTACCCGCTACTTCTTGCGGTCTGCGGGGGAACCGGCCGCTTGCCGGTTCTTGAACCCGATGTCCTGGTACCGGGGGGCGGCGAAGCCGAACGCCCCGACGTTCGCGAGCTTCTTGTCGACCGCGACGAGCTGCGGTCGCTGGAAGAGCGGAATCGATCCGGCGGCGGCCCAGATCCGGGCGTCCGCCTGCTTCATCAGCTCCCGGGCCGCCTTCTCGTCCAGCTCGGCGGCGGCCTTGTCGAAGAGCTGGTCGATGTGGTCGGTGCCGACCCGGGTGTAGTTCTGCTCCACCAGGAGGGAGCCGTCGGTGGCCGGCTCCGGCTTGGCGTAGATCGGACGTCCGTCGGTGGCGGGGTAGGCGGTGGCCGGCCAGGAGTACAGCGCCAGATCGTACGCGCCGGAGGCGATGTGGTCCTTGAAGTAGCTCTCGTCGGGGACCTTGGTGATCTCCGTGCCGACCCCGATCTTCTCCAGCATCGCGGCGATCTTGTCGCCGACGCTGCGCAGCGACTGGGAGCCGGGCCCGGAGGGGAGGACGAAGCGCAGGGTCAGCGTCTTGCCGTCCTTGCCGAGCTGCCCCTTGGCCGCGGCGGGCGCCGGGGCGGCCGTTCCGACGGGGGCGTACGCCCCGGCGGCTCCCCCGCGCTGCTTGTCGGTGGCGGCGACGGCGCCGTCCTCGGCGAGGAGACCGGCCTGGCGGAGCAGGGCGGTGCCCTGGACCGCGGCGGTCCGGGCGGGGGCCAGGACGTGACCGGCGGAGGCGGCGTTCGCCGCGGCGGGAGCGGGGGCGCCGGGCTTGTTGTCGTCGCCGACGATGTAGAGGCCCTCCTCGCGGGAGGCGGCGCTGTCCTCGGAGTCCCGGTCGTCCTTCTCGCGCTCGGCGGCGGAGTCCTCGGCGCCGTCCTCCTCGGCCTTCTTCCCGTCCTTCTCGCTCTTGGCGTCCTTGGCGTCCTTGGCGTCCTTCTCGTCCTCGGCGGTCTTCTTCTCCGCCTCGGCCTCGTCGTCCTTGCCGCCCTTCTTCTCCGCCTCGCTGCCCGCCTTGGTGTCCTTGGGCGGCTCGGCCGCACCGCCCCGGGTCCAGCCGGCGTCCGCCAGCAGGGCCTGGGCCTCCTTGGTGTTCTGCTCGCCGAGCGCCCCGCTGCCGTCCTTGTAGCCGGGCTGCCCGGCGAGGGCGAGGTGGCTGCCGAGCGGCTTCGCCGGCAGGCCCAGCGGCCCCAGCACGGTCTGGGCCAGCTCCTCACGGTCCAGGGCGCGGGCGACGGCCCGGCGGACCCGGTCGTCGGCGAGCGGGCCGGACTCGCCGTTCAGCGCGAGCTGGGTGTAGGCGGGCTCCAGGGACTTGCGTACGGCGAAGTCGCGCAGGGCCTTCTGCTCCGTGGCGTACGCGGCGACGGCCTTGCGGTTCTTCTTCCGGGCGGCCTGCGCGGTCTCCGCCGCCTCCTCGTCGGAGCCGTGCGCCAGGGCCCAGGAGCGCAGGGCCTGGGCGGGGGTGATCTCGGAGCCCGGACCGTGGTTGAGGGGCTGGCCGTTGCCGCCCCGGTCGCGGCGGGCGAGGGTGATGCGGTCGGCGGTGGCCGCGTCGATGTCGGCGATGTCCACCGTCCCCTCGGCGAGGGCCTCGGTGCGGTCCTTCGGGGCGACCGCCCGGAAGACGAGGGTGTCCAGCTTGGCCCTGTCGCCCCACCAGCGCGGGTTGCGGGCCAGCGTGACGGTGCCCTTGGACTTGCTGACGCCGCGCAGGACGAAGGGCCCGGCGGTGTTCTTCAGGGTGGTCCGCGCGCCGTCGTTGAAGGCGTCCGGCGACCCGGTGATCTCCTTCGGGTAGAGCGGCGAGAACAGCGCGCGCCAGTCGGCGTACGGCTTGGAGAACGTGACCCGCACCTGGAGGTCGTCCGCGCCCCGCTCGATCTTCTCGATGCGCTCGTAACCAGCGTTGCGCGCGGTCCAGAACGCGGAGTCCTTGCCCCGCAGCGCCCGCCACTGGGCGACGAAGTCGGGGGCCCCGATCTCCCGCCCGTCGCTCCACACCGCCTGCTGGTTGAGCTTGTAGAGCACGACCTGCCGGGGCTCCCGCTCGATGATCTTCGCGGACTCCAGGTAGTCCGGGTTGAGCTTCGGCCGCCCCGTCCGGTCCATCGGGAAGAGGGTCGGCAGCAGGGCTCCGGTGATCCGGGTGGTGGCGCTGTCCGCGTCCGCCTGGAAGACGTTGAAGGTGGCGGGCAGCGCGTCGACCGCCCAGTTCGCCGTCGAACCGTCGGCGACCGTCTCGCGGGCGGCGGGCGCGATGTCCTGGGGCACGCCGCGGGAGGTCTCCTCGCCGCCGGAGCTGCACCCCGCCAGCACGGGGATCGTGAGCACCCCCGCCGTGAGGAGCGCGAGCGATCGGCGCTTTCGGACCGTCCCGCGCGGGACGCCGACGTGGGACATGGCTGATACCTCCGGGGCCGGCCCGGACCACCCCGTACCGGAATGGACCGGATAGTGCGTATGTGGTGGCATTTGCAGTTGATCACACTGATTCCTTCCGTTTACTGAAAGCGCCCCCTCGCGCGAGAGGGCGCCGACACGACGGCCGGGCCCGCAAGCTCACCCGCCCGGAGGAACGTTCCGCCCCGCACGGCCGACCTGCCCCCTGCCGACGGGGGCGGCACCGCGCCGGAGAGGCAGCCCGGACCTCACCGGAGGGGCAGCCGGCGTGACCCGGGCGACCTTGCCCCCCGCGCGGCCCAGGACCTAGGGTGAATGCGCTTTCACGAGCCTCGTGATCGCCATGCCCGGCACACAGACCACCGGGCCGGTACCAGCACATCCAGCCCCGCACCCGCACCGCCGGACGCGGGGCTGCGGAAGAAGAAGCGGACGGACGGTGGGTCCAGTGAGCGCCCCCACGGTGTACGACGTCGCCGAGCGGTCGGGCGTCTCCATTGCCACGGTCTCCCGGGTCTACCGGAACCCCGATTCCGTACGCGCCCGGACCCGCGAGAAGGTCATGGAGGCGGCCCGCGAGCTGGGGTACGTACCGAGCGGCAGCGCCCGGGGCCTGGCCAGCCGGACGACGGGCGTGCTCGGGCTGTGCTTCCCGGACTACGCGGACCCGGACGCCGAGTCCGCGGCGGCGGCGAGCGACGCGGATGACGACCAGGCCGTCATGCTCTACTCCGACCAGATCATCCGGGGCATGGAACGGGCGGCCCGGCGGCACGGTTACGCCCTGTTGATCGCCGCCTCGCTGGACGGCGGCCCGGAGAGCCTGGTGGCGAAGGTGGCGGGCCGGGTCGACGGATTCGCCGTACTGGCGCGGACCGTGCCGACCGCGGACCTGGAGGTGATATCGCGCCGGCTGCCCGTGGTGATGCTCGCCGGGCCGCGCGAGATCGACCACCTGGACCACATCGTGGTGGCCAACACCGAGGGCGAAGGCGAACTGACCCGCCATCTGATCGAGGACCACGGACTGCGCCGGCTGGCGTTCATCGGCGGCGAGGAGCAGGCGCCGGACGCCGAGGCCCGGTTCCGGGGCTTTCAGGAGGCATGCCGGGACGCAGGCCTTCCGGCGCCCTCCCGGCCGGAGGTGCGCGCGGGGATGATGACGCAGGCCGAGGGCGCACTGGCGGCGGACGCCCTGCTGGACCGATCCGAGGGTACGGGGGTGGAGCGGCCGGAGGCGATGCTGTTCGCCAACGACCAGATGGCGGTCGGGGCGCTCCAGGCGCTGGAGCGGCGCGGGGTGCGGGTCCCCGAGGACATGGCGGTGACCGGATTCGACGGTATCCCGCTGAGCCGTCTGGTCCGCCCGCCCCTGACGACCGTCCGCCAGCCGATCCGGCGGCTGGGCGAGGAGGCGGTGGAGCTCCTGGTCCAACGCCTGGCCGACCCGGGCCGCGCCCCGGTCTCCCTGGAGCTTCCGGTCTCGGTGACCCGCCGGGCGAGCTGCGGCTGCGCCTGAGGGGGCGCGCTCCTCGGGGGTGGCGCGCCGGGGGCGTCGGGCCCTCCAGCGACTGCGCGCCGGAATCAGCCACCGCCGTCAGCCCGCCGCCCTCAGCCGCTGCCCGCCGACCCCAGCCACTCCCCGAAGAACCGCGTCCGCCGGGCGTCGAGTTCCGCCGCCTCGGCCACCATCCCCCGGTACGCGAAGTGCCCCGCCGTCAGCACCTGGAGCTCGCGCTCCCCGGCCAGCGCGTTGTGTACGGCGAACTGCCCCGGCGGCGGCACCGACGGATCGAACAGCGCGGCCGCGACGAACGTGGGCAGGGTCAGCCGGGTCGCCGCCGTCGCCGCGTCGAAGTAGCGCAGGACCTCCGTGACCTCGGGGTGTTCGCGGTGGTACGCCCGGACCGCCTCGCCGCTGCCCGCGCAGGGCAGGGTCAGCCGCAGCGGGTGGTTGCCGAAGGTGGGGACGGTGAGCTGGGCCGCGCCGAAGCGGTCGTCCCAGGGCAGCGCGAGGGCCCCGAGCCCGCCGCCGAAGCTCTCGCCGAGATAGCCGAGGCGGGGCCCGCCCGGCTGTCCGCTCGCCGCCAGCGCGGGTACCAGCGCGGTGAGGGCGGAGGCGGCGCACCACAGGTCGGCCGCGCAGTCCCCGATGACGTACGACGCGCGGGAGCCGATGCCGTGCAGGACGTGGGCGTCGGCCGCGTCCGGGATGCCGTCCACCCGGCTCCGCTCCCCCATGCCCCGTACGCACGGCAGGATCACGGCGGCCCCGGGCAGCGGCGCGGGCAGGGCACGGCCGGGGGCGCTGCGGCCGCCGTACCCGTGCCCGACGACGCATCCGTACCGGACCGGCCCCTCGACGGGAAGCGCGAGCCAGCCGCCGAGCCGGACGCCGCCCACGGAGGTGAAGGTGACCCCGTGGACGCGGACCCCGTCGCGCTCCTCCTCCACCGGCCCGAGGACCGGCCGCGGGTCCACCGCACGGGCTCGCGCGTACCGGTCGCGCCAGAACGCGTCGAAGTCGTCGGGGGCGGGCGGGGCGGGGACCCTCAACAGCGCGTCCGGCGCGTCGTATCCGTAGGCCGGGTCGAACGGGAAGTCGTGGGAGAGCTCGGCGGATGAGGCCATGCCGCGAGCGTAGACGCCGGCCGTCCCCCGCCCGGCGCGGACCCCACGCTCCGCGGGCCCCACGCTCCTCAGGTCTCAGGCCGCGGACGGCAGGCCGCAGGCTGCGGACCGCAGCCTCTGAGCGACGAATCGGTCACATCGCCTGTTGTTCCACAAACCCCGCGTTTACGGTTCAACAACAAGCCGCCGGGAGGCCGGGCGGAGCGACGCCGGGATGTCGAGCACGTTGCACGAGTGTGACCCACCACCCTCTTGCGGATTCCCGAACGTCTGGAGCAGAGTGATGTATGCGCTTACAGGCAGCGCATACATAGCGCATCGCGCAGCATCCGGAATGCTCAAGGAGGAGCCCTCCCATGTCCCGCATCGCCAGAACCGCTCCCGCCGGCATAGCGCTCGCCCTCGCCGTGACCCTTTCCGCCTGCGGCTCCTCCGGCGGCGACGTCGCGGCCGACGAGCAGCAGACGCTGACCGTGTGGGCGATGGGGGCGGAGGGCGAGAAGCTCGCGGACGTGGCCGAGGTCTACGAGAAGGCCAACCCGAACATCACCGTGAAGGTGACCCCGATCGGCTGGGACGTCGCCCACCAGAAGCTCGTCTCCGCAGCGGCGGCGGGCACCCTGCCCGACATGGCGCAGATGGGCGGCAGTTACCTGGGCGAGTTCGCCGAGCTGGGCGTGCTGGAGCCGGTGGACACCGAGGTCTTCGACAAAAAGGACTTCTTCCCGGCGGGCTGGGAGCAGGGCGAGGTGGACGGCACCGCGTACGGCGTGCCGTGGTACGTCGACACCCGCGTCCTCTACTACCGCACGGACCTCGCCGAGAAGGCGGGCGTGCGCCGGGCCCCGGCGAACTGGCAGGAGCTCCAGGACCTGGCCTCCGCCTACCAGAAGAAGGCCGGTACGAAGTGGGGGCTGTCCATCCAGCCCAGCGGGCTGGACACCGTGCAGAACTTCTCCTCCTTCCTGTACTCGGCGGGCGGAGAGATCGTCGACGACAAGGGCGAGGCGGTCATCGACAGCCCGGAGGCGGTCAAGGCGCTGAAGGAGTACGGCAGTTACTTCGACAAGGGCCTCGCCAACAAGTCCGTCCAGCCCGGCTACGACGTGGTGAAGGACTTCGGCAACGGCCGGGTCCCGATGTTCTTCGGCGGCCCCTGGCACGTGACGCTGCTCGACGAGGGCCAGCCGCAGATCAAGGGCAAGTGGGCCATCGCTCCCGTTCCGGCGGACGCCTCCTCCACCTCCATGGCCGGGGGTTCCTCGCTCGTCGTCTCCAAGGACAGCGAACACAAGGCGGCGGCGACCGAGTTCATCCAGTACCTGACCGACACGAAGGGTCAGGCCGACTGGTACGAGCGGACGAAGGACCTGCCCGCCAACACCTCCGCGTGGGAGTCCGGCGCGCTCGCCGACGACGCCGCCCTCCAGATCTTCAAGCAGCAGATGGACACCGCCAAGTCCTCGCCGTCCCTGGCCAACTGGACCGAGATCACCGACAAGGTGGACCAGGCCATCGCCAAGGTGACGCAGGGCAAGGCTTCCGCCGAGGACGCGCTGAAGACCGCGCAGTCCGAGATCGAAGGCCTCGTGAAGCAGTAGCCATGAGCACCTCGACCACCACGACCGGGAAGGCCGCACGGCCCGCGAAGGCGGGGGGCGCACCGCCCTCCGCCCCGGGCCGCGGCCGCCGCAAGCGGACGCTGGGCGTGCAGAACGCGGCGGGCTGGCTGTTCTCCACCCCGTTCCTCGTCCTGTTCGCCGTCTTCATGGCGTTCCCGATCCTCGCCACGCTGGCGATGAGCTTCACCGACTTCGGGCTGCGCAACGTGACGCGCCCGTGGGAGGCGGAGTTCATCGGATTCGAGAACTACGTCGAGCTGTTCGGCGACGAGAAGTTCCTCACGTCCCTCTTCAACACGGGGTACTTCGTGGTCGTCGGCGTACCGCTGACGATCGGGATCGGGCTGGTCGTCGCCGTCCTGCTGAACAACGGCATCGACCGGGCGCGGACCTTCTTCCGGGTCGGCTTCTACGCCCCGGTGGTCACGACCATCGTCGCGGTCGCGGTCGTCTGGCGGTTCGTGCTCGATCCGAGCGACGGGCTGATCGCCGGCCTCTTCTCCGAAGTGGGCTGGACGGCACCGGACTTCCTCGGCTCGGAGACGCTGGCGATGCCGTCGCTGATCGTCATGGCGGTCTGGCGGAACGTCGGCACGGTGATGGTGCTGTTCATCGCGGGCCTCCAGGCGATCCCCACCGAGGTGCGGGAGGCGGCGAAGCTCGACGGTGCGAGTGTCTGGCACGAGTTCCGGTCCATCACGGTCCCGCTGCTGCGCCCGACGGTCCTCTACGCCACGGTGATCACGACGATCGGCTACCTCAACGTGTTCGAGGAGCCGTTCGTGATGACCCAGGGCGGCCCGTCCGACTCGACCCTGACGGTCTCGCTGAACATGTACCGCGAAGGGTTCAACTTCTTCCACATGGGCTACGCGAGCGCCATGGCGTACGTCCTGTTCGTGGTGATCATGGGCATCACGGTGCTCCAGCTCCGACTGCTGAAGGACAACACGAAATGAGCGCCACCAGCAGCGCCCCTGCCAAGCACCTGGGCAAGGGGCCGCGCGGAAAGCGGAGCATCGCCCGCCCCTTGACCTACGTCCTGCTCTCGCTCGGCCTGCTGGTCATGTCGGCACCCTTCCTCTGGATGGGGATCTCCGCCTTCAAGACCCAGAGCGAGCTGTCGGCGAGCCCGCCGGTGTGGATCCCCACCGAGTGGACGCTGACGAACTTCCGGCAGCTGCTCGACAAGCTGGACCTGCCGCTGTACTTCATGAACTCGGTGATCGTGGCGGTCCTGGTGACCGTCTCGAACCTGGTCTTCTGCTCGATGCTCGGCTACGCCCTGGCGAAGCTGAACTTCGTCGGCCGCAACAAGATCTTCGGCCTGGTGCTCGGTGCGCTGATGGTGCCCGGCAACCTGATGCTGCTGCCGCTGTTCGTGCTGATGAGCAAGTTGCAGCTGATCGACAGCTACGCGGGTCTGGTGCTGCCGTTCGCCGCCGGGGCCTTCGGGGTCTTCCTGATGCGCCAGTTCATGCAGTCGATCCCGGACGAGCTGCTGGAGGCGGCCCGGATGGACGGCGCGAGCGAGTGGTACATCTTCTGGCGGATCGTGATGCCGCTGGTCAAACCCGCGCTCGCGACGCTGTCGATCTTCACGTTCCTGGGTTCCTGGAACAACTTCGTCTGGCCGCTGATCGCGACCAACGACCCCGACAAGTACACCCTTCCGGTCGCCCTGGCGACCTTCGCCACCGACCCCAACAAGGCGGGCGGCTCCAACGGGATGCTGATGGCCGGGGCCTTCCTGATCGTGCTGCCGGTGCTGGTCGTGTTCATCGCGCTGCAACGGCACTTCACGCAGGGCATCGCCACGGCGGGCATGAAGTAGCGCCCCCGCCGAGGCACTTCACGTACAGAGACCGCGCCACACCCCTCTCGGCACCCCGGCGCGGCCACACCCCACACCACCACCAGAAAGACATGTCGCGATGACGAACACCCCTGCCCCGAACCAGCCGACGACCGCTTCCGTACCGTTCCCCGAGGGCTTCCTCTGGGGCGCGTCCACGGCCGCCCATCAGATCGAGGGCAACAACACCGACTGCGACTGGTGGGTCAAGGAGCACGCCGCCGGCACCCACATCGCGGAGCCGAGCCTGGACGCCTGCGACAGCTACCACCGCTGGCCCGAGGACATGGACCTGCTGGCCTCGCTCGGCTTCACCGACTACCGGTTCTCCATCGAGTGGGCCCGCATCGAGCCGGTCGAGGGCCGCTTCTCGCGTGCCCAGCTCGCCCACTACCGGCGGATGGTGGAGGGCGCGATCGAGCGCGGCCTGCGCCCGATGGTGACCCTGCACCACTTCACGGTCCCGCAGTGGTTCGAGGCGCGCGGCGGCTGGACGGCGGAGGGGGCGGTGGAGCTGTTCGCCCGGTACGTGGCGGCGTGCGCCCCGGTGATCTCCGAGGGCGTCTCCCACGTCTGCACGATCAACGAGCCGAACATGATCGCCGTGATGGCGGGCCAGGCCAGGCGCGGCGACAACAGCTTCCCGCCCGCCGGCCTGCCCACCCCCGACGACGAGACGACCGCGGCCGTCATCGCCGCCCACCACGCGGCGGTGAAGGAGGTCCGGGCCCTGGACGCGGGCATCCAGGTCGGCTGGACCATCGCCAACCAGGTCTACCAGGCCCTTCCCGGCGCGGAGGACGTCACCGCCGCCTACCGCCATCCGCGCGAGGACGTCTTCATCGAGGCGGCGCGCGGCGACGACTGGATCGGGGTGCAGTCCTACACCCGTACGCGGATCGGCCCCGACGGACCGATCCCGGCGGCCGACGACGTCGAGCGGACGCTGACGACGTGGGAGTACTACCCGGGCGCGGTCGGCGAGGCGCTGCGCCACACGGCCGAGGTGGTCGGGGACGTGCCGCTGATCGTCACGGAGAACGGCATCGCGACCGCCGACGACAGCCGCCGCGTCGACTACTACACGGGCGCTCTGAACGAGGTCGCCTCGGCGCTGGAGGACGGCCTCGACATCCGGGGGTACCTGGCGTGGAGCGCGCTCGACAACTACGAGTGGGGCACCTACAGGGCCACGTTCGGCCTGATCGCGATCGACTGGGAGACCTTCGAGCGCACCCCGCGCGACTCGGCGAAGTGGCTGGGCTCGCTGGGCCGCACCCGCGAACTCCCGCGCACGGCAGCGTAATCCCGGCGCCTCCCGAACCCGGGGGCACCACAGGGCCGACCGGGCCAATCGGGCCGACCTGGACCTGCGGCCTGGCAGCCCGGCGTCTCCCGACCCCCGGGGAGCCGCCCCTCACACGGGGAGCCCCTGACGGCTTCCTCCGGCCGGGGAGCCGGCGGACCTGACGACCGCCGGCTCCCGGGCCACCCGCACGAGCACTGTTCCCCTCCCCTTCTGCCACCAGGAGCCGGACCGATGGACCGTCGCACGTTTCTCACCGCCGCAGGGACCGGGGCCGCGGCCCTGTCGCTCGGAGCCGCAACAGCCCCCGCAACAGCAGCAGCCGCCCCTGCCGACCCGCGTCTCCTGCGGACCTGGTTCCGCGACACGTACCGCTCGATCGAGGCGATGACGACCGACTTCGGCCTGGTCACCGACAAGATCGACCTCAGGGGCGCGGGAGCCCCCGCCCAGTCCCGCCAGACATCACCCACCAACATCGGCTGCGGCCTGTGGTCGACGGTGGCCGCCGCGGGCCTGCGCGTGATCGGCGAGGGGGCGATGCTCCGGTCCCTGACCCGTACGGTCACGGCGGTGGAGCAGCTGGAACGCCACCACGGCTTCTGGCTCAACTGGTACGACGCGCACGACGGTTCGGTGCTGACCGAGTGGCCGGGCACCGGCGACCCGGTCCGCCCGTTCCTCTCCTCGGTGGACAACGCGTGGCTGGTGACGGGCCTGCGGATCGCCGCCGACGCGGCCCCGGCACTGCGCCCGCGCATCGGCCGCATCCTGGCCACGGCGGACTGGTCGTACTTCTACACGCCGTACGACCCGGCCGACCCGGTGGCAGGCCCGGGTCAGCTCCGGGGCGGGGTCTGGACGGACACGGACGAGCCGACCCCGCACCACTACGGTGCGCTCAACACCGAGCCTCGCATGGCGAGTTACCTGGGCATCGCGGACGGCTCACTCCCCGGCGACCACTACTGGCACCTGTTGCGCACGATGCTGCCGGAGCACGAGCAGGAGCAGCAGCCGGGCGGCGGTTACGTCACGGTCGACGGCGTACGCGTGTGGAACGGCCACTACACGCACCGGGGCCGGAAGGTGGTCCCCACCTGGGGCGGTTCGATGTTCGAGGCGCTGATGGTGCCGCTGTTCGTGCCGGAGCCGGAGTGGTCGCCGCGAGCCTGGGGGGTGACGCACCAGCGCTACGTGCGCGGCCAGATCGACCACGGCCTGCGGGAGGCGCGGTACGGCTACTGGGGCTTCTCCCCCGCCAACGTCCCCGAGGGCGGCTACCAGGAGTACGGGGTCGACGCGCTCGGCATGGCGGTCGACGGCTACGCCTCCAACACCGACCGCACCCACACCACGGACGGCGAACCCCTGCCCCCGCCATCGGCGTTCACCAACGGAGTGGTCACGCCGCACGCCTCGTTCCTCGCCCTGCCGTACGCCCGCCGGGAGGCGGTGGCCAACCTCCGTTCTCTGGAGCGGGACTTCGGGGCGTACGAAGAGGGGTTCGGCTTCCGGGACTCGGTGAACGTGTCCACGGGCCGGGTCAGCGACTTCATGCTGGCCCTGGACCAGGGAATGATCGCCGCCGCTCTCGCCCAGGAACTCCGCCCGGGTCTGCTGCAACGGCCCTTCCGCACGGGGGGTTTCCGAACCCGGGTGCGGCCGCTGCTGGAGCGGGAGCGGTTCTCGATCTGAGGGCGGCGGCCGCCAGGAGGGGGAGTCGGCCTCTCCCGGTTCGGCATGCGGCGGCCCGGTCGCCGGCGCTGGGAGCATGCGGCCTGGTGGCCGGTCCGGCAACCGGCGGGGCCCGTACCCTGCCGGAAGTCGGCATGCCGGGGGCGGGGTACGCCGCTCTACCCTGACGGCGTATCCGGCACAGACACCAGCCGGACGGATTCCGGGGGTGGGTGGCACGATGTTCGCGCTGGTCTGGGGAACGTTCGCGACAACGCTGGGCTGGGTCGTCGCGGCGGACTTCCGGGGTGCCGCGCACCGTTTCCACGCGTTCTCCCACGCGGCCACTCCGTTCGCCGGGTCCGGAGCAGCCGTCATCGGCGTCGGCTTCCTCCGTCTGGTGGCGGGGGTGTTCGCCCTGATCGGCCCGATCGTCCTGGTCTCCGGCCTCCTGGACCTGTGGCGCGGCGAGGCGGAAGCGGTCAGCCTGCCGCCGGTTCCCGCCGGGTTCGTCGCGGTGCAAGCCGTGATCGCCGGTGTCGCCCTCTGGAGCGCCTGGCGGCGATCGGGCTTCCTGCGCCGCCAGTGGGACGCCGGCAGCGGCCTGCGGCGCACGGCGGTCGCCGGTGTCACGGCGTCGTTCGTCACCTTCGCCGCGCTGCTCGCCCTCGGCTCGGGGACGTGGATGGTGATCGCCTGGCTGCTGGGCGGCCTGTGCGGCATCACCCTGCTGCTGAGCGACCCGGCCGGCAGAGCGGCGGATGCCTGAGCGGGGCTCTACCTCACCTCGATCCCCTCCAGCATGCGCCGCTGGTGCTCGCGCCCGAGGGTCTCGTAACCGATCACGGTCACGAAGGGCGCGAGCATCACCACGATCAGGCACACGGCCAGCGGCCCTTCCGTCACGGCCAGCAGCCAGGCCGCCAGCAGAACGGCCAGGGTCAGGGCGATCAGGAGCACGTGGAAGCGGTCGGCTGCCGAGAGCAGCAGGGAATGCAGCAGGTAGACGACCAGGAGGTAGAGAGCCACGGGGAAGGCCAGGGTGAGAACCACGACCGTCTCGGAGATCTCCGCGTGGTGTTCGAGGGAGAGGCCCGCCACGTGCAGACCCGCCCCGGCTCCGGCGACGCCGATGAACAGGGGGATGTGTCCGTAGCCGAAGAGATAGCCGCGGTTGCGGCGCCGCTCCAGGACCTCTCCGAAGGGCGTGGTGAAGTAGACCCACCACATGCCGAAGGTCAGGCCGACCCCCGCGACCACGACGGCGATCGCGTTCCCGGTCCAGGCGGTACCGTCGGCTCCGCCGAGCAGTTCCCCCGAAGAGGCGACCGTGCCGACCAGGCTCTCGCCGAGCACGATGATCGCGAACAGGCCGTACCGCTCGGCCATGTGGTGCGGGTGCCAGGGCGTGCCGCCCGCCGCCCCCTGGGCGAAGACGGGCAGCGCGAGTTCCAGTGCGCCGAGGACGACGAACGCCGCGAACACGACGTAGACCGGCAGGCCGACGAAGGCCAGGACGACCCAACCGGCCTGGGCGATCACCGTCCAGCGGATGTTGGCCAGGCACACGCTCCGGAACGCGGGGGCCTCCCGGGCGGCACGGGACCACTGGAGGACCATCGCGATCCGCATCACGACGTACCCGGCGACCATGGCGCGCAGTTCGAGATGGCCGCCCTCGTCGACGGAGTGGAACATCGCGGTGAGCCCGAGCGAGAAGACGACGACCCCGATCATCTGGAGCATCGTCAGGACCCGGTAGAGCCAGTCGTCCGTGGCGAAGGCCGAGGCGAACCAGGTGAAGCTGATCCAGGCGACGCTGATCGCGAACATCGCCATGACGAACGCGGTGACCGCGTGCGCCAGGTGCCCTTCGGCCAGGAGCTCGGCGAACTGCGACGACGCCGTGCCGACCGCGACGACGAAGGTCAGATCGAACAGCAGCTCCAACGGTGAGGCGGCCCGGCCGTCCTCCTCGGGGTCGCGTCCGGTCATCGGGACGAGCCGCCGCCGCGACCGGCCGGGGGCGCCGGTCCTGCAGCTCATGTCGCTCTGGTCGCCCATGTCGCTTTCGGAGTGTTCTGGCATGCGCGCCATCATCCCGAGGCGGGGCCGCCACGACGGGGAATCACACGCCGTCGCGTGGCGTGAGGTGCGGGTGCTCCTGTGCGAGTACGGCGTCCACCGCCGTGAGCGTCGGATCGGTGACGTCCCGGTCGTGGGCGGAAGGGTGACCGTCGAACAGCCCGCACGCGTCCTCGCCCTCCGGATCGGTCACTCCGCACCAGTCCAGCTCCGCCAGGGTCGCCCGCTCGCCCCTCCAGCGGGCCCAGACGGCGGTGCCGTTCGCGTCGTCGTCCCACAACGCCATCGCGTGGTCACCGTCGTGGCCGGCGGCCAGCTCGCAGAGGAGGTGTCCGGCTTCCGGGCGGCCGCCGCCGTCGGCAGCGGCGAGTCGGAGCACGAAGTCCGGGGGCGGCAGCAGGGTCACGGCGGTGCACTGGTTCATGGAGCGGAAGTCCTCCGGTCGTCGCCGTCAGGGCGCGTCGGTGTCGGGTACGTCGGGGGTTTCGGGCGCTTCCGGTGGGCCGGGGGCGTCGGAAAGGCCGGGCGGGCAGGGGGTGCCGGGCGGGCCGGGCGCGTCGTCTCCACGGACGAGTCGCCGGACCTCGCTGTGGACGTGGTCCGCGATGAGGTCACCGAGCGGGTCGGTCACGGAGAACGAGTGCGGCCCGGGGTGATGGTCGAAGTACCCGCACACGGTCACCGTGCGGGTCGCCAGCTCGCGGAGCACGGCAGGACACAGGCGGAGTACGTCGAGCCGGTGCACGCGGTGGGCGCCGGTCCCGGACCAGAGCAGCCACAGGTCCTGGTCGTCCGAGGTGTCCGCCGTCCACAGGTGTGCGGCGTGCTCGGATGATGCGTCGTGGTCGCCCAGCTCGCACAGGGCGAAGTCCTCCGGCCCCACCACATCGGGCGGATGCCCGGGACCGCCCTCCATGGTGGCGAGCGCCAGCAGCACGTCGAGGTACGGCACCTGGGCTACGGCAGTGCATTGCAGCACGCGGTCAGACCCCTTCCGAACGGAACGGGGGCGGGTGGCCCGCCGGGGCTTGTGCCGCCCACCCCACCAGATCGACGGGCCACGCGCCGAGGGTGACGCGCAGCCCCACGAAGGGGTCGACGACGGTCAGCAGGGCGGGCAGCCCGGATTCCAGTGCGCCGAGGGCGTGGTCCTGGCTGCCGTGGTCTCCCGCCCACGCCCGGAGCGCCTCGGGGGCGTCGGAGCCGTGGAAGGTGACCGGGCGGACGTCCCTGGCCCCGAGCCACACGGCGGGCGGGGGCAGGCTGCACCCGTGCGCGTCCGCCAGCCGCAGCGCCTGCCGCCGCAGCCAGCGGAGGACGAGCCGGCGGTTCGGCAGGGCGACCCCGCCGAGCGGGAGTGCCCGGCCGCCGACCGTGGCGGTGACGGCCGCGACGTAGTCCAGCACCCTCGCACGGCCCGCGCCCGGCCGTCCGCCGCTGCCGGGGAGACCCGCGCTCACAGCACCTCTCCCCGGCTGCGCGCGTTGAGCCGCGCGGTACGGGCCCGGAGCCCCTCCATGAGCAACGCGGGCCGTACGTAACGGGGTTCGACTTCCCACTCGCGCCCGCCGCCGACCGGCCGGAGGGACCAGTAGGGGCCGGCGACTCCCTGGAACTCCCCCACGCGGTCACCGCGACTGGTGTCCGCGAGCAGGGTCCCGGGGGCGGGGGCGCCTGGGGGCCGCTCCGTATTCGTGCTGGCGTTCTCGCCGTACACCGATCGCTCCTCTCTGTAGCCGAACGACTACCGGGGCGACTCAGCGTGGCCTAGCGTGGATACGTCTTCAACGTTTCGGAACTGGGGGATACGTTGGTCAACCGCAAGGAAGTGAACCCTGACGGGGGCCCCGAGGCGGCTTACGGAGCGCGCCTGCGGCGGGAGCGAGAGGCTCGGGGCTGGAAACAGGACGACCTCGGGGGCCGCATCGGCTACACGGGACGGCACGTTTCCGGCGTGGAATTGTGCCACAAGTCCCCAACTCGCAAGTTCTCGATCGCCGTTGACGTGGCGATGAATTTCACGGGAACCGCTGACTCGTTCGAGCGCGAGTGGCGGAAGATCAAGCACGGGGTGCTGTTGCAGGGCTTCCCGGAGTATGTGGCGCTGGAGGGCCGGGCGGCGGAGATCCGCATGTTCGAGGTCGGCGTCATCCCGGGCCTGCTCCAGACCCGGGAGTACGCGCAGGCACTGGACGACGCGGCCGTCGCGCGGGGCGTCATCACGCCCGAACAGGCCGAACAACGCATGACGTTGCTCATGGAGCGACAGGGCGCGCTGGTACGCACCGCTCCACCGACACTGATCGCGGTGCTGGACGAGAGCTGCATCCGCCGTCCGGTCGGCGGACCCGCCGTGATGGAGGCTCAGTTGCAGCATCTGGTCGACTTCGCCGCCCAGCCCCACACCATGTTGCAGATCGCCCCTTTCAGCATCGGTGAGCATCGACCATTCAACCGGGCGGTGAACCTGCTGACCCTCCAGGACCGGTCCGTGGTCTCCTATGTCGAGTCCGAGACGCAGGGGCATCTGGACCGCGAACTCAGCTCTGTCATCCCGGTGGTGAGGGCCTACCATCAGTTGCAGGCCGTGTCTCTGTCCCAGACAGAGACCGTGGACATGATCCACGAGCATCGAAAGGGCACCCCGTGACCAGCGAATCCACGACCCGGCAGTGGGTCAAGTCCTCCTACAGCGGCAATGGCGGCACCTGCGTCGAGTGGGCCCCGGCCACCGCCTCCACCACCGGCATCGTCCCCGTACGCGACTCGAAGAACCCGGACGGCCCGGCCCTGGCCGTCGCCGCCGCCGCGTTCTCCTCCTTCGTGGCGGGCGTCAAGGCCGGGGGCTTCGACACCACCACCTGACCGGCGCCACCGCCTGACCGGCATCACCGCCGTCGCTCCGGCCACGCCCCACCGCGCCCGCGCGCACGGTGGGGCGTACCGCTGTCCGGACGGGCCCGGCCGTGCCTGCGCTCCCGGTGTGACGGCCACGGAGCCGGCGGGTCGGACCGATCGTGAGGACGACCGTCCGCCGCCTTCCTCGCCGCCGTGGAGAGCGACGCGCCTTCAGCGTGCCCTTCGTCCGGCGCGGGCGCGGCCCACCGCCTGGTTGGCGGCTTCCAGGGCGAGGCCGACGGCGGCGACCGTGAGCAGGCGCAGCCACCACGGGAACCCGAGGAACTCCCCGCACACGAAGACCGTGACGAGCGAGACGACGAGTGTCACCACGAACGGGAGATTCTTCACTTCGCCGTTCGCGGAGGTCGGCGAGGTCGATGAGTTCGAGGAATCCGAAGAATCCGAAGAATCCGACCGCGAAAATGATGTCATGCCGAAAGCACGTCCTTCCTGTGACGGATGACGGAAGAACCAGCCTGATTCGTCTCCGCATGACCGGGCATCGCCCGGAAACGGCACGCAGCACATGCCCTCTGCTCCCCCGTGCATTTCCCCTGTCGGTGAGCCGGATGACACCGATGTGGTCAGCATCGGATGCGGCACGGAACGAGCCTAGCCGGACATGATCATCGCCAGACCACGGCTCGGCTGTGAGCATGTGCACGGTGGGGAAGAGCAACCTTTCCGCGATGAACGGCCTCCACCCCGCCCGCATTCGGAGGACGAAGCACCAAGTCCCCACGGGGAACACATACGCGGCCTCGCCCGGCGGACCAAAGCCCCCGAACCCGTTTCCGTACACCGTGAGTCGAAAGGGCTACCAGCCCATCCCCACCACCACGGCCAGCGCCGCCAGCAGCACGCACAGCGCTCCGTTGACGATCCGGTGCTCCCAGAACACCGCGACGAACTCCCGGATCGTCGCGCTCGGCCAGAAGTACGCGGCGGTGGGCGAGCCGATCACCTGGCCGCGCACCCCCTCCTTGCGGGCGGTCATCGCGGCCCGGAACGCGTGGAAGTTGTTGGTCACCACGACGCAGACGTAACGCTCGTCGGCCGCTTCCATCAGGCTCCGGCTGAAGCGCAGGTTCTCCGTCGTCGTACGCGAGCGGTTCTCCTCCAGGACGAGATCCGGGTCGGCGCCCTCGGCCACCAGCCAGCGGCCCATCGCCTCGGCCTCCGGCAGCTTCTCGTCCGGGCCCTGGCCCCCCGAGACCAGCAGGGCGGGGGCCGGTCCGCCCCGGGCGATCTGCTGGTCCCGGACCCGGAGGCCGGAGCGCAGACGCGAGGCGAGCAGTGGAGGAACGCGTTCGCCGCCGATGAGGCCCGACCCCAGCATCACCACGAAGTCCACGTCGCCGCGCACCCGGATGCGGCCGTAGAGAAAGGCGTAGGCGAGGAAGCAGAGGAAGAGGAAGGCGACGTAGCCGGTGATCAGGACGACGGCCAGGATGAAGGCGCGGTACGCGTGCGAGCCGCCCAGGTAGTCGGCGGTGACCACGAGGGCCAGGACCGCGAAGATTCCCACCCCGGCCAGGCCCGAGAGGAGGTTGGCCGGGCGGCGGCCCTCCTTGCGGACCATGGTGAGGCCGTTGACCACGAGGAAGCCGCCGAGGACCACGGTCGCGATCACGGGCACCAGGAACACCAGCGCGTACACCGGCACGGCCAGGCTGTCCGGCAGCCGGTCCACCTGCGTCAGCAGGGCGAACGACAGGCTCAGCACGGTCAGCCCGAGCAGCACCGCGTTGCGGAACTGGCGGCGGTCCTGCCGTACGCCCCAGCAGAACCAGAGCAGGAACACGGCCGTCGGGGCGAAAGCGATCACGGGGACCTCGGGTTCGTGGGTACGTCGGGGGCGGGGCGGCTGCGGCGGCGGGCCGCCGGACGGATGCCGGCGTGGGTCCGGCGGCTACCGCGCGGAGCCCCGGTTCTCCGCGATCCAGTCGCCGTTCGTCTGCCAGGCGTACAGGGTGCGGCCCTCCAGCGCCACGTAGTAGGAGCCGCAGCGGCCCTTCGCTGCGCTCGCGGAACCCGAGGGGAACCAGGACGCGCTGATCTCGGGGTCCGGGGCGCTCCTGCCGTCCAGCGGTTCGCACGGCTCGGGGAGACGGCCGTCGCGGAGGGTGGCCTTGAGGATGCGTTCGCCGCCGGTCGTCCGCATGGCGTACTCGACGGACGCAGCGTCGTCCGGCAGCCAGCGGGGAACGGACTCGCGCTCCCCTTTGGCCTCCTTGCCCGTGGCATAGGACGAGGTCTGTTCGTGGCGTCCGTCGTACCACTCCCTGGCCTCGGGTACGGCCACGGCGGCCCCGACTCCGAGGACCGCCACGGCGCCGACGACGCCTATCAGAACGCCACGCATGCTCTCTCTCCTGTCTCGACTTCGAGCAGCTGTCTTCCGCTCACCTCCACTCTCGGCCACTCCTGCGCCGGAAACATCAGACTATGGGGCATTTAGACGTACACCTCTGGTCGCACAGGCCCCTAGGGCAGATCCTGGGCCTCCGCATCGCCCCGCGGACCTACGCTGCCCTCGTGCACAGCATCGAACTGCTTCCGGACGAGTCGACCGACCGGGCCGTGCGCCGCGTGTGGCAGTCCCTCGCGGACGAGGGCCTGCCCAGCCAGACCGCACACCGCCATCCGACCAACCGGCCGCACCTCACGCTCGCCACGGCCGGGGCGCTCACCGCCGAAGCCCGTACCGCGCTGGCGGAGGCCCTCGCCGCGCTTCCCCTCCCCCTGCACCTGGCCGGGCTGCTGCGCTTCTCCGGCCGGATGAACGTGCTGGCCTGGGCGGTGCGGCCCGACAGCGCCCTCCTGGAACTGCACGCGAGGGTGTGGCGGATCCTCCGGGAGACCGCCGGGGACGACGACCGCCCCAACCCGCTGCTCTCCCCCGGCCGATGGGTCCCGCACATCACGCTCGGCCGGGGCCGGGGCGCGGTGTGGCCGGGCCCCGACGGGCGGTGGCTCCCCTGCGAAGCCGGCGGGCCGGGCGCTCTGCCGGGGTGGTGGGCCAAAGCCCGGTCCTACGACTCGACGAGCCGGACGACGGCGGGCATCGGGCCGGGGACGTGATGACGCCGACGGAGACGCCGGACCCACGCCCACGCCCTCACCGGCCTTCGCGGGCGGGGCGAGATGGCGGGACGGAGACCTCGACCATCTGCCCCAGCCCCGGGGCCAGGAGAAGCGGAGTTCTTAATTCCGGCGCAGTGCCTGTCTGGGTAGAGTGATCGGTCGTGCGTTTTCCCCGCTCGGAGGGCTGAACATGAGGGAACACCGACAGCGGCGGGTGACCGTGGTCACCGGCGGCAGCAGGGGCATCGGGGCGTCGGTCTGCCTCCGGCTGGCGGCCGAGGGACATGAGGTCGCCGTCGGGTACCGGTCGGACGCGGAAGCGGCTCGGGAGGTGGTCGAGAAGGTGCGCGCGCTGGGCCGGTCGGCCATCGCGGTGGCGGTCGACACCGCGGACGCGGCGGACGTGGACCGCCTGTTCGACACCGTCGTCGCACAACTGGGCCCGGTCACCGGACTGGTGAACAACGCCGGGGTGAGCGGGCCGGTCGGACCGCTGGCCGACGCCGACCCCGACGGCATGCGGCAGGCCCTGGAGGTCAACGTCCTCGGTTACCTGCTCTGCGCCCGCCGGGCCATCGGCGCCATGACGGCGGGCGGGGCGATCGTCAACATCTCCTCCGCCGCCGCGACGCTCGGCAGCCCCGGCACCTACGTCCACTACGCGGCGGCCAAGGCTGCCGTGGACGCCATGACGGTCGGGCTGTCCAAAGAGGTGGCGGCCGACGGCATCCGGGTCAACTGCGTCGCGCCCGGCACCGTCTGGACCGACTTCCACGCCGACCCCCAGCGGCCCGCCAAGGTGGCGGCACTCGTCCCCATGGGCCGCGCCGGCCGGCCCGAGGAGATCGCCGGGGCGGTGGCCTGGCTGCTCTCGGACGATGCCTCCTACGCCACGGGAACGGTCATGAGGATCGCCGGCGGAATGTGAGCACCTGCCTCACATCTCACAGGTGCTCACAGCGTTCCGGAGCCGTTCGCGGACCGTACGGGGAACCGATGGCGATCACGGGCTCCCGGAACGGTCCGGCCGGGGCGAAGCGGCGGTCCGATCAGCGCCGGGGCGGCGACACGCCGTACCGGACGGTCAGCGCACCAGCCGGACCAGCTTGTGGTTGGCGAACTCCTCCATGCCGAACCGGCCCAGCTCCCGGCCGAACCCGGACCGCTTGACCCCGCCGAACGGCAGCTCCGCCGCTGTGCCGGACGGGGCGCCGACGAACACCATGCCGGTCTGGAGACGCTGGGCGACCCGCTCGGCCTGGGCGTCGTCGTCGGTCTGGACCGAGGCGCTGAGACCGTAGGGCGAGTTGTTGGCGAAGTCGACGGCCTCCTCCTCGGAGCCGACCTTGAACAGCAGAGCCACCGGCCCGAACAGCTCTTCCTTGTAGGCCCGCATGTCGGGGGTGACGCCCGCGAGCACGGTGGGCTCGTACCAGGCGCCGGGGCGGTCGATGCGCTTGCCTCCGGCCAGCACCGTAGCCCCCTTGGAGATCGCGTCCTGGACCTGCTCGTCCAGGGTCTCGACCGCCTTCTCCGACGAGAGGGGGCCCATGAAGGTGCCCGGGTCGGTGGGGTCGCCGACGGTGATGCCCCGGACCGCCTCGGTGAAGGCGGTCGAGAAGCCGTCGTAGTGCTCGTCCAGGGCGATGATGCGCTTGGCGGCGTTGCAGGCCTGGCCCGCGTTGCCCATCCGGCCGATCAGCGCGTTCTTCACCACCCGCTCCATGTCCGACGCGCCGAGGATCAGATACGGGTCGGAGCCGCCCAGCTCCAGCACGACCTTCTTCAGGTTGCGGCCCGCGATCTCCGCGACGGCCGCGCCCGCCCGCTCCGAGCCCGTCAGCGAGACGCCCTGGATCCGGTCGTCACCGATCAGCGTCTCGATCTGCTCGTTGGTGGCGAAGATGTTGACGTACGCCCCCTTGGGCAGGCCGGCGTCCTGGAACAGCCGCTCCATCGCCAGCGCCGACTCCGGACACTGCGGGGCGTGCTTGAGCAGGACCGCGTTGCCCAGCATCAGGTTCGGGGCGGCGAACCGGGCCACCTGGTAGTACGGGAAGTTCCACGGCATGATCCCCAGCAGGGTGCCGACCGCCTCCTTCCGGATGACGGCCCGGCCACCGGAGGCCACGTCCAGCTCCTCCGCCTCCAGGAAGCCCTCGCCCCGCTCGGCGTAGTAGCGGTAGATGGACACGACGGTGCGGATCTCCCCGAGGGCCTGCTTGACCGGCTTGCCCATCTCGCGGGTGATGATGGCGGCGAGCTGGTCCCTGCGCTCCTCGTAGAGGTCCGCGACCCGCCGCAGCACATCGGCCCGCTCCGCCGCAGGACGGGCGGCCCAGGTGCGCTGCGCGTCGTCGGCCAGGGCGAGCGCGTCGCGCAGCTCGCCGTCGGTGGCGGTGGGGTACTCCTGTTCCGTCTCACCGGTGGCAGGGTTGACGACTCGGTACGTGCTCATGACTTCCTTCCGTGGGGAGCGCCCGGACACGGTCCGTGCGAGCCTGAGAGGGCCGCTGGACGACCGGGCGGACATTCGGGTACCCATCCGGCAGATGCGCACACGTCGACTCTGCCGCCGCGCTCGCGACGGCGCTCGGCCACGGGCCCTCCCCGGTCATCCCGACCAGGCCATCCCGCCCCGGTCATCCCGACCAGGTCATCCCGCCCCGGTCGGCTCCGGCGGCCTCTCGGCGGAGACGGCGATCGTGCCCTGGGCCACCGCGCACAGCGTCTCCGCCCCCTCCGCGTCCACCGTCAGCAGGTCGCAGCGGCAGACGATCCGGCTCCGGCCCGGCCGGACCACCTGCGCCCGCGCACGGAGCACCTCGCCCACCGCGGGGCGCAGGTAGTCGATGGTGTATCCGGCCGTCAGGACGGCCGAGCCGACGACCGCGCCCGCCGCGAAGGTGAGGGCGTTGTCGGCCGCGTAGCTCAGGACGCCTCCGTGGACGAAGCCGTTGTGCTGGCGCAGTTCGTCGCGTACGTCCAGCTCCAGGACCGCCGCCCCGTCGCCGAAGGCGGTGAGCCGCGCGCCCAGCAGGACGCTGAAAGGCTGGGCCTCCAACACCTTGCGCCCGAAAGCGAGTTGCTGAGCGTCCGCCGTCATGCTCCACCTCTGTCTCCTCGGGAGGGACGAGCCTCGCCGCCCGGGAGCGGTGACACCGGCGTCGGCCCTGTCGTACCGGACCGTTGCTGTCCGGCGCATGGAGAACATGATCCCTCGCGGCAACCGGCTCGGCGACGAGATGTTCCGCACGTTCGTGAGAGAGGTCGCATCGATGCACTTCGGCTCCCGGAGCCTGTCCGACGTCGAGCGGGCAACCTCCCCGCTGGGCTGGGAACTTCAGGAACCGAAAGAGGTCGCGGGCCGGGTCTGGCGCAGGTTCGCCGCCCGGACGGGACCTTCGGCCGGATACGGCACCCTGATCGCCGCCGCCCCGGAGCCCGAGCGGATCCGCGACGACTTCGGCTGACGCCTCTCAGCGCCCCCTGGCCCCGTCCGTGACCCGGTCGAGGTGGTAGAGGTCGGCGACACAGCCGCCGGGCCAGTACTGCTCCCCGCCCTTGCTGAAGGGTTCCAGCATCTGGCTGATCACCAGGCGCTCGTACGGCATGACCCGTTCCCCGGCCGCCGCCCCCTCGCGCAGGCGACGGTCCTGGGCGTCCCACTTCTCGGCGCGGGCCCGCAGCGCGGTGTCCAGGTCGGTCAGGGCGACGGCCGGGCCGGCGCAGACCAGGACGCAGAGCACGGCGTACACCGCCTTCGCCGGGGCGGTGCGGTGGGCGTACCGGCGGACAGCCAGGCCCAGCAGCGCGCCCAACCCGAGGAGGAGAATCACGTACAGCAGGAGGTAGTCGTTCCAGAGCCGGTTGGCGCTCACGTCACTCACCCGGTCCTGGAACACCGGGTAGGCGATGACCGTGCAGAGGTAGCCGGACACCAGGAGCGTGACCAACCCGGCGGCGGTGAGCAGCGGCCAGTGCGTCGGCGGGCGGGGCGGCGTCCCGTCCGCCCGCCGGCCCAGCAGCCCCAGCAGGGCGCCCACCGCGACCGCGCCCGCGTACTGCCAGGTCGTGGCCACGGTGACGGTGATCTCGGCGAACGCGCGCAGCGACGCGGCGAGGGAGTCGGGAGCGAGCAGGGACGTGGACTCCGCCCCGAAGCGGTCCCTGCGGTTCGTGGAGCCGGGCGAGGTGATGAGGACCAGGGCCCCCGCCGCCGTCCCGGCGATGCCTCCGGCGCACCACAGGCGGACGAACCCCCGGTCGGCGGCGGGGACGACCCGGCCGGAGACGAGGAGGACGGCCAGCAGCACCATCACCACGACGATCGCCGTCTCCTCGGAGAGCGTGGCGAGGAAGGCGGCCAGCAGCACCGCGACGCCGATCGCGAGGCCCCGCCCCCGCCGGGTGCGGGCGAGCAGGAGCGGGATCAGCCCGGCGCAGGCCAGGACGGGCGGCAGCGTGTGCGATACGGAGGCGGCGGGCCAGTAGAACGTCTTGTACGTGTTCGGGGTGACGAACAGGAAGAGCGCTGTGGTCATGGCCGCGAGGAGCAGCGGCATCCCGCGCGGGGTGCGCAGCCCGGCCCGGCGCAGCGCCAGGACGGCCACGGCCCACAGGACCGCGAGCACCAGGACCCCGCTGACCAGGGGGTACCACTGGTGTCCGGCGACCTGGAACTTCGCGTACGCGCCGACCAGGAGTGCGTTGGCGACCCGCCCGTTGTCGTCGAGGTAGAACTGCCCGACGAGACCGCTGATGCCGTCGTCCCGTACGCGCGGCAGGAAGCACCAGTCGTCGGCGCCGGGCCTCACCCACCGCCCGAACCAGGACGCGGCGGCGAGCAGGGCGAGCGGCGGCAGCGCGAGGGCGCTCACCCAGAGGGCAGTCCAGGGGTGGTGGGAGCGCTGCCGCCCGGCACGTACCGCCGCCGTCGCGTCCTCGCCCCGCGGGTTCTCCGGGGCGGCGACGTCGGCGGTCACGGGAGCGTCGTCGGACATCGCGGGCCTCACCGGTCCTGGCGCGAGTGGGTCGGCAGCGGTGCGGGCGACGGGCGGACGGGCTGCGGTTCGGCGGGAACCTCCACGGCCTCCGGTACGGAGGCCGATCTGGCCTGGCCCGAGGTGATCGCCCACCGCGCGAGCAGGAACGAGACGGGCGTGACGAGCACACCGGCCGCCAGCGCGGCGAGGTTCTTGTCCATGCCGAGACCGCTGACCGCTCCGTAGAGCAGCGCCCCGGACGCCACCAGGTTGACGAGACTGGAGAGGGGATAGCGGACGAACGCGTGCCAGGTCGGCCGCGTCCGGCAGGTGACGTAGGAGTTGAGCAGGAACGAGCACACGATGCTGACCGCGTAGCCGATGACGTGGGCGGTCAGGTAGGGGATCCAGCGGTTCAGGGAGGCGTAGACGCCGAGGTAGACGGCGGTGTTCACGCAGCCGATGAGGACGAAGCTGCCGAACTGGCGGACGGTACGGGACCGGCCCGGGGCCCCGGTCGCCGCGGCCGGGACGGAGCTCGGGGCGGCTGAGGCGGTGGCGGAGCTCGGGGCGGCCGGGGCGGAGCTCGGGGCGGCTGAGGCGGTGGCGGAGCTCGGGGCGGCCGGGGCCGTGGCGGCTTCGACCGGGCCTCCTCCGGTCAGCTGCGGGCGCGACGGCCCACCGTCCGGCAGCGCCGCCCGGCAGCTCGCGTCCGTTTCCCGGACCACATACGGCGGGCGGTGCTTCGCCTCGTGGTAGATCCGGCCCACGTACTCCCCGATGACCCCGAGCGTCACGAGCTGGATGCCGCTGAGGGCGACGACAGCGGTGAGCAACGTGGCGAAACCGGGGGTGTCCACGCCGTGCAGGACGACGCGCACGACGGTCCACAAGGCGTAGGCCAGCGCCGAGACGAAGACCCAGAAGCCGGTGTAGATCGCGAGACGCAACGGCCGGTTGTTGAAGGACAGCAGGCCGTCGATGCCGTAGTTCAGCAGTCGCCTGCTGCCCCACTTCGACCGGCCCGCCACCCGCTCGCTGTTGCGGTAGCGGAAGGTGACCGTGTCGAAGCCGATCCAGGAGAAGATCCCCTTGGAGAAGCGGTTGCTCTCGGGGAGGGACAGGACGCTCTCCACCGCCCGCCGCGACAGCAGCCGGAAGTCTCCCGAGCCGTCGATCAGCTCCACGTCCATGCAGCGGCGCACGAGGGCGTAATAGGCGTGGCTGAGGGTGCTGCGGATCATGCCCTCGCCCGTGCGGTCGCGGCGCGGGATGACCTGGTCGTAGCCGTGCCGGTGCAGTTCCAGCATGCGGGGGATCAGCTCGGGCGGGTGCTGGAGGTCTGCGTCCATGATCACCACGGCCGCCCCGCGCGACATGCGGAGGCCCGCGAGCATGGCGGCCTCCTTGCCGAAGTTGCGGCTGAAGGCGGTGTAGCGGGCCCGGGGGTCGCGGGCGGCGATGGCGTTCAGCAGCAGGCGGGTGCGGTCCCGGCTGCCGTCGTCGACGTAACAGATCTCGAAGCTGCCCCCGAGGGGGTCCAGGACGCCGAGCAGAGCCGCGTGGAAGGACTCGATGACCTCGGCCTCGTCGAAGCACGGCACGACGACCGACAGCTGAAGGCCAGTCACTCGACACCTCCGGACTTCGGGCCTCTCGTGGGGCCGGTCCCCCGACGGGCGTGCGCGCCGCCGGCCTCCGGAGCCGGGGCCCGGGGCGCGCCGCGTCCGCCCCATCTGACGACGGGCGGCGGCCGACGCCCCTCCGTACACGCGCGGGGGGACCGCATTCCCGCCGCCCTTTCATGCGAACAGCGGAGGCGGACCGGCACGACCGCTCACACGCGCGGCGGACACGGCCCGGTGGAACGCCCCTCCGGACGCGGGCGTGGTCCGGGGCGGGGTCGGCGGGTACCTCTGGACGCGGGTGTGGTCCGGGGGCGGGTGCCTCTGGACACGGGCGTGGTCGGGGGCGGACAGGTTTCTCTGAACGCGAGCGTGGTCGGGGGTCGGGTGCCTCCGGACGCGGGCGCGGTGCGGGGGCGGGCGGGTACCTCCGGACACGGGTGTGGTCCGGGGGCGGGTGCCTCTGGACACGGGCGTGGTCCGGGGGGCGGGTGCCTCCGGACGTACCTCCGGCCACGGACAGGACCGGCGGAACGCCGGGTCGCGGGGGCGAAAAGCCGCACATAGCCTCACAAACGTGACACCTACCCGCCCGCCACGGATGGCCGCCCGAGCCGCCGCGCTGTCCGCCGTGCCGCTCGCCGCGCTGCTCGCCCTGGGCTGGCTGGTGCTCCCCGCCGCCGTGCCCGCACGCGCCGACGACCCCGTCGAGCTGTCCCGGGACGGGCAGATCACCGACCGGGTCGGAGCCCTGGGCGACCGGGCGGGCCAGGTGGAGGACGCCCTCGACCGGCTGTACGACGAGCAGCGCCTCCAGCTCTTCGTCGTGTACGTACGCGACTTCTCCGGCCGGTCCGGACAGACCTGGAGCGACGAGACCGCCGACCGCAACGGCCTGGGCCAGGACGACGTGCTGCTCTCCGTCGCCACCCGCGACCGGCAGTACGGCTACTCCGTCGACGTGGACTCCCGGCTCACCGATGCCCAGCTGCGCGACGTGGCGAGCAGAGCGATCGAGCCGGCACTGCGGGAGAACGACTGGGCGGGGGCGGCGATCGGCGCGGCCGACGGCTACACCTCCGTCCTGGCCGGACGCCCCGTGACGGCCCCCGCGATCACCCCGGGCCCCGTCGACCCCGGAGCGGGCGGCTCCGGCTCGGCCGAAGCCCGCGACTTCGTCCTCCCGCTGGCCGTGGTCGCGGGCGTGGGCGCGGTCGGGGCCTACGCGTACGCCCGGCGCACCCGGCGTACGAGGAGGCGCACCACCCCGGCGGCCACCGGCTGGGGCCGGGGCGCGGGAGCGGGCCGTGCGCCGGAGCCGCCGACACCGCTGCCGGAGCTCGACGCGCAGGCGAAGCAGCTGCTCGTGGACACCGACGACGCGGTGCGCACGAGCGAGGAGGAACTCGGCTTCGCCGTCGCCCAGTTCGGCGATGAGGCCGCGAAGCCGTTCACGGAGGCGGTCGCACGGGCGAAGGACGAGCTGACGCGGTCGTTCCGGTTGCGGCAGCAGCTCGACGACGCGTTCCCGGAGGACGACGCGACCCGCCGCCGGATGCTGGACGAGATCCTGCGGCGGTGCGCCGCCGCGAACGAGGGGCTGGACACCGTCTCCGAGGACTTCGACCGGCTGCGCGCCCTGGAACGTACCGCTCCCCAGGCCCTGGCCACCGTGGACACGACCCACCGCGACCTCGCCGGCCGGGTCGCAGCGGCCGAGTCGGGCGCCGCCGTGCTGCGCGAGCGGTACGGGGAGGACGCCGCCGCACCCGTGGCGGCCGACGTCGGGCAGGCGGAGGACCGGCTCGTCTTCGCCGGATCGGCCGTGGCGGAGGCCCGCACGGCGGTCGGGGCCGGTGAGAACTCCCGCGCCGCCGTGTACATCCGGGCCGCCGAGGGCGCGGTGGGCCAGGCCGGCACGCTGCTGGACTCGGTGGACCGGCGGGCGGCGGAGCTCGGCGAGGCCGCACGGAAGCTGCCCGCCGCGCTGACCGGGACGGAGACCGACCTCGCGGAAGCGGGCGGGCTGCTGGAAGGGACCGCCGAGGGGGCGTCGACCGCAGGTCTGCGCGGCCGGGTCGCCCGTGCCCAGGCCGTACTCGCCGATGTGCGGGGCGCCATGGCGGCGGGACCGTACGACCCGGTCGATGCGCTGCGCCGGGTGGAGGAGGCGGACGCGGCGCTGGACGAGGCACTGGCGGAGGCCCGGGACCGGGAGCGGGGCGAGGCGAGGGCCCGGTCCCTCCTCGATCAGGCGATGCTCACCGCCCGGTCCGCGATCGGGGCCGCGGCCGACTTCGTCACGACCAACCGGGGCGCGGTCGGCAGCCGGGCCCGTACCCGGCTGGCCGAGGCGCAGCGGCGGTGGGAGCGGGCCCGGGAGCTGTCGGCCACGGACGCCCGGGGGGCGCTGGCCGAGGCGCGGCAGGCGGACGCCCTGGCCGGTCAGGCGATGACGCTGGCCGAGCAGGACGTCCGCGGCTTCGGCTCGGTGCAGGGCCCCGGCGGGACGCGGGGCGGCGGCATGGGCGGGGCGGTGCTCGGCGGCATCATCCTCGGCGGGCTGTTCGGGGGCGGGGGCCACGGGGGCGGTTTCGGCGGGGGCCCGGACCGTGGCTACGGCGGCGGTCCGGGCAGTTTCGGCGGGGGCGGCACCCGGGGCCGCCGGGGCGGTGGCGGCCGCTTCTGACCGACCGGTCCTGACACGTCCCTCCCCCTGCTCAACCGTCCCTCCTCACTCGTCTCTTCTCACTCGTCCCTCCTCACTCGTCTCTCTTCACTGCTCACTGCTCACTGCTCACTGCTCACCCGTACCGGCGACGCACGATTTCCCAGGAGCCCTTCCATGACCAAGCAGACCGTCCTCGGCCGCGTCACCCAGCTCGCGAAGGCCAACATCAACGCCCTCCTCGATCAGGCCGAGGACCCGCAGAAGATGCTCGACCAGCTGATCCGGGACTACACCGACAACATCGCGGAGGCCGAGCAGGCCGTCGCGGCCACCATCGGCAACCTCCGGCTGATGGAGCAGGACCACCAGGAGGACGTGGCGGCTGCGGCCGAGTGGGGCGGCAAGGCGCTGGCGGCCAGCCGTAAGGCCGACGAGCTGCGCGGGGCCGGTTCGGTGGAGGAGGCGGACACGTTCGACAACCTGGCGAAGGTGGCGCTGGGCCGTCAGCTCCGGTCCGAGCAGGAGGCCAGGACGGCGGAGCCCGTCATCGCCTCGCAGACGGAGGTCGTCGACCAGCTGAAGGCCGGGCTCGGCCGGATGAAGGCCAAGCTCTCCGAACTCCAGGCCAAGCGCGACGAACTGGTGGCACGTTCGCAGTCCGCCCAGGCGCAGAACCGGATGATGGACGCCGTGAAGAGCATCGACGTCCTCGACCCGACGAGCGAGCTGAGCCGCTTCGAGGACAAGGTGCGGCGCGAGGAGGCGAAGGCCCTGGGCAAGCAGGAGCTGGCCGCCTCCTCGCTGGACGCCCAGTTCGAGCAGCTGGACCGTCTGGGCGACAGCGCGGAGGTGGAGGCGCGGCTGGCGGCTCTGAAGTCCGGTCCAGCGACCGCGTGACGGGCCTCCTGTTCTCCGGACTCCCTCTTCCCGCCTCTGCCTCTTGCGCCCTGCGCCCCGCGCCTCTGTGTCCTCCGCTCCGCCACCTGCGTCCTGCGTCAGTACATGCTCAGCAGTTGCTCCGCGGAGAGTTCGACAACCGGTTCCCCGTCCGGCAGGGCCAGTTCGAACCAGACGGTCTTGCCGCGCGGGGTCCGGCGCGAGCCCCAGGCGGCGCTGAGCAGCCCGACCAGCTGGAGCCCGCGGCCGCCCTCGTCGGTGTCGCGGGCCCGGCGGCGGCGCGGCTGGACGAGACCGGCGTCCCAGACCTCGCAGACCAGGGTGCGGTCGCGCAACAGCCGGAGCCGGATCTCGCCCTCGCCGTAGCGCAGGGCGTTGGTGACCAGCTCGCTGACGAGGAGTTCGGTGGTGTCGACCAGGTCGTCCAGGTCCCAGGCGAGCAGGTGGCCGCGGGCCAGCTCGCGGGCGCGGCCGACCGAGCGCGGTTCGCGGGGCAGCGTCCAGTCCCCGACCGCCTCCGCGGGCAGGCCCTGGATGCGGGCCATCAGCAGGGCGATGTCGTCCTCGCCGTGCCGGGTGTCCAGCGTGGAGAGGACGAAGTCGCAGGCGTCCTCCAGCTCCATCTGCGGACCGGTGAGCACGGAGCGCAGCGCCGCCAGCCCCTCGTCCAGCGGTTGGTCCCGGGACTCGACCAGGCCGTCGGTGTAGAGGGTGAGCAGGGCGTTCTCGGCGAGCTCGACCTCGACCTCCTCGAACGGCTCGCCGCCGACGCCCAGCGGCATGCCCGGGGGTACGTCGATGAGCCGGGCGGGCCGGCCGGGCTCGACGACGGCCGGGGGCAGGTGCCCGGCGTTGGCGAACGTGCATCGCCGGGTGACCGGGTCGTAGACCGCGTACACACACGTCGCGAGGTACACCTCGGAGAGGTCCGCCTCGCGGGACTTCTGCGCGGCGCGGGAGGGCCACTGCGCTCCCCCGCTGACGCCGAGCCCCTCGCTGCGCTCGCCGCCGGGCGAGCCGAGGCCGCGGGCGACCTCGTCGAGGGCGGAGAGCACTTCGGCGGGTTCCAGGTCGAGGAGGGCCAGGGTCCGCACGGCGGTGCGCAGTTCGCCCATGGCGACGGCGGCGCGCAGGCCGCGCCCCATGACGTCGCCGACGACGAGCGCGGTGCGGTGGCCGGGCAGCTCGATCACGTCGAACCAGTCGCCGCCGACCTCGGTGGCGGTGTTGCCGGGCAGATAGCGGCAGGCGATGTCGAGCCCGGCGGCCTCGGGGTCGCCGGGCGGCAGCAGGCTGCGCTGGAGGATCAGGGCGCGTTCGTGCTCGCGGCGGTAGAGGCGGCCGTTGTCGATGCAGACGGCGGCGCGGGCGGCCAGTTCGGTGGCCAGCGCCCGGTCGCGCTCGCCGAACGGCTCGCTGCCCTTCGTCCGGGAGAACTGGACGAGGCCGACGACGGTGTCGTGGGCGACCATCGGCACGGCGAGCGTCGACTGCACGAAGCCCATCTCGTCGCCGGGGACGTCCTCGACCCGGCCGGAGCGCAGCGCGACGGCGCAGGGCGAGCCGAACGGGAAGCGGTGGACGGAGCCGAGTGCGGGCGGCAGATCGTCCGGGCCCGGGGGCCCGCTGCCCGCCACGGCGGTGGGCAGGGCGTCGGCGACGGCGCTGGCGTGGGCCACCCGGCGCAGCTCGGCCGAACCTCCGGCGGACTCGCGGTGGGCGGGCGCGCAACTGCCGGGCGCGGCCTCCTCGCCGGTGAGCAGGCTCTGGTAGAGGTCGACGGCGGCGACGTCGCAGAAGCCGGGCACGGCGACGTCGAGGAGTTCGCGGGCGGTGGTCTCCAGGTCGAGGGAATTGCCGATGCGGGCGCTGGCCTCGTTGAGCAGGGCGAGGTTGCGGCGGGCACTGGCGGCCTCGCGGGCGGCGATGTGCCGCCGGGTGACGTCGGTGGCGAGGCCGGCGATGCCGACGGGGCGGCCGGCCCCGCTGTGCACCCGGTAGAGGTTCATGGACCAGTGACGGCGCTCGGTGGTGCCGGGAGCGGTGCCGACGAGCTGGAGGTCGGTGACCGACTCCCCGGTCTCCAGGACCCGTTTCAGGGTGGCGGACAGCCGGTCGGCCTCGGCCTGGGGGAGGTAGTCCTCCACCGTGCGGCCCCGGTGGTCGTCGGCCGCCCCGCCGAAGACCGTGGCGAAGCGCTGGTTGGCCCGGACGACCGCGAAGTCCGTACCGAACAGCACGAACCCGAAGGGAGATTGGCCGAATATGGCTTGGGATGCGGCGAGGTCGGTCTCGATCCGCCGCAGGGCCCGGACGTCGACGACGATGCAGAGCGCGGCCCGCTCCTCCCGCGCCGTCAGACTCGGCATCACGTAGACCTCGGCGACGCCGTGCGCCCCACCCTCACCCGGCATCCGGAACGGGACGAGGCCCGTCCACTCCTTGCCGTCGAGGATCTCGCCGACCCGCCGGTGGCCGTCCGAGCGCAGTTCGGCGGGCATGAACGCCTCCACCGGGTCGCGGCCGATCGCCTCGGCCGCGGTCATGCCGAACAGACCCGCGGCCCGGCTGCTCCACTGCTCGATCAGACCGTCGGGGCCGATCGAGAAGGAGGCCACCCTGATGTAGTCATAGATCGAGCCGGGCGGGCTGTTCTGCCACACGACGTCACCGGCCGTGCCGACGGCGTCGCCCGTTGTCCCAGGTATCTCGCTCACGCGACCGTCCCCTCCAGCTCACGCACCGGACCGGTCCTGCCCGCAGTATTCAGCACTACGGCCCCGACCGACACGGCGTTCACGATCACAGCACGGTCTCAGTCCCTTTCAGCCAGGTTCTGCCCGACCTCTGGTGATCGCTGTGCTTCCCTCCACTCTCCTAACCAGGCAGAGCCAGCTCGAACCACACGGTCTTGCCGCTCTTTCCGCGGCGGGTCCCCCAGCGACGTGCGGAACAGGCCACGAGCTGGAGTCCGCGGCCGCCTTCGTCGTCGGGTCCCGCACTGCGTTCGGTGGGTGGATCCGGAAGCGGATCGGAGACTTCGACCAGCAGCCCCGGGGCGGCGGGCGGCCGGTCGGCGGGAAGCGGCTCCCCGTCCGGGTACGTCCGCGCCAGGCGTACGCCGATGGGGCCGGAGGCGTACCGGAGGGAGTTGGTCACGAGCTCGCTGACCAGCAGGACCGCCAGGTCTCCCACCGCCGCGTCGAGCCCCCAGGAGCCCAGCGCGCCCCGGACGGCGTGCCGGGCGCTGCGCACGGAACCGGGCTCGGCCGTGAAGGTCCATTCGGCGCAGTCGCCTTCGGTATCGATCACGCCGATCACTTCCCAGGGACGACCGCGGGCGCACCCCCTGTGCAAATGGGGACTAAACAGCCCATACCCACCATTGATCGCCCGCTACCGCGCAACCGGGTGTTTGGTGCAGACGGCGGTACGCACGACCGGGGGCGGCAGGCGGCAGGGTCAGCTCAACGCGCCGGACGCCCTGAGGTCGTCGAAGAGCAGTTGGTCCACGGGCGGCACGAGGGCCCGGTCGGCGAAGGAGAACCACGCCGTCTCCTCGATCTCGCTGCTCGCCGCGAGCGTGCCGCGATAGTCGCCGTAGTAGCAGCTCATCCGTACGACGGCGGCGCCGGGCCGGTCGTCGACGGGGGCCTCGTACGTCCCGGCGTGGACGACGGTCTCCCGGATCAGGCCGACCGTCAACTCCTCCTCGACCTCCCGCAGGAGGGTCTCCAGATCGCTCTCCGCGCCCTCGCGCTTGCCGCCCGGGATGTAGAAGACGTCCTTGCCCCGGGGGCGCGCGCAGAGAATTCTGCCGCCCTCGATCCGCACCCACGCCACCGTGTCGATCAGCACCGGCGTCACCTGGTCGCCACTCCTCCATCACTCCGCCCCGCTCGCGGCGCCGTTCCTCCCGAGGCTTCCGCACCCCGGCCCGGCCGGACCCTACCGCCCGGGGCGCCGGCACAGGGAATGCGGGCGAGGCGGGGGCGCATGAGGCACGTGCACCCGTGAACCCGTGAGGCGCGCGACAGGAGCGCCCGGAGCAGACCGAGCCAGGGGCAGGGCGAAACAGGGGCGGGCCGGCGGGGTGGGGCGAGCGAACCAGGAGCGGGGCGAGCCCCAGGGGGGCGCACGCGGCAGGCGAAGCCCCCGGGAAAGGCCGAAAGGGCCCCGGGGGGCAGCCACAGCGACCGCCCTCGGGGCCCTTCGGGGCAGCCCGTCCGTCCACCCGCGCGTCCGCCTGTCCGTCCGCGCACCCGTCCGTACGCGCGTCCATCTGTCCGTCCACCCGCAGGTCCGCCCATCCGTCCGCCCGCGTGTCCGACCATCCGTCCACCCGGGCGCCGTGCGTTCACCTGCCCGTTCACTCGCGGGTCAGGGGCCGGTTCCCTGACCGACGCGCTCGACCCGGTAGACCTGATGGTGATGGCGGTCGTCGAGACCGTCGGCGACCTTCTGGGCCTCGGCCTGCGTGGCATACCGGCCCACGCGGTAGCGATTGCCGCCGTCGTCCTGCCGTATCACCTGCCAAGGGAGCACGGCGCCGCTCTCGCTCATCGTGTCGCTCCCCCGCATATCGCCCCTCTTCCCACCGGCGTGCACGTCTCTAAGGATCCCCAGGAAACCGCAGTACGCATATGCCCGAGCGTACGCCTGACCTTCACTCAGTGCAGGCGCCTTTACACAAAGAGATACACATCCGGCCATCGCGAAGGGGGCGCATCCACAGGATGCGCCCCCTCACGACCCTCCCCGCACCGGGATCACACCCGGCTCACGCCTCACCCACGCCCCGTCAGCCCCGACCGGCGGCCCCCACCCGGCCCGACCCCCGGACCGGCGCCCGCCCCCGACGCGGTGTCACCTCGCGTCATCTCACAGGCAGGTGATAGGCGACCCGGTAGCGGTCCGCCGGAACGACCACGTCGGCCGTCTCCACCGCTCGGCCGGAGGCGTAGTAGGTGCGCCCGATGACGATGACCACATGGCCGGGCACACCGCCGAGCGCCAGGAGCTCCTCCGCCAGCCCCGGGCGCGCACCGACCTCCTCGGCGACGTTGTCCACGACGACGTCGATCGCGGCCATCCGGTCGACCACCCCGCAGCCGCCCAACGGGCCCTCCTCCGGCAGCATCACGGGGGTGCGGCCCGTGACGGCGAGCGGCTCCCACGAGGTGGAGAGCATGATCGGTTCACCTGCCTCCCGGAAGACGTAGTGGGTGCGCATCACGCGGTCGCCCGGCTCGATGCCGAGCCGCTCGGCGATCTCGGAACTCGCCCCCTCCTGCTCACTGCTGGACTCCCAGGTCCCGTGCGCGCCCTCGGCCGTCTGCTCCTGCCGGAACGGGCTGGCCCCCTTGTCCGGCCGGTAGCCGGAGCGGGCGATCATGCGCGGGACGGGGCGCTCGCGCACATAGGTGCCGGAGCCGGAGCGCCCCTCGACCAGCCCCTCGGCCATCAGGACCTTCCGCGCCTCCAGGGCGACGGTGTCCGAGACCCCGTACTCCTCGCGGATGCGGGCCTGCGACGGCAGGCGGGTATGGGGCGGCAGCGCGCCGTTGACGATCTTCTCCCTGAGATCGCTCGCCACGCGCAGATAGGCGGGCTGCTCACCGAAAGTCACAGGCCACTCCCAACAGGTTGACAGTCTGCGACAGCCTGACAACCGTGGGTTGTCTACCGCAAGCATGGGCCAGGGTTTCACCCAATGTGATGATCTTGTGCCGGTCCACGCATATCCCGCCCCCTCACCCCCCCCTCCTACCCTTCCCGCTCGCGCGGCCGCGAAGTCCGGCGACCCGACGTCGGGCAACGCCGCGTCCCGCAACTCCCGTACTCTTGACCATTTTTGGTCCAGACCAATACCTTCCCTGTGCACAGCACGGCTCTCCCCCGCCCCTTCCGCACAGGAACGAGCCCCCATGCGTCGAAGAAACCTGTCCCGAATGACCATCGCCGGCGTCGCCCTGGCCCTGCTGGCAGGTGCCGCGCCCGCGGCCACGGCCGGCACCGGCCCCGACCGGAGCGACGGCGGCGACCGCGGGAAGGGACACCACCGCCCCGCGTACAAGAACATCGGCTACTTCACCCAGTGGGGCGTCTACGGGCGCGATTTCCAGGTCAAGGACCTGGACACCAGCGGGGCCGCGGCCAGGCTCACCCACATCAACTACGCCTTCGGCAACGTGAGCGCCGAGGGCACCTGCTTCACCGGCAACATCCCCGGTCAGGCCGACGCCTGGGCGGACTACGCCCGTCCGCTCGGCGCGGCCGACTCGGTGGACGGCGTCGCCGACACCGACACCCAGCCGCTCGCGGGCAACTTCAACCAGCTGCGCGAGCTGAAGGCCAAGCACCCCGGCCTCAAGGTGATGATCTCGCTGGGCGGCTGGAGCTGGTCCACCCACTTCTCCGACGCGGTCCGCACCGCCGCCTCCCGCAAGGCGCTCGTCTCCTCCTGCATCGACCTGTACATCAAGGGCAACCTCCCGCAGGACGGTGCACGCGGCGGCGACGGCGCGGCGGCCGGCCTCTTCGACGGCATCGACGTCGACTGGGAGTGGCCCGGCTCTCCGGCCAACGAGGGCACGGTCTTCCGCCCGGAGGACAAGAAGAACTTCACCGCCCTGATCCACGAGTTCCGTACCCAGCTCGACGCCTACGCGAAGAGCGAGGCGAAGGCCGGGACCGAGGCGGCGGAGAGGGGGAGCAAGGGGAAGGGGCACGGCCACGGGCACCACAGGCCGAAGCCGAAGCACTACGAACTGTCGGCGTACGTCCCGGCCAACCCGAAGGCCATCGACGCGGGCTTCGACGTGAAGCGCCTGATGAGGGACTTCGACTTCGTCAACATCCAGGGCTACGACTACCACGTCTCGGGCGAGAAGAAGACGGCCCAGCAGTCGGCCCTGTACGCGCGGAACGACTTCAGCGTCGACCGGACCGTGCGGGACTGGGTGCGCCGCGGTGCGCCCAAGCACAAGATCGTGGTGGGCATGCCGACGTACGGCCAGGGCTGGACCGGCGTGACCGGCGGCGGTACGGGCCTGGGGCAGCCGGCGACGGCTCCGGCCCCGGCCACCTGGGCGGCGGGCTACGAGGACTACAAGGTCCTCAAGAAGCTGGCCGCTTCGGGGACGTACACGGTCCACCGCGACGTGAGGAACGGCCACGCCTGGCTGTTCGACGGCACGACCCTGTGGACGTACGACGACCCGCAGGTGCTCCGCACCAAGGCCGCCTACGTCCGGGACAAGGGGCTCGGCGGGGCGATGTTCTGGTCGCTGGACGGCGACACCGAGGACGCCGAGCTGGTCACGACGGTCGCCCGCGCGCTCAACCGTCGCTGACGGCACGGGAGGTGGGGCGGCCGCTGTCCGCGGCCGCCCCACCCTCGTACGTCACTGGATCAGTTCTGCTGTGGTGCGGGGATCAGAAGTGCAGGCCCCAGCTGTTGATCCGGCCGGTGTCGTACGTCCAGTTGTCCTGGACCCGGAGCTTCCAGGTGCCGTTGGCCGTGACGGAGGAGGCGTTGACGGTGTACGTGGTGACCACGTCGTCGGAGCTGCCGCCGCTGCCGAACGCCTTCAGGTTGAAGACCGTGCCGTTGGGAGCGACCAGGTCGATCTTCAGGTCACCGATGTACGTGTGGGAGATGTTGACCGGGACCTGCAGCGCGGACGGGGCGTTGCCGGAGATACCCGTGACGGTGATCGGCGACTCGACGGTCGAGTGGTCGTTGATCGGGTAGCTCGTGGTGTTCTCGAACTTCTTGCCCGGGTCCGGCGGGTTGGTGCTGCCGGTGCCGACGTACAGCAGGCGGTTCGGCGATCCGCTGCCCGGGTTGCCGACGACGCCGGTGGTGGCGGCCGCGACGAGGCCCGCGGAGACCTGGGCGGGGGACGAGCCCGGGTTGTCGGCGAGGTAGAGGGCGGCGGCGCCGGCGACGTGCGGGCTGGCCATCGACGTGCCGGAGATCGTGTTCGTGGCGCTGTCGCTGGAGTTCCACGCCGAGGTGATCGAGGAACCGGGCGCGAAGATGTCCACGACCGAGCCGTAGTTGGAGAAGCTGGAGCGGGCGTCGGAGCTGGTCGTCGAGCCGACCGTGATGGCGTCGGCGACGCGCGCGGGGGACTTCGTGCTCGCGTTGGTCGACTCGTTGCCCGCCGCGACGGCGTACGTGATGCCCGAGTCGATGGACCGCTGCACCGCCGCGTCGAGGACGGAGTCCGCGCCACCGCCGAGGCTCATGTTGGCGACGGCGGGCTTCTGGGCGTTGGCCGTCACCCAGTCGATGCCCGCGACGACCTGCGCGGTGGTGCCGGAGCCCTGGTTGTTCAGCACCCGGACGCCGACGATCTTCGCCTTCTTGGCGACGCCGTAGGCGGAGCCCGCGACGGTGCCCGCCACGTGCGTGCCGTGGCCGTGGCCGTCCTGGGCGACGTTGTCGTTGTCGACGGCGTCGTAGCCGTTGAAGGCCCGGCCGCCGAAGTCGTTGTGGCTGATCCGCACCCCGGTGTCGATGACGTAGGCGGTGACGCCCTCGCCGGCCTTGTCGGGGTAGGTGTAGCGCTGGTCCAGCGGGAGGTTCCGCTGGTCGATCCGGTCAAGCCCCCAGGAGGGCGGGTTGTTCTGGGTGGCGGAGACCGTGAAGGTGCGGTTCTGCGAGACGGACGCGACGGCCGGGTCGGCGGCGAACTTCTTCGCCTCCGCGGCGGTGGCCTCGACCGCGTAGCCGTTGAGGGCCGCGCGGTAGGTGCGTTCGATGCTCGCGCCGTACTTCTTCGCGAGGGCCTTGCCCTTGGCGGAGTCGGACTTCGCGGCCGAGTCCTTCAGCGTCACGATGTAGCTGTCGCTGATGGTTCCCGGAGCGTCCGCGTTCAGGATCACGCCTTCGGGTGCGCGCTCGGCCGCGGTCGCCGGCAGAGCGGCGGTGGCGAGGGCGACGGCGGCTGCGGTGGCTATGACGGTCGCCGCGGCGAGTCTTCGACCGGCCTGGGGGGTCTGACGCGTCACTGACATGTGAGGGGTCCTCCTCATAGGCGGTGCTCTGGTGGGGGGTGGTACCGGAGCCGATGGGCGACTCCCGACAGGAGCATGACAACTCAACCGTCGGAACGCCCCGTGTTCTGCGTCGTCCGGTGAGCGGCGTGCCCTGCTGCCAGCGAAAGATTGACCGATCCATGGCGAACTCACAAGGGTGCCTGGAGGGATTCCCTACGCCCGCCATTCACCCGCCATATGCCTGACATGCTGGCGGACATGACGTTCTATTACTGTCCAGTGGATGGGACGCGATCCGCGATCACCGCTCTGACCTGGTGCTGTCCGGTCTGCCGGGGCCCCTGGGACCTCGACTTCGCCCCCGCGCGGGGCACCGGGGTGAACGCGCTTTCCGTTCGGATCGATTCCTTGTGGCGTTACCAGGATTTCCTGCCGCTCGACTCCTCGGTGATCTCCCTGGGCGAGGGCCGCACTCCTCTCGTCCCGCTCACGGACACCGTCTCGGCGAAGCTCGACTATCTGATGCCGACGCTCTCCTTCAAGGACCGGGGCGCGGTGATGCTCGCGGAGCTGGCCCGGCGGCTGGGCCCTGACCGGGTGGTGGCGGACAGCACGGGCAACGCGGGCACGTCGGTCGCGGCGTACTGCGCACGGGCCGGACTGCCGTGCACGGTGTACGTCCCCGAGGGCACGTCGGCGAAGAAGACCGAGCAGATCCGGGCGCACGGCGCGAGCCTGGTGGCCGTCCCCGGCGGCCGGGAGGCGACCGCGCTGGCGGCCCGCGCGGCGGCGGACGAGCCGGGGGTCTTCTACGCCTCGCACGTCTTCAACCCGTACTTCCTGCACGGGACGAAGACGTACGTGTACGAGCTCTGGGAGGACCTCGGCGGCCGGCTCCCGGACGTGCTGGCGGTCCCGGTCGGCAACGGCACCCTGCTGCTGGGTGCGGCGCTGGCGGTCGCCGAACTGCACGCGCTGGGACTGATCGAGGTCCGCCCCCGCCTGGTCGCGGTCCAGGCGGAGGCGGTCTCTCCGCTGGCCGCCGCCTTCCACGCGGGCGCGGACGACCTGCTTCCGGCCGACCCGGCCTGGACGCCCGCCCCCACCCTCGCGGAGGGCATCGCGATCCCCCGCCCGCCCCGCGCACGCCAGATCCTGGCGGCGGTACGGGCCTCGGGCGGCACGTTCCTGACGGTCCCCGAGGACGACATCCGCGAGGCCCAACGCGACCTGGCGGCACGCGGCTTCTACGTCGAGACGACGGGCGTGGCCTGCTGGGCGGCGGTACGGGACGGGGGCGACGCGGTGCGGGGCAGCGTGGTGGTGCCGCTGTGCGGGGCGGGGCTGAAGACGGGGATGGCGGGGTAGGGGGCCCACCCGGTGGCGGTGGGCGTCCGGGAGCCTCCCCGTGGACGCGGTGGGCGTCCGGGAGCCTCCCTGGCGGCGGTCCCCGGGTCCGGGAGCCTCCTCACGGCCGGTGGGCTGCCGACGCCTCCCCGTGGGCAGCGCGGATCCGGGAACCTCCCCGTGGGCGGCGGGGCAGGGCAGAGCGGGGCAGGTCCGGGAACCTCCCCGTGCGCGGCGCGCGGCGCGACAGGCCCGGGGCCCGGTCGCGAACGCCGCCTCCCCGGTGGCCCCGGCCCGGCGGCCGGCCCCTCCCCCGTGACCTCGCCCCAGCGGATCCGGCCCCTCCCCGGTGGCCGGATCTGCTCCATCCGGCGGGCAGGCGGACGCCCCGTGCGAGGGGTGAGCGTGCCGCGACCGCGGACCGCGCCGCCGCCTCCCTACCGTCGTACCGTGAGCCTCCCGCGCTTCCCCGCCCTCGCGCCCCTGGTCGTCGCCGCCCTGATCGCCCCGCTGTCGCCCATCGCCCTGGCCGCCGGGCCCGACCCCGTACCGCCGCCCGGTCAGGCCCGCCCGTCCGACTCCGCCGGGCCCGGCTCCGGCGGCCGGCCTCCCGCCTGCGGGAACACCTCCGACCCCGCCTGGGCGCCGTCCTCCACCCGCTTCGGTGAGGCCCGCGGCTACGACCCGTACGTCGGCAACGGCTATCTCGGCCACCGGGTGCCGGCCACCGGCACCGGGTACGCCGCCACCGGAGAGAAGACCGGCTGGCCGCTCTACACCCCCCGCTACGACGGCGCGTTCGTCTCCGGGCTGTACGCGGCGGACAAGTCCGTCGCCGAGGGGCGGGAAGCGGCCGCCGCGTTGCCGAGCTGGACCGGCATCGGCCTCCGCGTCGGCGGGGAGACGTTCGACGACGCCACCCCGGCGGGCCGGATCTCGCACTACCGCCAGACCCTCTTCCTCTCCTGCGGCCTCGTGCGCACCTCGTTGCGGTGGACGACGGCGGACGGCCGCGCGACCGACCTCACCTACGACGTCCTGGCCGACCGCTCCGACGTCCACACCGGTGCCGTACGCCTGCGGATGACCCCGCACTGGAGCGGCGCCGCGACCGTCACCGGCCGGCTCGACGAGCGGGGCGCGCGCCGGATCACGCTCCGCGAGAACGGCACGTTCCGCACGCTCGGCACGGGCGTCGAGGGGGCGATCGCGCAGGCGATGCGGCGCGGCTCGGGCGTGGTCGAGACCCTGCGCGCCGGCACGTCCCCCCGAGCCACCCCGGTCCGCGCGGGCCGGACGTACACCTTCGAGAAGTACGTCGGCGTCGACACCGCCCTCACCTCCCGCACCCCGGCCGAGGACGCCCGCGATGCGGCGCACCGGGCGGCGCGGCGCGGCTGGGACCGGGTGTTCGCGGCGAACGAGACGGCCTGGCGCGAGGCCTGGTCCGCCGACGTCCTGGTCCCGGGCGACCGCGCGTTGCAGGGGCGGCTGCGCTCGGCCCAGTACGGCCTGCTGGCGAGCACCCGGCGCGGCTCCTCGGACAGCATCGCCCCGGCCGGTCTGACCAGCGACAACTACGCGGGCCTGGTGTTCTGGGACGCCGAGACGTGGATGTTCCCGGGGCTGCTCGCCACCCGCCCGGAGCTGGCGCGTTCGGTCGTCGAGTACCGCTACCGCACCCGTGGCGCGGCCCGCGCCAACGCCGGGAAGCTGGGGTACGACGGCCTGTTCTACCCCTGGACGAGCGCGAGCCGGGGCCGGCTGGACGACGAGTGCCACAGCGTCGACCCACCGCACTGCCTGACCCAGAATCACCTCCAGGGCGATGTGTCGCTGGCGGTCTGGCAGTACTACCTCGCCACCGGCGACCGCGACTGGCTGGCGGCACGCGGCTGGCCGCTCCTGAAGGGCATCGCCGACTTCTGGCGGTCGCGCGCCACGGCGAACGCGGACGGCAGCTACTCCGTCAACGACGTGGCGGGGCCCGACGAGTACAGCAACGGCGTCGACGACGGGGTGTTCACCAACGCGGTCGCCGCCACCGCCCTGCGCCACGCGACCCGCGCGGCCCGCATCCTGGGCCAGGAGCCACCGGCCGAGTGGAACCGGGTCGCGGACCGGCTCCGTATCCCGTACGACGCGGAGAAGAAGGTCTTCCTCCAGTACGCGGGGTACAACGGCTCCGGGATCAAGCAGGCGGACGCGGTCCTGCTGACGTACCCCCTGGAGTGGCCGATGGAGCCGGGCGCGGCGGCGGCCACCCTGGACTACTACGCGGCCCGCACCGACCCGGACGGCCCGGCGATGACGGACTCGGTGCACGCGATCGACGCGGCGGCCATCGGGGAGCCGGGCTGCTCGGCGTACACGTATCTCCAGCGTGCTGTACGGCCGTATCTGCGGGGCCCGTACCACCTGTTCTCCGAGGCGCGCGGCGACAAGTCGGGCTCGCAGGACCCGCTGTCCGGCTTCCCCGCCGACGACTTCCTGACCGGCAAGGGCGGCTTCCTCCAGGTCTTCACGCACGGCCTGACGGGGCTCCGGCTCCGCGAGGACGGCGTACGGCTGGATCCGACGCTGCCGCCCCAGCTGCGCGAGGGCGTCACGCTGAAGGGCCTGCGGTTCCGGGACGCGACGTACGAGGTCCACATCGGGCCCCGGAGGACCACGGTCCGGCTGACCTCGGGCACTGCGTTCACGGTCCACACGGAGGGAGGGCCGCGCAGCCTGGCCTCCACGCTGACCCTGCCCACCCGCCGCCCGGACCTGGCCCCGACGGCCGACGTGGCGCGCTGCCGCCCGGTGACGGCCTCCTCCGAGGCCCCGGGCCGGTACGCGGAGGCGGCGGTGGACGGGAGTCCGGCGACATCCTGGTCCCCCGACGGCGCGGCGGGCACCCTGACGGTGGACCTGGGCCCGCGCCCGCTGGCGCTGGCGGCGGTGACTCCGCGCTGGAGCGACGTACCGCCCGCGTCCCACACGGTGGAAACCTCCCGGGACGGCCGCTTCTGGCGCCCCTTCCTGGCGGGTGACACGGCCAGGAAGGTCCGCGTGACGGTCCGCTCGCAGGACCTGGAGAAGCCGGCGGGGGTGGCGGAGCTGCGGGTGGAGGCGGAGGGCCGGTAGGGGACGCCTCAGCGGTTACCGGCCGGGGGGCCGCCTCAGCTCTCGGGACAGGGCGGTACCTTGCCGCTGCGGCGGTCGCGGGCGTACTCGGCGCCGGTCTGCTCGTACCAGGTGTGCCGCAGACGCGAGTCCGGGAGGACGCAGTCCAGCGATGGGAAGTAGACCTTCCGGTATCCCGACGCGTCGGTCATGCGCGCGGTCACCTCGAAGGGCCTGCCCCCGGGGCCGCTGATCAACGTCTCGGCCGTGCTGCCGCCGATTTCGTAGTGCACCCGGTACCGCCAGCGGCAGTACCCCGTCGAGGCTGTCGCGTGGACGACGAACGCCTCGGTCTCGTTCTGGTTCAACGTGATGTGCTTGGCCTCGGGGCCGGTGAAGAACGGTGCGGCGTCCTCGCCGACGGTCTTGAGGCGCGGGCGCGGAGCGTCCACCTCCAGCTCCAGCGGGATGACGTCCATGACTCCCTGGGAGGGGAAGTGCGCCAGGCTGCCACCGAGCGGCTCCTCGCACCTTCCTCCCTCCAGTACGGGCACGATGTCGGTGATCCGGACCTGCTGGGAGGCCCTGCCCTGCACGGTGATCATCCAGTCCGCCGCCCCGGCGTCGACGACCTTCCGGCCCTCCCGCCAGGCGTCGCCCGTCGCCATCTCTTCGAGGATCTTCCCGTCCCCGCGGGCCTCGGCCCGCCCCGCGTCAGGCACCACGTAGTACCCGAAGTCCTTGACGTCCCTGACCTCGACGACGTCGATGGCGTTCTGCGGTGAGAGCCGGTCCGGCACCCGGTCCAGCGGCAGGATCGTCTTCACCGACGCCGTCAGGACGTCCTGGAACGTCACGGTCACCACGGCCAGCAGGATGCCCAGCAGCCAGGTGGTCGGGCTCGTCACGAACCGCAGCCGGCCCGTCGTCCGTGCGCTCTCCTCCCGCTCGGGGCGCGCGGTTCGCCGCCCGCTCCCCCGGCGTACGCTCGCCCGGGTGAGTGCGCCCGTCCTGCGGGTCCCCCGTCGGTCAGTCGCCATGGGGCGGCCGCTCCTCACGCTCCGGGACCGGCTGGTCCTCGTCCTCGTCGGCCCGCGGGCCCGCGGGGGCCGCCGCACGCCGCTTCATCATCACAACCACGCCCAGGAGTGCCAGCCCCGTGGTCCACCCCCAGGCCGCCCCGAACCGGACGGCGTCGCCGAGGGCCACCCCCAGGTGCTCGGCCGCCGGACCGCTCTCGCCGCGCGGGGCGAACCATCGCATCACCCGGCCGTCCACGACCGCGGCGACGGCTGCCGCGAGGACCGTGGCGTACCAGCCCTTCATCGCCAGGTCGACGAGGGCCGCAGGGCGCCACCGGCCTGCATCCGCCGCGCGCCGCGCCAGTGCGCGAAGCGCCACGGCCAGCGCCAGGAGGAAGATGCCGCAGACCGCCAGAGTCGCGATCCAGCCACCGGGCAGCTCGGTCCTGAGGGGACGCAGACGCAGCGCCGGATAGAGGACACCGCTCCACTCCTCGACCGCGGCCGACGGCCGGTAGGGCTCCCACACGTCCGGATCGAAGGTGACCGAGGCGGCCGGAGACCCCGGAGCTCCCTGCGACAGATGGCTCACCCGGATGTGGCGCAGGACCGGCGCCCCGGCCACGGTCAGCAGCACGGCCGGAATCAGCCCGGCGCTGAGGAGATGGCGCCGGGCCCGGGAGGAACCCGGCGGCGACGGACCGGTCCGGTCATGCCCCTCACGGTCCTCGTCGCCCCTGTCGTTGCTGCGCTTCCTGTCGTTCCCGGCGCTCGCGGCGTCCTCGCGGGTCCTGAGGAACACCCGCAGGGGCTGCCACTCCCGGTACCGCCACACCAGGAACCAGAGCAGGACCGGCAGCCACAGTGTGAGCAGCGCGAACTGGGCCGCAGCGCCGGGAACTTCGCCCCTCCGGGCCCGTAGCAGCCAGTCATCGTAGGAGGGCAGGGCGGTGTAGGCGTCCGGATCCAGGGCGGGGCCGGCCAGCGTCGCCACCCCCGCGGCGAGCAACCCGGCTCCGGCCAGGGCGACGACGTTCCGGAACCGCGGCCTGATTCCGGCGCCCGCGCGGAGCACACCGTAGGTGAGGAGACCGCTCAGCAGCAGGAAGACGACCTGCGGCAGCCATCCCTGTACGTGGTCCAGGTCGCGCACCGCGAAGCCTTCGAGGGAGAGGCCCAGCAGCCGGACCTCTCCCACGGTCGCCTCGGGCCGCACGATGCCGGAGACCTGGCGCTTCGTCGGGTCGAGGAAGAACAGGACGGTCGCCTGGCTCCACACCCCGTAGCCGGCCACCAGCACGGACAGGCGGCGATCCACCGTCGTATTCCCCCGAGTCGCCTGCGCGTTGAGTGAGTTGCTCGGCAAGTCTGCCGTACGGGCGCAGCCGCACCAAGGCCTTTACGTCCGCTGCGGTCGTGACATCCGGTAGGCCCCGGTGACGGTCCGCTCAAGGGGCTCGCAGAAGCCGGCCGGGACGGCGGAACCGCGCGTGGAGGCGCGGCACGGACGTCAGGGCGCGACTCCGCCCGGCATCGGGTGCAGCATGGAAGAGAGGCACGACCGACTATCCGGAGGTGTTCCAGCCATGGGCATGTACATGGATGTCCACCGCGGCATGAAGGGCATCACGTCCGCGGGCCTGAAGGAGGCACACGCGGCCGATACGGCCATCGAGAAGGAGGAGGGCGTCCATTTCGAACGCGCCTGGGCGGACCCGGAATCGGGCACGGTCTACTGCCTGTCCACCGCGCCCTCGGCCGACGCCGTCCAGCACATCCACGAACGCGCGGGCCATCCGGCGGACGAGATCCACGAGGTACCGCTGACGGTGTGACCGCGGCGCGAGGATCCCGCAGGCGGGGCCGCCCCTGAGGGCGGCCCCGCCTGCGGGATCTCCGTCAGCTCCCGATTTCCGTCAGTTACCGGCGGTGTCCGGCCTCCGCCCCGGCACCCGGGTCTCGCCCGCGGCCTCCGCCTCGGCCTTCGCGTCGCTCACCGCGGCGGCGGCCTGCTTCGCGGCCTCGTCGGCGGCGGCGACGGCGTCCAGGGCGAGGGTCGAGTTCGGCTCGATCTCCGGCGCTCCGACGTTGTCCTTGTCGCCGTCCGCGACATCGGCGGAGGCCGCCGTGTCCGCCCGCTCCGTGGACACGGACGGCCCGGCCCCGGCCGACTGGTCGCCGAACGCGGTGGTGACGGTGCGGATCGCCTCGGTCAGCTCGCCCGGGATCACCCAGAAGGTGTTGTTGTCGCTCTGCGCCAGATGCGGGAGCGTCTCCAGGTACTTGTACGCCAGGACCTTCGCGTCGGCGTTGTTGCGGTGGACGGCCTGGAAGACGAGCTCCACGGCCTTCGACTCGCCGTCCGCACGCAGGATCATGGCCTGCTGCGTGCCCTGGGCCTCCAGGATGTCCTTCTGCTTCGTCCCCTCCGCGGTGAGGATCTTGGCCTGCCGCTCGCCCTCGGCGTGCAGGATGGCCGCACGCTTGTCGCGCTCGGCCCGCATCTGCTTCTCCATCGCCTCTTTGATGGTGTTCGGCGGATCGATGGCCTTGATCTCGACCCGGTTGACCCGGATGCCCCACTTGCCGGTCGCGTCGTCGAGGACGGCACGGAGCCGGGCGTTGATCTCCTCGCGCGAGGTGAGCGTCCCCTCCAGGTCCATGGAGCCGATGACGTTGCGCAGGGTGGTGACGGTGAGCTGGTCGATGGCCTGCAGATAGTCGGCGACCTCGTAGGCGGCGGCCCGGGGGTCGGTGATCTGGTAGTAGAGGACGGTGTCGATGTTGACCACGAGGTTGTCCTCGGTGATCACCGGTTTGGGGTCGGACGAATACACCTGCTCACGCACGTCGAGCTTGGTGTTGACCCGGTCTGCCACCGGCAGGACGAAGTTCAGACCGGGCTGGAGGGTTCTGCGGTACCGGCCGAACCGCTCGATGTTGTAGCGGCGCGCCTGCGGAACGATCCGCACGGTGGCCGCCACGAGGAACACCACGACGAGCGCCGCCACGAGAATCGGGATGACCACCGGATCCATGCTTCCTCCTCCATCGCTGCTCACTGCGGGCGCGGCGCCGGGGGCTCAGCGCTGCGTGTTCAGCCGGTCACGGAAGGAGCTCACGGGGATAGACGACGGCCGTGGCGCCCTCGATCTCCATGACGTCCACCAGGGCTCCCACCGGGATCACATGGCTCTCGTCGAGGGCGCGGGCGGTCCACTCCTCGCCGGAGAGCTTGATCAGGCCGTGGGTCGCGGTGACCTCCTGGACGACCTCCGCGCGCTTGCCGATCAGCGCGTCGCTGCCGTCACGGGTCAGAGGCCCCTGGGAGAGCTGCCGCATCGCGATGGGGCGGACGAGGGCGAGGCCCGCTGCCGCCGCCAGCCCGAGCGCCACGAGCTGGCCGAGCAGGCCGACGCCCACGCCGGCCACGACGGCAGCGACCACGGCCGCGCCGGCCAGCAGCCCGAAGACCAGCGTCAGGGTGAAGAACTCCGCAGCGCCGAGCGCCGCGGCGGCGAGCAACCATGCGAACCACGGCATCGAATCAGCCTCCCCAAGGGGACCTACTCAGCATGTACCCCTTCGGACCCCGGACGGAACCGCCCAGCCTGATCGATCTACGATCGGGGCGCGTGAACCGGGGCCTGGAACGAGGAAGCGGACCCCGCCGACTGTCCCTCCGCCCGGCAGCGGCCCACCTCACCTCCGGTGCGGCGGAGAAGACCACGGCGGCGCCGGTGGGCAACGGCTGGAACGGCTCGTTCGACGCCGGGTACAACCCCTCGGCCGCGGTCCTCGTCCCGGGGTGCCTCTCGCCGTTCGCCACAGCGAGGCTGCTCGCGGACCAGACGAGGTGGGGTGCGGGCACGAAGAGGTCCCGGGCTTTCCGGCGGGAGGAGGAAAGAGAGAAGGAAGAAGAAGGGACGGAGAAAGTCAGGATTGGAGAAGCGCCCCGTCTCCTGGCCAACTAGCTTGATCTGTATGGACCTCACGATTCATACCACCGTCCTCCCGCACGAGGACCCCGAGGCGTCCCTCGCCTTCTTCCGCGACGTCCTCGGCTTCGAGGTCCGGTCCGACGTCGGCCAGGGAAGGACGCGCTGGATCACAGTCGGCCCGCCCGGACAGCCCGGCACCTCGATCCTCCTCGCCCCGCCGGCCGCCGACCCGGGCATCACCGGGGACGAGCGCCGCACCATCACCGAGATGATGGCCAAGGGCACGTACGGCTGGATCCTCCTCGCCGCCCCCGACCTCGACGCCGTCTTCCGGGAGGTCTCCGCCGGCGACACCGAGGTCGTCCAGGAGCCGACACGGCAGCCGTACGGCGTCCGCGACTGCGCCTTCCGCGACCCGGCGGGCAATCTGATCCGCATCCAGGAACTCGGCTGAACCCCAGGGGGGACCGACATGTGCCAGCCCGCATGGGCCGCGGCCCGCACCGAGGCGGTACGTCTCCGTGCACTGAAGGATCTGCGCAGGATCCGCGACCGCATCGACCGCGAGTACAACCGCCCGCTCGACATACCGGCCCTCGCCCGGATGACGGGCCTCACCGCGGAGACCCTGCACCGCACGTTCACCACGGCGTACGGCACCACCCCCTACGCCTTCGTCACCGCCCTGCGTGCGAGCCGGTCGGCGGCGTTCGACGGTCGGGCAGTTTCCGAGAAGCACGCGGGAGCGCTGTGATCCTAGGGTGAGATCAGCAGGGAAAGACCAGGAAGAACCACGAACGAGGGGAACAACCATGGCTACCAAGAGCACCGACACCGCCAAGTCCTACGACGGCTTCACCGAGGACGAGCGGGAGGCGATGAAGGACCGCGCGAAGGAGCTGAAGGGCGCGAAGACCCGCGGCACCCGCTCCAAGAGCGCCGCCAAGGCCGACGGCGAGGCCGACCTCCTCGCCAAGGTCGCCGAGATGGCCGAGGAGGACCGCGTCCTGGCCGAGGGCGTCCACGCCCTGGTCAAGAAGGTCGCCCCCGGCCTGACCCCCAAGACCTGGTACGGCATGCCCGCCTACGCCAAGGACGGCAAGGTCGTCCTCTTCTTCCAGAGCGCCGCCAAGTTCAAGGCCCGCTACGCCACCCTCGGCTTCAACGACCCGGCCACCCTCGACGACGGCGACATGTGGCCCACCGCCTTCGCCCTCTCCGCCCTCACCCCCGAGGTCGAGGCCCGCATCGAGACGCTCATCAAGAAGGCCACCGCCTGACGACGGACGCCCCGCCGGTCGGGCCCGCGTCCCCGCGCGGTGGTCCCGGAGGAGCGGAGGAAGGTCGTCGACGACGCTGTACGAGGACGACTCGCCCGCCCGGCCCCGCTCGCTCGATCGCGGCGGCCGGCGGCTGGGCGGCGTCCTCGGCAGGGACCCGCGACACCGTCCCGCCGCCGCCCGGGGGCACCGTGAAGGCCCGGCCGGCCGGCGGCTCCGGCGAGCGGGATTCCGCGGGGCGTGTCCAGTGCACCGCCCGTACGGGAGTTCTCCCCCGTGTCCACCGCGCCCGCAAGGTCCACGCCGTCCGTTCAGGTGCGCCCACGCCGACGCCCCCGAAGCCGGGGGCGAACCGCGCGTCGCCGACCGGCCGTCGGGGGTGCCCTTCCTACTGCGGCGGGTTGCCGTGCTTGCGGAACGGCAGATCGGCGTGCTTGGTGCGGAGCATGGCGAGCGAGGCGATGAGTACCTGGCGGGTGTCGGCGGGGTCGATGACGTCGTCGACGAGGCCGCGCTCGGCCGCGTAGTAGGGGTGCATGAGTTCGGCCTTGTACTCCTTGACCATGCGGGTCCGCATGGCCTCGGGGTCCTCGGCCTCCGCGATCTGCCTGCGGAAGATGACGTTGGCGGCGCCCTCGGCGCCCATCACGGCGATCTCGTTGGTGGGCCAGGCGTAGGTGAGGTCGGCGCCGATGGACTGGGAGTCCATGACGATGTAGGCGCCTCCGTAGGCCTTGCGCAGGATCAGGCTGATCCGCGGCACGGTGGCGTTGCAGTAGGCGTACAGGAGCTTGGCGCCGTGGCGGATGATCCCACCGTGCTCCTGGTCGACGCCCGGCAGGAAGCCGGGGACGTCCAGCAGGGTGACGATCGGGATGTTGAACGCGTCGCACATCTGCACGAAGCGGGCGGCCTTCTCCGACGCCTCGATGTCCAGGACCCCGGCCAGCGACTGCGGCTGGTTCGCCACGATCCCCACGACCTGCCCGTCCATCCGGGCCAGGGCGCAGATGATGTTGCGGGCCCAGCGTTCGTGGATCTCCAGGTAGTCGCCGTCGTCGACGAGTTCCTCGATCACCTGGTGCATGTCGTACGGACGGTTGCCGTCCGTCGGCACCAGATCCAGCAGAACCTCCGACCGGCGGTCGGCCCGGTCGTCGGAGGCGACGGGCGGCGGGCAGGAGCGATTGTTCTGCGGGAGCATCGACAGGAGGTAGCGGACCTCGGCGATGCAGGTCTCCTCGTCGTCGTACGCGAAGTGCGCCACGCCCGAGGTCTCCGCGTGCACGTCCGCGCCGCCCAGGCCGTTCTGGGTGATCTCCTCACCGGTGACCGCCTTGACGACGTCCGGGCCGGTGATGAACATCTGCGAGGTCTCACGGACCATGAACACGAAGTCCGTCAGCGCCGGACTGTACGCGGCGCCGCCGGCGCACGGGCCGAGCATCACGCTGATCTGCGGGATGACCCCGGACGCCCTGGTGTTGCGCTGGAAGATGCCCCCGTACCCGGCCAGGGCGGAGACGCCCTCCTGGATGCGGGCGCCGGCGCCGTCGTTCAGCGACACCAGGGGGGCACCCGCGGCGATGGCCATGTCCATGATCTTGTGGATCTTCGTCGCGTGGGCCTCGCCCAGCGCCCCGCCGAAGATCCGGAAGTCGTGCGCGTAGACGAAGACCGTCCGGCCCTCGACCGTGCCCCAGCCCGTGATCACACCGTCGGTGTAGGGCTTCTTGGCCTCCAGGCCGAACCCGGTGGCCCGGTGCCGGCGCAACTGCTCGACCTCGTTGAAGGAACCCGGATCGAGAAGCAGCTCGATGCGCTCGCGCGCGGTCAGCTTGCCCTTGGCGTGCTGCGCCTCGGTCGCACGCTCGCTCGGACCGGCCGCGGCCCGTGCACGGACCGCGTGCAGCTCGGCGACGGGCCCGTGAGCGCCCGTCGCCTCCGCGGAGGCTCGGGGAATGTTGTCCACCACTGTCACGACGCGTCCCTCCCTCTCTCAACGTGCGGCCCGATCGGCGCCCCACCACACGAACCGCTGGTGCGGTCTGTCGGGACGGGGCATGGCGCGCACACGAATCAGCCGCGTGAAGCAGCCGGCTCCTGGCGCCAGCTGTACGGAGAGCGGTAGACCGCGCCGGCCCGCGCCGGCGCCCACAGAGGGGTCTCGGGTGACCGCGCGTCGCCGTTACCGCTCTTCCCCTCGTCCCGCCCCGCCAGCAGTGAGCACAGCACGACGGCGACCGCGGCCAGTTCCTCGTCGCTGGCCCGCCCGTGTTCCACCCGGAACACGGGCGCGGTGTCGAAATCGCCCATCTGGCCTCCTTCACGCCTTCTCCACCGTCCGTCACCTGCCTAAAGGAATGGTCCGGTCGCGCTGGAGAGTCGCCCGGGACAGCCACGAGGGTTCGTGAGACGCGGCCGGGAGACGCCGCCCGTGACGCGGATACGGCGATCACGACAAAGAAGATGCCCACGCGCGTGGCCGGGCAGGCGGCGGGACCGGAGGAGAAGCGGGACCGGTGAGGAAAAGACCGGTGAGGAAAGGACCCGTCAGAAAGGGACCGGTCGGGAAGGGACCGGTCAGGAATCGAGAAGCCCCGGCCCCCGACCGGCCCCTAGTGTGAGGGACATGGCAACCACCACATCCACCGCAGCCCACACGACCCTCACTTCCGTCACCCTTGAGGTGGCCGACCTTGAGGGCGCCCGCCGCTTCTACCGCGCCTTCGGCGTGGACGCGTACCTGAGCCTGCGGGCGTCCGAGACGCACTCGACCGGCTTCCGCGGCTTCACCCTGGCGCTCACGGTGTCGGGGCCCGCCACTGTCGACGCCTTCATCGCCGCGGCCGTGGACGCCGGCGGCGAGGAGGTGAAGCCCGCCGTGAAGTCCCTGTGGGGTTACGGCGGCGTCATCCAGGCCCCGGACGGGACGATCTGGAAGATCGCGACCTCGGCGAAGAAGGACACCGGCCCCGCCACCCGTGACATCGACGAGTTCGTCCTGCTCCTCGGTGTGGAGGACGTGAAGGCCACCAAGCAGTTCTACGTCGGTCGGGGCATGACCGTGGCCAAGAGCTTCGGCGGCAAGTACGCCGAATTCGCCCCCGCTCAGTCCGGCCGCGTCAAGCTGGCGCTGTACAAGCGCCGCGGGCTGGCCAAGGACCTCGGCGTCAACGCCGAAGGCACCGGCTCCCACCTCATCGTCCTCGGTGGCACCACCGCCGCCTTCACCGACCCGGACGGCTTCGTCTGGGAAGCCCCCACGCCGGCCTGACCCCGCCCCTGCCCATCCGCACCGTCCTGTCCCACTCCGCGTGCGGGAGAGAGTCCGGGACAGGAAACCCACCCCGCGTGCGGGAGGGAATCCGGGACAGGAAAGCGGATCCGGCACGGGGCCGCACCTCACGCCGTCTCTCCCCCTATTCGCCCGAGCATGCCCAGGGTGAAATCGCAAGTGAACATCTCACGAGTGTTCTTCGAGTTTTGCGCGATGCCGTCACGCGACCCTGCTGCCTGGATCGAGACGTAGTGAGGTGCGTATGGAAAATGCGACGGAAAGGGCGACCGAGTACATTCGGAAACGTTATCGCGAGCCGCTTACTCTCGCCGACATCGCCGAAAGTGCCCGTCTCAGTCGCTTCTATTTCACGCGACTGTTCAAGGAGACGACCGGAATCACACCCGGAAGATTCCTGGCAGCGGTTCGCATTCACGAGGCGAAGCGGCTCATCGAGCACACCTCGATGAGCATCACCGACGTCTCCTACGCGGTCGGCTACAACAGCCTGGGGTCCTTCACCAACTCGTTCACGTCCGGCGTCGGGATCTCCCCGAGCGGGTACCGGCGGATGACGCGGGACGGCGGAGACGGACCGCCGGGCCCGAGGCCCGACCCACGGGACGGGCACGGCACGGTCGCGGGCACCCTCGGCCTCCCGGCCGGCCACGGCAACGCGCGCGTCTTCCTCGGGGCCTTCGCCACACCCGTGGTCCAGCACCCGGCCGTCGCCTCGACCGTCGTCGACGTACCGGCCGGTCGGCCGTCCTGCTACTCGCTCCGGAACGTTCCCGACGGGGAGTGGCACCTGCTCGCGGTGGCGGTCGCCGAGGGCCTCGGGCCCGAGGCCCGTACCCGGCGGACCACCCTCGTCGCGGGGCGCGGTCCGTCGACCGTGCCCGTCACCGCCGACGGCATCGTGAGCGCCGCCGTCCGGCTGCGGCCCGTACGGGCCACCGATCCGCCGATCCTGCTGGCGCTGCCCGAACTCGTCCCGCAGGCCGAGGTCGTGTCCCGTCCCGGCTGCGCCTCCGTACAGCCGGAAGGCGAGCCGGCGGTCGGGGGGCGCCCGGCCGCCGGCCGTCTCAGCGTGGTGTCCGCGGCGCCGCGGCCGGAGCGGGCCGGATCCTGACCGCCGGCCGGCCCTGCCGCCGGTCGGCCCTGCCCGCCGGTCGGCCCTGCCCGCCGGACGGGCGGGGCCGGCCGGTTTACGCCATGTCCTGCCTGGTCTTGAGCTGTTCGGCGAGCAGGTGCCACTCACGGCCGATGCGCTCGGCGATCGGGGCGATGACACCGACCCAGTGCGCGGGGACCGCGTCGACCAGGTCGCGCCACTCCTCGCTCGGGTCGGTGGCGTGCGCCTGCATCCAGCGGAGGAACTCCCGGCCGCCGGCCGTGTAGCGGATGGCCGGGTCGCTGGACATCTTCGCCGCGACCGTCGCCCACGCGGGCGGCACCTCGGTGTGGTTCCTGCGCTGCGGTACGGCGTCCGCGCCGGTCGCCATCCGCAGCGGGGCCCTGGACGCGCCGCCCGGCGCCGGAGCCGTACGCGCCGCTCCCTCGGCGTTGCCCACCGGCGGCACGGACCACACGGACGGCGCGGCCCGGGGCGGGCGGAGCGGCCGGACGGACGGCACCGGGTGCGTGGGGCGACCGGGCTCCGCCGGGTGGCCGGGGAGGCCGAACGGGCCTGGCTCATCGGCGAGGTCCCGCGGTACGGTCGTGGCGACCGGCTCCCGTGCGGCGGCCGACTGGCGGCCGTCCCGCTCCGGGGCCTCGCCGCGCCGCAGCCGCGCGCTCACGTCGTGGACGGTGCCGAGCGACACGTCGGTGTCACGGGCGACCTGGCGCAGCGGCGCGTTCGGGTGCGCGGCGATGTACTCGGCGGCCCGCCGCCGGCCCTCGCCCGCGTCCACCGGACGCCTGCGGCCGTCCCGGCCGATGCGCTTGCCGTCGAGCGGCGTCGCCTCCCCCGCGCGGCCGCGCAGCGAGGCGATCGTCTTCGCGCTCAGACCGGTGATGCCCGCGATGGCGCGGTCGGACCAGTCGGGATGTGAGCCCAGGACGCGCTGGGCGCCGGCCACACGGTCCGCTTTCGACAGCGGCAGACCGTGCGAGCCGTTCACCTTCATGGCGATGACGAGCGCTTCGGAGTTCGAGCAGTCGACGAGGCGCGCCTTGATGGTGGTGTCGCCCCGGAGCCGCGCGACCTCGAGCCGGTGCAGGCCGTCGATGACGAGGTAGCCGTCCGTCCTGACCAGAATGGGCGGGAGTTCCGCCGTACCCGCCACGTCGACGAGCGACTGGATGTGGGCGGCGTCCGTACCGCCCCGCCGCAAGGACACGCCCGCCGACAGAGCACTGACGGGAACGTCGTGCGCGGGCAGATTCTCGAGGTTCCTCAGATCGAGTTCACCGCGCCCCGACGAGTCGGCGAACTCCGCTCTGGCGGAATTGAACGCGCTTGTCATCAGGACGGCTTGGGCACTGCTGTGAGCCATTCTGTCCCTCCCTCTCCGCTGCCGCTGTTCAGAGATTCGCAGAGCGGTCTTCAGCCGCAGTCGAGGAGAGGTGGACGCTTCCTGGAAACACCACACCGCGGGTGCCCGCCGGATCGGCGGACACCCGCGGTGAGCGGGGGGATCAGGCGTCCCTGCGGCGCAGCAGCACCGCGGCGACGGCCAGCAGCGCGGCGGTCCACAGGGCGAAGACCCCGATTCCCTGCCAGGGCCCCAGCACGTCGCCGGCGCGTGCCTGCTGCTGAGTCATCATGAAGCCGGCCTGGGTGGGCAGGTAGGCGAAGACGTACGTGCCGATCTTGCCGGGCAGCAGCGCCGCCATCGGCGTGAGCACCAGGACGAATCCGATGACACCGGTGATGCTCGCGGCCGTGTGCCGGATGATCGCGCCGACGGCGAGGGCGAACAGACCGAGCAGGGCCAGGTAGAGGCCGGTGCCCGCGACGGCCCGCAGGACGCCCGGGTCGCCGAGCGCGACCGGCGCCTTCTCCTCCAGGAGCGGCGCGCCGATGAGGAACGAGCCGAACGCGGTCACCTCGCCGACGACGAGGACCAGGAGGCCGAAGACGGCGGTCTTGGCCGCGAGGACCGGGACGCGCTTCGGGACGGCGAGCAGGCTGGCGCGGATCATGCCCGTGGAGTACTCCGAGGCGATGACCATCACCCCGAGCACGCAGACCGCGAGCTGGCTGAGCAGGATGCCGCTGCCCAGGATCGTGCCGGTGGGGTCGAGTCGCATCTCGGCCTGCTGGGCCGGCTCGGTCTTGTCCCAGTTCGCGACCCCCATCTGCATGAAGAGCGCGGTGAAGATCAGGGACACCACGACCAGGATGGCCAGCGACCAGACCGTCGAGCGCACCGAGCGGATCTTCGTCCACTCCGAGAGCATCAGCTGTCCGAAGCCCGGCCTGTGCCCTGTGCCGGCGGCGGCGGTCGAGGCGGGGGTGGTCAGGGTGGTCACTTCGCGCCTCCGGTGGCGGGCACGACGGCGTCGTACTCGACGGCGTCCTTGGTCAGTTCCATGAAGGCGTCCTCCAGCGAGCCACGGCTGGTCGAGAGTTCGTGGAGGACCAGGCCGTCGGCAACGGCGAGTTCGGCGATGCGGGGGGCTTCGAGACCGACGACGTTCAGGTCGCCCCCGACCTCGACGACGGTGGCGCCCTCCGCCTTGAGCAGTGCGGAGAGCTTCTCCCGGTCGGGGGTCTTCACCAGGACGGACTGCTCGGTGCTGCGCTCGATGAACTCCTCCGTGGAGCAGTCGGCGACCAGCTGACCGCGGCCGATGACGATGAGGTGGTCGGCGGTGACGGCCATCTCGTTCATGAGGTGGCTGGAGACGAAGACGGCACAGCCCTCGGCCGCCAGCGACTTCATCAGGCCGCGGATCCAGAGGATGCCCTCCGGGTCCAGACCGTTGACCGGCTCGTCCAGGAGCAGTGCGGACGGGTTGCCGAGCAGCGCGGCGGCGATGCCGAGCCGCTGGCCCATACCGAGGGAGAAGCCGCCCGCGCGCTTGCGCGCCACCGACCCCAGGCCGACCTGCTCGATGACCTCCTCCACCCGGCGCCTGCTGAGGCCCTGGGTCTGCGCGAGGCAGAGCAGGTGGTCGTAGGCGCTGCGGCCGGTGTGCACGGCGCGCGCCTCCAGGAGTGCGCCGACCACCCGCATCGGCTGCGCGAGGTCGCGGTAGGCCACGCCGTTGATGGTGGCCTCACCCGAGTCGGGCCGGTCCAGGCCGAGGAGTAGCCGCATCGTGGTGGACTTGCCCGCGCCGTTGGGGCCCAGGAAGCCGGTGACGCGCCCGGGCTCGACCCTGAACGACAAGTCGTTCACGGCGATCTTGTCGCCGTAGCGTTTCGTGATGTTCTTGGCCTCGATCATGGTCACCTCAGGTGAAGGGGCTGCGAGAGGAATCGGGAGACAACAAGATCCCGACCCTGTGTTACCAGGAACGGCATTCCGTTCAGTAGTGGTGAGCCCCGGTCCGGGGTTGAACACGGCGCTCGGATTCACGCTCGTGGATATTTTCTGACGACAGGCCCGCCCCTGCGGACGTCTGTTTCGTCTGCTTCTTTTCCTCAGTTGAACCCGAAAACCCCGAAGGGTGGTCATGAATTCAACTCGGAACGGCCCGGCGGAGACGCCCCGGCGTCCCGTCATCGGGATCGTCGCGCGGACCTCGCCGGTCACACTCCACGGCTCCGACCTGGTCGTCAGCCTCGCACTCCAGGCTCATGTCGCCTACCTCGCCGAAGCGGGCTGCGCCCCGGTGCTCCTGCCGCAGCTGCCCGGCGTCGAGCGGCTCGTCGACCGGGTCGACGGCCTGCTCGTCCCGGGCGGGCCGGACATCGACCCGGCGCTGTACGGTGAGGCCGCGCACCCGGTCACCCGGGCCATGACCCCGGATGCCGACCGGGTCGAACTGGCCCTGCTCAGGGCGGCACTCGACGCCGGGCTGCCCGTCCTGGGCATCTGCCGCGGCATGCAACTCCTCAACGTGCTGCACGGAGGCTCGCTCCATCAGCATCTTCCGGACGTCACCGGTCACGACGGTCACCGGCCGGGCACGTCGTCCTTCACGCTCGGGCGCCACCCGCTCAGGCTCATGGCCGGCAGCCGTATCGCCGGCGTCCTCGACGAGGACGCGCCGGAGTCGGCCTGCCACCACCACCAGGCGGTGGGGCGGCTCGGTGACGGTCTCACCGTCACCGCGTGGGCGGCGGACGGGACCGTCGAGGCGGTCGAGCTGACGCATCACCCCTTCGCCGTCGGGGTGCAATGGGAAGCCGGATACACGGCCGACCGGCGGCTGCACCACGCATTCGCCGAAGCCGCCGGTGCCGCGCAGAAATTCGGCGTGCCGTCGGGAATTTCACGTACTTGAGAAGTGGAAGCCCCTGCGGGCAAGCTTTTTCCATCCCCATCAGAAGGAGAAACACAGATGTCGCCGCGCATGCCTAACCCGTCGCTGGTGGTCCCCGATGTCCTGCCCCCCATGCGGGCACTGGTCAAGGCCATCAACAGTGTCGGTGTGCCGTTGCAGACGCTCGTTCTCGTCCACCTGCGGGTGAGTCAGATCAACGGCCGTACGGTCCAGCTTCCCGTGAAGAAGCGCGAGTTCGAGGATGCCGGCGAGGAGGACTTCCGTCTGCCGCTGGTGGAGACCTGGAGGGAGCAGACCTGCTTCACCGACGCCGAGCGTTCGGTGCTCGCGCTGGCCGAGGCCGCCACGCGGATCAACGATGTGAAGAACCCGGTCTCGGACGAGGTCTGGGACGAGGCCGCCCGGCACTGGGACGAGAAGCAGCTCGGTGCCGTGGTGCTCCACATCGGCCTGGTGAACCTCTGGAACCGCGTCAACGTCGCCACGAAGCAGGAGCCGGTCGACTGGCGGGTGAACCCCAAGACGTGGACCCCGATGACCACGCGGCTCGCTGCGAGCAAGTAGTGGCCCGATCGGCCCGCGCAGCACGAAGGCCCTGCCCGGTGGGGAATCCCCTCGGGACAGGGCCTTCGTGCTGCGCGGGCCGGCGCGCGACCGGGGCCGTGGCGCGAGCGCCGGGGCCCCGGAGCCGGAGCTCCGGGGCCCTTCTCGGGTCGGATCAGAACGCCTTCGTGCTCGCGGTGGTGAGGACCGCGAGCAGCGTGCGCGCCTGTACGTTGACGTAACGGCTGTGTCCGGCGAGCCAGTTGAGCTGGCCCGGGGTCACCCAGTGGAAGCCGGGCGGCGCCTCGGCCGGCGTCGTCGCCTCGTCGGTCTCGACGAGCAGATAGCGGCTCTCGGCGTTGAGGAACCGGCCGCCCTCCTCCGAGTGGACCGTGGCGTAGCGGATCCGTTCGGGCGCGGCGTCCAGGATCACGTCGAGGAACGGCGGGCGCTGCCCGGCCGGCAGGTGCGCGTAGTTCGACGGCACGCACTGCACGGTCGGCGCGAGCTCCACGGCGTCGAGGAATCCGCCCTCCACGCGCGCGTGCGCGAGGACGTGCGGGACGCCGTCGAACACGCGGCACGCGAAGGCGACCAGGCCGGGACCGACCGGCTCGATGATCGGCTGGGTCCAGCCGCGGACCTCGCGGCCCGCGCCCTCCACGGAGACCGCCACGACCCGGAAGAACCGGTCGTCCTCGCGGTGGATGGAGTGGGTCGTCCGCCGCCAGCCGGATATCTCGCGCAGCGCCGTACGGCGGGCGCGGACGTCCTGGCGGGCCCGCTCGCCGGTGAACCAGGTGAGCAGCCCGCCGTCGGAGGACAGCGCGCCGTCCTCCTGCGGTGCCATGGGGGCACTCGCGAGGACGGTCCGCGCGTCCATGTTCACCACGTTGTCCAGGGCGAGCAGCTCCACGATCTGGCCGAGCGTCAGCCAGGCGAAGTCGTCGTGGACGGGTACGGAGGTACCGGCGTCGACCTCGACGATCATGTTCCGGTTGCGCTTCCGGTAGAACCAGGCGCCGTGCTCGGACTGGAGGACGTCGGTGAGGACCCGGTCCCGGTCGGGCTCCAGGAAGTGCTCCAGGTACTTCACGGCCGCGCCGCCGTGGGCCTTGGTGTAGTTGCTGCGCGTGGCCTGCACGGTGGGCGAGAGCTGCACCAGATGGGGGTTGCCGGGCTCCATCTTGGCCTGCATGAGGAAGTGGAGGACCCCGTCGAACTCCTGGGCCAGGATGCCGAGGATGCCGATCTCCGGCTGGACGATGATCGGCTGCTGCCATGAGCCGTCGGGCCGGTCGACGCGCAGGCCCTCGATGGTGAAGAACGCTCCGCTGCTGTGGCGCAGGTTGCCGGTGTCCGGCGCGAAGGACCAGTTGTCGAGCCCGGCGAAGGGGATCCTCCGGATCTCGGTGCCGCAGGTGACCCGGTGGAAGTCGAGCCACTCCAGGATCTCGGCGGTCGTGCGGTGGGCGCCCCGCGTCGTCGCGGCCGAGCGGGCGAGACGCTCGGTGGTCCCGGCACGCGAGCGCGGGACGAGGCGGGTCCGGGGACTCATGCCCGGCCCCCGCTCTCCTTGACCGGCTTCCACCATCGCGGGTTGTCCCGGTACCAGGCGACGGTCTCGGCGAGGCCGCGGTCGAAGGAGGTGAGGGGCCGGTGGCCGAGCTCCTTCTCGATCTTGGACTGGTCGAGGGCGTAGCGGCGGTCGTGTCCCTTGCGGTCGGTGACATGGTCGATCATGTCGACGTCCACCCCGCAGAGTTCGACGATCCGGTGGGCGAGCGTCAGGTTCGGCACGGCTGAGCCGGAGCCTATGTTGTACGCCTCGCCGGCCCGGCCGCCGGTCAGGACGCGCTGCACGGCACGGCAGTGGTCGTCGACGTGGAGCCACTCGCGGATCTGCTGTCCGTCCCCGTACACGGGGATGCGACGGCCTTCGAGAAGGTTGGTGACCGCGAGCGGGATGAACTTCTCGGGGTGCTGGTACGGCCCGTAGTTGTTGGAGCAGCGGGTGACCGAGACGTTCAGCCGGTGAGTGCGGAAGTAGGCGAGCGCGATGAGGTCGGAGGAGGCCTTGGAGGCCGCGTACGGGGAGTTGGCGAGGAGCGGGGACTCCTCGGTCCAGAAACCCTCGTCGATGGAACCGTACACCTCGTCCGTGGAGATGTGCACGACCCGCCCGACGCCGACCGCGAGGGCTGCCTCCATGACGGCCTGGGTGCCCTCCACGTTGGTGCGGACGAACGCGGCACCGCTCTCGATGGACCGGTCGACGTGACTCTCGGCCGCGAAGTGAACCACCGCGTCCTGGCCTTCGAGCACGCTGTGGAGCAGGGCGCGGTCGAGGATGTCGCCCCGGACGAAGGTGAGCCGCGGGTGCGCGGCGGGGAGGTTCTCCCGGTTGCCGGCGTAGGTGAGTGCGTCGAGGACGGTGATGTGCGCGTCCTCGTATCCCGGGTATCCCCCGTCGAGCATGGTCCGTACATAGTGGGAGCCGATGAATCCGGCGCCGCCGGTGACGAGGATTCTCATGAGATCACGTCGCAGTCGGAGTTCCACGTTCGAGACATGTTCCTGTGCCCTTTGCGGTGAGGAGATGGGGTGCCGTGCGATGGGGCGTCTTTCAGATGGCTGGTTCGAGGAGTGAACGGCCGACGTAGGCCGCCAGGTGTTCACCGGTGCGTGTGGCGCGGCCGGCGATCAGCTCGGCCGGGGTGCCTTCGAAGACGATCCGGCCGCCGTCCTGGCCGGCGCCGGGGCCGACGTCGACGATCCAGTCGGCGTGTGCCATCACGGCCTGGTGGTGCTCGACGACGATGACGGACCTTCCCGCGTCCACGAGCCGGTCGAAGAGCCGGAGCAGCCGTTCCACGTCGGCGAGGTGGAGTCCGGAGGTCGGCTCGTCCAGGACGATCACCCCGCCCTTCTCGCCCAGGTGCGTGGCGAGTTTCAGCCGCTGGCGCTCACCGCCGGAGAGGGTGGTGAGCGGCCGGCCGAGGGAGAGGTGGTCGAGGCCGACGTCGGAGAGGCGCCGCAGGACGCGGTGGGCGGCGGGGACGCGGGTGTCGCCCGCGCCGAAGAACTCCAGGGCCTCGTGGACCGGCATCGCGAGCACCTCGCTGATGTCGAGGCCGCCGAAGAGGTACTCCAGGACGGAGTTGTCGAAGCGCCTCCCCTCGCAGTCCTCGCAGGTGGTGGCGGCCTGGGCCATCATCGCGAGGTCGGTGTGGAGGACGCCGGCACCGTTGCAGGTGGGGCAGGCGCCCTCGGAGTTGGCGCTGAAGAGCCCCGGCCGCACGCCGTTGGCCTTCGCGAAGGCCGTACGGATCGGGTCGAGGAGGCCGGTGTACGTGGCGGGGTTGCTGCGCCGGGAGCCCTTGATCGGCGACTGGTCGACGGCCACCACGCCGTCCCGGCGTGCCACCGAACCGTGGACGAGGGAGCTCTTGCCGGATCCGGCGACGCCGGTGACGACGCAGAGCACGCCGAGCGGAAGGTCGACGTCGACGTCCTGGAGGTTGTGTGTGGCGGCGCCGCGGATCTCCAGGTACCCCGTGGGCTCGCGTACGGTCGCCTTCGGACCGATCCGTTGGCCGAGGCAGCGGCCGGTCGGGGTGCCGCTCGCGCGCAGTCCGTCGAGGGTGCCCTCGTACAGCACCCGGCCGCCGTCGGCGCCGGCGCCCGGACCGAGGTCGACGACGTGGTCGGCGAGGGCGATGGCCTCCGGCTTGTGCTCGACGACGAGGACGGTGTTGCCCTTGTCGCGCAGCCGGAGCAGCAGTTCGTTCATGCCGGCGATGTCGTGCGGGTGGAGGCCGGTGGTCGGCTCGTCGAAGACGTACGTGGTGTCGGTGAGCGCGGAGCCGAGGTGACGGATCATCTTGACGCGCTGGCCCTCGCCGCCGGACAGGGTGCCGACGGGCCGCTCCAGGGAGAGGTAGCCGAGTCCGATCTCCACGATCGACTCCAGTGTGTGGAGCAGGGAGGCGAGCAGCGGCGTGACCGAGGGGTCGTCGAGACCGCGCACCCAGGTGGCGAGGTCCCTGATCTCCATCGCGCAGGCGTCGGCCATCGAGATCCCGTGGATCTTCGAGGACCTGGCCTCGGCGGAGAGCCGGGTGCCCGCGCAGTCGGGGCAGGTGGTGAAGGCGACGGCCCGGTCGACGAAGGCCCGGATGTGCGGTTGGAGCGACTCCCGGTCCTTGGACAGCATCGACTTCCGGAGCTTCGGAAGGAGGCCCTCGTAGGTGAGGTTGACCCCGTCGACCTTCACCTTGCGGGGCTCGCCGTGGAGGAACTCGCGCATCTCCCGTTCGGAGAAGTCGCGGATGGGCTTGCGCGGGTCGAGGACGCCGGACTCGGCGTAGACGCGGGTGGTCCAGAAGCTTTCCTGCCGCCAGCCGGGGATGGTGAACGCCCCGTCGCCGATGGCGCGCGTGTCGTCGTACAGCTGGGCGAGATCGATGTCGGAGACGGTGCCGCGGCCTTCGCAGCGGGGGCACATTCCGCCGTGGTAGACGGCCTTGCGGACGACGATCCGCTTGCCGCCGGCCTTGTCGACGTTCATGGCGCCGCTCGCCGTGCGGCGCGGGACGTTGAAGGCGAAGGCGCTGGGCGGGCCGACGTGGGGGGTGCCGAGCCGGCTGAAGAGCACGCGCAGCATGGCGTTGGCGTCGGTGACCGTGCCGACGGTGGAACGGGGGTCGGAGCCCAGGCGCCGCTGGTCGACGACGATCGCGGTGGTCAGACCTTCGAGGAGGTCGACGTCGGGGCGGGGAAGCGTCGGCATGAAGCCCTGGACGAAGGCGCTGTACGTCTCGTCGACCAGTCGCCGTGACTCGGCGGCGATCGTGCCGAACACCAGGGAGCTCTTGCCGGATCCGGAGACGCCGGTGAAGACCGTCAGCCGGTGCTTGGGGATCTCGACGTCGACGTCCTTGAGGTTGTTGACGCGCGCGCCGTGCACCCGGATCCGGTCGTGACGGTGGACGGAGGCGGATTCCTGGCTCATGGGTCTCCCTGGCTGAGGACCGGGCCGTGGTCGCCCGGCCCGTCCGGAGAGGGTGCCGTGACGGGCTCGGCGGCCGCTCGCAAACGGCTTGAGCCCCGCTCGGGAAAACATCCGAGTGGGGCTCACGTGGGATTCGAGTCGGCCGCGAGAGGGACACGAGGAGGCCGGGAGCCGGAATCGCGAAGGTTTTGCGAAGAATCGAGAAGCTTTTCGCCTCAGTTGTCCTGAAGAAGTCCGAGAACGTTGCCGTCGATGTCCGTGACGGTCGCGACAAGGCGCCCGCCGCCGACGTCGGCGACCGGGTTCTGGACGGCGGCACCCGCCGCGGTCACCTCGGCGAGCTTCTCCTCGATGTCCGGCACGTGCCAGTACGCGACCGGTGCGGACATGCCCTGGGTACCGGCGCCCGGCACCAGACCGATGTGCTGACCTGCGATGTCGTAGCCGACGTAGAAGTCGGAGACGGTCTGCGGTTCGGTGCCGAGCAGGGCGGTGTACACCCCCCGCGCCACCGCGAGGTCCTTGACGGGATGCAGGACGGTCTTGATCGCCTGCACGGAAGATTCGGCCGTGCTCATTCGGTTACTCCTGGGGTCGGGATCTCCTCCTCGCATGTTAATTAGAGCGCCGACGCGGCGCTTCTCTGATAGTGCCCTGATGGGATTCCAGCCGCCGTTGACCGGAAATGGAGGTTCGGTTGTCAGGCTGCGAGCGCGCTGTATTCAGAAGGGGAATCACGTGAAGAAGCTCGCATTGGTCACCACGGTGATCGTGACCGGTCTGGTGAGCCCGGTCCTCACTCCGGTCGCGGCGGCTCAGACCGCCGTCACGCAGAACGCCGGCACCCTCGCATGGGCTCCGTGCACGGAGAACGACCCGGTACTCGGCCCCATGCTCAAGGGCCTCGACTGCGGCACGCTCGAGGTGCCGCTCGACTACGACGATCCCTCGGGACAGAAGATCAAGCTCGCGCTGACCCGTGCCAAGCACACGGTCGCCGAGGCCGATTACCAGGGCGTCGTCATCCTCAACCGCGGCCAGTGGCCCGGAGGCATCGGCCGTGACCTTCCCACGCGTTACGCGAAGGGCACCACCGGTCTCGCCTCCGACGTCGGCAGCGCCTACGACTGGATCGGTTTCGACCCGCGCGGTGTGGGCGCCAGCGAGCCGGCCGTCGTCTGCGACCCCTCTTACATCAACCCGGGCCAAGCCCAGCCGGACCCGGTGCCGACCTCCTCGGCCGCCGAGCAGGCATGGGCGAACCGCGCCAAGGCGTACGCCGAGAGCTGCGGCCAGCAGTACGGCGACGTGCTCAAGCACCTGACCACCAAGGACGCGGCGCGCGACCTGGACCGGATGCGCATCGCTCTCGGCCAGGAGAAGATCACCTTCTTCGGCACCGACTGGGGCACCTACCTCGGCTCGGTCTACGCCACCCTGTACCCGAACCGGGTCAAGCGGCTGCTCCTGGACAGCGTCGCCAACCCGACCGGTGTCGGATTCCTGAACCAGTTCAGCAAGAACTTCACGTCGGAGCAGAACGCCGACCTGTTCTTCGCCTGGGTCGCCAAGTACGACAGCGTCTACCATCTGGGCACGACCGCCGCACAGGTCGAAGCCAAGTACTACGAGGGCCAGGACAAGCTCCGCGCCGCGCCCGTCGACGGCGAGATAGGCCCGGCCGAGTGGGCCGATGTCTTCGAGCCGGTCGTCTACCGGCACTGGATCTGGATGAACCGCGCGAAGATCCTCTCCGACTTCGTCGTCGACGACGACCCGACGTCGCTGAAGGCGAACTACTCGGACCCGGGCTTCCCGCACCAGAACCGCCACACCATGACCAACGCGGTCAACTGCACCGACGGCCCCTGGCCGAAGGGCTGGACCTCCTACAGCATGGCCTACGCGTCGCAGTACGCCCTCGGCGTCAAGTTCCTCACCTGGACCAACGCCTGGTACACCGCGCCCTGCGCCTTCTGGCCGGTGCCGTCCAAGACGCCCGTCCAGGTCGGTAACAGCAACGTGGAAGTCCTCATCGTCCAGCCGCAGTTCGACGCCGCGCACGGCCTCATCGGCGCCTACCAGACGCGCGCGCTGTTCCCGAACTCCCGGCTCATCCTGGAGAAGGGCGGCCACAGCGTCGGCGCGGCCCTCTCCGCGAACAACAACACCTGCCTGAACACCCACGTCAGCAACTTCCTGCGGGACGGCACCCGGCCGGCCGCCGGGTGGGGCACCGACGCGACCTGCGCGGCGGCTCCGGACCCGGTGCCCACCGCCTGACCGGAACCCGGGCAAGGCGTCCGGCGGCCGACGGGGCATCGCCACCCGTCGGCCGCCGGTGTCTTCGTTCGGTGGCCTCAGCGGCCGACGGACGCGCCGGCCCGGTGGGCCGCCGCACGATGAGCCAGGACCAGGTCCTCAAGGGTGCGCACCAGGTCGCCCGGCGCCGGCGTCGCGAGAACCTCCCGCTGGAGCCGCCGCGCGCCGGCCCGGAACGTCTCGTCCTCCAGCAGCCGCAGCAGCGCCTCGCGTACCGCGGGACCGTCGGCGTCCGAGGGCCGCATGGTGAGCCCCGCGCCCGTCCGCTCCAGGCACCGGAGCTTCAGCGGCGCGTCGAACGCCCGGCTGACGAGCAGTTGCGGCACCCCGGACCGCAGCGTGCAGCCGAACGACCACGTCCCACCGTGGTGCACCATCGCCGAGCAGCCCGGCAGCACCTCCGCGAGCGGTACGGACTCCACGAGACGGGTGTTGGCCGGGACGCGGCTCAACTCCTCCTGGGACTGCCGGGGCAGCGAGAGCACCAGCTCGATGTCCAGGTCGCCCACCGAGTCGAGGATGTCCTGGATCCGTTCGACCGACAGCAGCCGGCGCGCCGACCGGTCGTCGGCGTTGTCGCCGAAGGTCATCAGGACGCGCGGCGCACGCGGTGGCTCCGCGGCCCAACGGGGCATGACGGTAGGTCCGTTGTAGGGGACGAACTGCACCGGGATCGTCGTCGGCCGCGGATCGGGCCGGAACGCGGCGGGGAGCGGGTCGATCGTGAACTGCCCGTTCACCAGGTCCTCGGAGAACTCGCCGCCGTACTTCTCCACCCAGTCCGTCAGCCACTCCTGGAGGGGGTCGGCCCGGTCGTGCTCCGGCTGCCGCGCCTTGGCGTGCAGGAAGTCCTCCCGCATCCGGGTGTAGACGTCGACCGAATACAGCACCCGGGCGTGCGCCGCGCCCACGGCGGCGGCGGCGATCGCGCCGGCGAAGGCCTTCGCACCCCACAGCACCAGGTCGGGCTTCCAGTCCAGGGCCAGCTCGACCAGGTCCTCCATCATGGAGTCGTTCGACCTGCGGGCCTGTGGCAGCACCAGGTCGTCGAAGACCCGTGTGACCTGCTCCCAGCCCAGCCGCTCACGGTCGGGCCGTACGTCGAAGAGCGGGTCGAGGCCCCCCGCCCCGCCGGGCCCGCGCCCCGGAATCGGCGGGGCCGCCCTGCGTTCCCGCTGCTGCGACCGGTCGCCGGCCTCCTGCTCCCGCGCGGTCTCGCCGGGCCCCACGCCCACCCCCGTGAGGCCGGCGCCGGTCACGGCGTCGAGAAGATTGGGCCACCCGGCCACCCGTACCTCGTGCCCGGCGGTCTGCAGGGACCAGGCCAGCGGCACCAGGTTGAAGAGATGGCTCCTGAACGGGAACGGGACGATGAGCACGCGCACGACGGATTCCTTCGGTCAGGGGAAGCGGGGCGAGGGGCGCCCCGCGTGTCGTCCCTTCCATCCTGATCATGCGTCGGGTACGGCACTTCTCCGAGTTTGCCGCCCGGTGCCGGTCGCGGCGGTGACCACGAGCGTGGTGACGACGACCGCGAGGACGGCCGGCAAGGGGCCCGCCAGATCGCTCAGCGCGCCCATGACCAGGATCGACACGGCCACACCCGAGGGCAGCAGCGTCGCCCGCAGCGTCACCACCGAGGACAGCTCCTTGTCCGACACGGCCGCGAGGACCCTGTTGTTGTAGTGCACGAAGGCAAGCTCGAAGAGCACGAGGAAGACCGCGTACAGCGCCAGCGTGGGGACGGTGCTCGCCACCAGCACCGCCGCGAGCAGGGGCGCCATCGGCAGCACCAGCCACACGGTCGGGGGCACGTGGTCCAGATACCGCTGGGCCGGCAGGGCGGCGAGGGAACCGGCGAAGACCGCGACGGCCGAGACCGCGACGAACACCCCGACGAGCCGGGTGTCGCCGTCGAGGAGACGCAGCGGGATCACGGTGACGGCCACGGTGTGGAAACCCTGCCAGAACGCCACCAGAAGGAAGCGGACGAACAGGCGGCGGACGACGGGGTCCTCCACCCGCAGCCGCGCCCCGGTCCCGGACTTCTTCGGTGACGCGGTGCTCTCCGCCGCCGCCGTGGCCACGGACGGCAGCGCCCAGGCGAGGAGCGCGGAGAGCGCGAGCGTCGCCGCGTTCAGCGCGATCAGTCCGCGCGGCGAGAGCACCGAGGAGGCAGGCCCGGCGAGCGCGGCGCCCACGCTGAGTCCGGTCAGTTTTCCGATCTCGGCGAAGGTGTTGGCCCGGTCGAGCCGCTCCTTCGGCACCGTGCCGCGCAGCACCACCGACGTGGCCGAGCGGGTCACCGCCTCGAAGAAGCCTCGGGCGACGACCAGGCAGGTGGCGGCCGCGAGCAGCGCGCCGCCGGGCACGGCCAGGGCCACCGCCGTGAGCAGCAGGCTCGCCGCCTCCGCGATGCGGACGAGCCGCTCCGGGGCGCGGCCGGCGAGCAGCCGGTTGAGCGGCGCGGCGAGCAGCAGCGCCGGCAGCCAGGGGGCGCTCAGGACGACGCCGGCCAGCAGTCCCGAGCCGGTGACGGAGCCGATGTGGGTGGACAGGCTCACCAGGAGCAGAAAACTCCCGGATGTGTTGACGAAAAGCAGGATAGGAATACAGAGAGGCGATCTCGCATATGCACGGAAAAATGTCATGAAGAGTCGTCCAGAGGCTGGAGGATGTCAGAGGCGAAAGGATTTCGGCGAGCGGGCCGGGTGTCTATCTTTGAACATATGACAACAGCCGCCCAGGACCTTCCTGGTACTCCGTGCATCGTGATGGTCGACGCCTACGCGAGCGTCCGTTCACTCGTTCTCGAATTCCTTCGGCAAGGATGTTCCGTCATCCGCGTCCAGAGCACGCGCGATACCCCGTACGTCTACCGGTCGGCTCCCTATGTCCCCGAGGACTTCATCGCCGACATCACCCACGAAGGCGATGTCGCCGCCACCGTGAAGGCGGTCGCGGAGTTCGCGCCGGTCGCCGTCGTCTCCGGGGGCGAGATCGGCGTCGAACTCGCCGACCTGCTCGCAGAGCGGCTCGGACTGCCCGGCAACGGCACCGCCCTCAGCGCGGCCCGCCGCGACAAGCACCTCATGATCGAGACGGTCCGCGCCGCCGGACTGCGGGCCGCCCGCCAGCTGTTCGCCACCGATGCCGAGGAGCTGACCGCCTGGCACCGCGACCTCGGCGGCCGGGTCGTCGTGAAGCCGCCGCGCGGCGCCGGCAGCCAGGGCGTCACCTTCTGCGACACCCCCGAGGAGTCGGTCGCCGCCTTCCGTCTCCTCGCCGGCGCCGACGACGTCTTCTCCCAGCCCAACAACGGGGCCGTCGTACAGGAGTACCTCGCCGGCACCGAGTACATGGTCAACACGGTCAGCCGGGACGGCCGCCATCACGTGTGCGACGTCTGGCACACCGATCGCGCCAGCCGCAACGGGGTCGTCGACCTCTGTGACGCGCTCCGCCTCATCGACTCCGGCAGCCGGGTCGTCGCATCCCTCACCGACTACGCCTTCAGCGTCCTCGACGCCCTCGGCATCCGGTACGGTCCCGCCCACCTGGAGATCCGGATGACCCCGGCCGGGCCGTGTCTGGTGGAGGTCGGCGCCCGGATCGCGGGCGGCGGCATCCCCGCCACCGCGGGCCTCGGTATCGGCGAGTCCCAGCTGGAGTGGACCGTCGACGCCGTCCTGCGGCCCGAGCGCTTCCACGAGCGGGCCGGCGCCCCGTACGAGATCCGCCGGTACGCCGCCATCTACGGCATGGTCTCGCCCGTCGAGGGCGTGCTCCGCGCGTACCGGGGGATCGAGGAGATCGAGCGTCTGGAGGGCCTCCACACCCTGACGCCCCTGGTCCGGCCGGGCCAGGGGATCCGGCGGACCGTCGACGACCTCACGTACCCGGTCATCGTGACGCTGCTGCACGAGCTCGACGAGGTCGTGCGGCGTGACCTCAACACCATCCGGCACCTCGACGGCGCCGGGTTCTACGCCGTCGACGGGGCGGCGACCGACTCCTGAGGAGCGTTCGACCGCCGCCCCGCCGCAGTCGAACGTCACACCGGGGCGGCGGCCGGCTTTATGCGCGTCCAGGCCGGGCGGGGCACCCGGTACACGAAGCTGACGGCCGTCCGCGGCTCCGAGGCCGTCGTGTTGGGCGCCGAGCGGTGCAGCACCATGCCGTCGAACATCACGGCCGAGCCCGGCTCCAGCGGCATCGCGACCGGATCGGCCGTACGCGGCAGGTGCTCGTCCGCCACGCGCGGCTCCACCGCGTGCCGCAGAGGCGCCTCTCCCGGGAGCCGCTCCCGGTCCCCGGTGTGCGGGAACAGCCCGAGGAGATGCGAGCCCGGAAGGAACTCCAGACAGCCGTTGGACGGGACGGCCCGCTCCAGGGCGATCCAGATCGTCACGATGCCGTACTGTCCGGCGGCGAACCCGGGCGGCGCGAACGCCATGTCCTGGTGCCAGGGCTTCGCCGATCCCACCGCGGGCGGCTTCGCCCACAGGAACGCGTTGACCAGCGTGCCCGCCGCGCCCGAGGCCGCCCGTACCGGTCCCTCGGCCAGGCCGAGGGACCGCTGCACGGCGTCGAACGCCGGCTCGTGCACATGGATGCGGTCCACCGACCGCAGCACGCCGGGCAGCGCGCCCGCCCCCTGCTGCCAGGCCGCCCAGCCGCCGATGCCCGGCGCCTCCAGGACGAAGTCCCCGCTGGAGGCCGAGCGGTCGCGGGCCGACTCCTCAAGACGTCCCGCCGCGCTCCGCAGCTCGGCCAGCTCCGCCCCGCCGACCAGCCCGGGCAGCCGTACGACCCCGTTCTCCCGCATCTCCCGGGAATAGGTGTCCGCCATTCTTCCTCCCTTTCTCCGGTTCGGATGACCGCGAACCTACTCGGACGATTCGGACGGTGTTCGTGTTCAACCGGCGGCATTCCGCGAATGTTGCCGCCCGCTTCTGCGTCCGCCTAAGGTCCTGGGCCGTGAGGTCGGCCAGACCCACGCATTCTCGGAAGGAAGGAGTGACCCATGAGCGACCGCGACTTCATCGAGACCCGTGACGCGCAGCAGGAGACCAGCAAGTGGTAATTCGCTGACCCGGCGAATTGCCTATGCGTGACGCGTACCGCGCCGCCCGTACGGAACTGGTTTCCGTACGGGCGGCACGTCGTCAAAGAGAGGTTGAAGTGGTAGGAAATCGCGTTTCACACATCATCGACCTTCCCGCCGACACGCTGGTGATCGACGACTCCGCCGACGACCGCTACTGGGCGTCGGTCGAACGCGTCGTCGCACTGGCCGACGAGAAGGGCCGTACCCCCGACGGCATCCCGCTCCTCGCGAGCATCGCCGTCTCGCACCCCGAGTGGCCCGTCCGTGCCGGCGCCGTCCGCCTCCTCGCCACCCACCACTCGGGCGACGAGGCCGCCGCCACCGCCGTGGCCGCCGCCACCCACGACACCGTCGACTGGGTCGCGTTCACCGCGCTCAAGGTCATCGCCGAGCACCGCATCGGCGCCGCCGTCCCGGACCTCATCCGGATCTCCGGCTGGCCCAGCAACTTCACCCGTCCCGACTGGGCCCGCAAGCCCGTCGGCTGCGGCGCCGCACTCACCAAGCGCGCCCTCATCGCCGTCTTCGGCACCAAGGACCCCGCCGAGCTGCGCCGCCTGGAGGACGAGTACTTCTCCGAGATGCGGTCCAGGATCGCCGCCGCCCGCAAGCGGGTCCGCCGTCACGAGGACGTCGTCCTCGTCCCCGCCGGCCCCGCGATCATCGGCGCCGCCGACGAGCAGCCCGACGCCTTCCGCATGGCCCAGGACGACACCGTCCTGCGCGCCGTCGACGTGCCCGCGTTCCTCGTCGACCGGACCACCGTCACCAACGCCCGCTACCGCGACTTCCTCGAAGAGGTCGGCGACTCCGGCGAGTTCGACCACCCCGACCAGCCGCTGGAACGCACGCACCGCCCGGCCCACTGGCACGATCCGCGCTTCAACGCCCCGGACATGCCCGTCGTCGGCATCGACTGGTACGACGCGTACGCCTTCGCCGCCTGGGCCGGGGGCCGGCTGCCCAGCGAGGTCCAGTGGGAGAAGGCCGCCCGGGGAGTCGACGGCCGCCGCTTCCCCTGGGGCGACGACTGGGATCCCGGGCGCGTCAACTACGTGGAGCGGTCCTTCGGCCAGGCCGTCGCCGACCTGGACTCACTCGAAGCGCTCCTCGTCACCGTCGAGCAGGGCGAGAACCCGGCCCACCCCGTGCTCGCCGCGGACGCGCTGCCCGAGGGCGCCAGCCCCTACGGCGTCCTCCAGATGTCCGGAAACGTCTGGGAGCTCACCCGCACCAACTTCTACACCGGCGAGGACATGGACCCCTTCTTCAAGGGCCGCCACCCGCTGGACTTCATGAACCGCAAGGAAGCCTTCCACGTGCTGCGCGGTGGCACGTTCACGTCCCCGCCGACCTGCCTCACCACCTTCTACCGGGGCAAGGACCTCATCACCGACCGGCACATGGAGGTCGGCTTCCGCTGCGTGTACGAGGCGGACGGCTGATGCGCCTCACCTCACTCGGCCACGCCGCCGTCCTCGTCGAGACGGGCCAGGAGCGGATCCTCTTCGACCCGTGGCTGACCCAGCGCCTCGACCGCTTCTGGGAGCACCACCCGCCCCTGGAGGACGACCTCGTCCGCAGGGTCCTCGACGAGGGCGTCGACTGCGTGGTCCTCAGCCACCATCACTTCGACCACCACCACTACCCCTCCCTGGGTCTCCTCGCGGACGGCGCCGACGTCGACTTCGACGACACTCCGCGCCAGAGCACCGGCGTCACCTGCGTCTACCCGGCCGGACCCGTGCCGCCGACGCTCACCGCCTCCGGCCTCGGGCACCAGGCGATCTCCTGGACGCTGCGCCGCTTCGGCTTCGAGCGGCTGTGCCCGGTGCGGCCCGGTGACACCGTCACCCTCGGCGGGGCGACCCTGCGGACCTTCCCGTCCGCCGTCTCCTTCCCCGAGATGAGCGTGCTCGTCGAGACCGCGGACGCGGCCGTCATGATCTGCGGCGACGCGCTCCTGCACGAGGCGACCGTCGAGGCCTTCCGGCGCGAGGACGCGCCGAGGCTCGACCTCGCGCTCGTGCCCACCCACAGCGTCTCGCCGCCCGGCGTCCTCACCGAGCGCCGCCCGCTCAGCGACCCGGAGGGTGTCCGCGCCCGCGCCGTCGCCAACTTCGACCGGTACGTGGACTCCCTGCCGGCCGCCCTGACCGTGCCGTCCTCCTTCGGCTGGCGCGTCAGCGGCGACACCGACCGCGACTACGACTGGTGCAACCGCACCCTGTTCCCGTTCACCCCGGTCGAGGCCCTCGCACGCCTCACCGAGCGGGGCCGGGACGGCCTGCTGTGGGGTCCCGGCCAGGTCCTGGAGGTCGGCGGGGGGAAGGCCGGCCTCGTCGACGGGCCGGTCGCCCCCGACGCGTACGACTTCGACGAGGTCTACGCCGCCGTCCGGCTCGACCCGCGGACACCGGTCCCCGCCTTCGACGCCTCCCTCGACCGCTACGGCAGGCAGACCCGGTCCGCCGAGGAGCTGCTCCGCGAACTCCTCGACCTGCTCGTCGCCACCGACTACTGGTACCGGGCGCTCGACGACGGCGCCGGGCGGCACGTCGTCTCCCTGTACGAGGACGGCGGCGACGAGACCTCCTACCTCCTCGACCCGGTCGCCGGCCGGGTGACGAAGCTCGGCGCGGGCCCCGCCCGCGCCCACGTCACCCACGCCGAGGGCTGGACCGAGACGGCCGCGAGCACCCTGGAGGCCATGCTCGGCGCCGACCTCCTCTTCGGCAGCTCCTTCGGCCTGTGGGCGAGCGACGGCGTCCTGCTGTCCGCCGTCTTCCACCACCCCTCGTACTACACCCGCCACGTCGAGCGGGAACTCCGGGAGGCGAGCCGACCGTGAGCGACCTCCCCGAGACCGTGGTCTTCGAGCACCGGAGCGCCTGCCTGCGCGACAACCCGCTGGGGGACCCGCACACACGCCGGGTCGAGGTGCACCTGCCGCCCGGGTACGACGGTGTCCGCCCGTTCCCCGTCGTCCACTGGCTGCCCGGCTTCGGCGCCCATCCCAGCCTCACCGGCAGGGCCCTCGCCTTCGGAACCACCGTCGCCGACCGGCTCCGCACGGCCATGAGCGACGGCCGGGTGCCGCCCGCCCTGCTCGTCGTCCCCGACGGCACCACCTCCTACGGCGGCTCCCAGTACATCGACTCCGCCTCCTCCGGCCGCTACGCCGGACACCTCGCCGAGGTCGTCGCGGAGGTCGACCGGCGGTTCGCCACCCGGCCCGAGCCGCGCTGGCGCGCGATCGGCGGCAAGTCGAGCGGCGGTTACGGCGCGCTGCTCGCCGGCATGACCTCCGGCCTCTTCGGCTCGGTCATCGCCTGCTCGCCCGACGCCGGCTTCGAGCACAGCTACCTGCCGCTGCTGCCACGCGCCCTCGACACCGTCCGGGCCGCCGGCGGCATGGACGCGCTGCTCGCCCGCCGCGCGACCGGCCCCGTCGACGGGCCGTTCATGGTCGCCATGAGCATCATCGCCATGGGCATGTGCTACGCCGAGGACGCCCGGACCAGCCCGTCCGACGCGCTGCCCTGCGATCCCGACACCGGTGCCTTCCGCGACGATGTCTGGCGGCGGTGGCTCACCCACGACCCCGTACGCATGCTGGACGAGCACGCCGATGCGCTCACCCGCCTCGACCACCTCCACCTCAGCGTCGGCGAACGCGACGAGTACGGCATGCACTGGGGCGCCCGCGCCCTGCACGCCGCCCTCGACGCCCACGGCGTCCCGCACCACTACCGCGAGCACGAGGGCGGCCACCACGGCATCGAGCACGTCTTCACCGACGCCCTCGCCGGCCTGCGGCACGTCTGGTCCGGGAGGACGGTCGGCACATGTGCGGTATAGCGGGCTTCGTCAGCCTCGACGGCCGACGCGACGCCGCCTGGCTCGACGCCCTCGGCCGCACCATGACCGAGGCGATGGCCCACCGCGGCGAGAGCTCCCGCGCCCCCTACGTCTCCGCGTGCGGCACGGTCATGCTGTGCGCCACCCGGCTGGCGGTCCGCGACCGCTCCCACGCGGGCGACCAGCCCATGGCCGACCCCAGCGGACGGATCGTCCTCGTCCACAACGGCGAGGTGTACGGCTCGCGTTCGCCGGCGCCGCCGCTCTGGCCGCGGCGCACCACCTGCGACACCGAGTTCGTCCTCCAGCAGATACGCCGCGAGGACGAGCCCGGCCCGGCGCTGCGGCCCCTCGACGGCATGTTCGCGCTCGCCTGGCACGACACCACCACCGGCCGGGTCGTCCTCGCCCGTGACCACTTCGGCGTCAAGCCGCTCTTCTACGCCCATGTCGACGGCGGGCTGGTCTTCGCCTCCGAGCAGGGCGTGCTGCTCCGCACCGGCCTCGTCGCGGCCGAGGTGGAGCCCGAGGAGTTCGTGCTGCGCTCCTGGATCCGGATGGACGCGGCCGACGACCACACCTGGCTGCGCGGAGTCCGGTCGCTCCAGCCCGCCGAGTACCTGGTCATCGACCGGTCGCGGCTGCGTACCCACCGCTACTGGAAGCCGGCCTCCGTGGACGACCCCGTCGGGGCCGACGAGATCAGGGCGGCCTTCGACCGGGCGATCGAACAGCGCTCCGTCTCCGACGTGCCGCGCGCGGCCGTTCTCAGCGGCGGCGTCGACAGCACCGCGATCGTGGCCGGGCTCACCGCGCGGGGCGTCCCGCTCGACGGCTACGTGCTCCGCTACCAGGACGGCGTCGGCGGCTCCGGCGACGACGTCGCGTACGCCACCGGCGTCGCCGAGCACCTCGGTGTCCCGCTGACGGTCTGCGACCTCGACCAGAAGACGGCCGCCGGGCTCGTCCCCGTGCTGCCCACCCGGCTGATGCGCCCGCTGCTGCACGGCGCTGAACTCGCCATGCACCACCTGTACGGCACGATCGCCGCCGACCAGAACGTGGTCGTCTACTCCGGGCACGGCGCCGACGAGCTCTGGGGCTACCAGGACGGCCGCTACTTCCCCGTCGTCGACCCGTACGCGCCCACCTACATCCACGGCCGCCACTACCTCACCCACCGGCTGCACGCCGACGAACGGCCCGTCTGGGCCGAGCTCGTGACCTGGATGGCCCGGGAACTCGACGTCGACATGAGCGAGGTCACCGACCGGGTCTGGGCCCGCACGATGGACGAGTACCGGGCCGTCAAGACGGCGTCCCCGCTCAAGCGCGGCCGGCACCACCTCCTGCGGCGCTTCCTCGTCTACGTCAACGACATGGTCGACGCCACCTCGGCGACACACACCCTGGAGGACCGGCCCGTCTTCCAGGACGTCACCCTCACCGAGCTGGCCTTCCGCTGCCCCGAGCACCTGAAGGACTCCAACGAGCCCGGCACCCACAAGGGCCTCCTGAAAGAAGCCCTCGGCGACCTGCTGCCCGACCCCGTGCGGCACCGTCGCAAGCAGGGCTTCCCCAGCCCCACAGACCCGGGATACGTCCGCAGGCTGACCGAACTCGCCCAGGACCTGGGCAGCCCCTTCGGACTCCCGCCCGTCCCGGCCGCGATCCGGGCCGGACTGGGCGTCGGCGAATGGATGTTCCTGGCCTCCACCTCCGCCTGGCTCGGCCACCTCGCGGAGTTCAGAACCGAATCGAGGAGTCATGGTGAGCAGTCCCGTCCCGCACTGGCGCCCGCGGGTCCTGTCGAGCGCGTCCGGACTTGACCCGGTCCCCCCGGTCATCGAGGAGGAGCGGGCCCAGGAGTGGTGCCCCTTCGTACTGTGGCGGCCCAGCGCCCTGCCCGAGGGCTGCGACACCTCCGTCGGGACCCTCCGCCGCGAGGCGCCCCCCGGTCGTGTCGCGGCCGAGGGCCGCAGCCCCTGGAGCGACGCCAACCCCGCCGGGTACCGCACCGAGATCGGCGGCGGCGGACGGCGGCTGCGGCTGAAGCAGTTCCTGTACGACTGGGCGTTCCCCGCTGCCGACCACCCCTGCCTGTGGGGCGGCGAGACGCGGTCGCACGCGATCGGCGACGGCCGGGTGGCCTGGCTCGGCACCGACTACATGAAGCACCGGGCCGGCAGTGCCCGCCTCGCCGGGACGACCGTCGAACTCTCCGTGCTGGAAGGCGATTTCACCGACGAAGAACTGGTCGCCCTCTACGCCGGGCTGCGCCCCGCCGTACCCGGCGCGGTGCCACGCGTCCTCGCCACGCCCTTCTCGGAGCTGAGCTACTGGGCCCGGCACCCGGCCGAGATGGTCTCCGTGCCCACCGGCCCGTACCACTTCCACCGGCGCGGCAAGGAGCACGAGGGCGACTGGCTCCCCCCGGACCGGGTCGCCGCCTTCCTCACCGCGCAGGGCCTCCCCGTGACGGTCGGACCCTTCCGCGCGAACAGCGCCGCCACCTTCGGCGACGGCGGCACCGTCCGCGAGCTGGAGGCCGTCTACACCACGCCGACCGGCGAAGAGCTGCGCCTCACCGCCCAGAAGACCGGCGGCGGACGTCTGAAGTTCCCGCCGAAGCGCGACAAGCACCCGGCCGCGGACGAAGTCCACGCCCTCGCCGACGGCCGCCCGCTCCACCTCGCCCACCTGAGCGCCGCGTACGGCGCCTGCGACGCCTTCTGGCAGCACCCCGACGGCTACGACCTCCGCCTCCTCGGCAGCGCCCACGCGCGGCTGGGCCGCGAGCCCTTCCTCGCCCTGGCCGCCGCCCTCGACGCGCAGCTGCGCCTGGCGGGCCGCGCGGAGGCGCTGGGATGACGGAGGTCCCGGACGCGCCGCCTCCGACAGTCCCCGGGACGGACAGGGCCGGGCCCGCCCCCGCCGCCGGGCGGGGGATCGCCCACGACACCGCGTACGGTCTGTCGGCCTCCGCCCGGACCTCCGGCTCCGGGCGGGGCGAGCGGTTCGCGCCGGCCCTGCGCGCCGGCAGGGTGGGGATCAACACCCGGGACGGCACCGGGGCGACGGTCGGCGGCCTCGGCCGGTCCGGACACGGGCGCGAACCGGGCCTCCACGCGGTCGAGGGACGTACCGGGCCGCGCGCCGTCCGGGCCGTGCACCGGCCCGGGTGGTGGCGGTGGTGACCGGCGCCCCCGTCCCCGTACCGGATCCCCGGCTGGACTTCCGCAGCGACACCCGGACCGTCCCGGACGAGCGGATGCGCGCGGCGAGTGCCCTGGCCGAGGTCGGTGACGACGTGTACGGCGACGATCCGACGGTCGCCGAGCTCGAAGCCCGCACCGCCGCGCTCCTCGGCGTCGAGGCCGCGCTGTTCGTGCCCACCGGCACCATGGCCAATCTCCTGGCGCCTCTCGCGGCCTTCCCCGACCCGGCCGGGATCCGGGTGATCGTCGGGGCCGACAGCCACATGGGCTTCCTGGAGGCCGACGGGCTGCGGCGGTTCGGCGGCATCACCCTGGTCACGGTCGAGCAGGACGAGGACGGCCTCCCCGACCCCGGCCGCCTGGAGGCACTGCTCGCCGCAGGAGCCGGCCGTCCCACCGTGGTCTGCCTGGAGAACACGAGCATGATGCGCTCCGGCAACGCCCTGGACGAGGCGGCGACCCGGTCCGTGGCCGGCCTCGCCCACCGGTACGGGGCCCGCTTCCACCTCGACGGGGCCCGGCTCGCCCACGCGGCCGTCGCCCTGGGCGTCCCGCCCGCGGCGCTCGCCACACCCGCCGACAGCGTCGCCTTCTCGGTGTCCAAGGCCCTCGGCGCCCCCATGGGCGCGCTGCTCGGCGGCGGCCGTGCCTACGTCGCGCGCGCCCGCGAGCTGCGCACCGGACTCGGCGGCTCCCTGCACCAGGCCGGGGTGGTCGCCGCGCCCGCCCTCGTCGCCCTCGGGCGGCTGCCGGAGCTGGCCGCCGACCACGCGACGGCCGCCGCGCTCGCCGCCGGACTCCGGGCCGTACCCGGTGTCGAGGTGCTGAGTCCGGCGCACCCGACGAACATGGTGATGACACGGATCCCGGGTCTCGGCCCGGACGCCTGCGCGGCGGGCCTCGCCGCGCACGGGGTGCGCGTCCTGCCCCTCCCGAACGGACATGTGCGTTTCGTGACGCACCGCGCGCACGGCATGATCGGTGTGCGTGAGGCCGTGGGGGCGTTGACGGCCGTGGCGGCCGCCGTGCCCTCCCGCCGGCCGGCCCCCGGGACCGCGAGACCCCCGAGAGCGAGGAACTCCCCTGCCGGGGAGGCTCCCTGACCCTGATGGAGGAAGCATGACGGACGTGGCGGCACCCCGGACGCTCGAGGAGCGGCTCAAGGACACCCGTGCGCGCCTGGAGAACGACGTCGACCTGTGGCTGTCGACGGCGGGCACGGACGGCGGCGGGGTCCACCTCGTCCCGCTCTCGTTCCTGTGGGACGGCACCGCGATCCTCGTGTCGACCCCGCGCGCCTCGGTCACCGGGCGCAACATGATCACCGACGGCCGGGTGCGGATCGGCATCGGCCCGACCCGCGACGTGGTCATCGTCGACGGCGTGGCGGAACCGGTCGACACGGCGGAGCTCGGGCAGGAGACGGGGGACGCCTTCGCGGCGAAGACCGGCTTCGACCCGCGCGAACTGAAGGAGCAGTACCAGTACTTCCGCATCCGCCCGCAGCGGGTGCAGGCCTGGCGCGAGGCGAACGAGCTGGCCGGCCGCGGCCTCATGCGCGACGGCGCCTGGCGCGGCTGAGGCCCCGTCCTGTCTCGGCGTCCCCGCACCCCCGGCGACTCCGTCTCCGCCGGCCGGGCCGGCCTCCTGACCGGCCGCGCGGAGGCGGAGTCCAGTCGTTCTTGACCGGAGCTGCAGGGTGCCTTGCCAGCCTCGGTGGGCAAGGCACCCGTCTTTCTGGAAGGGCGAACATGGAAGCAGTCGAGGTTCCGGTCTTGATCGTCGGTGGCGGCGGATGCGGGCTGTCCGCATCCGTCTTCCTCTCCGACCATGGCGTCGATCACCTGCTGGTGGAGCGCCACTCGGACACGTCGAGGATTCCGAAAGCCCACTACCTCAACCAGCGCACGATGGAGATCTTCCGTCAGCACGGGATGGCGGACGACGTCCTCGCCGAGGCCGCGCCGCTGGAGCTGTTCGGCAAGGTGCGCTGGATGACCACGCTCGCGGGCGACGGTCCGATGGACCGGCGGCTCATCCACGAGATGGACGCCTTCGGCGGCGGTGAGCTGACGGAGACGTACGCGGCGGCCGGCCCGGTCCTGCCGGCCAAGCTGCCGCAGATGTGGCTGGAGCCGATCCTCAGGCGCCACGCGGAGGAGCGCAATCCGGGCCGTGTCCTCTTCGGCCACGAGGTCACCACCTTCTCCGACGAGGGCGACCACGTCCTCGCCGAGCTGCGGAACGTCGAGACCGGCGAGACCACCACGGTCAGGGCGAAGTACCTCGTCGGCGCCGACGGCGGGAAGTTCGTCGGTCCGAAGGCCGGCATCCGCATGGAGGGTCCGCCCGGTCTGGTCAACACCACGACCGCGTACTTCTCCGCCGACCTGTCCGAGTGGTGGGAGGAGGGCACGCTCATCACCCACTTCCTCAGCCCGGAGGACCCGGACCTCTCCAGCAACCTCATCGAGATGGGGCCGAGCTGGGGCAAGAAGTGCGAGCAGTGGGGACTCCACTTCGCCCCGGGCCCGCCGGGACGCTGGGACGCCGAGACCGTCGTCCCGCGCATCCGCGAGCTGCTCCGCATCCCGGACCTGGAGATCACCGTCCACAAGGTCACCGACTGGATCGTGGACGCGATCCTCGCCGACCGCTACCGCGTGGGCCGGGTCCTCATCGCCGGCGACGCCGCCCACAAGCAGCCGCCGGCCGTGGGCCTCGGCCTCAACACCGGTATCCAGGACGCGCACAACCTCGCCTGGAAGCTGGCGGCCATCCTCGGCGGCCAGGCGCCCGAAAGCTTCATCGACACGTACGAGGCCGAGCGCCGTCCGATCGGCTGCCAGAACGTCGACTGGGCCGTCGCCGCCGCGCAGCACCACCAGACGGTCATCGACGCCATCGGCGGCGGCCACAACATCCCGGCGGGCCGGCGCGGTCAGCGTCTGGCGGCGTACTTCGACCCTTCCTGGCTCGGCGAGACCACCCGGGCCCGCGCCCTGGAGATCTTCCACACCCACCGCGGCGGCTGCCAGTCGCTCGACATGGAGGTGGGCTTCGGTTACGAGGCGGGCGCGCTCGTCCCCGACGGCAGTGAGCCGCCGGTCCGCGTCCCGATGCGCAACGAGCACACGCCCACCTCCCGCCCCGGTCACCGGCTGCCGCACGCCTGGCTCGCCGGGGAGGACGGCGAGCGCGTGTCCGTCCTCGACCTCACCGGCACCGGCGGCTTCACGCTGATCGTCGGCGCGGAGGGCGACGCGTGGGCCGAGGCGGCGGCCCGGGTGGCCGGGACGTTCTCGGTGCCCGTCACCACCGTCCGGATCGGCGAGGCCGGCCCGTACGAGGACGTGGAACGGGGCTGGGCGGCCGTCCGCGGGATCGGTGAGGCCGGCGCGCTCCTGATCCGCCCCGACCAGCACGTGGCCTGGCGCGGTACGAACGGCGCCGGGGGCCCCGAGGACGCCGAGCGGATCCTGACGGAGGTCTTCACGGCCGTCCTGGGCCGCTGACGCCCGTCCGGAGAACGCAATCGAGAGTGTCCGCGCCCCGAAGGGTGCGGACACTCTCGTTGCGTTCTCCTGGCTCGGGCTCGGGCACGGACACGGACCTGGGCACGGACACGGGCCTGGGCACGAGCACGGGCCTGGGCACGGAGAACGGGCAGGGGAAACGGGCAGGGGAAAGCCCGGAACGAGAGTTCGTTCCGGGCGGATCTCCTCAGACGGACGCCGTGACCGGCCGGGCCGCGTCGCCCCGCTTCGCCAGCCAGGACAGCATCTCGTCGGCGGCCTTGCGCGCGGTGGCCATGCAGACACCCACGCCCACGCCGTCGTAGAGCGCGCCGCACACCGCGAGACCCGGCAGGGCCGCCACGGACTCCCTGATGCGGTTCACCCGGTCCAGGTGGCCCACGGCGTACTGCGGCAGGGCGTCCTGCCAGCGGCTCACCCGGGACTCGACCGGGACACCGGTCACCCCGGTCGCCTCGGCGAGCTCCGCAGCCGCCACCGCGACGAGCGAGGCGTCGTCCCGGACCAGCACCCGGTCCTCGCCGACGCGGCCCAGGAAGCAGCGGACGATCTCCACCTCGCCGGCCAGATGCGGCCACTTCACCGTGGTGAAGGCGACCTCCTTGACCAGCTTCCCCTCCACCGCCGGCACCCGGTACGCCGAGTAGCCGCGGCCGGAGAGCCCGCCGCCGGGGAAGGCCGCCTTCGGGTACGCGAGGGTGACCACGGCCACGCTCGCGTACCGCATCTCGCTCAGGGCCTCGACGGCCCCGCCGGCCGTCGGGACGCCGGCGAGCAGGCTCCCCGCCGGTCCCGCGGGGGTGGCGATGACGACCGCGTCGGCCTCGATCAGCTCCGGGGCCCCGGCCGGGCCGACCGTGATCCGCCAGCCGTCGGCGGTGCGCTCCAGCGCGCGGGCCGGGGCGTCGGTACGGAACACGGTGCCGGGGGCGGCGGCGAGCGTCTCCCGCACGACGGCCTCGGGCAGCGAGCCGAAGCCGCCCTCGAGCGTCGCCACGCTCACCGGCGGCGGCTTCTCGCCCGGGGCGAGGACCGGCACCAGGGCGCCCGCCGCGTCCGCGAGGGAGGCGTGGCGCCGGGAGGCCTTCGCCAGCGGCGTCAGCGTCGCCTCGAAGGAGAGCTCCTCGGCTCGGCCGGAGAACACGCCCGCGAGGAAGGGGTCGACGAGGCGGTCCACGACCTCCTTGCCGAAGCGGCTCCCGACGTAGTCGGCGACCGACACGTCCCCGTCCCGGTCGAAGGAGGGCAGGGACAGGTCCTGCCGGGCGCGCTCGACCCCCTCCTCGGACAGGACGCCGGACCGGGCCAGGTCGTCCATGTCGCAGGGCACGCCCATGAACTGACGGTCCGGCTGATGCCGGATCCCGCCCCTGGTCCAGATCGCGGAGGCGGTCACCCCGGCCGGCATGATCCGCTCGCCGAGCCCGGCGTCCTTGATCAGACCGGTGGTCCTGCGGCGGTTGGCGTACAGCGACTCCGCGCCCTCGTCGACGGCCACCCCCGCCACCTCGGAGACCTTCAGCTTGCCGCCGAGCCGGTCCGCCCCTTCCAGGACCGTGACCCGCACCGGCTCGTTCCGCAGGTGGAACGCCGTCGAGAGGCCCGCGATACCACCCCCGACGACGACCACGTGCGGCATGCCGGTCGCCTGATCCCGTTCGCTGCCAGCCATTCCACCAGCTCCTTCATGGTTACGGTGTCGTAAGCCGCCCCCGGGCGCCGCGATCGGCGCCGGGGCAGATGTGTCGGCAGTCTCGACGGGTTTCCCCGAACCCCGGTCGAGACCGGCTGGACCGCCGTCCTACCGCCGCTGGGCGGTGCCGAACCAGCGGGTGAGGGTGTCGGCGAGGGTGTCGACGGTGCCGGGAGAGGTCCAGGCGACGTAGCCGTCCGGACGGACGAGGACGGTCTCGAGGGCGGGTTCGCCCTCCTGGCTCCAGGCGCCGGTGACGACGTCGAGTCGGTCGTCGAGCCCTTCGGCGAGACGGGCGTGGGCCGGATCGGTGGTGATGAGGAGACCGTGCCCGGTGCGCAGCAGGTCACCGACACGGGCCGTGGCGCCGTCGGCGAGGGCGAGTTCGCGCCCGGGAGGCATCCGCAGACCGAGCAGGGGGTGCTCGCCCTTGCCGAACTCGTAGCGGACACCGAGGTTGCTCAGCATCCCCGCCAGATGCTCGGCGGCGCCCTCCTGGCGCACCAGCTCTCCTATGATCTCGCGCACCGGGTCCATGTCCTCGCCGGTGAGCCGCAGTTCGATCGCGGCTCGCGCGTTCCGGGCCAACTGCTCGCCGACCGGACGCCGTTCGGAGTCGTACGTGTCGAGCAGGCCCTCGGGCGCCCAGCCCCTGACCGTGGCGGCCAGCTTCCAGCCGAGGTTGACGGCGTCCTGCACTCCGACGCTCAGCCCCTGGGCCATCGCCGGCGGCTGGACGTGCGCGGCGTCGCCCGCCAGGAGCACCCGGCCGCGCCGGTAGGCCGCGGCGGATCGCGAGGCGTCGGTGAAGCAGCTGAGCCAACGGCACTCCGCGTGGTGCAGGGACTCTCCGGTGAGCCGGTGCCAGGCGTCCGCCAGATCGGTGTACGTGAGGGCGGCGCGGTCACGCGGTGCCGTGCCGGCCTCGTGGACGACGAGGCGGGTGACGCCGTTCTCCAGGTCCATCGCCATGATCATGCTGCCGCCCGGCAGGTTCTCGCCGATGCGCCGCCTGCGGGTCTCGACGCCGGTGACGTCGGCAGTGAGGAAGCCGCGTCGGCCGTCGGTGCCGGGGAAGTCGATCCCGGCCAGCTTGCGGACCAGGCTGCGCCCGCCGTCGCAGCCGACGAGGTACGCGGCGGTCTCATCGGCCGGGCCGTCGGGGCCGGTCACGCGGACGCGGACGCCCTCGCCGGTCTCCTCGAAGGCGGTCACCTCGTGGCCGCGCCGGATCTCCACACCGAGCCCGGCGACCCACTCCCCCAGCACCCGTTCGGTGCGGAACTGCGGCACGCCCCGGAGTCCGTAGTGGTCCTCGGCCAGCGGGGCGAAGTCGATCGGCACCCCGCCGAAGTGCGCGTCGGCGGGCTCGGTCGGGCCGAGGCCGCCGAGGAGTCCGCGCTGGTCGAGGCATTCGGCGGCGCGTTTGGTGATGCTGGCGCCGCGCGACTCGCGCGCGGGGGCGGCCAGACGTTCGCAGACGACGACGTCCGCGCCGCCGAGCGCGAGTTCGCCCGCCAGCATCAGGCCTACCGGGCCCGCTCCGACGACGATGACATCCCTGGGCATGCGTGTGCTCCTTGTCCGTTCCTTGGTTCCGCGAGGGGAGGTGCCGGTCACCGCTGGGCGGTGCCGAACCAGCGGGTGAGGGTGTCGACGAGGGTGTCGACGGTGCCGGGGGAGGTCCAGGCGACGTAGCCGTCCGGACGGACGAGGACGGTCTCGAGGGCGGGTTCGCCCTCCTGGCTCCAGGCCCCGGTGACGACGTCCAGGCGGTCGTCGAGCCCTTCGGCGAGACGGGCGTGGGCCGGATCGGTGGTGATGAGGAGACCGTGCCCGGTGCGCAGCAGGTCACCGACACGGGCCGTGGCGCCGTCGGCGAGGGCGAGTTCGCGCCCGGGAGGCATCCGCAGACCGAGCAGGGGGTGCTCGCCCTTGCCGAGCTCGTAGCGGACACCGAGACCGCTGACGATCCCCGCGGCACGCTCCGCCGCGTCCTTCTGGGCGAGCAGTTCGCCCATGACCTCGCGTACCGGGTCCATCTCCTCGCCGCTGAGGTAGATCTTGCCTGCGGCGCGGGCGTTGCGGATCAGCTCCCGTCCCACCGGGCGGCGTTCGGCGTCGTAGGTGTCCAGGAGCCCCTCGGGCGCCCAGCCCCTGACCGTGGCGGCCAGCTTCCAGCCGAGGTTGACGGCGTCCTGGAGGCCGGCGCTCAGGCCCCAGGCCGCCAGCGGCGGGATCTCGTGGGCGGCGTCGCCCGCCAGGAGGACCCGGCCGCGCCGGAACTCCTCGGCCAGGGCGGCGGAGTTGCCGGTGGCCCACAGCCACTGCGGCTCGGCGTCGTGGAGGGACTCGCCGGTCAGCCGCTGCCAGGCGTCCGCGACCTGCGTGAAGGTCAGCGTCTCCGTGTCCGGGTTCGCGGGCAGCGCGAGGTCGTGGACGACGACGCGGAAGCGGCCTTCGCCGACCGGGGTGCACACGACCATGGAGCCGCCGGGCAGACGCTCGCCGATCGGACGCGGGCGCGGGGCGGCCCCGGTGATCTCGGCGGTGTACATGCCGCGGGTGGACGCCCAGCCGGGGGCGGCGATACCGGCGAGCCGCCGGACGGTGCTGTCCACGCCGTCGCAGCCGACGACGTACGCGGCGGACGCCTCCCCGGGACCCTCGGGGCTGTCGTACGAGACGACGACGCCGTCCCCGGTCTCCCGGAGCCCGGTCACCTCGCGGCCGCGCACCACCGGCACGCCGAGATCGGCCAGCCAGCCGGCGAGCGCCTCCTCCGTGCGTGCCTGGGAGAGGCCGAGGACTCCGCTGTGGTCCTCGTCGAGCATGCCGAGGTCGAAGCGGACCCCGCCGAAGTGGCCCATCGGACCCCAGCGGAAGGAGCCGATCCGGTCGAGCACCCCGCGCTGGCCGAGCGACTCGGCGGCGCGGCGGTTGAACCCGAGGGCGCGGGATTCCCCGGAGGGAGAGGGCTCTGCGTCGTAGACGGCCACGTCCGCCCCGCCGAGGCGGAGTTCTCCGGCCAGCATCAGGCCGACCGGTCCGGCCCCGACGACGATGACGTCAATAATTCTCATGCGAGGTGAAGCTACTCACTGGAATATCCGGTCGCAAGAAAAGGAATAAGCGCGCGCGGGGAGGGCGTTCGACTGCGGATTGCTCCTGCTTGAACGTCGGCCCTGAACGGTTGAACAAAAGGGCCGATGGCAATGTCGGAGGTGCTCCCGGGTTTCACCTCTTACTAACTTCACCGCATGAGTATTTCGGTCCCCGAGAAAAGCGAGAGGGGCAGGGACGTGCCGGTCGAGAAGATCGCCTTCGTCACGGGTGCCAACAAGGGCATCGGCTTCGCCGTCGCACGGCAGCTCGGTGAGCGGGGGGCCGTCGTGCTCGTCGGCGCCCGCGACGAGACCCTCGGCAAGCAGGCCGCGGACGCCCTCGCCGCAGACGGTGTCACCGCGGAGGCGGTGGTCGTCGACGTGACCGACCCGGCCTCCGTGGCGGAGGCCGCCGCCACGATCGAGCGGCGCCACGGGCGTCTGGACATCCTGGTGAACAACGCCGGCATCGCCGGCCGCTTCACCGGCACGGCCCCCGAGGCGACCGCCGCCGACCTCCGCGAGGTCTACGAGACCAACGTCTTCGGGGTGGTCACCGTCACCGGGGCGATGCTCCCGCTGCTGCGCCGCTCCCCGGCCGGCCGGATCGTCAACCTGTCGAGCCACGTCGGCTCGCTGACGCTGGGCGCGGACCCCGACTCGCCGCTGGCCGGCCTCGACATGATCGCCTACCAGTCCTCCAAGACCGCGCTCAACGCCGTCACCGTCGCCTACGCCAAGGCGCTGCGCGGCACCGCGATCAAGGTGAACGCCGCTCTCCCGGGAGTGGTGGCCACCGACATCAACCAGCACCGCGGCCACCGGACGCCCGCCGAGGGCGCCGGGATCGCGGTCCGGCTCGCCCTCCTGGACGAGTCCGGCCCGTCGGGCGCCTGCCTGGCGGACGAAGGCCCCGTTCCGTGGTAGCGCGGAACGCACCCACACCATCCACACGGAAAGAGGCATGACCGTGCAGCAGATCACGATCGACGACCTCCAGACCATGATGTTCCGCTGCGCCGGCGAGGCCGAGGACACGCTCTCGCTCGTGGAGGCGCCGGACAGCTCCTTCGAGGAACTGGGCTACGACTCGCTCGCGCTCCTGGAGACCTACAGCGAGTTGGAGCGGGACTTCGGCATCGAGCTGTGCGAGGACGACCTCGGCGACATCCTCACCGCGCGGCAGCTGGTCGACGTCGTCAACTCGCTGCTCCAGCTGAAGGTGATGTCGGCGGCCTGACCCCGCACCACCCGTACGGCCCTTACTGCGTGCAGGACCCGATGTCGCGCCGGACGAGGAACCGGCGGACCACAGACATGGAGACGGACAGTGGCGGTTGAAGAGACGATCATGGTGCTGGGTGGTACCGGCCGGCAGGGCGGGGCGGTGGCCCGCGAGCTGCTCCGCCGCGGTCACGCGGTCCGGGCGCTCGTCCGCGACCCGGCCAAGGAGGAGGCCAGGGCCCTCGCGGAGGCGGGTGCCGTGCTCGTCCGCGGCGACCTCGACGACGAGGCCTCGCTGGCGGCGGCGATGGACGGCGTCCACGGCGTGTTCAGCGTCCAGACCTTCCGCGGCCCCGGCGGCTGCGAGGCGGAGGAGCGCCAGGGCAGGGCGGTGGCCGACGCTGCCGTACGGGCCGGGGTGAAGCACTTCGTCTACAGCTCGGTCGGCGGAGCGGACCGGGACACCCGGGTCCCGCACTTCGAGAGCAAGCTGCGGATCGAGGAGTACCTGAGGTCGCTCGACCTGCCGCTGACGGTGCTGCGGCCGGTGATGTTCCACGACATCCTGCTCGACATCGCTCCGCGCCGGGTCCAGGACGAACTGGTCCTCGCCATGTGGCTCGACCCGGGGACCTCCGTGCAGCTCATCGCGACGAGCGACATCGGCGTCTTCGCAGCGGACGCCTTCGAGGACCCGGAAGGGTGGCTCGGCAGGACGGTGGAGATCGCCGGCGACGACCTCACCGGCCCGCAGATGGCCGCGGCCTTCGAGGCGGTCTCCGGAATCCCGACCCGCTTCCAGCAGCTCCCCATCGAACCGCTGCGGGCGTCCCGCGAGGACCTCGCCAACATGTTCGACTGGTTCGAGCGGGACGGATACCGGGCCGACCTGTCGGCGCTGCGCGGCAGGCGCCCCGACCTGGTCTCCCTGGAGAGCTGGCTGGCCGAGAACTGGACGGCTCCGACGGTCGGGGCGCACCGGTGACCTCGGGCCTCAGACGAAGAGCGGATCGCGTGTGCGGGTCCGCTTGAGCTCGAAGAATCCGTCGGTCCCGGCCACCGCGAGGACGCCGTCCCAGAGCCGTACCGCGTCCTCGCCCCGCGGGGTGGGAGTCACCACGGGGCCGAAGAACGCCACGTCGCCGACGGCGAGGACGGGGGTGCCGACATCGGCGCCGACCCGGCCGATGGCCTCGGCGTGCGAGGCGCGCACCGCGCCGTCGAACGCCTCGGACCCGGCCGCCTCGGCCAGGCCGGGTTCGAGGCCCGCGGCGGCCAGCGCCGCCGCGTAGGTGGCCCGCTCCCTGGGCGCCTTGTCCAGGTGGAAGCGGATGCCGAGTTCGGTGTAGAGCCGGCCGAGGACCCCGGAGCCGTACCGCTCCTCGGCGGCGGCGCAGATCCGTACGGGCTCCATGCGCAGCGCCAGGTCGCGGTGCCAGCGTTCGTCCAGGCCGGTCCGGCCCTCGTTGAGGACCGTCAGGCTCATGACGTGCCAGCGCACGTCGAGGGGCCGGCGCGCCGCGACCTCCAGGACCCAGCGGGAGGTCAGCCAGGCCCAGGGGCAGGTCGGGTCGAACCAGAAGTCCACCGGCGTCGGGGGGGTGTACGGCACGTCGGCCTCCTTGATGTCTCTGCCGTCTCGGGGATCAGAAGTTGCCGAGGCCGCCGCAGACGTTGAGCGCCTGCGAGGTGATGGAGGCGGCGGTGTCCGAGGCCAGGTAGCCGACGAGGCCGGCGACCTCCTCGGGCGTGGAGTAGCGGCCGAGCGGGATCTTGGCCTGGAACTTCTCCAGGATGGTGTCCTCGGAGGTGTCGTACGCGGCGGCGTAGCCCTGGCGGACGCGCTGGGCCATCGGCGTCTCGACGTACCCCGGGCAGACGGCGTTGACGGTGATGCCGGTGGGGGCGAGCTCGTTGCCGAGGGCCTTGGTGAAGCCGACGACGCCGTGCTTGGAGGCCGAGTACGGGGCTCCGAGGACGACGCCCTGCTTGCCGGCCGTGGAGGCGATGTTGATGATCCGGCCGCTCTGCTTGTCGCGCATGCCGCCGAGGGTGAGCACGGCCCGGGTCACCAGGAAGACGCTGGTGAGGTTGGTGTTGATGACGTCGTACCAGAGCTCGTCGGCTATCTCCGCGGTCACGCCGCCGCCGCTGCGGCCCGCGTTGTTGACCAGGATGTCGATCGCTCCGTAGCGCGAGACGGCCGCCTCGACGAGCCGCGTGACGTCCTCCGTCCTGCTGACGTCGGCGGCGGCGCCGTCGACCTCGTAACCCTCCGCGCGCAGCTTGCCGACCGTCTCGGTGACGTTCTCGGCGTTCCGCGAGCAGATGAAGACGCGGTGGCCCTGGCGCGCGAAGTTCTCGGCGACGGCCAGGCCGATGCCGCTCGTGCCGCCGGTGACCAGCGCTACCTGCTGTCCCTTTTCCGCCATGAAGCCTGCTCCTTCTCGGGGTGTATGTGGTACCGGGACAACGTGGCAAGGACGACAGGATTCCCGGTCGAGCGGAGGTGGAGGTGACAGCGTTCAACCGCCCATATTCTCCGGTTGAACGTTCGAGTCAACAGATTCAAAAACCATGGTTGCGGGCCCGATAAGTGCCGACCTATCGTCCAGGAATCCACGGAAAAGGCGCTTCGAAAGGAAAACCATGCCCGCTACGCCCGAGGTCCGCGACCAGTCGGATTCCTATGCGCTGCTCAATCTCATCCAGGGTGCGGTCATCACCCAGGCCCTTTCCGTCGCGGCCAGGCTCGGCGTCGCGGACGTCCTCGCCGAGGGCCCGCTCGCGGTCGATGAGATCGCCCAGCGTGTCGGCGCCGACGCCAAGTCGGTCCGCCGCGTGCTGCGTGCCCTCGCCGGCCACGGCGTCTTCGCGGTCCGCGAGGACGGCTCCTTCGAGAACACCGCGCTCTCCGACAAGCTGCGCGAGGACGCCCCGGACACCATGCGTGGCTTCGCGGTGCTCATGAGCCACCCCACCCTGCACGAGGAGTGGGGCCACCTCCTGACGACCGTCGAGACCGGCGAGCCGAACCTGCCGAAGCTGCGCGGCATGGGCGCGCTGGACTTCTTCCACGCCAACCCCGAGTACGCACAGGTCTTCTTCCACGCCTTCGGCGGCCTCTCCGAGTCCGAGACGGCCCCGATCGTGGAGGCGTACGACTTCTCGCAGTTCGGCACCGTCGTCGATGTCGTGGCCGGCCGCGGCAACCTGCTCGCGGGCATCCTCCAGAAGGCGCCGAACGTCAAGGGGGTCCTCTACGACTCCGAGGTCGCGACCGTCGACTCCCAGGCGTACTTCGAGGCCGCCGGGGTCGCGGACCGCTTCACCATCGAGCACGGCGGCTACCTCGACAAGCTGCCCTCGGGCGGTGACGCGTACCTCTTCAAGCACATCATCCACGACTTCTCCGAGGAAGACGCGATCACGGCGCTGAGGAACGCCCGTGAGGCGATGGGCCCCGAGGGCAGGCTGCTCGTCATGGAGTACGTCCTCCCGGAGGGCAACGACCACCACCTCGGCCAGGCCATCGACCTCTGGCTGATGCTGATGCTGGGCGCCCAGGAGCGCACGCTCGACGAGTACCGCGAGCTGTTCGCGAAGGCCGGCTTCACCCTCACCCGCGCCGTCCCCACCTCCGCGCCGATCTCCGTCATCGAGGCCGTCCCCACCGTCTGAGGTCGGTCCGGCCGGATGTGACGCCGGCTCCCTCCCCCTCTCTTTCCCCTCCCCCGCAGAATCCGAGGCTCAGGACAGGAAGTCATGAATACCGATGTCATAGTGATCGGGGCAGGGCCCGCGGGGCTGACGCTCGCGGCCGAGCTCCGCCTCGGCGGCGCCGACGTCGTCGTCTTCGAGCAGCGGACCGAACGGAGCTGGGAGTCGCGCGGTATCGGCTTCACCGCCCGCGCCACCGAGATGTTCGAGCAGCGCGGCCTCCTCGAACGCCTGAAGAACACCGAGATCACCCGCCAGGGCCACTTCGGCGGCATCCCGATCGACTACGGGATCCTGGAGGGCTCGCACTTCGGTGTCCGCGGCGCGCCCCAGTACAAGATCGAGGAGATGCTGGAGGACCGGGCCGTCGAGCTCGGCGCCGACGTGCGCCGCGGCTACCGGCTCACCGGTCTGGCCGAGAACGCCGACGGCGTGACCGTGACCGTGACCGGCCCCGAGGGGTCCGAGGAGCACTCCGCCCGCTACCTGGTGGGCTGCGACGGCGGCAGGAGCACCGTCCGGCACCTGGCGGGCTTCGAGTTCGCCGGCTCCGACGCCACCCGCGAGATGTACCTCGCGGACGTCAGGGGCGTCGACATCAAGCCCCGCATGATCGGCGAACTCTTCGCCAACGGCATGGTCATGGCCGCGCCGCTGGAGGAGGGCTACACCCGGATCATCGTCTGCGAGAACGGCACCCCGCCGGACCGCGCCGAGGTCACCTTCGCGCAGGTCGCGGACGCCTGGCAGCGGCTGACCGGCGACTCCATCCACCAGGGCGAGGCGCGCTGGGTGAGCAGCTTCACCGACGCCACCCGGCAGGCCACCGAGTACCGGCGCGGCCGGGTGCTGCTCGCCGGCGACGCCGCGCACATCCACCTGCCGGCCGGCGGCCAGGGCCTCAGCGTCGGCGTGCAGGACGCCTACAACCTCGGCTGGAAGCTGGCTGCGACGGTCAAAGGCAGCGCCCCCGAGGGGCTCCTCGACACGTACCACTCCGAGCGGCACCCGGTCGGTGCCCGCGTCCTGCGGGGCACGCTCGCCCAGGGAATGCTCAACCTCACCGGCAACTCGGTGCAGCCGCTGCGGACCGTCATGGCCGAGCTCTTCGCGATCCCGGCGGCGGCCCGGCACATCTCCGGCATGGTCAGCGGCTTCGACATCGTGTACGAGGTCGGCGCGGCGGCCGAGGGGGCGGACCACCCGCTGCTCGGCAGCCGGATGGCCGACCGCGAGCTGGAGCTCGCCGACGGCGGCACCGACCGGGTCGCGCGTCTGCTGCATCCGGCCCGTGGCGTCCTGATCACGGCCGACGCGACCGGCGCCACGGCCGCGACGGCCGCCGGCTGGTCCGGCCGGGTCGACGTGGTCCGTGTCCGGACCTTCCCCGCCGGACCGGAGGAGGGCGGGGCCGCGACGGAGTCGGTCCTCATCCGCCCGGACGGCTACATCGCCTGGGCCGCTCCGGCCGGAGGCACGCTGGAGAGCTCGCTGCGGCGCTGGTTCGGCGAGGCCACGGCCGCCTGAGGCAGGCCACGGGCCGCCCCGCTACTTCCGAGGAGACACACACGTGACCGAGCACGAGATCCACCGTACCGAGCACACGATCGACGTCGACGCCCCCGCCGAACTGGTGTACACACTGGTCGCCGACGTCACCCGCTGGCCCGAGACCTTCCCGCCGACCGTCCACGCCGAGGTCGTCGAGCGCACGGGCGAATCCGAGCTGATCCGGCTCTGGGCGACCGCCAACGGCACCGCCAAGACCTGGACCTCCCGGCGGGAACACGACGCCGCGAAGCTGGAGGTGACGTTCCGCCAGGAGCGTTCGCAGCACCCCGTCGGCGGCATGGGCGGCGCCTGGGTGGTCGAGCCCCTCACCGAGGCCACCTCCCGGGTCCGCCTCCTGCACGACTTCCACGCCGCCACCGACGACCCCGCCGACCTGGAGTGGATCCGGCAGGCCGTCGACCGCAACAGCGGCTCCGAGCTCCAGGCCCTCAAGGCGAGCGCCGAGGCCGCCGGCACCGACGGGCTCATCACCTTCGAGGACACCGTCCACGTCGAAGGCCGGGGCAAGGACGTCTACGACTTCCTCAACGAGGCCCAGCTCTGGCAGGAGCGCCTGCCGCACGTCGGCCGCGTCCAGCTCGACGAGGACGAGCCCGGCCTCCAGGTCCTGGAGATGGACACCCGGGCCAAGGACGGCAGCACCCACACGACCCGCTCCGTCCGCGTCTGCACCCCGGCCACGACGATCGTCTACAAGCAGATCGTCCTGCCCGCCCTGATGACCCTGCACACCGGCCGCTGGCTCATCGAGGAGCGCGACGGCGGCGTCGCCGTCACCTCCCGCCACACCGTGCGCATCAACACCGAGAACATCACCAAGGTGCTCGGCGCCGACGCCACGGCCGAGACCGCCGCCGCGTTCGTCCAGAGCGCGCTCAGCACCAACAGCCTCGCCACTCTCGGCCTCGCCAAGGCCCACGCCGAGGCCCTCGCCGCCGGAGGCGCGGAGTCATGACCCCGACCCGGGCGGACGTGCCGGTCGTCATCGTCGGCGCGGGCCCCGTCGGGCTCCTGCTCGCCTGCGAGCTGGGACGAGCCCGGGTCCCGGTGGTCCTGGTGGAGAAGCTGGCCCGGCCGATGACCGAGTCACGCGCCAGCCAGCTCTCCACACGGACCGCCGAGCTGCTCCACGAACGCGACTTCGGCGCCCTCCTGGCCGAGTCCGCGCACGAACCCCGTACGCACTTCGGGGGCCTCGGCTTCGCGCTGACCCCGGTGGACAGCCCGTTCGCCGGGAACTGGAAGGTCCCCCAGTACCGGACCGAGGCCGCCCTCGCCGCCCGCGCCGCGGAACTGGGCGTCGAGACGCTCCGCTCCCACGAACTGACGGAGCTCACCGAGCGGCCGGACCACGTCCGCTGCCGGATCCAGGGCCCCGAAGGGCCGCTCGGTCTCCGTGCGGCGTACGTGGTCGGCTGCGACGGAGCCCGCAGCACGGTCCGCCGGCTCGCCGGCATCCCGGTGACCGCCACCCCGGCCACCAGGGAGCTGCTGCGCGCCGACATCCGCGGGCTCACCGTCCGCGACCGGCGCTTCGAGCGGCTCACCGACGGCTTCGCCGTGGCCAACACCCGCGACGGAGTCACCCGGATCATGGTCCACGCCTTCGGCGGGCCCGTGCCCGTCCGCGCCGGCCCGCCCCGCTTCACCGAGGTCGTCGACACCTGGCGGCACGTCACCGGAGAGGAGGTCTCCGGCGGTGTCCCGCTCTGGCTCGACGCCTTCGACAACTCCAGGGGACAGGCCGTCAGCTACCGGCGCGGCCGGGTCCTGCTGGCCGGCGACGCCGCCCACTGGCACCTGCCGGTCGGCGGCCAGGCCCTCAACACCGGGCTCCAGGACGCGGTCGACCTGGGCCCGAAACTCGCCGAGTCCGTACGCGGCACGGCCGCGCCCGGACTCCTCGACAGCTACCACGAGGTGCGGCACCCCGCCGCCGCCCGGGTCCTCGACCACGTCGCGGCCCAGGAACAGCTGATGCTCGGCGGTCCGGAGACCGAACCGCTGCGCGCGGTCCTCTCCGAGGTGATCGCCCTCCCCGGAGTCCGCCGCCATCTCACCTCGATGGCGAGCAACCTCGACGACCGGCTTCCGGTACACCCGACACCCATGGAAGGCAGGAACGACAGTGCAGGAATGTGACACCGACGTGATCATCGTGGGGGCAGGCCCCACCGGACTCATGCTCGCCGGCGAACTCCGCCTCGCCGGCGTCGAGGCCCTCGTCCTCGAACGGCTCGCCCAGCCGATGCGCCAGTCCCGCGCCCTCGGCTTCTCCGCCCGCACCATGGAGGAGTTCGGCCAGCGCGGTCTCCTGGAGTCCTTCGGCGAGATGGGCGTCATCCCGTTCGGCCACTTCGGCGGCATGCCGCTCGACTACACCATCCTGCCCGGCGGCAACTTCGGCGTACGCGGTGTCCCGCAGGCCTTCACCGAGGCCAACCTCACCACGTGGGCCACCGGTCTCGGCGCCGAGATCCGCCGCGGCTGGGAGGTCACCGGTCTCGCCGACGACTCCGAGGGCGTCGAGGTCACCGCCGACACCCCCGAGGGCCCGCGCACCCTCCGCGCCCGCTACCTGGTCGGCGCCGACGGCTCCCGCAGCGAAGTCCGCAAGCTGTCCGGCATCGACTTCCCCGGCACCGACGCCACCATCGAGATGCTGATGGCCGACGTCACCGACGTCCAGGTGCGGCTGCGCCCCACCGGCGAGCTGGGCGACGCCGGCATGGTCGTCGTCCTACCGGTCGGCCCCAACACCACGCGCGTCGTCTGCTTCGAGCGCGGCGCGGGCGTCCGCCCGACCTCCGAGCCGCCGACCTTCCAGGAGGTCGCCGACTCCTTCAAGCGGGTCACCGGCGACGACATCTCGGGCGGCAACGCCGTCTGGCTCAGCTACTTCACCGACTCCAGCCGGCAGGCCGCCGCCTACCGCAAGGGGCGCGTCTTCCTCGCCGGCGACTCGGCGCACATCCACATGCCGATCGGCGCCCAGGGCATCAGCGCCGGCCTCGGCGACGCCGTCAACCTCGGCTGGAAGCTCGCCGCCACCCTCAAGGGCCACGCCCCCGAGGGGCTGCTCGACACGTACGACACCGAGCGCCGCCCGGTCGCCGCCCGCATCATCGCCAACACGCTCGCCCAGCGCAGCCTGTACCTCGGCGGCCCCGAGATGGACCCGATGCGCGCCGTCTTCGCCGAACTCCTCGCCCACGAGGACGTCCGCAAGCACCTCGTCGGCCTCGTCACCGGCTTCGACATCACGTACGACGCCGGGGCCGGTGAGCACCCGCTGCTCGGCCGCCGTCTTCCGGACTTCGCCTTCACGGGCGAGGACGGCGAGACGACCGCCTACCAGACCCTGCACGCCGGGCGCCCGGTCCTGCTCGACCTGACCGGTGACCCCGCCGTCGCCCGGGCGGCCGCGCCGTGGGCCGACCGCGTCGACGTCGTCACCGCCGCGGTCCGCCCCGAGGGACCGCTCGCCGGGGTGGACGCGGTCCTCGTCCGCCCCGACGGCTACACCGCCTGGATCGCCGCCGCCCAGGCCGGCACCGAGGGCCTCGGGGACGCCCTCAGCCGCTGGTTCGGCACCGCCTCCCAGAACTGAGCGACAGCCGGCGCCGCGCGCTCCCCGCGGGGCGCCGCCCTCTCCTCCCCACCTCTCTTGTCCAAGGAGCAGCAATGCCGATCATCAGCCCCGAGGCCGGCCACCTGACCGTCCTCAACCTCTTCAAGACCGACTCCCGCGACCGCGTCGACACCCTCGTCGACGAGATGAAGAAGATCGTGGACGTCGCCGCCTACCCGGGCTGGATCTCCAGCACCGTCCACCGCGGCCAGCAGAACCCGGGCACCGCCAACTTCATCCAGTGGCGGGGCATGGAGGACCTGGAGTCCCGTTACAACGACTCCGAGTTCAAGCACCACACGGTCCCGGTCTTCCGCGAGATCACCACCTACGTCCGCCTGATGCAGACCGAGGTCGAGCTGAGCCAGCGTCACCCCGGGTACGGCGACGTCACCGAGGTCTCGCCCGAGCGCGACGACTACACGGTCATCGAGATCCTCGGCGTGAAGCCGAACCAGCAGGGCACCCTGGTCGACACCCTGGGTGCCGCCCACGAGTGGCTGGTGGACGTCCCCGGCTACCGCTCGCAGAGCGTCATGCGCGGCATCCGCTCCCGCAACCTGGACGGTGGCCAGGGCACCCTGGCCACCGTCGGCACGGACAACGACTTCGTCGTCGTCTACTCGCAGTGGGACGGCAAGGTGTTCTACGACTCCTTCCGCAACCAGCCCGAGGCCCAGTGGATCCGGGCCCGTGACGCCTACCAGGAGAAGCGGTACGCCCTGACCACCAGCGTCGACTGGAACGGCTACCGCGCGGTCCACACCCGCTCCGCCGAGCAGCCGGTGGCCGCCGCCGCGAGCTGATCCCCGGACCAACCCCCCACAGACGTAGGGCCCCTGGCAACGCCAGGGGCCCTACGTGGTGTCCGCGCCGCTTCACCCGGCGATCGTGGCCCAGTGCCACCGCGAGTCGAAGGAGGTGACCTCGATGTCCGTGCCCTCGGCGACCAGCGCGGCCGCCAGGGTGGTGGCCCCCGCGACGAAGGCGGACGCTCGATCGGCGGCCAGCAGGTCCTGCTCGTCGAAGGGGAGCCCCTCGCAGCGCAGCAGCCGGAGGTCCATGAAGCCGTTGAAGCGCCGGCCGAGGACCTCCACCGCCTGCGGGCTGCGGACGGTGAACCGCACCCGGGCCGCGACGTGCCCGTTGTGGTGCTGGTCGGAGTAGTACGCGATGTCCGGGATCGCCGGCGGAACGAAGTGGTCGCGCGCCGCGATCTCGGGCACCTTCGGCAGGTTGCCGACCAGGAAGTGCCAGGAGTTGTACTGCATCCGGGAGGAGATCGCCCACGCGGTGTCGGCCAGCCGGGACGGCGAGCCGCCGAAGAGCTGCTTCGACTCCTCCGAAGGCACCACGCAGCAGAAGAAGTGCGGGATCTCCCACGCGGCGATCGTCGGGTACGCCTCCGCGCGCAGCGCCTCGATCAGCGCCGGGAGCGACCGCATGCCGCGGCTCATCGCGAAGTCCGCCTCGAAGACGACCGTGGCGGCCGTCACCGTCTCGTACACCAGCGACTCCAGGCCGGAGCCGAAGTCGCCGTGCGGTTCCGCCAGCCAGCCGGGGGAACCCTCCAGGGCCGCGGACAGCTCCGCGAACGTGGCGCCGGATACCGGCAGACGTTCGCTCAGCCGGGCGCACAACACGGCCTCCAGACGCGCCGCTTCGTGCTTCACGGGGCCCGAGACCCGTTCGATCTTGTGCATCAGCGGTCCGTGGATCTCCCGGTAGAGCTGGACCGAGGAGCCCATCAGCTCACGGCGGCGGGCGGCCAGCGCGTCGGCCAGCTCGCCGAGGGCGAGCACGCCGTGCGCGGCGGGGGCCGGCACCGGGGGCAGGCCGGGCGCCGCGGCGTCGTAGGCGGCGCGCGTGCGCTCCAGGAGGAGCGCCACGTGGTCGAGCGTCAGCTGTGTCCCGTTGGCCTCCTCGATCCGGGCGTACCCGGCCGAGCGCACGAGCAGCGTCAGGCAGACGACCAACAGGACGTCGCTGTCCGCCCACAGCTCCAGCGGGATCGTGCGCAGGCTGCTCAGCACGCAGTCGGGATGTCCCGGACGCAGTGTCTTGCCGGTGAGGTTGTTCTGGTCGCGGAAGTTCGTGTACCGCCGGTCGCCGGCGTACAGGACGAACGGCGCCGTCCGCAGTGCCGCCTCGGTCAGCTGCTCCAGGACCTCGCGCCGGCCCTCGGCGCCGGCCTCGTGGAGCCAGTTGCGGCAGTCGCGTACGGAGGCGTGCCAGCGGTCGGTGGCGAGGGCCAGCTCGACCTGGTAGTCGGCGAGGTCCTCGGCGGACCACGGAACGTGCAGGACGCCGTCGACCAGGTCGGCCTCACCGCTCAGCGGGCCCCCGGACGGGACCCGGAGCAGGACGCGGCCGCTGCGGTCGAGGCCGATCTCGCCGAGGAACGCGGTGTCCGCGTCCTCGGGCCGGTCGGTGGCCCGGCCGTCCTTCCGCCAGTTGCGGCCGACGAGCACCTTGAGCGCGGCCTCCTCCTTCACGGGCAGCGCCCGCAGCTGGATGTCGGCCGGGACGTGCCCGCCGAGCGTGAGGAGGATATCGACAGCGGTGCCGAGGTCGGGGGCGTCGAGCGCCTGTCGCCAGGTCTTCCGGAGCAGGACCGGGAACCCGCCGTCCCGAGCGCCCGGCGGATCGGGCCGCTCCGCGACCCCGGCGGCGCTGCCGAGTCTGCTCGGGCGGCGGCTCCGGCGGGCCTTGGCCATCGCGGCCCGCCGGTCGAGCGTCCGGTCCGGCTCGGTGGGGATGGTCATGCGGTCCCTCCTCTGGTCAGTTCGATGTGCTCCCACATGCGGGCCTCGGTGGCGGTCCAGTCCTCGTCGACGTAGATGCAGTCGACGGGGCAGACCATCACGCACTTCGGGCAGCCGGAGCAGAGCTCGGGCACGATCACGACGTTGAGCCCGTCGTCGAAGATCGCCCCGAACTCGGGCGGGCAGCTGCGCAGGCACGTGTCGCACGTGATGCACTCCGACGTCTCGATGCGACGCGGGGGCTTCTTCCAGTTCTCGTCGCGGGAGCGCTCGGCGATCCGCTCGGCGCGAGCGGTGTCGGCTCCGGACGGGGTCTCTTTCACCTCGGGCACGGTGTGGTCACCCTCTTCCTCTCTGGTGGGACACACGGGTGGGGCGGGGAACGGTGGTTCAGAAGGCACCGAAGTACTCGCGGTGCTCCCATTCGGTGACGGCGCCGGCGAGGGCCTCCGGCGGGGCGGTGGCGGACCAGGCGTCGAACCGGTCGGCCTCGCTCTCCTTCAGCTTGGCCAGGCACGCCTTGAGCGGGGCGCCGAGCAGCCGCTCGGTGCTCTCGCCGGTGCGGAAGGCGTCGAGCGCCTCGCGCAGTGTCCGCGGTAGCCGGGGACGCGAGGCGGGGGCGGCGGTCGGGGGCCCGGCAAGCATCCCTTCGAGTCCCGCGTGCAGCTGGGCGGCGATGAGGAGGTACGGGTTGGCGCAGGGCTCCCCGATGCGGTTCTCGACATGGGTGGCGCTGCCGCCGCTGAGCACCCGGACCATGGCGCTGCGGTTCTCGAACTGCCAGTCGACAGTGGTGGGCGCGAGCGTGAACTCGGGCGCGAGCCGCCGGTATCCGTTGACGGTCGGCACGGAGAGGAGGCAGAACTCCCGGGCGCGGGAGAGCAGTCCCTCGATGTACGCCCGGCCGTCGGCGGAGACGGCGTCCTGGAGACCGTCGCCCTCGGCGAAGAGGTTCCGCCCCGTCTTGGCGCTGCTGACGGACTGGTGGAGGTGCCAGCCGCTGGCGTCGAAGCTCTCCAGACGCGGCAGCGTCATGAAGGACGCGTGGTGGCCGAGGCGCCGGCACTCCTGCTTGAGCTGGGTGCGGAGCAGCAGCATCGCGTCGGCGGCGTCGAGGGCCCGCAGGGGGTTGAAGGTGGTCTCCAGCTGGCCGGGGCCCGACTCGTGCTCGAAGGAGCGCAGCGGCAGGCCGAGACGCGTCAGCATCGCGGCGAGGGGGTCGGCGATGTCGGCGACGGAGTCGTAGGCGGAGTCGAGGTTGAACTGGTAGCCGGGGTTGACGGCCACCACCTGGGGGGCCGGTCCCTGGGTGCCGAAGCCGTTGCCCTCGTTGCCGACGGGACCGCCGGCCAGCCGGGTCAGGTACCACTCGACCTCCAGGCCGATGACCGGCGACAGGTCGTGGCAGGCGTACTCGGCGAGGACCCGGCGCAGCACGTCGCGCGAGGAGAGGGGGTGCGGGGTGCCGTCGCGGAGGTACTCGTCGCCGAGTACCCAGGCGGTGCGCGCGCCCTTGTCCCGGGGCAGCACCTGGAAGGTACGGGGGTCGGGGACGAGCACGAAGTCGCCCGCTCCCAGGAGTTCGCCGACGCCGACCCCGGCGTCCGCGAGGAAGTCGACGGCGACGGCGTGGCCGGTGTCGAAGAGGAACGGCCCGGCGCTGAAGTCCATGCCGTTGCGGAGCACCGAGCGGAACACCTCGGCCGGGACCGTCTTGGAGCGGGCGAGCCCGTGCGGGTCGCAGAACGCGACCCGCACGAGGTCGACCTCGGCGAGCTGGAGTTCGACCTGCTCGGCCGCCGCGATCTGGCGTTCGTCCCAGAGCCCGAACTCGGCGACGAAGGAGGGGCGGCCGACGCCGCTGTCCTCGCCGAGTGTGGCCCACGACCTGGAGACCATGTTCACTTTCCTTCCGCGGGAGAGATGGGGGCGCGCCGGAGCGGGGCCGGGGGCCGTCGCGAAGAGTCCGGCGGCCGGGAGCGCGACGTCGTCGTCGGCCGGGCCGCCCCCGCGCCCGGCGGTGTGCGGGGGACGTCCGGTGCCGCCCCCTCGCCGTTCGGAGGCCACGATGCGGGGAGCATGATCATTTCCCTTCCGGCGGCCGGCCCGGAGGGGCCAGGGCGAGGCCGAGGGCCGCCTCGACGCGTTCGGCGGTCTGGAGCACGAGGCCGTCGTCACCGACGCGGCCCACGAGTTGGAGGCCGACCGGCAGGCCGGCGGGCGTGAGGCCGACGGGCAGCGACAGGGCCGGCTGACCGGTGAGGTTGAAGGGGTACGTGGCGGGCGACCAGGCCAGCCAGCGCAGTTCGGCCGGGTCGGCCGCCCAGGGCGGGGCGATCGCCTCGGCCGCGAACGGCTCGATCGGTACGGTCGCCATCACCAGGAGGTCGTAGGAGTCCATCACCGCGGCGAGCCGGATCCGCAGCGCGAGCCGGGTGTCCTCGGCGCGCGCGACCGCAGCGGCGCCGAGCGAGCGCCCGTACCGCACGACCGCGAGCCTGCCCCGGTCGCACCGGGCGTCGTCCTCGGGGGCGGTGCCGTGCGCGTCGGCGGCGGCCAGGATGTCCACGAGCGCGCCGTACGGATCGGAGAACGGCACCTCGACCCGCTCGACCCGATGGCCGAGCGCGGCGAGGACCGGCAGCACGCCTTCCGTGACGTCACGCACCGGGGCCGACGTACCGGGGAACTCGATCCAGCCGATCCGCAGCGGTCCCGCCGCCCGCCCGGGGGCCGAGCGCACACCGGCCGAGTCCGGGTCGCGGCCGTCGCGACCGGCGAGCACCTTCATGAGCTCGGCGACGTCCGCCACGCTCTGCGCCAGCGGCCCCACATGGGACAGCCGCTCCGGGCACGGCGGGACGTACGGAACGAGCCCGTACGAGGGCTTGAAGCCGACCACGCCGCAGAAGGCGGCGGGGATGCGGACCGAGCCCGCGCCGTCGGTGCCGAGCGAGACGGTGCACATTCCCGCCGCCACGGCCGCCGCCGACCCGCCGCTGGAGCCGCCCGCGGTCCGGTCGTACGCCCAGGGATTGCGGGTGGGAGCGCAGACCCGGCTCACCGTGCTCGCGCTCCAACCGTACTCGGACGTGGTCGTCTTGCCCACGACGATCGCGCCCGCCGCGCGCAGCCGCGCCACGGACGGCGCGTCGGCCGGCTCGCGGCGGTTCGGCAGCAGCGAGCCGCGACGGGTCCCGAGGGACTCGGTCTGGATGAGGTCCTTCACCGACACGGTGCTGCCGAGCAGCGGCCGGTCGCGGAAGGCGGCCGGGCCGAGGACGGCGAGCAGCCGGTCGGCCGCCTCGGCCTCGCGCAGCGCGCGGGCCTCGGCGACCTCGACGTACGCGCCGATCTCCGGGTCCGTCGCGCGGATCGCACCGAGCACGTCGAGGACGTGACCGGTGACCGTGGAATGACCGTCGAGAAGAGATTTCCGTGTGGTGTGAATGCCGTGGCGGACCGGCTGCCTGCTCTTCGTCGTTGTGGACTCTGACACGAGACCCATACAAGTCATTGCCAGAATTACGCGCAACTCACCTATCGGGAACGGGCGTTACATCTGCTTCCGATCCACAGTTGAACGTGATTTCTTGCGAATGTGACAGCCACCGAAGCAGCATGTTTCCCAGATAATTCCCCCATACATATCGCACAGGAGAAGACCCGATGACTCCACGGATGGACAACCCCTCCCTGGTCGTTCCCGGTGCCCTGCAGCCTCTGCTCGACCTGTCCGAGGTCATCGGCAAGGTCGGCATCCCGCAAGCGACCCTCGACCTCGTCCGCCTGCGCGTGAGCGAGATCAACGGCCGCGACTGGACCCTCGTGGACCCGGCCGGCCTGGCGAACGGCGCCGACGACCGCCTCCCGCTCGTCGCCACCTGGCGCACCGAGACCGTCTTCACGGACGCCGAGCGTTCCGTCCTCGCCATGGCCGAGGCCGTCACGCTCCTGGCGGACCCGGAGCACATGGCCTCCGACGCGGTGTGGGAGGAGTGCGCCCGGCACTTCACCGAGGAGCAGCTCGGCGCCCTGCTCATGCATGTCGGCCTGGTCAACATGTGGAACCGGGTCAACGTCGCCTCCAACCAGGCCCCCGCGGTCTGGCGCTGACGGAAGGATGCGTAACCGTGAAGCTCATCAACGCCGGTCTGGGCAGGACCGGCACGACCTCGCTGAAGGTGGCCCTGGACCGGCTGGGACTGGGGCCCTCCTTCCACATGTTCGACATCGTGGACGACGACGCGCGCCTGGAGCAGTGGGAGAGGATCGTCTGCGACGGGGAGGACCCCGACTGGCGGGCGGTGTTCGCCGGGTACTCCTCCGCGGTCGACGGTCCCTGCACGGTCTACTACCGGCAGCTCGCTGAGGCCTTCCCGGAGGCCAGGTTCGTCGTCACCGTCCGGGACGCCGAGGGCTGGTACCGGAGCACGTACGACACGCTCTACCAGTTCGTCCTGCGCAGCAAGGAGCGTCCGCCGGAGCCCGGCTCCCGCCAGGAACGGCTGCTCCGCATCGTCAGCACCATGATCTGGGACGGCGTCTTCGAGGGCCGCTTCGAGGACCAGGACCACGCCGTCGCGGCGTACCGCCGGCACAACGAGGACATCGTGCGCGCCCTCGGCGCCGACAAGGTGCTCGTCTACGACGTGCGCCAGGGCTGGGACCCGCTGTGCGCCTTCCTCGGGGTCGACGTCCCCGACGAGGAGTTCCCGCACGCCAACGACTCCGCCGCCATGCGGCAGCGGATCGCCCAAGCGGCCGGCGCCCCGGTCGCGGCGGGCTGAGCCGACGAGGAGCTGATCCTGTGTTGATCACGGAAATGACGCTCCCGGGCGCCTACCGCGTCGAGCCGGAACCGCTGAGCGACCGTCGGGGGCATTTCTTCGAGTCGGTGCGTGCCAGCGAGATCCTGGCCGAGAGCGGCTGGGACTTCTCGGTCCGGCAGGTGAATTACTCGGTGTCCCTGAAGAACACGCTGCGGGGAATTCACGGCACCAAGGTCCCGCCCGGTCAGGCGAAGTTCGTGACCTGCGTTCGGGGCAGCGCGCTCGATATCGCGGTCGACCTCCGGGTCGGTTCTCCGACGTTCGGGCAGTACGACGTCACGCACCAGAGTCCGGAGACCGGCACGGCCGTGTACCTGCCCGACGGCATCGGCCACGCCTTTCTGGCCCTGACCGGCGACACCTGCATGAGCTACCTCTGCTCACAGGAGTACGTGCCCGGCACGATGATCGACGTCGACGCGCTCGATCCGGAGATCGGCCTGCCGTGGGAGCTGAAGGAACCGCCGATCCGCTCGGACAAGGACGCGGCGGCGCCCACCCTCGCGGAGGCGGCCGCGCTGGGCATCCTGCCCACGTACGAGCAGTGCCTGCCGCGCCCCTTCGCAGCCCTGCGGAACGGCTGACGCCCGCGGGTGCGCGCACATGAGGACGGCAGCCGGTGCCCTCGGGCACCGGCTGCCGTCCTTCTCGTCCCGGCAGGAGGCCGTCCTCACCCGGCGTGGGCGCGGATCCGGGCCATCAGATCGGCCTGTCGTACCAGCTCGCGATGGTGCGCCGGACGGGCCGAGGCGTCCCGGACCGCCGCGTGGAAGGCGCTGAAGACGCCGAGGAACTGGTCCGAGGCCGGCGCGACGATCCGCGTGTCCCGGTCCCGCTGCTCGACGCGCAGCACGGGGCGGGCCTCGCGTGAGGGCGTGAACGCCCATTCGAGGGTCAGCCGCCCCTCGCTGCCCCAGAGGTCGTACGTCGAGCGGTAGCCGTGCGAGAGGCCGAAGGAGCAGTGCGCGGTGACACCGGAGCCGTCGCGCAGCAGGGTCGCACCGGACACGTCCACGCCCAGCTTCGCATCGAACTCCAAGGAAGCGCCGAGGACTTCGAGCGCCCCGCCCAGGTACTCCTGGGCCGCGCGCACCGGGTAGCAGCCGACTTCCCACAGGGCGCCGCCGCCGAGTTCCGCCTGGTACTTGATGCCGTTCGGATCGGTGGGCGGAATACCGAAGACACCGTTGAAGGACCGGAGTTCGCCGATCGCGCCCTCGGCGATCAGGTCCTGGGCCAGGTCGTGCTGGGGGTGCCGGAGGAACGCGAAGTTCTCCATGATGAGCAGCCCGCGCTCCTCGGCGAGACCGGTGAGCATCCGGGCGGTCTCGGCGCTCGGCACCGCCGGCTTCTCGATGAGGACGTGCTTGCCGGCCTCCAGCGCCCGGCGCGCCCACTCCGCGTGCTCGCTGTTCGGCAGCGGGACGTACACGGCGTCGACTCCCGGTGCGCGCAGAAGGGCCTCGTAGCCCTCGACGGCCGCGCAGCCCGTGTCGGCGGCGACGGACTCGGCCTTCGCCGGAGAGCGGCTCGCGACCGCCACGAGGTCGAACGGAGATTTCCGAATCGCGGGGATCGCCCGGCGCACGGCGATGTCGGCGCACCCGATGATGCCGATACCGGCTCTCCGCTCGGATTCCTGGTCGGGTGTCAGATCTTCAAGGTCCACAAGTCCACCTAAGGGCAAGAGGAATTCGCATGCCTGAATCGGGATGAGGTCAGACTGGATAAGCAGAACTTTACTTGTCAACACCCGCGGACTTCGCGGCCGGTACGCCCTCGAACGCGACTTCCGGCCGTTAGATCCCCCGCTATAGAGTGCGGGCATCCGCTCAGATCGAGGGGGAATTCACGAAGGAGGTGCGACGGTGAAGGGCATCATCCTGGCCGGCGGTAATGGAACGAGGCTTCATCCGATCACACTGGGCGTTTCGAAACAGATGCTCCCGGTCTACGACAAGCCGATGATTTACTACCCGCTGTCGGCGCTGATGCTGGCCGGGATACGTGACATCGAGATCATCACCACTCCCGAGGACCGGGAGATGTTCCGTCGGCTCCTCGGCGACGGCTCCTGGCTCGGTATCAACCTGACCTACGCGGAACAGGACAAGCCCCGCGGTCTCGCCGACGCCTTCCTGGTCTCCGCCGACCACATCGGCGACGACTCCGTCGCTCTCGTCCTCGGCGACAACATCTTCCACGGCTACGAGTTCGGCCCCATGCTCCAGCGTGCCGGCCAGGACATCGAGGGCTGCGTCCTCTTCGGCTACCCGGTCCGCGACCCCGAACGCTACGGCGTCGGCACGGTCGACGGCCAGGGCCGCCTGACCGCACTGGAGGAGAAGCCCGCCAATCCGCAGACCAACATGGCCATCACCGGCCTCTACCTCTACGACAACAAGGTGGTCGACTACGCACGGGAGCTGAAGCCCTCCGAGCGGGGCGAGCTGGAGATCACCGACCTCAACCGGGTCTACCTGGAGCGCGGCGAGGCCCGGCTCATCCCCCTCGGCCGCGGTTTCGTCTGGCTCGACACCGGGACCCACGACGCCCTCATGGAGGCCGGCGACTACGTCCAGGTCCTGGAACACCGCCAGGGCGTGCGCATCGCCTGTCTGGAGGAGATCGCCTGGCGCATGGGCTTCATCGACCGTGACGCCTGCTACCGCCTCGGCATCCGCCTCGCGAACTCAGCCTACGGCCAGTACATCATGGAGATGGCCCAGGCCGGCTGAGTCCGCCCGCCGCGCCGCACGGCGTGGAACCAAGGAATACGCCCACTCACCGGAAGAGGCCCCTCTTCATGAAGATCCTGTTCACCGTCGGAGGGAGCCAGGCGGCCGTCTTCGGCGTCGCCCCGCTCGCCGCCGCCGCCCGGAACGCCGGGCACCAGATCATGCTCGCCGCGGACGAGCCGCTCATGGCCGCCGCGGCCTCCGTCGGACTCCCGGCGGTCTGCATCACCCCCGAGCGCATGCGCTACGGCCAGGAGTCGCTGACGGCCACGGCCCGCCTCGACGCCCTTCTGGAGCTCACCGGGACCTGGACCCCGGACCTGGTCGTCGGCGGCCTCTCCCATGTACCGCGCGTCCTCGCCGCCCGCCTCGGAGTTCCGTACGTCCGGCACATCTGGCACATCGCGCCGATGGCCCGCCGTGACCGCGCCGCCGTCGCCGAACTCCGGCCGGAGCTGGAGCGCCTGGGCCTGGCCGAGCTCCCCGAGCCCGATCTCTTCATCGACCTCTGCCCGCCGCCGATCCGCCCCGAGGGCGCCCCCGCCGCCCAAGCGATGCGCTGGGTCCCGCGGGTCAGCCAGCAGCGCGTCGAGCCCTGGATGTACACCCGCCCCGAGGGCCGCCCCCGCGTCCTCATCACCGCGGGCACCCGCAACCTCATGCTCGACACCCCCGGCAGCTCGCTGCGGAAGCTGGTCGGCGAGTTCACCGGGGCGGGCGCCGACGTGCTCATCGCCGCGCTCCCCGAGGCCGCCGAGAAGTACGGCGCGGAGCTCGGCGACGTGCGCATCGGCTGGATCCCGCTCGACGTGGTCGCCCCCACCTGCGACCTGGCCGTCCACCACGGCGGCGCCACCACGGCGATGACGCTGGTGAACGCGGGCGTGCCGCAGCTGATCATCCCCGACAACGGCTACGGCAAGGCCGTCGCCGAGGCCGTGGCGTCCGTCGGGGCGGCCGTCGTGGTCGACAAGCACCGCCCGGAGGAGGGCCGTGACCCCGACGAGGTGATCGCAGCCGGCTGCCGGGAGATCCTGGCCGATCCCGGGTACGCGGCGCGGACCCGGGCGCTGGCCGCCGAGGCCGCCACCCTGCCCACGCCCGGTGAGGTCCTCCGCGAGCTGGAGACCCTCGTCGCGTCCTGACCCCGTCCCCGAAGGCCGGCCGGTGCCCCACCGGCCGGCCTTCGGCTTTCCGCGCGGCCGATGACGCACGCCCCCCGCCCCGCTCCCCCGCCGCCGTACGCCACACGCCCTGCCGCGTACGCGCGACGCCCCGAGACCGTCGGTCTCGGGGCGTCGCGCGTACGCGGCAGGGCGTGCCCGGGGGTCCTAGCGGTGGAGCAGGGCCTCCAGCCTGGGCACGATGTCCTGCGGCGTCGGGAGGGTGGAGATCTCCTTGGCCAGGAACCGCGTCCGCTCGGTGTAGCTCGGCTCCTCCAGGAGTTCACGGCAGGCGGCGGCGATGGTCTCGCCGGGCGCCTTGTCCGGGGCATCGGCCACCGGCCACAGGGTCTTGCCGGCGCCGAAGTCGCTGATGGCCTTGGCGATGGCCTCGCGGTGGTAGTTCGGCGGGAACTCCGGCGGGTTCTCCGGGATGATCAGCTGCGGCACGCCGTTGGCCATCAGCGTCGTGGCCGTGGTCGCGCCACCGTGGTGGACGGCCAGGTCGCAGGTGGCCGCGGCCACGTCCATGGGGATCCAGCCGACGCGGGCGTCGCCCAGGTCCGCGCCGAAGCGTTCGGCCGCACCCGGGGACGCGGCGATCAGGACCTCGGCGTTCTGCTTGTTCAGCTCGCTGACCAGCAGCGGCATGGACCAGCCCGGGTCGCGGAACATCAGGCTGCGGAAGCCCGAGGTGATCAGGACACGGCGGCGGCCCTCGGGGCGGGTGTACATCCACCGCTCCAGCCGGCGCTGCGGGTTGCTGGGGATCCACCGCAGCGGCTGGGCGTCCGGGTCGTGCGCCGGGCGCAGCGACGGAGGGGTGGAGTCGAGGAGCAGGTCGGGCTTGAGCAGCCCGTCCACGCCCAGGCGCTCCAGCTCGGGGCGGAGCTCGGCCTCGGCGCCCGGGTCGATGCCCGTGAGCGGGATGCCCAGGTACTCGACGTGGCGGACGTAGGGGACCTTGAGGTGGGCGGCGAGCAGCATCGCCGCGTAGCTCTGCGAGCTGCCCACCACCACGTCCGGGGTCCAGTCCTTGGCGAGCTCCAGCAGGGACTCGACGCCGGCGAGGCCCATCCGGGCGAAGCCGCGGCCCTGGCCGAACATCTCCTCGTCCCCGAGCTCACGGGGGAACCGCAGGCCGCGGCCCGGGTTCGTGACCCGCATGAAGTGGCGGATCGGGTCGACCGTGAAGCAGAACGTGGGAATTCCGATGGCTTCCGCCGTTTCCACCCACGGCTCGTGAGCGGCCAGCATGACCTGATGCCCTGCGTTCCGTGCGGCCGTCGCCAGTGGGGCGGCGGCATAGTAGGTGGCCTGGCTGCCTGTGGTGACGAACAGGATTTTCATGGCACTCCGGATGCTTTTCGTGAGTCACGGCCTGGCGTATGTGGGAACGGCTTCGATATTCCCCAAGGCGCGGTTTTTCTGTCAATGACCGTGAATTCGTGGGGCCGTGTTCGAATGAGGATCGCGCGCAGTTGAACGGGCTGAACATCGCGCCCGGTTCACCGACCCTTCCGTCGTGGCACCATGTCGTACGGCGAATTCAGCCCCCAGCGCACACCTGACGTCGAAAGACGGTGACTCTTATGAACAACCTCATCTACAACGCCCGTATGGCTCTTCGGGACATCATGGAAGTCAACATCTTCACGCAGGGCAACGAGAAGGTGCACCTGACCGTCTTCCCCGACCTCGTCTGGGAGGGCACCGCACAGACGCAGACCGACAAGGTCGTCCAGGAGGTGATCCGCCGACTGCACGACATGGACATGGACATCGCCGGCGGCGAGACCGGTGTCCGCACGCTGATGGAGGGCCGTTCCGTCGAGATCGTCCGCAAGGCCGCCTGAGAGCCGCCGCCGTGCCGCCGTGCCCGGCGGGGCGCCGGCGAACCGTCCCCGAGGAGGTAGGACGCTCGTGATAGCCCGTTACTCACTGCCCGAGATGGCGGAACTCTGGTCCGATCAGGCCCGCTACACCACCTGGGCCGAGGTGGAGGTCCTCGCCTCCGAGGCGCAGGTGCTGCTCGGCCGGGTCCCCGAGGCCTCCCTCGTGGACATCCGGAGCGCCCGGGTGCCGACGGCGGCGCGCGTCGCGGAGCTGGAGCGTGAGCGCGACCACGAGATCCTCGCCTTCCTCGCGGCCTTCTGCGAGGACATGCCGGACGACTCCGCCCGCTGGGTGCACCTCGGCATGACGAGCTACGACCTCGTGGACACCGCTCTCGGGCGCACCCTCGCCCGCGCCTGCGACCTGCTGACCGGCGCTGCGCGCCGGCTGCGCGCGGTACTGGTCGAGAGGGCGCTCGCGCACTGGGACACGGCGTGCGTCGGCCGCACCCACGGTATGCACGCCGAACCCACCACCTTCGGCCACAAACTGGCCGGGTTCGCCTTCGCCCTCGACCGCTCGGTGCGACGGCTGGAGGAGGCCCGTACGCAGGTCGCCGTCGGCACGGTCTCCGGCTCCGTCGGGACGTACGCGCTGATCGACCCCTTCGTCGAGAAGCACGTCTGCGAGACCCTCGGCCTCGGTGTGGAGCCGGCGCCGAGCCAGGTCGTGGCCCGTGACCGGCACGCCCAGCTCGTGCAGGCGATCGCCACGCTCGGCGCCTGCGTCGAGCAGGTCGCCGTCGAGATCCGGCTGCTCTCCCGCAGCGAGGTCCGCGAGGTCGAGGAAGCCCGCACGACCGCGTACCAGGGATCGAGCGCCATGCCGCACAAGCGGAACCCGACGACCAGCGAGCGGCTCACCGGCCTCGCCCGGCTGCTGCGCGGCTACGCGGGGACGATGCTGGAGAACGTGGCGCTCTGGCACGAGCGTGACCTGTCCCACTCCTCCGTCGAACGGGTCGTCCTGCCGGACGCCTTCACGGTCGCCCACTACCAGGTGGTCTCGGCCACCGAACTCGTCCGGGACCTCGACGTGCACCCCGACCGGATGCGCGCCGCGATCGACCACACCGGCGGGCTCGCCTACAGTTCGGCGGTCCTCGCCGAACTGCTGGAGAGCGGGCATGAGCGGGAGCGTGCGTACCGGGTGATCCAGGACGCCGCGAACGGGGAGGACTTCCTCACCCTGCTCGGCCGCGAGGGCATCCGCACCGGTCCGCTGGGGCCCGAGCGCTTCCTGGTACACCATGACGTCATCTACAAGCGATTGGAGCACCTTCGTGAGCTGGATCATTGAGCGGGAGAACGGCCCCGACCTCGATCTGGACGAGGTACTGAGGGTCTACCGCGAGTCCGGCCTCGGCCAGCGCCGTCCCGTCGACGAGACCGAGCGCATGGCCGCGATGGTCCGCAACGCCAACCTGGTCGTCACGGCCAGGGTCGACGGCGAGCTCATCGGCATCGCCCGCAGCGTCTCGGACTTCGCGTACGTCACGTACCTCTCCGACATCGCCGTGGTCCGCGCCCACCAGCGCTCCGGCATCGGCCGCGAGCTGATCGACGCCACCCGCAAGGAGGCGCCGCAGGCCAAGATCGTGCTGCTGTCGGCGCCGGCCGCGACCGCGTACTACCCGCACATCGGCTTCGCCGCCCACAACTCCGCCTGGGTACTGAATCCCTGAGCGGAAACCGCGAGTGCCCGTCCCGTCCCTCCCCCGGCGGGCGGGCACTCCGTTTTTCCACCGTGCGGTCAGTGATGGCCGCCGAGGTGCAGATGCGCGGCCGGGCTCACCACCAGCGGACGCATCATGTGCTGCTCGTGCTCCAGCATGTGGCAGTGGTGAACGCCCCGGCCGACGACCGGGAACCTGACGGCGACGCTGACCAGTTCGCCCGGGGTGCCGTCGGGGCCGGGGACGATCCGCCCGGCGGTCCCCACCCGGATGACGTCCTTCTCGCCCGTCTCGTGCGCGTCGAGCGGGGCCGTCGCCCTGAACGTCACCGGCCGGCCGGTGCCCCGGGCCGTCCGGTCGAAGCCGGTCACGTCGTAGTGCTCGCGCGCGAGCACCTGGAAGTGGCCCAGATGCATGTGCATGGGGTGCGGGACACCGGTGAGGTTGAGGTAGTTCCAGATCTCCACGCTGCCCTGCGCGATGGTGAACGCGCGCCCGTCGTCGTACGCGTTCGACGTCGCGCGCAGCGTCCGCAGTGCCCCCTGGGCGTCCTGGACCTGCACGACGCCGGCCGTCGGAAAGGTGAGGCCGGCCGGATCGATCTCCTCGGCCTCCCACATCTCCGGGACGCCCGAGGAGCCGGGCCCGGTGATGAGGATCCAGCGGGGCGCGTGCCCGTGCGGCAGGTCCGCGTGCCCGAACCGTCGGAAGGAGTCCGAGAGGACGGCCGGCGGGGCGTAGGAGGTGTCCGGCCGGCGGTCGGCGACGCGGAACTGCATCACGTCGGGTTCGAGGAGGTCGTTCCTCCGGTCCGAGGCGCCGGGAGTGACCCCCTCGAAGGTGTTGACCAGCTTCAGGGTCCGGCCGCGGAAGACGGTGAAGTCGACCAGGACCTCGGCCCGTTCGCCGGGAGAGAGGTTCAGGGCGCCGTCCACCGGGACCGGCCGGTCGAGCAGCCCCTGGTCGGTGCCGATCACCCGCAGCGCGCCCGGCACGGGCACCCCGTCCGCGAGCAGCATCAGCCGGTACATCCGGGAGTTGGCGGCGTTGACCACCCGGAAGCGGTACCAGCGCGGCTTCACCTCCAGATACGGCCATACCACCCCGTTGACCAGGGTGTAGGGGGCCGCGTGCGCGCGCATCAGCCGCTGCGGGCCGATCATCTCCACCTTGTGCACCGAGCGGCCGGCCGGGGCGCCGGATGCGTCCGTGTCGAAGTTCCGGTCGCTGAGGACGAGCGGCACGTCCTGACGGCCCTCGGGCAGGCCGAGCGCCGCCTCCTCCGCGGTGCGCGAGACGAAGAGGCCGGCGAGTCCGGCGTAGACGCTGAAGCGGCTCACGTGGTGGGTGTGGTCGTGGTACCAGAGCGTCGTCGACGCCTGGTCGTTCGGGTACGCGCTGAGCTGGACGTCCCCGGGGCCGATCAGATTCTCCATCCAGCCGTCGTTGCCGCCGCCGGTGAGCATGCCGTGCAGGTGCACCGCGACCCAGGGCGGCAGATCGGCGACGCCCTCGACCTCCTGGCAGCCTTCCGTGCCGGGGTAGTTGGAGACCGGGTCGGCAGAGGGGCGGGGCTGGCCGATGTCGACGGCCCTGACGGGCAGGTTCCCGGTCAGCCGGTTCTCCCAGGTGATCCGGAGCGGCCGGCCGGCGGCCGCGGCGATCGTCGGACCCGGGTACACGCCCTCGTAGGTCCACATCGGCACCGGCGGCAGCTCCGAATGCAGCGTGACGTCGGCGGTGACCATGCGCACGGTCAGCTCGTCGTGGTCGCCCCTGTTGCGGGGCCGCAGCACGGGCGGTATCCGCAGCGGGTCCTTGAACTTGGTGAGCCGCAGCTCGGGTGCCGAGGGCTCGGGGCCGCCGGGCGCGGGCGGGGTGGCCGAGGCGGGCTGCAAGGGGAGGAGCGGGAGGGCCGCGGCGGCGAGCCCGAGGCCGGTGGCCGTACCGGCGCGGAGAAGGGAGCGGCGGTCGATCCCCGCCATGAGCGAGGTGCTGTTGTCCGAGGGTTCCATTCGGCCGACGGTAGGGTCGCCCGGTCGGGGGACGGTCGACCGGCGCTCCACGCGGCGGTGGGGCGGCACCGCCGGCGAGGACACCGGCGGTACCGCCCCACGGCGGCGTGGATCAGGCGGCGGCCAGCTCCTGCGCGTCCCGGTTCACGAGCGCCGCGTAGTGCCCGCCCAGGGCGAGCAGTTCCTCGTGCGTGCCCCGCTCCGCGACCCGGCCCCGCTCCAGCACGAGGATCTCGTCCGCGTTGCGGATCGTCGAGAGCCGGTGGGCCACCGTGATCGTCGTCCGGCCGGCGCTCGCCGCGTCGATGCCCGCCTGCACGGCTTTCTCCGTCTGCGTGTCCAGCGCGCTCGTGGCCTCGTCGAGGACCAGGACCGGCGGGTCCCGCAGGATCGCTCGGGCGATCGCGAGGCGCTGCTTCTCCCCGCCCGAGAACCGGTAGCCGCGCTCGCCGACCACCGTGTCGTACCCGTCGGGCAGCGACATCAGGTAGTCGTGGATGTGCGCGATCCGCGCCGCCTCCACCAGTTCCTCGTCGGTCGCGTCCGGCTTCGCGAAGCGCAGGTTCTCGGCGACCGTGGCGTGGAACAGGTACGTCTCCTGGGAGACCACGCCCACCGCCGCCGTCAGCGTCCCGAAGGACAGGTCCCGCACGTCGACGCCGTCGATCGTCACGACACCGGACGTGGGGTCGTACAGACGCGGGATCAGATAACTCAGCGTTGTCTTTCCCGAACCGGTCTCCCCCACGATCGCCAGACTCCGCCCGGCCGGCACCGTCACGTCCACCTGGTCCAGCGTGGGCCGCTCCGCCCCCGCGTAGGTGAAGCACACCCCGCGCAGCCGCACCTCGCCGCGCACCTTCCCGGGCTCCACCGGGTGCTCGGGCTCGGCGACGTCCACCGGCAGGTCCAGGTACTCGAAGATGCGGGCGAACAGCTCCAGCGAGCTCTGGACGTCGATCCCGACCGTCAGCAGCCGCTGCGCCGGACGGAACAGGGCCTGCTGGAGCGTGGTGAAGGCGACGAGCGAGCCGATCGAGACGGCCATCTGTCCGCCGCTCGCCGTCAGCCCCGCCGCCCAGTAGATGACCGCCGGCATCGACGCCATGACGATCCAGATCGTCGACTGGTACCAGAGCCCCGCGGTGCTCGCCCGCACCTCGATCGTGGTCAGCCTGCGCGACTGCTCCGCGAACGTGTCCGTGAGCGAACGCGTCCGGCCCATCGTGTGGCCCAGCATGATCCCGCTGACCGACAGCGACTCCTGCACGGTGGCCGACAGCTCGGCGAACTGCTTCTGCCGGTCGCGGGTGATGACCCGGCGCTCGTCGCCGACGCGCCGGCTGACCCACACGAACCCCGGGAGCATCACCAGCGAGGCCAGTGTCAGCCGCCAGTCGATCAACAGCATCGCCGTCGTCGTCGCGAGGACGATCGTCACGTCCGCCACCAGTGCGGTCGCGGTCGTCGTCACCGTGACCTGCATCCCGCCGATGTCGTGGGCGATCCGTGACTGCACCTCCCCCGTCCGCGTCCGGGTGAAGAAGGCCAGCGACATCCGCTGGAGGTGCGCGTAGACGGCCGTCCGCAGGTCGTGCATGACCGCCTGGCCGACCTTCGCCGAGACATGGGTCTGCCACACGTTGAACGAACTCGTCGCGACCGACACCACGATCATGCCGAGCGCGAGCGCCGACAACAGCCCCGTCCGCCCCTGGGGCAGCGCCGTGTCCATGATCTCCCGGATCAGGAACGGGTTGACGAGGGAGACCAGGGACGAGCCCAGCACCAGGAGCGCCACGGACGTCAGGCGCCTCCGGTACGGGCGGAACAGCCCGATGATCCGGCGCTTGTGTACAGGGGGACGATCGCTTGCCGACCCGGTGATGTCCACTCGGCCTTCTTCCCCTCGGTCACTTCCAGTCGACGGAGCGCAGGACGACGGCGGAGTTGAAGCCGCCGTGGCCGCGGGCGAGGACGAGCGCCGTGGACACCGGGGCGTCCCGGACCGCGGTGACCAGGTCGAGGTCGTAGTCGGGCGAGAGCGTGACGTTCGCCGTCGGCGGGATCACCCCGTCGCGCATGGCGAGCAGGGCGGTCGCGACGTCCAGCGGCGCCGCCCCCGAACCCAGTCGCCCCGTCATCGTCTTCGGCGCGGTGACCGGGACCCCACGCGGTCCGAAGACCTCCGTGAGCGCAGTCGCCTCGATCCGGTCGAGCTCCGGCACACCGCACGCGTCCGCGAAGACCACGTCGATGTCGCCGGCCTCCAGACCCGCGTCCGCGAGCGCGATCTCGATCGCCTTCCGCAGCGTGGGTTCCCGGCCGCTGTCCGGAGCCGGGTCGAAGGTCGAGCCGTAGCCGCAGATCTCGCCGTACACCCCGGTCACCCCGCGGCGGCGGGCCGCCTCGGCGTCCTCCAGGACCAGCAGCGCGCCGCCCTCGCCGGGCACGTACCCGGAGGCGTCCGCGTCGAAGGGCAGGTAGGCGCGGTCCGCCCGGTCCTCCGTGCTCATCCTTCCGCTGGTCAGCTGGGCCACCCAGCCCCACGGGCAGATCGCCGCGTCGACACCGCCCGACAGGATCAGATCGCTGCCCTTGCGGACCAGGCGGCGCGCGTGGGCCAGCGCGTCCAGGCCGCCGGCCTGGTCGCTGACGACCACGCCGCTGGGGCCGCGCATCCCGTGCCGGATGGAGATCTGGCCGGTGTTCACCGCGTAGAACCAGGCGAAGGACTGGTACGCGGAGACGTGCTGCCCGCCCTTGCTCCACAGGTTCTGGAGCTGGCCCTGGCCGAACTCGAAGCCGCCCGAGGTACTGGCGGTCATCACGCCCATGCCGTACCCGTCGGTCCCCTCCGTGCTCGCCCCGGCGTCCGTCAGGGCGTGCTCGGCACCGACGAGCGCGAGCTGCGTCATACGGTCCGTCTGCGGCACGAGCCTGCTCGGCAGGTGCTCCTTGACGACGAAGCCGTCGATCTGGCCGGCGAGCTTCGAGGGATACTGCTCCGGATCGAAGCGCTCGACGCGGCGGATGCCGCTCTTCGAGGCGCGCGTCGCCTCCCAGTAATCCGTCACGCCGAAACCGTTGGGCGACACGACACCGATGCCGGTCACCACGACTCTGGTGGAGTTCATGCCGTCGTCCTGTCCGGTCGGGCGAGAACCATCGCGCTCTGGAAGCCGCCGAAACCGCTGCCGACCGTCAGCACCGTGTCGGTGCGCCAGTCGCGCGCGGTCAGCGGCACGTAGTCGAGATCACATTCGGGGTCGGACGTGTGCAGGTTCGCGGTAGGGGGCACCACGTTGTTCTCCATGGCCAGGACGGAGGCGGCGATCTCGATCGAGCCGATCGCGCCGAGCGAGTGGCCGACCATCGACTTGATCGAGCTCACGGGGGTCCGGTAGGCGTGCTCGCCCAGACTGCGCTTGAAGGCGCTGGTCTCGTGCCGGTCGTTCTGCTTGGTGCCCGAGCCGTGGGCGTTGACGTAGTCCACCGCCTCCGGGGCCAGCCTCGCCTCGTCCAGCGCGTAGCGGATGGCCTCGGCCATCTCCCGGCCGTCGGGGCGCAGTCCGGTCATGTGGAAGGCGTTGCAGCGGCTGGCGTAGCCGGCGACCTCGGCGTAGATGTGGGCGCCGCGCCGGCGGGCCGACTCCAGCTCCTCCAGGACGAACGTCGCCGCGCCCTCACCGAGGACGAATCCGTTGCGGGTCAGATCGAAGGGCCGGGAGGCGTGTTCGGCGTCGTCGTTGCGTGAGGTCGTGGCCTTGATCGCGTCGAAGCACGCCACGGTGATCGGCGAGATCGGCGCGTCCGAGGCACCGGTGATCATGACGTCGGCGGAGCCGTCGCGGATCAGCTCGGCCGCGTAGCCGACCGCGTCGATGCCCGACGTACAGCCGGTGGAGACGACCGTCGTGGGCCCCTCGGCGCCGACCGCCCAGGCCACCTCGGCCGCGAACGAGCTGGGCACGAAGTAGTTGTAGAGGTGCGGGACGGCGTACCCGTGGTCGACCAGGTCCAGCCGGCCGCCGTCGCTGACGACCCGGTACTCCTCGTCGAGCCCCATCGTCGCGCCGACGGCGCTGCCGACCGCCACACCGATCCGGTGCGGCGCGTGCGCGCCCACGTCGAGCCCGCTGTCCGCCATCGCCTCACGCGCGGTGACCAGCGCGAACTGCGCCGCCCTGTCGGTGCGCCGGATCTCCTGCGGGCCGAGCCCGTGCGCCTCCGGGTCGAAGTCGATCTCGGCCGCCACACGGGAGCGGAACGGCGCGGGATCGAACGAGGTGATCCCCCGCGTGGCCGTCCGGCCCTCGCTCAGCAGGCTCCAGAAGTTCTTGGTCCCGATCCCTCCCGGAGCCGCCACGCCGACCCCGGTGACGACCACACGCCTGCCGGTCACTGGGACTCCCAGTGGTAGAAGCGCTTCGCCATCGCGTCCGCGGGGGAACGCCAGGTCGCCGGGTCGTAGGCATCGATGAAGGGCTTCAGGTCCTGGCTGATCCGCTCGAAACGGGGGTCGGTCTTCGCCTTCTCGATCAGCTCTCCGCCGTCCTCGCCGTCGAAGTCCTGGAGGTGGAAGTACAGACCGTTGAACATGAAGAGCTGACGTCGCCGCGTCCCCATGCGGTGCGGCATCTCGGTCTCGTCGAAAGCGCCGAAGAGCCGCGCCACCTCGTCACTCGACCGGGAGTCCATTCTGGCCACTATCAGATTGCTGTGCATTCGACCGTCTCCTTGGGGGGTGCGCTGCGCCCCTATCGCAGTTGCTTGACCAGTTCCGACCATGCGGCGAGCTCCTCTTCCGACATCGGCTGCGGACGGGGCCGGCCGGTGGGGGAAGGCTGGGGCCAGTAGTCCTGCCATTCCAGAGGCGGATACATGCCGTTCCACGCGAAGCCCATCCACATCAGGCCCCTGCCGAGGCCCCGCCACACGGATCGCATGGCGGACCTGAGCCGTGAACCCATGTCCGTCTCCCTTCACCGGCAACCACCCGGTGACCACCCTGTGCGACCTCTCTCGAGACGGGGTCGGAAGCCTGTCGAACACCGGTGGAGCGCCCGCCGCGGCGGGGACGCGGGGTCGGGCACGGGGCGGCCTGCGGTGGTGCCGGAGCCGCCCCGGGGACTCGCGGCGGCGCGCTCAGCGCGAGGCGGCGAGCAGCCCTCGGGACCGCAGGACCCGGCGCTCCAGCGGGGCGAAGCACAGCAGGTCGACGGCGACCCCGACGACGAGCATCAGGAGGATCCCGACGAGCACGCCGGCCATGTCGGAGAACTCCCGCTGGTTGTCCAGGTAGCGCCCGAGCCCGAGGCCGAGTTCGGGCGAGGAGGCGATCAGCTCGGCGGCCATCAGGGAGCGCCAGGAGAACGCCCAGCCCTGCTTGAGCCCGGCCAGGTAGCCGGGCAGGGCGGCCGGCAGCAGGACGTACCGGGCGCCGCGCACTCCGGTCGCGCCGAGCGTCCGGCCGGCCCGTAGGAACAGCGGTGGGACCTGGTCGATCCCGGACATCAGCCCGTTCGAGATCGACGGCACCGCGCCGAGCAGGATGACCGCGTACATCGCCGAGTCGTTGATGCCGAGCCAGATCACGGCGGGCGGGACCCAGGCGACCGACGGCAGCGACTGGAGCCCGGCGAGGACGGGGCCGACGGCGGCCCGTACGACACGGACCCGGGCGACGAGCAGACCGACCGGGGTGCCGATCGCGACGGCGAGCAGGAAGCCCGAGCCCCCGCGCCACAGGCTGGTCCAGATGATCGAGAACAGCGTGCCCTCGTACCAGAGGTCGGTGAGGGCGACCCACACGTCGGCCGGGGCCGGCAGCTTGTCGGGGGTCGTCAGGCGCAGACTGTGGGCGAGCTGCCAGACACCGAGCACCAGGGCGACGCCGAGCAGCGGCGGCAGCGCCTTCCGCCGCAGTACCCGGCCGAGCGGAATGCGCTCCGCGGGCACGGTCTGCAGCGCGTCGAGCCCGGTGCCGACCCCGGCGGACTCGTCGGCGTGCGGGCGGACGTCAGTGCTGGACGACATGGCGGCGGATCTCCCCACGCAGGTGCTCGGTGATCTCGGAGGACAGCGCCGCGACCCCGGCGGGCTCAAGGCTGCGGGGCTGCGGCAGGTCGACGCTCCACTCGCGGGCGATCCGGCCGGGCCTTGACGACAGGAGCACGACGCGCCCGCCGAGCCGGACGGCCTCGCTCACGTTGTGCGTGACGAAGAGGACGGTGAGGCCGTGCTCGGCCCAGATCCGGGTCAGCTCGTCGTGCAGGACGTCCCGGGTGATGGCGTCCAGCGCCGCGAACGGCTCGTCCATCAGCAGGACGCGCGCACCCTGGGCGAGGGCGCGGGCCAGGGCGACGCGCTGGCGCATGCCGCCGGACAGTTCGTGCACCCGCTTGCCGTGGGCGCCGCCGAGCCGGACCAGGCCGAGGAGCCGCTCGGCCTCGGCCCGGCGCCGCTCGCGCGGGACCCCGGCCAGACGCAGCGCCAGCTCGACGTTGCCGCCGGCTGTCAGCCACGGGAACAGCGCGTGGTCCTGGAACATCAGGGCCGGCCGGGGGCCGGGCACCTCGACGGTCCCGGAGTCGGGCGCGTCGAGCCCCGCCACCAGGTTCAGCAGCGTGGACTTGCCGCACCCCGAGGCGCCCAGCAGGGTGACGAACTCGCCCGGGGCGACGTCCAGGCCGATGCCGTCGAGCACGGGCACGCCCGAGCCGGGGGGTCCGAAGGACTTGGAGACCCGCGTGAGCCGCACGGCGGGCGGCGCCGGCGCGGCGGCCCCGACGTGGTGAGTGTCCTTCTGAGAAGTCAGTGCCGTGGTCACGGACACCTCCTGAGGGAGTGGTCGGGAGGACGGACGGGGCGCGGCCGCGCGCGGGTCCGAGGTGCGGGCCGTACGGTGTCAGGAGCCGAGTCCGGCGTCCGGCACGGGGGGCCGTCCGGCCGCCGCGAGCACCCGGTTCAGCGGGCGCAGGTCGTAGACGCCGCGGAGGTCGGCCTCCTTCAGGAGACCGGCGGCGACCGCGTGGGCGGCCTGGGCGCGGAGGGTGGTGGCCAGCGGGTCGTCGAGGAAGTCGATGCCGTCCCAGGCCCGGTCGAGGACGGCGGGTTCGAGCCGTCCTCCGGTGAGCAGTTCGGTGTACGCGGCGGCGTCGGCCCGCGCCCGTTCCGGAGCCGCGGCGATGGCCGCGTTGGCGGCCACCGAGCCGCGCAGCAGGGCTTCGACGACATCCGGGTGCGCGGTCAGGAAGGGCTGCGCGACGACGAGGTGGGTGGTGACGAACGCCCCGCCGGGCCAGCGGGACCGCTCGTCGAGGAGCACCTCCGCGCCGAGCGCGGTCAGCTGGGCGGCGGCCGGCTCGGACACCCAGGCGCCGTCGACGGAGCCCGAACGGTAGGCGCCGGGCAGGACCTTGTGGTCGGTGCGGACGACGGAGACCTCGCCGGCCCCGGTGGCGGGGTCGACCTCGTACCCCTGCTCGGCGAGGTACGTGAGGAGGGCGACGTCCTGGGTGTTGCCGAGCTGCGGGGAGGCGATCCGGCTGCCCCGGAGGTCCCCGGCGGTTCTGATCCGCGCCGGGTTCACCACGAGCCGGACGCCGCCGGAGGCCGCACCGGCGACGATCCGCAGGGACGTGCCGCCCGACCGCGTCCAGCTGTTGACCGTGGGCGACGGGCCGATCCAGGCGAGGTCGAGGGCTCCGGCGTTGAGGGCCTCGATCGCGCTGGGACCGGCGCCGAAGACCTGCGTCCTGAGCCGGGTGCCGCCCAGCTCCTTCTGGAAGAGGCCCCGGCGCAGTCCGACGAGCGCGGTGCCGTGGGTCAGGTTCGCGAAGTGGCCGACGCGTACGGTGCCGGCGGAGAGCGGCGGGCCCGTACCCGCGGCGAGCTCCACCGGGCCGGAACCGGCCCGGTCGGGGCTCCGGGAGCCGTAGCCGCAGGAGGCGACGAGGCCGGTGGCGGCCAGCGCCGCCCCGCCCCGCAGGGCCGCCCGTCGGGTCGGCCCGCCGGGCGCGCGGCGCGAGGGCTCCGGCTGCGGGCGTGGCACCGTCAGACCCACGGCTCGTCGTTCGCCGCTGCCCCCGCGGTGCGGGCCGGCCCGGTGAGCGCGGCCCCGAAGGGCTCGCCCGCCATGCCGGCCGTGAGCGTGGTGCCGTCGGCGGGGTCGACGAACAGGAAGGACCCGGTCGCGCGATTGTCGGCATAGGGGTCGAGCGCCAGCGGTTCCGCCGTGCGCAGCACCGCCCGGCCGATGTCGTTGACGCGCAGCTCCGACGGGTGCGGCTGCCGTTCCAGTGTGCCGACGTCGATCCGGTACGTCAGTTCCCGGACCACGGCGCGCACGGTGCGGGTGGTGTGCTTGAGCAGCACCTTGGCGCCGACGCGCAGCGGGCGCTCGTCGAGGTGGCAGAGTCCGGCCTCCACGTCCCGCGTCGGCACGGGCGCCGGAGCCGTGGTGATCAGGTCGCCGCGTGAGACGTCGATGTCGTCTGCGAGCCGTACGGTGACCGACCGCGGGGCCCAGGCGAGGTCGACCGGTTCTCCGAAGGCGTCGATCCCGGCGACGGTGGTGGTGTGGCCGGACGGCAGCACGGTCACCGGGTCCCCGACGGACAGCACACCGGAGGCCAGCCGGCCGGCATAGCCGCGGTAGTCGGGGTGCTCGGCGGTCTGCGGCCGGATCACGTACTGGACCGGGAAGCGGACCGGTTCGCCGTTCGGGGCGCCGCCGGCCGGGACGCTCTCCAGGTGGTCGAGCAGCGTCGGGCCGACGTACCAGTCCATGTGCGCGGAGGGTTCGACGACGTTGTCGCCGACGAGTGCGGAGAGCGGGATCGCCACGACGTCCCGGACCCCGAGCTCGGTGGCGTACGCCGTGAACTCCTCCGCGATGGCGGCGAAGACGGACTCCGCGTAGCTGACCAGGTCCATCTTGTTCACGGCCAGCGCCACGTGCGGGACCCGGAGCAGGGCGGCGACGGCGAGGTGGCGGCGGGTCTGCTCGACGACGCCGTCGCGGGCGTCGACGAGGACGACCGCGAGATCGGCCGTCGAGGCGCCCGTGACCATGTTCCGGGTGTACTGCACGTGGCCCGGGGTGTCGGCGAGGATGAACCGGCGGCGGGGCGTGGCGAAGTAGCGGTAGGCCACGTCGATGGTGATGCCCTGCTCGCGCTCGGCGCGCAGCCCGTCCGTGAGGAGGGCGAGGTCCGGGGTGTCCTGGCCGCGGTCGCGGGAGGCGTGCTCGACGGCTTCCAGCTGGTCGGCGAGGACCGACTTGGAGTCGTGCAGGAGCCTGCCCACCAGGGTGGACTTGCCGTCGTCGACGGAGCCCGCGGTGGCCAGGCGCAGCAGCGAGGTGGCGGAGCCCGGCGCGGGTGCGGTGTGCCCGGGTGCCGCGTCGCGCTCCCGGGACCCGTGCTTCGGGGCCGCGTCGTGCCGCGTGACGGTGGCTTCCTGTGCGGTGGTCATGGCTAGAAGTACCCCTCACGCTTGCGGTCTTCCATGGCCGCCTCGGACAGCTTGTCGTCGGCGCGGGTGGCCCCGCGCTCGGTGAGCCGGGAGGCGGCGATCTCGGCGATGATGTCCGCGTCGTCGGCGGCGGCGGAGTCCACCGCGCCGGTGCAGGACATGTCACCGACCGTGCGGTAGCGGACGAGCCGCCTCTCCACGGTCTCGGACTCCTTCGGGCCGCCCCAGTCCCCGGCCGTCAGCCACATGCCGTCGCGCGCGAACACCTCCCGCTCGTGGGCGTAGTAGATCTCCGGGAGTTCGATGCCCTCGCGCTGGATGTACTGCCAGACGTCCAGCTCGGTCCAGTTGGAGAGCGGGAAGACCCGGACGTGCTCCCCGGGGGAGTGCCGACCGTTGTAGAGGGACCACAGTTCGGGGCGCTGCCGGCGGGGGTCCCAGGCACCGAACTCGTCGCGCACGGAGAAGACGCGTTCCTTGGCGCGGGCCTTCTCCTCGTCGCGGCGGCCACCCCCGAGGACCGCGTCGAAGCGGCGGGTCTCGATGGCGTCGAGCAGCGGCACGGTCTGGAGCGGGTTGCGGGTGCCGTCGGCGCGCTCGCGCAGCCGTCCCGTGTCGATGAACTCCTGTACGGAGGCGATGTGCAGCCGCAGCCCGTACCGGGCCGCGACGCGGTCGCGGAAGGCGATGACCTCGGGGAAGTTGTGCCCGGTGTCGACGTGCAGCAGGGCGAAGGGCACCGGCGCCGGCGCGAAGGCCTTCAGCGCCAGGTGCAGCATGACGATCGAGTCCTTGCCGCCGGAGAAGAGGATCACCGGCCGCTCGAACTCGCCCGCCACCTCGCGGAAGATGTGGACGGACTCCGCTTCCAGGGCGTCCAGGTGCGACAGCGCGTAGGGGTTCTCCGGGGCCCCGGCCGGGCCGCGGGCCATGATCGGCGCGCTCATCGACGTCCCCTCTCGGTGAGGAAGGCGTGCAGCTCGGCCGCGCACTCGGCCACGGACCGGTCCTGGGTCCCGATGCGCAGTTCGGGGTCGGCCGGGATCTCGTAGGGGTCGTCCACACCGGTCAGGCCGCTCATCTCCCCGGCGGCCTGCCGCGCGTACAGGCCCTTCACGTCGCGCGCCGAGCAGACCTCGACGGGCGTGGCCACATGGATCTCGAAGAACACCGTGCCGCGCGCGGCGTGGTGCTCCCGCACGGCGGCGCGGGAGGCGGCGTACGGGGCGATGACCGGCGCGAGGACGGTGACACCGTGCGCGGCGAGCCGCTCCGCCACGAATCCGATCCGGGTCACGTTGGTGTGCCGGTCCTCCCGGCTGAACCCGAGACCCGCCGACAGATGGGCACGGACCTCGTCACCGTCGAGCACCTCGACCGGCCCTCCCTCGGCGCGCAGCCGGTCGGCGAGGGCACGGGCGAGAGTGGTCTTTCCCGCGCTGGGCAGGCCGGTCAGCAGGACGGTGGCGCCGCGCGGGCGGGCGAGGGCCGCCTCGGTACGGTCCCCGGGGGCCGGGGCCGGTGCGGCGGCGAGAGGGGGAGCAGTGGTCACGGTGACGCTCTCCTGCACGTGAGTCGACTTCGGTGGGGTCGGTCCGCTCAGGCGGTGGCGAACTCGGCGAGGGTGCGGCCGAGGACGTCCATGTCGATCCGGTGCCAGGAGCCCGGCAGTTCGAGGCCGCGCCCGTTCGGGAGGGCGTCGGCGGTGGCCCGCGCGGCGGCGCGCAGCCAGTCGCTGGTCCCGGCGCTGTTGAGGACCAGGGTCTCCGTCCGGTACTCGGCGAGCCGCTCGATGGGCACGTCGTAGTCGCCGCAGATGGCGATGTCGTACAGGAGGGTGTGTGCGTTCGTCTCGTTCATCGCCCAGATCGGGCCGCGGCGCCACTCGGCGACGCTGTCGGGCGTGAGGCCGAGGAAGGAACCGAGGAAGTACTCGACGGCCTCGTGGCGCCGGTTCTCGGAGAGCAGCACACGCGTCGTCTTCGCCACGTTCCACGGGGGCTTCGGAAAGCCGTCGACCCGGTAGAACGGCTCGTGCAGCGCCAGCCTGGTGATCGGCACGCCGGCGAGCGCCGCCTCGATCGCCAGATTGGCGCCCGAGGAACCGGCGAACACCACGGCCTCGCCGCCGGCGGCCTCGATCACCGCGGCGAGGTCCTCGACCTCGCGCCCGACGGCGTACTCGGGCGCGTCGCCGCTCTCACCGCGCCCACGCCGGTCGTAGACGTAGGTGGTGCAGTGCGGCGCCAGTTCGGGAACGAGCGCGTCGAAGATCGTGTGGTCGCGGAACGAGCCGTTCAGCAGCACGATCGGCGGGCCGTCCCCCGACTTCTCGAAGGCGATCGTCGTGCCGTCCCGGGAAACGACCTTGCGCATCACGCACTCCTCATGTCGCACGGAGGTGCTCTCACCTCACCGACTGTCGGCATCGTCGAACGCGCCGGTGGACGGCTGGTCGAGGACCGGTCGCACGCGTTCCCGCGCCGGTCAGAAGAGCCAGCCGGCCTCGGTGGCGATGCGGACGGCGTCGATCCGGTTGCGCGCGTTGAGCTTCATCACCGTGGTCGTCAGGTAGTTGCGCACGGTGCCGGGTGACAGGTGCAGACTGGCCGCTATCTCGTGCGGTTCGTCCCCCCGGGCGGCCATGCGCAGCACCTCGGTCTCGCGTTCGGACAGCGGGTTCTCCCCTATGTCCCAGGCGCTCATGACCAACTGCGGGTTGATCACGCGCCGGCCCGCCGCGACCTCCCGGACCGCCTGCGCGAGACTTTCGGCCGGGGAGTCCTTCAGGAGGAACCCCGAGACCTTCGCGGACATCGCGCGACGCAGCAGACCGGGGCGCCCGAGCCCGGTCATGATCAGCGTGCGGCACCCCGGCAGCTTGTCGTGCAGGGTCTCGGCCGCGGTGAGACCGTCGGTCCCCGGCAGGTCGACGTCCATGACCGCCACGTCGGGCCGGCAGTCCAGGGCGGTCGGGACGATCAGGTCCCCCCTGTCCACCACGGCGACGACGTCCAGGTCCGGTTCCAGGTCGAGCAGCGCGACTAAGGCGCCCCGCACCATGTGCATGTCCTCGGCCAGGAGAATTCTGAGTCGCCGATCCCCCACTGGTGCCCCCCTTTTTTTGCTTCCGCCGATGAGATAAGGACGTTCACCGCCCTGAACGACCACGAGCTGTCAGATCGCGGCGTCCTCCTGCCGCAATGTGAGCGACCGGTCCTCCGCCAGGTGCGTACCGAGAGCCGCATCATGGGGCCCCCGGTGCTCCGGTTTCTCCCGCGCGCCGGGCAGGGACCGGTATCCGCGCGCGACGAGCCGTACGTCCGCGAGGGCCCGGCGGGAGAGGTCGAGGACGGCGGTCAGCTCGTTCTGGGCGGCCTCCGGGCCGTCGGGCAGCAGCCGTTGGACGAGCGCGCACTTCATGGCGATCGCGGAGAGGCTGGATCCGAGCACCTCGTGGAGCTCGCGCTCCACGAGCAGCCGCTCCCGGTCGACGGCCAGCCGGACGAGCGCGCCCCGGGCCTCGTGGAGGGCGATCACCAGCCGGTACAGCGCCGTGAAACCGTAGATGACGAGTCCCGCGACGAGCGAGGAGTCCGTCAGGTAGACGACGTCGTACAGGGGGTTTCCGGCCGCGACGGCCAGGGGCGCGATGACGCCGACGGCCGCTCCGTACAGCCAGAGCCGCCGGGTGCCGACGAGGGTGATGAGGAGCGAGCCGGCGAGGAATCCGGCCATCGAGCCCCAGGGGGCACCGAGCCAGAGGAGCGGCGCGTACGTGGCGAGGGCCTGGAGCGTGAGGCTGAGCGCGAGGGTGCCGGCCGGCCAGGTGCGCGGGCGGCGCAGCGAGTGGAGGAACTGGAGCGCGACGACGACGGCGAGGCAGCCGAGGAAGCCGAGCAGCTCGCGGCCGGATTCCGCGCCGGCGGAGGCGTTGATGACGACGACGAGGGTGTAGCCGACGACGACGGCGACGAGCATGCCGCGGGCCATCCGGACCGCCCAGTGCGGGGCGGCGGGCGCGCGCTCCTCGGAGCCGGCCCCGTCCGTACGGTCCACGGCGGCAGCCCCGCCGGTGTCCGGATCGGCCTTGGGGCCCTTCGCCGGCTCCAGCGGCGCGTGGGCGAGGAGCTCGAACCAGCCGTCCTCCGTGGGGCGTCCGGTGAACTCGCCGCCGACACCGTTCAACCGGGCCGCCAGATTGCCGAGGCCGCTGCCGCCTCCGCCGGTGGTGTCCCGGCTGGTCTCCCCCACGCCGTCGTTGCGGACCCGCAGCGTCACCGTCCCGCCCTCGCGGACGGCGGTGATCGTGCAGTGCTCCGCCTTGCTGTGCCGGAGCGCGTTGGTGACGGCCTCGCGCAGCACGATGGCGAGGACGGTGTCCAACTCCCTCGGGAGCGGGCCGCAGTCCAGCTCGGTGACGGCCTCGATCCCGGCGGCGGTGAGGACGGAGCGGGCGGACTCGGCCTCGGCGACGAGCGACATGTCGCGGTAGCCGGTGGCGACCAGGGACATGTCGGTCAGGGCCTCGCCGGCGATGCCGAACACTCCGGCGATCTCCGCGCGGGCGCGATCGGGAGCCGGCACGACCATCCGGTGGCTGAGTTCGGTCTTCAGGGTGATCGCCGAGAGGCTGTAGCCGAGGAGGTCGTGGAGGTCCCCCGCGACCCGCAGCCGTTCCCGGACGACGGCCATCCCGGCGATTTCGCGCCGGGTCTCGCGGAGTTCGGAGACGAGGTCGGAGAGCGAGCTGACCCCGTAGACGATGAGGCTGAACAGGAGGGTGACGCCGAGGCTGTAGAGCGCGATGCCCGTCCCCGCGATCGTGACGACGATCGGCACGATCGCGCCAGTGGCGAGCGCGAAGAGCGGCCAGCGGAGTGGGCCGGTCACGAGGAGGAGAATCGATCCGCCGAGCAGACCCGTCATCGCGCCCCAGGGCATGCCGAGCCAGACGAGCGGCAGGTAGGTGACCACGGCCTGCGCGCAGAGCGTGAGGACGCGGACGGGTACGGGCCAGGTGCGCGGACGCCGGGTCGAGCAGGCGAACTGGAGGGGGAGCAGAGCCGCCAGACAGACCGCCAGGAGCGCGATCCGCGCGGCTCCGGGCTCCTCCCCGAGGACGTTCAGGACGGTCACCAGCGTGTGACCGCCGAGCACTCCCAGGGTGACGAGCAGGGCCATGCGCGGGGTCTGATACGGGGGATCGGGCTCGTCGCCCCACCCTTCCCCCCGAGGCTTGTCGGGCATCAGAGCGTGCCTCCTACGCCATACCTGTGGTGTCCGAGAAGCACGGGCGATCGCCCAGGTACCCCCCTCCTGGATACCGCAGGTGATCTTACAGACGAGGCATCACACTGTCATGGGTACGACCGAACTTTCTCGGACAAGGGTGCCCGTGGGAGGTTTCAACTCATGCGTGTTCATATGGAAGTTACAGAAAGAGGGGCGTCGGGTTCAGGTCCTCGTAGCGCGTCGGGGCGGAGAGCCTCCCGAGCCGCACCGGCACCTCGAAGAGCCGCCCCGGTGCGAACCTCGCCCAGAAGTGCCGCAAGCCCGGCACGACCACCTTCACCACGGGCAGCCCCAGATCGGGCCGCGTCTGGTCCAGGACCAGTACCTCAAGACCGTGGGTCCGGGCCAGACCGACCAGATGCTCCAGATCGTCCCGGATGTCGGCGCGCGGCACGTACCCGTACGACTCCGGGGTCCGCACCGGCAGTTCCGGGTCGGGCAGCAGGTACGGCTGGTCCGCGACCGTCGCCCCGCGCAGCCAGTCGAGCAGATGGGCCGGGAGACCCGGCGCGTACCCCCGCGTCCCTGACGGCAGCGAGGGCAGCATCTGCCCCAGCTCCGTGACCGCCCGGCTCAGCGCGACCGCCGGATCGAGGTGGGCCCCGAAGCCCAGCATGATGTCCTCCGCGGGTCCCCCGGCCCGGCGCGACACCGCCGCCATCACCGGGATCCCCAGGTCGGCCGTGAGGTCCAGGACCCAGATCGAGCGGTCCAGCTCCCGGAAGCGCTCGGGCAGCGCCGCCACCCACGGATCGCCGAACGCCGCCAGGTCCACGGCGGCGTGCCGGGTGCGGTTGTACCACCACAGCGCCACCGCGTCGCGCTCCACCAGTTCCAGGAAGCCCTGGAGGATCGCGTCTTCCAGGGAGCCGCCCGCGGCGTTGCCGTTCGAGTCGGCCACGACCGAGGCCACGGAGGGCCCACCGAGGTACGCCTGCGCCGAGAGCAGCAGCCGGTGCTCCCCGCCGGTGAGCGACCACACCGGCGTCCACTCGGCCTCCGCGTCCTCGTCGAACCGCTCCGGCACGTACTCGAAGGGGACGCCCGAGGCGTTCCAACGCTCGCGGTCCTCGTACTGCCGCTCGTCGAACAGCATGCAGTCCCCCGGGTGCACGGCCCGGTCCGCCAGCTCGCGATAGCTCCCGCGCACGGTCTCCTCGTCGCCGTGACGCGTCGCGCTGTACCGCTCGACCGCCTCGCACAGCGCGCTGACCCGCGCCTCGGCGTCCGTCCGTCCCTTGCCGCCGCTCTGCATCCGCAGCCCCGCCCGGCGCGCGGACAGGTCGCCCTCCGGCAGGGCCAGGTTGGGCCCCGACCGGTAGCAGGGCAGGAACGAAGGGCTCCGCGGGTCCCGCACGACCCGCTCCGTGACCCCGGTGACCGGGTCGGCCAACCGCCCGAACCGCTCCCACATCTGCTCCGCCGAGAGCGTCCGGTGCCCGTTCCCGCCGGTCGCGCCCTTCGGCCGGGACACCGGCACCACCGGCCTCCGCGCCCGCTCCGAAACCATCCCCGGGTCCCCGCAGTCCGGGCACTGCGGCCGCGCCGCCACCGGATGGTGACCGGCCACGAGGGTCAGCGTGTCCAGCGTCCACAGCGTGTTCTGGCGCTCCTCGCGCAGCTCGGCGAGCCACTTCGCCGCCTCCAGGGCCGCCGTCTGCAGCCCCAGTTCCCGCGTGGTCGCCAGCGAGGTCTCCGGCGCCCGCACGGGGGCCGCGAGCCCCAGCGCCCGCCGTACGTGCGACTCACCGCGCCGGCGGGATCGGAGCCGTACCGCCAGACAGGACCAGCAGGCGCCGGCCGTACCCGGCTGGAACACCGGGCCGACCCAGAGCTGCGCCCCGTACGGCTTCGCCGGCAGCCAGGGCCGGCCGTCGGCGAGCCGTGCCGCGTTGAACTCGGCCAGCGCCGGGTCCAGATAGTCGTCGCACACGACCAGCGTGAAGGGCGAGTCCGGGCCGCAGACCAGCCCCGCCGTGCGGCAGGCGCGCTCGGCCGCCGCCGCGTCGGCTCCGCCGAACGCCACGACGGACACCTCCGCGTCCGCCGGACCGTCGACACCCGCCAGATCCCAGTACGCGCCCGAGGGGACGTCCCGGGGGGCCGTGCGGAAGCCGACGAGACCCGCGGCGGTGAGCCGGTCGATCATGCCGTCCAGCTGTTCCGCGGGGAACCCCGTGGCCTCGCGCAGTTCGGGCAGGGTCAGCGACCCGTCGAGCAGCGGGGCCATCCTCTGGATCGCGTTGCCGGAGAGAGCGGTCGTCCCCCGGGGCGAGACGAGGTAGACGGCCTCGCCCGGGACGATCTCGGCCCGCAGGTGGCGCCGGAACCCGATCGGTCGTGTCTCGTCCACACGCATGGCGCGGGCCGGGCTCTCTACTGGGCCGCGGCCGGGGTCGGGATCGTGACGGCGCACCATCCGGTGGGGTCGCCGGTGAAGCCGTCGATGTCGTCCAGGTCCTCGATGATCAGGTCGTCAACGGCAAGGGTGATCTGCATGAGTTCATCGCCTCTCTCGTCCGGTCCGCGGCCGTCGGTGCCGCGGTCGACCACACTTTCCAGCCTCGGCCGTGCGGGCCGCCATGCACCGGTTCACGTTCGCCGCGTGGATTCTTCACACGGGAGAGATGCACGGGTCAGTGGGCAAGTGCCGCCCCTCTCGGCATGCTCGGAAACCCAGACCAACAGCGCGAAGCCGGGAGGAACGGAAATGTCCGAGGGCCCCATGAGGTACGACTCCGCCAACGTCTGGCAGCAGCCCGGACAGCTCAGCATCGGGCTGCTCGGCCCCCTGACCCTGCACCTCGACGGGGCGCAGGTGACGGCCAGCGCGCCCAAGCAGCGCCAGGTGCTCGCCCTGCTCGCGCTCAACGTGGGCCGGATCGTCACGGTCCCGGCGCTGATCGAGGAGCTGTGGGGGGACCGTCCCCCGCGCAGCCACGCCACCACCCTGCAGACCTACATCCTCCAGCTGCGCAACGCCTTTGCCGCCGCCCACGCCGAACGCCCCGGTGTGCGGCAGATCCTGAGCACACGTCACAACGGCTACCTCCTGGAGGGCGACGCCTGCACGACGGACGTCTCCGTCTTCGAGGAACGTGTGCGGGCCGGGTACGCCGCCTCCGAGGCCGGCGACCACCGCCGCTTCTCCGAGGAGCTCCGCCAGGCGCTCCAGCTCTGGCGCGGTCCCGCGCTCGTCGACATCCGCAAGGGCAGCGTCCTGGAGATCGAGGCCGTCTCCCTGGAGGAGAGCCGGCTCGGCGCCCTGGAGCGGCGCATCGAGGCCGACCTGGCCCTCGGCCGCCACGCCGACCTGCTCGGCGAACTGACCCGGGTGGTCGCGCGGAACACGATGAACGAGAACCTCTGCGCGTATCTGATGATCGCCCTCTACCGGGCGGGCCGCGTCGGCCGCTCCCTGGAGGCCTTCCACCGGCTCAGGTCCGTCCTCAACCAGGAACTGGGCGTCGAGCCCTGTCCGCGGCTCCAGAACCTCCAGTCGGCGATCCTCTCCGGCCATCCCGCCCTGGACGTCTGGTCCGTCTCCTGGTCCTCGGAGGACTTCGCCGCGCACCGTCTGGCGCGGGCCTCCTGAGACCGCTCGGGCGGCCCCGCGCGATTCGAGTCCCGCTCCAGCCCCGGTGACGAGACTCCGGACCGCGGCCGGTACGTCGCACGGCTCACACGTCGGCACAGCTTCCTGGAGGAGGGAGACGGATGGCTTCCCTGACGGCGGTCGACGGGGTGGTGGAGCGGCGGGTACGGCTCCACTGCCTCGCCCACGCGGGCGCGGGCGCGTCCAGCTACCGCCGCTGGCCCGCCGCGGCCGGACCCGCGGTGGAGGTGGTGGCCCTTCCGCTGCCCGGCCGGGACCGCCGGCGGCGCGAACCGCGCGTCACCGACCGCTCCGGACTCCTCGGCGACCTGCTCGCGCCGCTCCTGGAAACGGCGCACTCCGGCCCGTACGCGCTGTACGGGCACAGCCTCGGCGCGCTGGTCGCCTACACGCTGACCCGGGCACTGGCCGACGAGGGGGCGCCCCCGCCCCTGTTCCTCGCCGTGGGCGCCTGCCTGCCGCCCCACGCCACGACCCCCCTGATGAGCGCGGCGGACGCCCCCGTCGAGCGGTTGCTGCCGCTCCTCGGCGGCCTCGGCTCGCTGCCGAAGGGAACCTCCGACCCCGGCGGGCTGTGGTACCGCTCCGTCCTGCCCTTGCTCCGTGACGACCTGCGACTGGCCAGGTCCCTGCGGCAGGCGGCCCTGGACCCCGCCACCGGCGGCCCCGTGGACGTCCCCCTGCTCGTCTTCGCCGGCAGCGACGACCCGCTGGCCGTCCCCACCGCGCTCCGGGAGTGGCGGCGGTGGACCACCGGGCCCGTCACCCCGCGCACCCTGGCCGGGGACCACTTCTTCGTCGTCGACGAAGCGCTGCCCGCCCTGATCGGCGAGGCGTGCCGGGAGCACCTGTCCCGTACGCCGGCCGCCCGGGCCCCTACCGCCGACGGCGCGCGGTGAGACGGGCCGGGGACACCGGCGGGATCACGGTGCCCCCGGCCACGGCTCGCCGACGGCCACCGGGGCCGGCCCCGGCCCCACGGCCCGCAGCCCGCAGCCCGCGGCCCACGGGTCCGGCCACGACGGGGCCCGGGGCGAGGCGCGCTCCGCCGGGTTCGAGCCGGACACGAGCCGTTCAGGACAAGGTCGTCGGCACGTCCGCCGACCGAGGCGGATCCCGGTACCGCCCGCCGACGGCCCCGACGCGTGGCGGACGGCCGTGCCGGCGTGAGCAACGCCGGCACGGCAGGCCACCGCACCCGCACGCGGTGGTCCACGCCGGCCCCGTCACTGCATGAAGAGGGTGTGGAAGATGCCGGACCGGCCGGACCTGTCTGTCCGTACCTCGGTACGCCCCCCAGCCCGTCCTCGGCCCGGTCAGCGCCCCGTGAGCGCGCCCGGGACCACTCGGCCGCCCGGACAGGGCGCCCACGCCCCGGCACGGGACGCCCCCTCCGCGCCGCGGGCCGCCGAGCCCGCGCGGGCCGCACGGCTGGAAGCGGCGCTCGGGGATCCCTTCGACCCCGGTAACCCGCACGGCCACCTGGCGCTGCTGCGCGCCGACGAGGCCCGCGAGGTGCCCGAGGCCACCGAGGCGCTGCTCGCCGAGGCCGGGCTGGCCGCCGAGTTCGTCCCTCACGACCTCGGCGGCCGGCTCACCGGCCTGGAGGAGCTGGCCCGCGTCCTGCGCCCGCTGTTCCGCCGTGACCTCGCCCTCGGCTACGGCTTCGGCATCACCTCGCTGTTCGCCGCCTCGTCGGTGTGGACCGCCGGGGACGAGGACCAGCGGCGTTCGCTGGCCGGCGTTCTGCTCGGCGGCGGCCGTGTCACGATCGTGCACCGCGAGGTCGCCCACGCCAACGCCATCCTGCGCGACGAGATGCACGCCGGGCCGCGCCCCGGCGGCGGCTGGCTGGTCGGCGGGCGCAAGGACGTCGTCATCAACGCCCACCGCGCGAACGCGTTCGTCATGTACGCCCGTACGTCGGAAGGGGACGGCCCCCGCAGCCACTCCGTGCTGATCCTCGGCCCCGACGCGCCGGCCGCCGGCGAGGTGCGCCGCCTCGGCCGGGTGAAGACGCCCGGCATGCGCGGGGCGCACTTCTCCGGCCTCGAACTCGACGGTGTGGCCCTGCCGGACGGCGCCCTGGTCGGCGCCGTCGGCGACGGGGTGTCGCTGGCGCTGCGCAGCTTCCAGACCAGCCACTGCCTGGTCCCCGGCACCGTGCTCGCGGGCGTGGACAGCGTCCTGCGCATGGCGGTGCGCGCGGCCACCGAGAACCGGCCCGACGCCCGGCCCACGCGCCGCGGCCGGAAGGTGCTCGCCGGGGTCTTCGCCGATCTGCTGGCCTGCGACGCGATGGCGGTGACCGGGCTGCGGGCGATGAGTCTGGTGCCCGAGCAGTCGTACCTCCTGGGCGCGGCCGTGAAGTACACGATGCCCGATCTGCTGCGCGAGGACCTGGAGGAACTGGCCACCGTGCTCGGCGGGCGCGGCTACGACCGCGGCCCCCTGTACGGGGGCTTCCAGAAGCTCGTGCGCGATCTGCCGGTGGCCGGGCTGGGGCACGCGGGCACCGCCGTCTGCCAGGCGGTGATCGTCCCGCAGCTTCCGGCGCTGGCCCGTACGGCCTGGTTCCGTACCGCCGAGCCGCCGCCCGCGCTCTTCACGCCCGGGGCGCCCCTGCCCCCCTTCGACCACCGGCGGCTGGCCCACTCGCGTACGGACGACCTGCTGACGGCCACCCTCGTCGGGGTCACGGGCCGGCTGGAGGGGCACACCGGACACGGGTCCCCGCACTCCGCGCTGGCCGCGCTCGCCCGGACCTTCGTCGAGGAGCTGCGGACGCTGCGCGTCCATTGCGTCACGCTCAGCGGCGCCTTCGACCCGCAGGCCTGTGCCCTGGCCGACCGCTACGCACTGGTGCTCTCGGCCGCCGCCGTGCTGGGGCTCTGGGAGGCGCGGGCCACGCACGGCGACGCGTTCCTCGGGGATCCGGCATGGGCGGTGCTCGCCCTCAGCCGCATCGCCCGCCGGCTGGGCGTGCGAGGGGCGGACCCGTCCGACGGAACCGTCGAGGCGGTGCTGGACGAGCTGCTCGCCCGGTGCCGGGAGCGGCGCAGCCTCGACCTGTACGGGACGCGGCTGTCGGGCTGACGGGCCTTCGGACGCAGAACAGGCCGGGGCGGCCGGCACGACGACGCAGGAGGTGACGATGCATCAGGTGGAGTGCGCCGTGCCGGTGCACGTGCCGCGGCCGGACGGGCCGTGGGACTGGGTGCGGGAGGACCTGGCGGAACTCGGTAACGCGGTGGCCTACACGACGTGGACCGCATGGCTGCCGAACGTCCTGACCACCGCCCGGCTGCGCGAGCTGCTGGGCACGGACTGGGACCGCTACCGCGGCGCCCACGACCCCGCCGCCCGCTACCGCTTCGCCGCCACCCGGCTGCTCATCAAGTACACGGCCGGGGCGGCCCTCGGGATCGAGCCGGAGCACCTGGACCTGTCCTACCGGCTCGGCGGGCGCCCGTATTTGCGCGGTTTCGACCAGATCGAGCTGAGCCTGTCGCACACCGGGGACCTGATGGCCGTGGGGCTGAGCCGCACCGGCCGGATCGGGGTGGACGTGGAGCCGTCGGGGCGCACCGTCCGGCTGGACCTGCTGCGGGAGCAGATCCTGACCGCCACCGAGGCGGCGGAGATCGCGAAGCTGCCGGAGGCGCTGCGGGTGCCGCACGCGGTGCGGCTGTGGACGCTGAAGGAGGCGTACTCCAAGGCGCTGGGGCAGGGGTTGCGGCTCGGCTTCAAGGAGTTCGGCTTCGGGCGGGACCTGGAGCTGCACGCCCCGGACGGCAGCGCCGCCACCCGCGGCGAGTGGGGCTTCGCCACGCACGAGGTGCTGGGCCGGTACCTGGTGAGCGTCGCCTGCCACGACGCCGGCCTGTGCACCGCGGACGACACGTCCGCCGGGACCATGCTCGACCAGGGGTTCCTGTCGGCGATGAGGACGGACAGCCCGTGACCCCGTGCGCCGTCCGTCCCCTCCCGGCCCGGGCGAGGCCCCGGAGAGGCCCGGACCCGCCGGTGCCGGGCCTCTCCGGGGCCTCGCCGGGCGGGAAGGCGTCCGAAGCCGGACCGGGGCCGGTTTCCACCCGGGCCCGAGCCCTGGTCGAGCGCCGGGACAGACCGTTGCGACACACCACGACGGCCCTTGGGGAGCGGGCCGGACCGGCACCGGCGATGCCGACGAGGTCCGGCCGTCCCCCGTCTCCTGAGCGGAGTGTCCTTGTGAGCAGCGGACCCGTGACCTCACCCACCGCTGAGGCGGCAGGCCCCCGGACCGGGAACCGCGGTCCGGCCCGGACCAGCCCCTCACAGGGCGCGAAAAGGCTGCCGCGGGTCCGGGAAGCGGCCCCCTCCCCGGCCGAGGCCGAGGCGGGAGTCACCGGGAGGACGATGGGGGTGTGCCTGGTGGGTGCCGGGCCCCGCGGGCTGTCCGTACTGGAGCGGCTCTGCGCGCAGGAGCGGAAGTCCCCCCGCTGGGACCGCCTCACCGTGCACGTCGTGGAGCCGGATCCGCCGGGCGCCGGCCGCGTCTGGCGGCCCTCGCAGTCCCGGCACCTGCTCATGAACACCGTGGCCTCGCAGGTGACCGTCCACACGGACGCCAGCGTCAGGATCGAAGGACCGCTGGAGGAGGGCCCGAGCCTCCACGAGTGGGCCAGGGCGCTGGGCGCCGGCGGTCTCGTCCCCGGCGCCGGCGCGCCGTACGACGACGAGACGCTCGCCGAGGCCCGCGGCCTGGGCCCGGACGCGTATCCCACCCGCTCGCTGTACGGCCACTACCTGACCTGGGTGTTCGGGCAGGTCGTCTCGAAGGCGGCTGCGCACGTCGACATTCGCGTGCACGCCTCGCGCGCCGTCGCCCTGGAGGACGCCGACCCCGGACCCGACGCGGCGCAGACCGTGGTCCTGGAGGACGGCACCCGGCTGACCGGTCTCGGCGCCGTGGTGCTCGCGCAGGGCCACGTACAGGTCCGGCCGACCGAGACGGAGCGGGGGCACGCCGAGTACGCGGCCCGGCACGGGCTGACCTACATCCCGCCGGGCAACCCGGCGGACGTGGACCTGTCGGGCGTGGCCCCGGGCGAGACGGTGCTGCTGCGAGGGCTCGGGCTGAACTTCTTCGACTACATGGCGCTGTTCACGCACGCACGCGGCGGGGTGTTCGAACGCGTCGGCGGCCGCCTGGTGTACCGGCCCTCCGGCCGCGAGCCGCGGCTGTACGCCGGATCCCGGCGCGGCGTGCCGTACCAGGCGCGAGGCGACAACGAGAAGGGCGCGCACGGCCGCTACCGTCCGCGGCTGCTGACCACGGGGCTGGTGGCGGAGCTGCGCGCGCGGGTGAGGGCCGGCCGGCCGATCCGCTTCGGCACCGAGCTGTGGCCGCTCATCTCCAAGGAGGTGCGCACGGTCTACTACGAGACACTGCTGGCGCGGCGCGCGCATCCGGACGAGGTGGCCGTGTTCTCGGCCGTGTTCCTGCGGGCGGAGGAGGGCGCGGCCGAGGAGCGGCTGCTGGCCGCGGCCGGTGTCGACGAAGGCGAGCGGTGGGACTGGGACGGCGTCGTCCGCCCGTCGGGTGAGCGCGTCTTCCCCGACCTGGCCGCCTTCCGCTCCTGGCTGCGCGACTACCTGGACGAGGATGTGCGCAGGGCCCGTGAGGGCAACGTCAGCGGGCCGTTCAAGGCCGCTCTGGACGTGTTGCGGGATCTGCGCAACGAGCTGCGCCTGGTCATCGACCACGGAGGGCTGGACGCCGCTTCCCACCGTGACGAGCTGGACGGGTGGTACACGCCCCTCAACGCCTACCTGTCCATCGGCCCGCCGGCCTCCCGTGTCGAGGAGATGGCAGCGCTGATCGACGCGGGGATCCTCGACGTGACCGGTCCGGGGCTGCGGGTGGCCGCCGACGCGCACGACCCGGAGGGCCCGGCCTTCGTCGGTACCTCCGAGGGGGTCGCCGGTCTCCGGGTGCGGGCCACGGTGCTGATCGAGGCCCGGCTGCCGGAGATCGACGTCCGGCGTACCGCCGATCCGCTGATGGATGGGCTGTTGCGTACCGGGCAGGGGCGGCCTCACCGCGTCGCGGGCACGGACGGCTCGTCGTACGAGACCGGTGGCCTGGCCGTGTCCGAGCGGCCGTACCGCCTCATCGACGCCCGGGGAGTGCCGCATCCGAGGCGGTTCGCGTACGGGGTGCCCACCGAGTCCGTGCACTGGGTGACCGCGGCCGGCATCCGTCCGGGTGTGGGCTCAGTGACGCTGGAGGACTCCGACGCCGTCGCGGCCGCGGTGCTGGCGCTGGCGGAGCCGTCGGCCGGGGCCGTGAGGGCGACGGCCCCGCCGGCGCCCGCCCGCTCGGGCAGGGGTGGCCGCGTGAGCCCCGCCGCCGGGCGCCGTCCCGCCGGAACCGACACCGGGCTGCTGTCCCCGGTCCGGGCCGGCACTCCCGTCGAGGCCGCCGTCGACGACACCGCCTGGGTCCAGGCAATGCTCGACGCGGAGGCCGCGCTGGCCCGCGCCCAGGCCCGGTGCGGCACCGTCCCGGCCGCCGCGGCCGCCGCGATCACCGCCGCCGCCCGCGCCGCGGACTTCGACGTACGGGAGCTGGCACTGGCCTCGCGGGAGACCGCGAACCCGGTGGTGGGCCTGGTGAAGGCGCTCACCGCGCGCGTCGCGGCCCACTCGCCCGAAGCGGCCGAGTACGTGCACCGCGGTTCCACGAGCCAGGACGTCTTCGACACCGGCGCGATGCTGGTGGCCACCCGCGCCCTGCGCCTGGTCGTCGCGGACCTCAGGACCGTGGCCGACACCCTGGGGGTCCTGGCCGCCGACCACCGGGACACGGTGATGGCGGGCCGTACTCTCGCCCTGCACGCCGTGCCCACCACCCTCGGACTGAAGGCGGCGGGCTGGCGCCAGCTGGTCCTGGAGTCCGCCGAGCGCCTGGAGCGGCTGGAGGGGGGCGGGCTGCCGGTCTCCCTGGGCGGCGCGGCCGGCACCCTGGCGGGCTACCTCCAGTACGCGGGCGACGGGGCCGATCCGGCGGCCGTCCTGGCCGAGCTGGTGGACGCCTTCGCCGACGAGACGGGGCTGGGCGCGCCGGTCCTGCCGTGGCACGCGCTGCGTACGCCCGTCGCCGACCTGGGCGCGGCCCTCGCGCACACCGCGGGGGCGCTGGGGAAGATCGCCGTCGACGTGCTCGTCCTCACGCGTACCGAGACCGGGGAGGTGGCCGAGCCGGCGGTGTCCGGGCGGGGCGCCTCCTCGGCGATGCCGCACAAGCGCAACCCCGTGCTGTCGACGCTGATCCGCTCGGCCGCCCTCCAGGTCCCGGCCTTGGCCGCCGTCCTCGCCCAGTGCCTGCAGCACGAGGACGAGCGGTCGGCCGGGGTCTGGCACGCCGAGTGGCAGCCGCTGCGCGAGGCGCTGCGGCTGACCGGCGGGGCCGCGCACACCATGGTGGAGCTGGTCCGGGGACTCACGGTGCGCCCCGAGCGGATGGCGGCCAACCTGCGGGCCACCGGCGGGCAGATCGTCTCCGAGCGGATCAGCGCCCTGCTCGCCCCGAGGCTGGGCAGCACGGCCGCGAAGGAGCTGCTGACCCGCGCGTCGTCGGAGGCCGCCGACACCGGCCGGCCGCTGGTCGAGGTGCTGGCCGGACGGGACGAGGTACGGGGGGCCCTGTCCCCCGTGGAACTCGCGCCGCTGCTCGACCCGGCCCACTACACGGGCATGGCCGGCCCCCTGGTCGACCGCGCGCTGACGGCCTCCGGACCGCCTCCCGCCACCGGCCCCGGAAAGACCTCCGGTACCACGGGAGAGCCCCGGGCCCGGCAGCGGTCGTAGCAGGTGCGGGAGGCGGGGCCGTACAGGGCCGCGACCCCGGAGAGGAACATCGCGCGTGTGAGCTGCCGGTCGCCGCCTCCGGGGCGTGTTCGCCGTGGAGAGAAGTGCCCGACCGCTTCGTGGCCGGGGCGGGGCGGCGACGACCGAGGACTTCCAGCCGGTCATGTCATGCGTGTGCCGGACGGCTTGACCCGCAGGACGATCGGCCGCATCCCCCGGATCCGGTGAACATCGAGGGTCACGAGGCCCGGGGGGATGAGGTCGCGGAACTCCGCGACAACCACGGGTGCGTCGTCGACGGCCGGCTGGGGCTCCGGCTCGTCGGCGTCCAGCTCGATCGTGCCCTACTTCTTGCCGCTCCCGGACGTTCCTCCGTGGCGGAACTCCACCACGTCCCCGTCCTGCATGACGTAGTCCTTGCCCTCCATGCGGGCCTTGCCCTTGGCGCGGGCCTCGGCGACCGAGCCGGTCTCCACCAGGTCGGCGAAGGAGACGATCTCCGCCTTGATGAAGCCCTTCTGGAAGTCGGTGTGGATGACACCGGCCGCCTCCGGGGCCGTGGCGCCCTTCTTGATGGTCCAGGCGCGGGCTTCCTTCGGACCTGCCGTGAGGTAGGTCTGGAGGCCCAGGGTCTCGAAGCCGACGCGGCCGAGGGTGGCGAGGCCGGGCTCTTCCTGACCCATGGACTGGAGCAGTTCGAGTGCCTCGTCGTCGTCCAGCTCGATCAGCTCGGACTCGATCTTGGCGTTCAGGAAGATCGCCTCGGCGGGGGCGACCAGGGCGCGCTGCTCGTTCTTGAAGTCCTCGTCGACCAGCTCGTCCTCGTCGACGTTGAAGACGTACAGGAAGGGCTTGGTGGTGAGCAGGTGCAGCTCGTGCAGGAGCCTGCCCTTCTCGGTGCCCGCCGTGATGCCCGCGGCGAACAGGGTCTGGCCGGTCTCCAGGATCTGCTTCGCCTCCTCGACCGCGGCGAGGACGGCGACCTTCTCCTTCTGGAGGCGGGACTCCTTCGTCAGGCGCGGGACGGCCTTCTCGACGGACTGGAGGTCGGCGAGGATCAGCTCGGTGTTGATCGTCTCGATGTCGTCCTTCGGCGAGACCTTGCCGTCGACGTGTACGACGTTCTCGTCCTTGAAGGCCCGGATGACCTGGCAGATCGCGTCGGACTCACGGATGTTCGCCAGGAACTTGTTCCCGAGGCCCTCGCCCTCCGAAGCGCCTCGGACGATGCCGGCGATGTCGACGAAGTCCACCGTGGCCGGGAGGAGCCGCTGGGAGCTGAAGATCTCCGCGAGCTTGTCCAGGCGCGGGTCCGGGACGCCGACCACGCCGACGTTCGGCTCGATCGTGGCGAACGGGTAGTTGGCCGCCAGCACGTCGTTCTTGGTCAGGGCGTTGAACAGGGTCGACTTGCCGACATTCGGCAGACCGACGATTCCGATCGTGAGCGACACGTTGGCGACTTCCTGGAGTGAGGCGGGGAGGGCAGGGGCAGGGGCGTCCCGGGCCGGCTCGGTCCTCGGTGGACCGGGGCCCGGAGTGGACCGATTCTCCAGTCTACGGGCCTGCCCCATGGGCCCGAACAGTGCGGCTTTCGGCCGTGTGACATCGAACGCAACCCCAAGGTCGGCCAAAGCGCGTGTCCAACGCCTGATTCCCCGCCCCCGGCGACCTACGTTGTGGAGGTGGAGCAGCACAGGACACGTCCCCCGCAGCGCCGGCAGCCCCCGCAGGCCGCGCCCGCCCCGCCCGCGCCGGGTGGTTCCGCCGTGTACCGGGTGCGGGTGCGGAGTGTGCCGCCCGTCGTCCTCGCGCTGCGGCGCTTCCCCAACCCCCGGCTCACCGGGATCGGGGCCGGGCTGTTCGCCTCGCTCACCATGTTCGTCCTCGCCTGTGCCGACCGGCTGCTGTTCGACGGCTCGGAGCTCGTCTACGGGCTGCTCTTCCTGCCCGTCAGCGCGCTGACGGCCCTCTGGGTGCGGCCCGCCGATCTGGTCACCGCGCCGATCAGCGTGCCGATCGCCTTCGCCGTCGGGGTGTTCCCGATCTCCGGGGGGTCCGAGGGTTTCGGCGGGCAGGTCATGGGCCTCGTCACCGCCCTCGCCGTGCACGCCGGCTGGCTGTACGGCGGAACGCTCGTCGCGGGCCTCATCGTCACCGTGCGCAAGGTGCGCCTGATGCGGGCGCGGCGGCGGTACGTCCTGGCCCAGGGGCGCGGTCCCGCCGGTGAGCGGAGGCCCCGTGCGACCGACGCCCCCGCCTCGTCCTCGAAGCCCGTACGGGCCGGGGCAGGCCCGGCGGCCGCGGCCCGCCGACCTCAGCGGCCCTGACGTCCGACCGCCCCGCATCCCGCGGGCGGGGCCGTCCGGCCCGCTCCTGCCGCCCTGCTCCGTCCCCGCGGTCCTGACGCTGGGGCCCGGTGCGCCTGGCGCCCCGCCGAGCCCGGTCGGCCTGCTCGGCCCCCGTCGGCTCCGACGGCCCCGACCCGCTCAGCCCTTGCCCGGCCCCGGATCAGCCGCCGCCATCGCCGCCCCCACGATGCCCGCGTTGTTCTGGAGCTGCGCCGGGACCAGCTCGGCCCGGACCTTCTCGATCAGGGGCAGGAACTTCTCCGCCTTGCGGCTCACACCGCCGCCGATGATGAACAGCTCCGGCGAGAACAGCATCTCCACGTGCAGCAGGTACTTCTGGACCCGGTGCGCCCAGTGGTGCCAGCTCAGGTCCTCGTCCTCCTTGGCCTTCGTGGAGGCGTGCTTCTCCGCGTCGTGGCCGTGCAGTTCCAGGTGACCCAGCTCGGTGTTGGGGACGAGCCTGCCGTCGGTGAAGACCGCGCTGCCGATGCCCGTACCGAACGTCAGCAGGATGACCGTGCCCGTGCGGCCCTTGCCCGCGCCGAAGGTCATCTCGGCCACTCCGGCCGCGTCCGCGTCGTTCAGGAGGGTGACGGGCCGGCCGATCCGCTCGCCCAGCAGGGTCCGGGCGTCCGTGTCGACCCAGCCCTTGTCGACATTGGCCGCGGTGCGGGTGACACCGTCCGTGACGACCCCGGGGAAGGTGATGCCGACCGGGCCCGACCAGTCGAAGTGGCCGACCACCTCGGCCACGCCGTCGGCCACGCTCTCGGGCGTGGCCGGGTGCGGTGTCAGCACCTTGTGGCGCTCCCGCGCCAGGTCCCCTCGGTCCAGGTCCACGGGAGCGCCCTTGATCCCGGATCCGCCGATGTCCACGCCGAAGATCTCCATGGCATCCACCGTACGGGCAGCCCGGGCCCCTTGCGCGGCTACTCGGCGGAAAGGGCGGCGGCCTCGGCGCGCAGGTCGCGGCGGAGCTCCTTGGGCAGGGAGAAGGTGATCGACTCGTCGGCCGTCTTCACCGTCTCCACGTCCGCGTAACCCCGCTCCGCCAGCCATTCCAGGACGCCGTCGACGAGAACGTCGGGAACCGAGGCGCCGGAGGTCAGGCCGACCGTGGTCACGCCCTCCAGCCACGCCTCGTCGATCTCGCTCGCGAAGTCCACCAGATGGGCGGCGGGGGCTCCCGCGTCCAGGGCGACCTCGACCATCCGGATGGAGTTCGAGGAGTTCTTGGAGCCGACCACGATCACCAGCTCGGCGTCCTCGGCGAGCTTCTTCACCGCGATCTGGCGGTTCTGCGTGGCGTAGCAGATGTCGTCGCTGGGCGGCGAGAGGAGGTTCGGGAACTTCGACTTGAGGGCGTCGACCGTCTCCATCGTCTCGTCCACGGACAGGGTGGTCTGCGAGAGCCACACGACCTTCGACTCGTCGCGGACCTCCACGTTCGCCACGTCCTCGGGGCCGTCGACCAGCTGGATGTGGTCGGGGGCCTCGCCGGAGGTGCCGATGACCTCCTCGTGGCCCTCGTGGCCGATCAGGAGGATGTCGTAGTCCTCCTTGGCGTACCGGACGGCTTCCTTGTGGACCTTGGTGACCAGCGGGCAGGTCGCGTCGATGGTGGCGAGCTTGCGCTCGGCGGCCTCCGCGTGGACGGTGGGCGCGACGCCGTGCGCGGAGAACATCACGATGGAGCCCTCGGGCACCTCCGCGGTGACGTCCACGAAGATCGCACCCTTCCTCTCCAGGGTCTGCACGACGTACTTGTTGTGCACGATCTCGTGGCGGACGTAGATCGGGGCCCCGTACTGCTCCAGGGCCTTCTCGACGGCGATCACGGCACGGTCCACGCCCGCGCAGTAGCCACGGGGAGCGGCGAGCAGGACTCGGCGGGTGTCACTGCGGCGCGAAGCGCCTCCACTCGGGGTGGTGGCGGGTGACGGGCTGGGCGTTGCAGTCATGCGTCCCATCGTAAGGCCGTGGCGAACAGGCGCGAGGGCGGTCCGATCGGGACACTGGTCGCGGTGCGCGTGAGATCAGTCGCTGATGGTGATGGAGGGGTGTGACCTCGGTGTCGGAGAGCGGTTCGCAGAGCGGTCCCGGGAGTGGTCGGGCCGGCGGTTCCGGACGTGCTCCGGTCGGTGGCTCCGGGAGTGGTTCGGTCGGTGGCTCCGGGAGCGGTTCGGCCGGCGGTTCCGGGAGTGGCGCGGAAGGCGGTGCGGGCAGCAGCTCGGAACCGGCCCGGCTGCGGCGGACCCTGGGGTTCCGGGACCTGGTCGTCTACGGGCTCCTCTTCATCGCCCCGATGGCCCCCGTCGGCGTGTTCGGCACCCTGGACGCCAAGTCCGACGGCGCGGTCGCCCTCGTCTACATCGTCGCCACCGTGGTCATGGCCTTCACCGCCTTCAGCTACGCCCAGATGGTGCGGGTCGCCCCCTTCGCCGGTTCGGTCTTCACGTACGCCCGCAAGGGGCTCGGGGAAGGGCCGGGGTTCGTCGCCGGGTGGATGGCCATGCTCGACTACCTGCTGATCCCCGCCGTCGCCTACCTCTTCTCCGGGATCGCGATGAACGCCCTGGTGCCCGAGGTGTCGCGGTGGGTGTGGACCGCGATCGCGGTCGTCGTGACCACGCTGCTCAACCTGTGGGGCGTACGGGCCGCCGCCCGCGTCGGCTTCGCGGTGCTGGCCATGGAGATCGTGGTGCTGCTGGTCTTCGTGGTGGCCGCCGTGGCCGTGCTCGTACGGGACGGGGCGCAGCGCGGCTGGCTGACGCCGCTGACCGGGGACACCGGGTTCTCCATGGCCGCGGTGCTGGGGGCCGTGTCCATCGCCGTGCTGTCGTATCTGGGCTTCGACGCCATCGCCTCGTTCGCCGAGGAGGTGACGGGCGGCTCGCAGAAGGTGGCGCGGGCGGTGCTGTTCTGCCTGGTACTGGCCGGTGTGCTGTTCGTGGCGCAGACGTACCTGGCGGCGCTGCTGGAGCCGGTGACCTCGGCCCAGCTGGCGGCGGACCCGGCGGCGCAGGGGTCGGCGTTCTACGACGCGGTGGACGCGTCCGTGGGGACCTGGCTGCACGATCTGGTGGCCGTCAGCAAGGCGATCGGGGCCGCGTTCGCCGCGCTGGCGGGACAGGCCGCGGCCGGGCGGCTGGTCTTCGCGATGGCCCGGGAGCGGCGGCTGCCGCACCTCCTCGCGAAGGTCGACCCGTCGTCGGGCGTGCCGCGCCTGGCGATCCTCGGCGCGGGCATCGTGACGCTGGTGGCCGCCGTGTGGGCGGCCCGGCGTGACGACGGCCTGGACCATCTGGTCTCGGTGGTGGACATCGGCGCGCTGACGGCGTTCGTACTGCTGCACGCGTCGGTGGTCGGCTGGTTCGCGGTACGCCGGATGGCGGGGCCGCCGGTGTGGTGGCGGCACGTCCTCGTTCCGGTGGTCGGGGCGGGCGTGCTGGTCGCGGTCATCGTGGAGGCGACGGCCTCCGCCCAGGTGGTGGGCCTCTGCTGGCTGGGCGTGGGACTCGTGGTGCTGGCGGTGCAGGGGACGGGGCGGCAGCGCGGGACCGGGGGGCCGGGGGGGCGGACCGGGTGAGTCCGGCGGACCCGGTGAGCCCGAAGGACCCTGGCGGACCCCGGGGGCCCGGCAGACCTGGCCAGGTGCGGTGGGCCTGGTGGACCTGCGGTAAGTCCGGTGGGCCTGGGTGAGTCCGGTGGGCCTGGGTGAGTCCGGCGGACCCGGTGAGCCCGAAGGACCCTGGCGGACCCCGGGGGCCCGGCAGACCTGGCCAGGTGCGGTGGGCCTGGTGGACCTGCGGTAAGTCCGGTGGGCCTGGGTGAGTCCGGTGGGCCTGGGTGAGTCCGGTGGGCCCGGTGGGCCCGGGGTAGGTCCGGTGGGCCCGGTGGATCCGGCGGTCCCAGCGGGAGCGGGCGGTCCCGGCGGACCTGGCAGATCTCAAGGGCCCCGTGGGCCCGGCGCTGAGGCCCCGGTCGGCCTCCGCGCGGGGCCGGTGTCCTGTCAGCGGGGGCCGATACGCTCGCCCGTATGGCTCTCAACACGTCCGCGGAAGCGCCGCTGCCCGTCGGCGAGGTGTCCCGGCTCATCGGGGGGTGGATCGACCGGCTCGGCGCCGTCTGGGTGGAGGGGCAGATCACCCAGCTGTCGCGGCGGCCGGGGGCCGGGGTCGTCTTCCTGACGCTGCGCGATCCGTCCCACGACATCTCGGTGAGCGTCACCTGTTTCCGGCAGGTCTTCGACCGTATCGCCGATGTGGTGACGGAAGGGGCGCGCGTCGTCGTCCTGGCCAAGCCCGAGTGGTACGCGCCCCGGGGGCAGCTGTCCCTGCGGGCCACCGACATCCGGCCGGTCGGCATCGGTGAGCTGCTCGTACGCCTGGAGCAGCTCAAGAAGTCGCTCGCCGCCGAGGGGCTCTTCGCGCTGGACCGGAAGAAGCCGCTCCCCTTCCTCCCCCAGCTCATCGGGCTCGTCTGCGGGCGGGCCTCCGCCGCGGAGCGGGATGTCCTGGAGAACGCCCGCCGCCGCTGGCCCGCCGTGCGCTTCGAGGTCCGCAACACCGCCGTGCAGGGGGTGAACGCGGTCGCCCAGGTGGTGCAGGCGGTCGAGGAACTGGACGCGCTGGACGAGGTCGACGTGATCGTGGTGGCCCGGGGCGGCGGCAGCGTCGAGGACCTGCTGCCGTTCTCCGACGAGCAGTTGATCCGGGCCGTGGCCGCCTGCCGTACGCCGGTGGTCTCCGCGATCGGCCACGAACCGGACTCGCCGCTGCTGGACCTGGTCGCCGATCTCCGTGCCTCCACACCCACGGACGCGGCCAAGAAGGTCGTGCCGGACGTGGGCGAGGAGCTGGAGCGCGTCCAGCAGTTGCGGGACCGGGCGCTGCGGACGGTGCGGGGGCTGCTGGAGCGTGAGGAGCGGGGGCTCGCGCACGCGATGGGCCGTCCCGCCATGGAGCGGCCCCAGCGGCTGGTGGACGAACGCGAGGCCGAGGTGGACGCGCTCCTCGGGCGCAGCCGCCGGGTGCTGGGCCATCTGCTGGACCGGGCCGACTCCGAGCTGTCGCACACGCTCGCCCGGGTCGTCTCGCTGTCGCCGGCCGCGACCCTGGAGCGGGGTTACGCGGTGCTCCAGCGGCCCGACGGCCATGTGGTGCGCTCCCCCGACGAGGCCGGGGCGCCCGGCGAGCCGCTGCGGGCGCGGGTGGCGGAGGGCGAGTTCACGGTGCGGGTGGACGGGGGCGGATGAGCCGGGCGGCGGGAAGCCCGGGGCCGGGCCAGGAACGCAGGAGCCGGCCGGCCGGGGGCCGGGGCCGGTCCCACGACGACGTATCAGCTCACATCTAGGGTGGATCACATGACGGACGACGGTACGGCGGCGGCTGCCGCCACGGGCACGCTCGGGTACGAGCAGGCGCGCGACGAGCTGATCGAGGTCGTACGCCGGCTGGAGGCGGGCGGCACGACGCTGGAGGAGTCGCTGGCCCTGTGGGAGCGGGGCGAGGAGCTGGCGAAGATCTGCCGGCACTGGCTGGAGGGCGCCCGCGCCCGGCTGGACGCGGCCCTGGCCCGTCCCCGTGACGGCGAGGACGAGGCCTGAGTCGGGCGCCCGGAGCGTGCGAGGACGACCTGGGACGGCAAGCGCCCCGAGCGCGCGGACGACCTGGGGAGGACAGCGACCGGAGCGTGCGCAGACGACCTGGGAAGGACGGCGACCGGAGCGTGCGGGGCCGGCCCGGGAGGACGGCGACCGGAGCCGGGCCGGGGCGCCTCTACCACGTAGCTGCATCATGCAATGATGTGTAATGGATCACTCGACTCCAGTTTTAGTTGAAAGTTAACCTATCTCTGGCGTACCTTCGAACCCTCCCCACCGCGTTCGTTCGGAAGGTTTGCCTCAGATGTCCCTCGTTCTCGACCCCGCCGCCCAGGACCTCCTCTTCCGCGAGGCCCGCACCGCCAACACCTTCACCGACGAGCCGGTGACCGACGAGCAGGTCCAGGCGATCTACGACCTGGTGAAGTTCGGCCCGACCGCCTTCAACCAGTCGCCGCTGCGCGTCGTCCTGGTCCGCTCCGCCGAGGGCCGCGAGCGCCTGGTGCAGCACATGGCGGAGGGCAACCGCCCGAAGACCGCCACGGCCCCGCTGGTCGCGATCCTGGCCGCCGACAACGAGTTCCACGAGGAGCTTCCGGCGCTGCTGCCGCACTTCCCGCAGGCCAAGGACCTGTTCTTCACCGAGCGCCCGGTCCGTGAGTCGGCCGCCGGTCTCAACGCCGCGCTCCAGGCCGCGTACTTCATCATCGGCGTCCGCGCCGCCGGTCTGGCCGCCGGCCCGATGACCGGCTACGACGCCGCGGGCATCCAGAAGGAGTTCCTGGACGCCGACCACACCCCGCTGATGGTCGTCAACATCGGCAAGCCGGGCGAGGACGCCTGGTTCCCGCGCAGCCCGCGCCTCTCCTTCGACGAGGTCGTCACGACCGTCTGAGTCCCGCCGAACGGAGTCCATCGCGCGGCCCCGCCGGACAGGAACCCGTCACACGACACCGCTGAGCAGGGCCCGTCACGGAGCCCCCGGAGCGGGCCCGTCACACGGGCCCGCCGGACAGGGGCCCGGGCTGCGGCCCGACACGCGGCCTCATGGCGCACGAAGGCCCCGGAACACCGTCACCCGGTGTTCCGGGGCCTTCTCCCGTACGCCGTCCGAGCGGGCCGCGCGTCAGGAGGCCGGTGCGGCGGGCGGCGCCGTCTTCAGCGCCGCGGCCATCTCGACCAGGCTCTCCTTCGGCGCCGATCCGGTGACGACCGTGGTGTGGCCCTCGCCGGGCAGGACGAGGGCGTTGTACTTGCCGCCCTCCCAGACCTGCCACTCCTTGCCCGCCACGGTCTCGGTCCGGCCGGTGTCCTTCGCCTTCTGGCTGACCTCGGGGACGTACCGGCGGGGGGCGGCGGTGGACTGCTCGACCGCGACGTACTTGCGGTCCGCGTCGAGGAAGCCCAGGTGCCAGGCCTCGCCCTCGGCCTCGTCGTAGCGGACGGAGGTCGCCTTCCACTGCTCCGGCAGACCCTCCGGCGCGGCCACCGGATAGGGGGCGGCGGTCCGTACCGTCGCCAGCTCCACGGTGAAGTCGACCGCCTTGATCGGGTCGGCGTGCTCGTCCTTGGGGATGAAGAGGTAGATGACCCCCGCGCAGGCGGCGATCACCAAAGTCGACAGGAACATGTCCCGGACTGTCTGCTTGCCTCGCTTGCTTGCCACGCGTCCATGGTGGCACGCGACCTGACACGCCCGGCCGCAGGGTGCCGGTCGGAGGCGGCGACGCCAGGGTGCTCATGCGTGACCCGCACTGCTCATTTTATCGACCTACCGATAGAGTCACAGCACCCTCATATCCGGTCGTCGCCGTACAGAAAGGTGCGCTCCGATGTCCGAGCATCATCTGCCGTCCCCTCTGGAGGTCTCCCCGGAGGCCCCCGACCGCAACCTGGCCCTGGAGTTGGTCCGGGTCACCGAGGCCGCCGCGATGGCGGCCGGGCGCTGGGTGGGCCGCGGCGACAAGATCGGCGCCGACGGCGCCGCCGTGAAGGCCATGCGAACCCTCGTCTCGACCGTCTCGATGAACGGCGTCGTCGTCATCGGTGAGGGCGAGAAGGACGAGGCCCCCATGCTGTTCAACGGCGAGCGGGTCGGCGACGGCACCGGCGCCGAGGTCGACATCGCGGTCGACCCGATCGACGGGACCACGCTCAACGCCAAGGGCATGCCGAACGCCATCGCCGTACTCGCGGCGGCCGACCGCGGCGCGATGTTCGACCCGTCGGCGGTCTTCTACATGGACAAGCTGGTCACGGGTCCCGAAGCGGCGGACTTCGTCGACATCAACGCCCCGGTGGCGGTGAACATCCGGCGGGTCGCGCGCGCGAAGAACTCCGCCCCCGAGGACGTCACCGTCGTCATCCTCGACCGGCCCCGGCACGAGGGCATCGTCAAGGAGATCCGGGAGACCGGCGCACGGATCAAGTTCATCTCGGACGGCGATGTCGCGGGCTCGATCATGGCGGCCCGCGAGGGCACCGGCGTCGACCTGCTGATGGGCATCGGCGGAACGCCCGAGGGCATCATCTCGGCGTGCGCCATAAAGTGCCTCGGCGGCGTCATCCAGGGCAAGCTCTGGCCCAAGGACGAGGCGGAGCGGCAGAAGGCGCTGGAGGCGGGCCACGACCTGGACCGGGTGCTGTCCACCGACGACCTGGTCAGTGGCGACAACGTGTTCTTCGTGGCGACCGGGATCACCGACGGCGAGCTGATGCGCGGTGTGCGGTACCGCGCGGAGACGGCGACCACCGAGTCCATCGTGATGCGGTCCAAGTCCGGCACGATCCGGTCCATCTCCTCGACCCACCGGCTGTCGAAGCTGCGCGCCTACAGCGCCATCGACTTCGACCGGGCGAAGTAGCCCGACGGCCGGGGCACTCCGGGCGACGCGGGACGCACCGAGGGGGTGCGGGGAGCACATCGGCGCTCCCCGCACCCCCTCCGCGTCCGCGATTCGCTTCTCGCGGCTCGCGTTCAGCCTGCCGCGGCTATGCGTCCGGCCCTCGTCGTGGCGGTGAGCTCGATGTCCCGCCGTCGCCGCCGCGCGAGCAGCACCCGGCGCTCGGCGGCGGTGAGCCCGCCCCACACCCCGTACGGCTCCGGCTGCATCAGCGCGTGCTCCCGGCACTCGATCATGACCGGGCATCCGCCGCACACCCGCTTGGCAGCCTCCTCGCGGGCCAGCCGCGCGGCGGTCGGCTCCTTGGAGGGGGCGAAGAAGAGTCCCGCCTCGTCGCGGCGGCAGGCCGCCTCGGAATGCCAGGGGCCCGCATCGTCCTCCCGAGCGGGGGTCCGCTGGGCCGGAACGGCGGCGACCTGCAGAGGCTGATGCGGCGGTTGCAGCACGGGCTACTCCTGACGACGGCTACGGCTTCGCGAGCGAGAGTCGATGCAGCACTCCCTACCCGCTGTACGTGCGCCTATGCACTGAGTGGCACCGGCGCGCGACTCACCGCAATGCGCCCCTGCGGCATTCTGGCCGATTAACGGAGGTCGTCCGTGGCGCCGATTTCAATCGCCCAGGTGTTTACGCAGCCGCCTCTGGAGATCCGCGACGAACTTGCCCCGCTTCGGCTTCGCGTCCACACTCCCGAACACGGCATAGCCGTTCACGACGACGACCGGGGCTTCCGGGTCCGCGGATTCGAGCGACTTCACCTCGAAAGCGCCGAAGACACCGGTGCCGCTGCCCCGCAGGGAGATGTTCTCCGGCACGCGCACCTCGACGCTGCCGAAGATGGACGTCGCATTGATGACGGTGAAGCGTTGGCCGAAAAGCGCTTCGGTCAGATCGATCTCCACGCTGCCGAAGAGCGCGAAGGCGTTCGTCCGGCCGCCGACCCGCCAACGCCCCTTGCGGACGGAGCTGCTGAAGACCGCGACGAGATTGTCCGCCGGCCCCTCGGGAGCCTCGGGCCCGTAGCTGTAGGGCCGCGGGCCCTGGCCGCGGGCGGTGGACCCGGAGGACGCGGGGAGGTCCCGGACCAGCGGCTGGAGCTCACCGACGGTCTTGGCCCGGTAGACCAGGTCCACCCGCTCGGCGTGCTCGTCGGCCGTCAGACGGCCCTCGGCCAACGCTTCCCGCAGGATGTCCGCGATCCGGTCGCGGTCGCCGTCGGAGGCGCGGATGCCGTCCCCGTTCAGGACGTCGGCGGGTGGCTGGGCGGCCGGCCCGAGGGGCTGCTGGGGCTGCTTCTCTAGGTCCACCGGCCCAGCGTACCGAAACGCGATAGATCGCGACTACCCCTCCAGCGGCACGCACCGCCCGGCCCGCGTCCGGGCGAGCCCCTCCCACGTCCAGGTGAGCCTTACCTCACAGGATCCACGCGCAGCAGGCGTTCTACCCTGGTGGACGCGCTGCCCGAGGGAGGTCAGCCGCTGTCGCCGAGTGAGGAATGGCCGTCATGGCAGAGTTTGCGTACTCCGATCTGCTCCCCCTGGGGGAGGACACCACGCCGTACCGTCTGGTGACCGCCGAGGGCGTCTCCACCTTCGAGGCCGACGGACGCACGTTCCTCAAGGTCGAGCCGGAGGCGCTGCGTACGCTCGCCGCCGAGGCCATGCACGACATCTCGCACTACCTGCGCCCCGCCCACCTGGCGCAGCTGCGGCGGATCGTCGACGACCCGGAGGCGTCCTCCAACGACAAGTTCGTGGCGCTGGACCTCCTGAAGAACGCCAACATCGCCGCCGCGGGCGTCCTGCCGATGTGCCAGGACACCGGGACGGCGATCGTCATGGGCAAGCGCGGGCAGAACGTGCTGACCGAGGGCGGCGACGAGGAGGCGCTGTCGCACGGCATCTACGACGCGTACACCAAGCTCAACCTGCGCTACTCGCAGATGGCCCCGCTGACCATGTGGGACGAGAAGAACACCGGCTCCAACCTCCCGGCCCAGATCGAGCTGTACGCCACCGACGGCGGCGCGTACAAGTTCCTGTTCATGGCGAAGGGCGGCGGCTCGGCCAACAAGTCGTTCCTCTACCAGGAGACGAAGGCCGTCCTGAACGAGGCCTCCATGATGAAGTTCCTGGAGGAGAAGATCCGTTCGCTGGGTACGGCGGCCTGCCCGCCGTACCACCTGGCGATCGTGGTCGGCGGCACGTCGGCGGAGTTCGCGCTGAAGACCGCCAAGTACGCCTCCGCGCACTACCTGGACGAGCTGCCCGCCGAGGGCTCCCCCACCGGGCACGGCTTCCGCGACAAGGAGCTGGAGGAGAAGGTCTTCGAGCTGACGCAGAAGATCGGGATCGGCGCGCAGTTCGGCGGCAAGTACTTCTGCCACGACGTGCGCGTGGTGCGGCTGCCCCGGCACGGCGCCTCGCTCCCCGTCGCGATCGCCGTGTCCTGCTCGGCGGACCGCCAGGCCACCGCGAAGATCACCGCGGAGGGCGTCTTCCTGGAGCAGCTGGAGAAGGACCCGGCGCGCTTCCTGCCCGACACCACCGACGAGCACCTGGACGAGTCCGGTGACGTCGTGAGGATCGACCTCAACCGGCCGATGGACGAGGTGCTGGCCGAGCTGACGAAGTACCCCGTCAAGACCCGGCTCTCGCTGACCGGCCCGCTGGTCGTGGCCCGTGACATCGCGCACGCCAAGATCAAGGAACGCCTGGACGCGGGCGAGGAGATGCCGCAGTACCTGAAGGACCACCCGGTGTACTACGCGGGCCCGGCGAAGACGCCCGAGGGGTACGCCTCCGGCTCCTTCGGCCCGACGACGGCCGGCCGGATGGACAGCTACGTGGAGCAGTTCCAGGCGGCGGGCGGCTCGAAGGTGATGCTCGCCAAGGGCAACCGCAGCAAGCAGGTCACCGACGCCTGCGGCTCCCACGGCGGCTTCTACCTCGGCTCGATCGGCGGCCCGGCGGCCCGGCTCGCCCAGGACTGCATCAAGAAGGTCGAGGTCGTCGAGTACGAGGAGCTCGGCATGGAGGCGGTCTGGAGGATCGAGGTGGAGGACTTCCCCGCGTTCATCGTCGTCGACGACAAGGGCAACGACTTCTTCACCGAGCCCGCCCCGGCTCCGACGTTCACCAGCATTCCGGTGCGGGGGCCGGGTCTGGCCTGATCCGTGACGTGTGCGCAGGGGCCCACCCGCAGGGGTGGGCCCCTGCGGCGTCCGTCGGGCCACCCCGGTGAGCGGGTGGGGCCCTGCCCCTTGCTCAGTCGTCCAGCAGGCCCGATGTCGCGACCAGGTAGCCGAGTTGGGCCCGGCTGTTGCTGCCGAGCTGCTCGGAGACCTTGCGCATGTGCTCGGCGACGCTGCGGCGGCTCATGCCGATCCGGCGGGCGATGGCGGCGTCCGTCTCACCGTTGACGACGGCCTGGAGGATCGCGCGCTGGAGGCCGGAGGTGACGACGGGGGTGCGCAGCGGCGCCCGTTCGGGGCGTACGGGTACGGCGCGGGACCACGCCTCGTCGAAGTGCCGGACCAGGAAGCGGACCAGCGACGGGTGCCGGACGCGCAGCGCGGTGTGCGGTTCGTCGGAGAACGGGATGAAGGCGAGGTCCCGGTCGAAGACGATGAACCGGTCCACGACCTGGGGCAGCGTCCTGATCTCGGCCCCCTCGGCGGTGACCTGCTCGATGTAGGCGAGCGTGGTGCGGTCGGAGCGGACGGTGTGCTGGTAGAGGGTGCGCTGCCGGATGCCGCGCCGCAGGTTGTTCAGGTCGCGCGGCAACGACTCCGCCAGGACGTGGGCGGGGCGCCCGCCGCCGGGGTGGGCGGTGCGGACCTCGGCGCGGCAGCCGCTGACCCCGGCGTCCAGGGCCTTGCTGATGACGGCCCTGCCGGAGAGCCGGGTGAGGGCGGGGCGTTCGGGGCGGTGGACCTCGGCGTAGAGGCCCTCGAAGGCGGCGAGGGTGGCGCGCGCGGAGCGCAGGGTGCGGCGCTGCTCGACGATCGCCTCCTCGATCGGGGCGAGCGCGGCGAACGAGGCGGTCTCCGGCGGTACGGGGACGAGGTGGCCGGGTGCGTCCTGTCCGGCGACCAGCAGATGGAGGGCGAGCAGGCAGGGGGGTGCGGCGGCGACCGGGATGCTGCCCTGGGTCAGCGCACGGCGATAGGTCGCGAGCGCCGCCTCGCAGGGTTGTTCCGGTATCGGCCGGTCCGAGGGTGATTCACGGCAATCACATAGCGGTGAGGGGGAATGATCGTCCTTCACAAGCATGCAGATTACCTTTGTGCAATCGGGAGTCTCCCGCCCGGCTCCCGCGCTCGACGAGTATGAGCGGGTGACATCTGGAATCGGGAGTGCGGACGGACCGACGGCGGACGAGCCGGGCGGCGGAACTCGAAAGACCCGGGACACCGCGGTCGCGGAGCGCCGTTTTCGATTCCTGGTGGCCGGATACGGGGTGTCTTCCTACGGCACTTTCCTGAATATGGTCGCGCTCAATCTCTTCGTCTACGAGACGACGGGCCGGGCGTTGGCCATGGGGCTGTTCATGGCGGTGCGACTGGCCTCCGGGTTCGTCGCCGGTCTGGTCGCCGGCGGACTGCTCGCCCGTTTCAGCGCGAAAAGCATCATGCTGTGGGCGAATGTCGCCCAGGGCGCTGTGATGCTGGTGCTCATCCTGACGCCGGAGTCCCTGGTGACCGGGGCGTTGACGGCCGTCTCGGTGGTGATCGGGGCGTGCGGGACGCTGTTCATGGTCGCGTTGCGCAGCTCGATCCCGGAGATGGTCGGGGAGGACCGCAGGGGATGGGCCAACTCGCTCTCGATCACCGGGCGTTCGCTGGCCATGGTGGCGGGGTTCGCCTCGGCCGGCGTGGTGGTGTCCCTCGTGGGGTACACCGCCGCCTTCCTGCTCGACATGGCGACGTTCGTGATCTGCGCGGTGACGGTGGCCCTGCTGCCGATCGCGGGCGGCAGGGGGGCGGAGGGCGCGGCCGGGTCCGGCGCCTCCGCTGCCACGGAGAGCGGGAAGTCCGGGAAGTCCGAGAAGGGCGGGCCGCGGTGGCGGCCGGTCGCCTTCCTGGCGCTCGCCGCCGCTCCCGGTCTCGGCCTGATGGTGGCCCTGCGCGGGGTCGACGCGTTCGGCTCCTCGTCCCACAACGCGGCGCTGCCGGTCTACTCGACCTCGCTGGACGCAGCAAACCCGGCGGTGTTCGTCAGCGCGTTCTGGTGTGTGTGGGCGCTCGGCAACATCGGTGCCCAGCAGGTGATCCAGCGGTACACCCGGCGCACCGGGCGGACCGTGGGCGCGCTCGGATTCGGCTACGGCACGGTGGTGATGTCGGCGGCGTTCATCGCGGCGTTCGCCGGGTTCCCGCTGGCGGTGACGGCGGTGATCGCGCTGATCGCGGGGGCCGCGGACGGTCTCACCGAGGTCGCCTACACCTCGCACCTCCAAACACTTCCGGCCACGTTGCGCGGTCACGCCTTCGGTCTTTCGGCCACTTTCGAGAACCTCGGTTTCGGGGTCGGCATGATCCTGGTGGCGGCGGCCCTCGACCGGTTCTCCCCGCCGGCCGTGGTGGGCTGGTCCCACGGCGCCGCCATCGTCGTCGCCGTGGTGTTCCTGCTGCGGGTGGCGGCGCTGCGACGGGCGGAGCCCGCGGGTCCGATGGGGCGTGCGGGCGGGGCGGAGCGAGCGGGGCTGCGAAAGGAAGAAGCCGTTGAGGGACGACCGGATCGCGGTGATCGGGACGGCGCTGAGGTTTCCCGGGGCTGACACGCCCGACGCGTACTGGCGCGACATCCGGGCGGGCACGAGCCGTGTACGCCGTTTCACCCGGGCCGAGTTCGCCGCGGCGGGGGTCCCGGCGGCGGAGTACGGCCGCCCGGGGTTCAGCGGGGCGAGCGCGCCCCTGGCGGATGTGGACGGTTTCGACGCCGGGTTCTTCGGGATGAGCGGGCGGGAGGCGGAGCTCACCGATCCGCAGCAGCGGCTGTTCCTGGAGTGCTGCTTCCACGCGCTGGAGGACGGGGGGTACGCGGGCGGCGAGAGCCTGTACGCGCCTGACGACCATCCGTCCGCGCGTGACGGGAGCGGTCGTACGGGCGGCGGGAGCGGTCCCTCGGGTCGTGACGCGGGCGGCGAGAGCCTGTACGCGCACGGCGACAGCGGACACGCGGGCGGCGCGGACCGTTGCGCGGGCGGTGAGGCTCCGGACGCACGGGACGGGCACGGTCACCCGGGCGGGAGGTACCCGGACGCACGGGGCTCGCGCGGTTCCGTGCGGATCGGGGTGTACGGCAGTTCCGGCTACCGCCTCTACTCGCTGCACAGCTATCTGGCCCACCACCTGGCGGCGGAGGCCGCCTCGGGCGACTGGATGACCGCCAAGCAGGTCCAGGTCGGCAACTACACCGACTTCACCGCCACCCGGGCCGCCTTCCGGCTCGGGCTGACCGGGCCCGCGCTCACCGTGTCCACGGCCTGCTCCAGCGCCCTGGTCTCGGTGCATCTGGCCTGCCAGGCGCTGCGCGCCGGGGACGCGGACCTGATGCTGGTGGGCTCCGCCGCCCTGCATCTGCCGCAGGTCAGCGGGCAGGTCCCGGTGAAGGGCTCCACGCTCTCCCCCACCGGCACGGTCCGGGCGTTCGACGCGGACGCGGACGGCACGGTCGGCGGGAACGGGGCCGCCGCCGTCCTCCTGAAGCCACTGGAACGGGCGCTGGCCGACGGCGACACCGTGCACGCGGTGATCCTCGGTTCGGCGGTCACCAACGACGGCGCGGACAAGCGCGGGTTCGCCGCCCCCGGGGTCGCCGGGCAGCGGGACGCGGTGCTCGGGGCGCTGCGCGCGGCGGGCGTGGACGCGGCGTCGATCGGCTATGTGGAGGCGCACGGTACGGGCACGCTGAAGGGCGACCCGATCGAATTCGCCGCCCTGACCGAGGCGTTCCGCGCGCACACGGACCGGACCGGGTTCTGCGCGCTCGGCTCGACGAAGCCGGCCATCGGCCATCTGGACAGTGCGGCGGGACTGGCGGGGCTGATCAAGGCCGTCGAGGTGCTGCGGCACGGCATCGTCCCGCCGCTGGTGAACCTCGCCCGGCCCAACCCGGCGCTGGCGGTGGCCGACAGCCCGTTCCTGCTGCCGGTACGGGAGCGGGGCTGGCCGCTGGCGGGGGTGCGGCGAGCCGGTGTGCACTCCATCGGGATGGGCGGTACGAACGCTCATGTGATCCTGGAACAGGCGCCGGAGACCGCGCCCCCGCGCCCCGCGCAGCCGACGGCTCCCGTGCCCGCGCTGCTGCCGCTGTCGGCCGCCGACGGGCCCGCGCTGCGGGCGTACGCCACGGCCCTGCGGGACCACTTGGCGGGCGGCGCGCGCCCCGCCCCCGCCGATCTGCTGACCACCACCGCGCTCGGGCGGCGGCTCCTGCCGCACCGGCTGGTGGTCACGGCCGCGGACCCGGTCGCCGGGCTGGAGGCGTTCCTGTCCGGAGCTCCGGCGGGCGACGCGTACACGACCGGGGTCGCGGACGCCGTAAAGGATCCTGCGCCGGTGTTCCTGTTCAGCGGGCAGGGCGGCGGCCACCCGGGCATGGGCGCCGCACTCGCCGCGCGCTTCCCGGTGGTGGCCGAGGCGCTGGAGTCCTGCGCCCGGGTGTACGCGGAGGAGACCGGCCGGGACGACTTCCTCGGCCGGATCGTCGGCGGGCGGGGGCCCGCACGGTGGGACACCGCCTTCGCCCAGCCCGCCCTGTTCGCCCTGCAGATCGCCCAGGCCCGGCTCTGGGAACGGCTCGGGATCACCCCCGCCCGGGTCGCCGGGCACAGCGTCGGCGCGTACGCGGCGCTCTGCGTCGCCGGGGCGCTGGACACCGAGGACGCGATGCGGCTCGTCTGCGGGCGCGGGCGGCTGATGCGGGAGAGGTCCGCGCCGGGCGCGATGGTCTCCGCCTTCGTCCCCCGGGCCCGGGTGCGGGAGCTGCTGGCCGCCGTCCCCGGTCTTGAGCTCGCCGTCGTCAACGGGGCCACGCACCACGTGCTGGGCGGCCCTCCGGAGGCGGTGGACGCGGTACGGGCGCTGCTGGCGGCGCGAGGTGAGCCGTACGAGGTGCTGGCCGTGGACCGGGCGTTCCACACCGCGCTGCTCGATCCGGCGCTGGAGGAGTTCCGCGTCCTGGCCGACAAGACGGAACCACGCCCGCTGCACACGGAGTTCGTCGACGGGATCGACGGCACGGTCCGCCCCGCCGGCTGGCGCCCGGACGCCGCGTACCTGGTCGCGCAGGCCCGTCGTACGGCCGATTTCGCCGCGGTGCTGGACGCGTTGGCCCCCTCGCCCCTGCTGGTGGAGCTGGGCCCGTCCGCCGTGCTGACGGGGCTGGTGCGCCGGGCGCTGCCGGACGCGGTCTGCGTACCGACCCGGGACTGGGAGCGGGCGGTGGCCGTGCTGCACTGCTCCGGGGCCGCGGTGGACTGGGCCGCGCTGCTCGACGGCTGCGGCGGCCGGCGCGTCCGGCTGCCCACGTACCCCTTCCAGCGGCGGTCCCACTGGCGGGGTCCCGCACCGTACGCCCACCCATCGCCACGCTCCACGGAGGACCGCATGACCGAACAGGCCGTACTGGACAGGGTGCTGGAGCTGACCGAGCGCCATCTCGGCCATCGGCCCGGCGAGGTCTCGGCCGACCGCACCTTCGTCGGACTCGGCGCGGACTCGCTCCAGCTCATCGGGATGGTGCGGCAGTTGGAGGCCGAGTTCGGCACGGAGATCGGCATGCGGGAGATCCTGGAGGAGGCGGGAACGCCTCGGCTGACGGCGGCGCTGATAGCCGGGCGGAGACCCTCCTCGGCGGCGCCCCGGCCCCAGGCTGACGCCGACTTCGCGGCATCACGGGGCGCCGCCCTCGCAGGCCCGGCGGACGCCGCCCTCGCGACTCCGGCAGACTCCACCCTCGCGGCTCCGGTGGCAGCCGACGCGACCCCGGCGGTGGCGCAGGTGACGCCGGTGGCCGACGAGCCCGGGTACGCCACCCGGGCCGAGGTCGCCGCCCTGTCCGAGCAGATACGTCAACTGGCCGAGACCCAGGCGGCGATGGTCACCCAGCTCTCCGAGGCCGTCGCCCTGCTCACCGCCCGCACCACCGGGACGGACGCGCGATGAGCGCGGGGATACCCGCACCCGCCGACGCCGCGGCAGGGGCCGCCGAGGCCGTGGCACGGGCGGCGGAGCTTTCACGGGAGCTCACCGACCGGCTCGCGGCGGCCCGCGCACAGGCCGAGGCACAGGCCCCGGCGGAGGTCCCGGCGGAGGTCCCGGCGCAACCCTCTGCGGAGGTGAGGGCGCAGCCCGCGACGCAGGCCACGGCACACCCCCCGGCGCAGCCCTCTTCGGAGGTGAGGGTGCAGCCCGCGGCGCAGGCCCCGGCGGAGGAGCCGCGGCCCGCGCGCGGGAGTGCGCACGGCCCGCGGCTCGTCGTGGACGCGGCGGGCGGGATGGCCGGTGCGGGGGCAGACGCGGCCCAGCGGGCCCACACCGCGTCGCTGATCCGGCGGTTCACCGAACGCACCCGCACCTCCAAGGAGCTGGCCCAGCGGCACCGTTCGGTGCTGGCCGACAGCCGGGCCGTGGTGGGTTTCCGGGACGCCACCAAGGAGATGCTGTATCCGGTCGCGGCCCGCTCGGCGCACGGCTCCCGCCTGGTCGACGTGGACGGCAACGCGTACACCGACATCACCATGGGCTTCGGCGCCCTGCTGCTGGGCCACGAGGCGGAGCCGGTCACCGAGGCCGTGCGCCGCCACCTCTCCGACGGACTGCGCTTCGGCCCCCGCTCCCCCGACACCGGGGAGGCCGCGGCCCTGCTGGCCTCGCTGACCGGCATGGAACGGGTCGCCTTCGCCTCGTCCGGTACGGAGGCGAACTCGGCGGCGATCCGGCTGGCCCGTGCCGCGACCGGGCGCGACAAGGTCGTGATGTTCCGGGGCTCGTACCACGGGCACATCGACTCCGTCCTCGGCCGCCCCGGCGGCCCGGGGCGGCACGCGGTCCCCGTCTCCCGGGGCATCCCGGACAGTGCGGTGGCGGAGCTGATCGTGCTGGAGTACGGGGAGCAGGAGTCCCTGGAGACGATCGACTCGCTCGGGGACACGATCGCGGCCGTGCTCGTCGAGCCCGTGCAGTGCCGCAACCCGGGCCTGCGGCCGGTGGAGTTCGTACGGTCGCTGCGCGAACTCACCGCACGCCGGGGCATCGTGCTGCTCTTCGACGAGATGCTGACCGGCCTGCGGCCCCACCAGCGCGGCGCACAGGACCACTTCGGGGTGGTGCCGGACCTCGCCACGTACGGCAAGGCGCTCGGCGGCGGCTTCCCGGTCGGCGCGGTGGCCGGGCGGGCGGATCTGCTCGACGGGGTGGACGGCGGGTTCTGGCGGTACGGGGAGCCCGGCGGGCCCGCGCGCGAGACCACGTTCATCGGCGGTACGTACATGCAGCACCCGCTGTCCATGGCGGCGGCCCGTGCCGTGCTCACCCACCTCACCGAGCGGGGCCCCGGGCTCCAGAGCGCACTGAACGCCCGCACCCAGTGGCTCGCCGACCGGCTCAACGCCTTCTTCCGCGACGAGGAATTCCCGCTGGAGCTGGCCCACTTCGGCTCGATGTTCCGGTTCCGGCACCGTGCCGACCTGGAGTTGCTCTACCACCACCTCCAACTGCGCGGCGTGTACGTGTGGGAGTGGCGCAGCTTCTACCTCTCGACCGCCCACACGGAGGAGGACGTGAACCGGGTCGCGGAGGCGGTGGAGGGGTCGCTGCGCGAGCTCCGCGACGGCGGGTTCTTCCCCCGGTCGGCGCCCCGCCCGGCTGCGGCCGTGCGGCCGGGAGATGTGCCGCGCCCCGCGCCCGACTTCGGCGTCTACTTCTTCGGTGACTACCCGGAGACCGCGGCAGCCGCCGGGGCCGACGGCGCGGCGGATGCCGGCAAGGCCCCCGGCACCAGCCCGGCGAGCAGCACCGGCACCGCGACCGGCACCGGGTCCGGGCGGGCCCGTACTCCGGAGGCGTACGACGCGCTCTTCGAGACCGTGCGCTTCGCCGACGAACGCGGCTTCTCCTCCGTCTGGCTGCCCGAGCGGCACTTCGACTCCTTCGGCGGGCTCTTCCCGAACCCCTCCGTGCTCGCCTCCGCCGTCGCCCGGGAGACCGAGCGTGTACGGATCAACGCGGGCTCGGTGGTCCTGCCGCTGCACGATCCGGTGCGGGTGGCCGAGGAGTGGTCGGTGGTCGACAACCTCTCGGGCGGCCGGGTCGGCATCGGCTGCGCCACCGGCTGGCATGCCCGGGACTTCGCCCTGCACCCGGACCGGTTCGCGGACCGGCGGCGGATCGCCTTCGACCACCTGGACGAGGTGCGGCGGCTGTGGCGCGGGGAGGCGGTGCGGCGGCGCACGGGCGAGGGAGCGGAGGCGGAGATCCGGATCCGGCCGCGCCCGGTGCAGGAGGAGCCGCCGTTCTTCCTGGCGACCTCGGGGCAGCGGGCCTCGTACGAGGAGGCGGCCCGGCGCGGTCTCGGGGTCGTCACCAACCTGATGAGCCAGTCCGTGGAGGAACTGGCCGCCAACATCGCGCACTACCGGCGCACGCGGGCGGCATGCGGGCTCGACCCGGACGCCGGGCGGGTGACGGTGCTGGTGCACACCTACCTGGGCGACGACCACGCCACCGCGCGGGCGGAGGCGCTGGAACCGATGGTGCGCTACCTGCGCTCCTCGCTGCTGATGCGCTCGGCGGCGACGGCGGCCGGGCAGCGGCGCGAGGACGTGGCGGCGGCGGACGAGGCGGACCTGGACTACCTGTTCCGCCGGGCCTACGACCGCTACTGCGACCGGCGGGCCCTGATCGGTACGCCGGACAGCGTCGCCCCGTTCGTCGCCGCGCTGCACGCGGCCGGGGTGGACGAGATCGCCGCGCTGGTCGACTTCGGGCTGGACCGGGAGCGGCTGCGGTCGGGGCTCGACCGGCTGGACGTGCTGCGCCGCCGCACGCGGGAGCGGCTCGGCCGAGCGCAGGACGACCGGGCCCAGGACGACCGGGCCCAGGACAACCGAGCGCAGGACACCCCGGTCTCCCGAGCCCCCCAGGACGACCGGGCCCAGGACAGCCAGGCCCGGGACGACCGAGCGCAGGACAGCCGGGCCCAGGACAGCCGAGCGCAGGACGACCGGGCCCAGGACGACCGGGCCCAGGACAGCCGGGCGCAGGACACCCCGGTCTCCCGAGCCCCCCAGGACGACCGGGCCCGGGAGACCGTGGCGCCCGCGACCTCCGCCCAGCGGCGGCTGTGGCTGGCGGCGCAGTTGCTGGAGAACCCGGCGGCGTACAACGAGACCCAGGCCGTACGGCTGCGCGGCCCGCTGGACGTGGCGGCGCTGCGGGCGGCCGTCGACGGTCTGGTCGAGCGGCACCCGGGGCTGCGGACGGTGTTCCGGGGCGCGGACGAGGCGGGTGTCGTCCAGGTCGTCCGCGACGGGCTCCGCATCCCGTTGCAGGTGTCCGACGCCGGGGGGCGGGGCCCGGACGAGGCCGTCGGGGCGCTGCTGTCCGAGGAGAGCCACCGCGCCTACGACCTGGCCGGGGGGCCGCTGTTCACGCCCCGGCTGCTCCGGCTGGCCGAGGACGACCACGTCCTCGTTCTCGGGATGCACCACCTCGTCACGGACGCGCACTCGGCCGCGCTCATCGCCGGGGACCTCCGGGAGCTGTACGCGGCGGCCCGTGCCGGGCGCCCGCCGGCCTTCGCGCGGCCCGCCGGAACGACCGTCGGGGCGGCCGAGCCGCCGCACGACCCGGCCGGCCTCGCCTGGTGGCGCGGGCTGCTGGGCGAGAAGCCGCCGGTGCTGGCGCTGCCGACGGACCGGCCGCGCGGGCGGCGGGTGGCGGGGCGCGGCGGGGCGGTGGCCCGGACCGCGGGCCGGGAGCGGGTGGACCGGCTGCGGGAGTGGAGCGGGCAGCAGGGCGTGACCCTGTTCGCCTCGCTGTGCACGGCCTGGCAGCTGGTGCTGCGGCGGCGGTCCGGGCAGGACGCGTTCCTGCTGGGCACGACGTTCGGGCGGCGACGGCCGGAGACGGCGGACGCGGTGGGGTTCCATGTGGCGCTGCTGCCGCTGTCGCTGTCCGCGACGGACGCCACACCGCTGCCGGAGGCCGTCCGGGCCACCGGCCGGGCGCTGTTCGCGGCGGAGGAGCACAGCGGGGTGGACCTGGACGCGCTGGTGGCCTCTGTCCACCCCGACCCGGGGAACCCACGGCCGCTGGTGACGGTTTCGGTCGATCTGGACCGTGCGGCTCTGGCCGGAATCGAATGGCCCGGACTGCGGGCGGAGGGGGTGGAGGCCGGGACGGAGTCGGCGCCGCTGGAACTGGCGCTGATGGCCACCCACGCCCCGGACGGGGGCCTGCGGCTGCGGCTGCGCTACGACGCGGATCTGTTCGACGCGGCGACGGCGGAAGGGTATCTGGCGGAGCTGGACGAGCAGTTGGACGCGATGGCAGCCGCGCCGGACGAGCAGGCCGCGCCACACGAGGGGGCCGCGCCACGCAGGGAAGCCGCACCGGGCGAGGAGCCCGCGTCGCGTGAAGAGGCCGCAGCACGCGAGGGGGGCGCCCCGGACGAGGAGCCCGCATCGCGCGAGGAAGCCGACCGGGACGAGGAGGCCGCGCCGGGCGCCGCAGCTCTGATCCGGGCGGCCTGGGAGTCCGTCCTCGATGTACGCGGCTTCCCCGACGACAGCAACTTCTTCGACCTGGGCGGCAATTCGATCGCCGCGATCCGCCTGGTGAACCGGGTCCGGGACACCCTCGGCGTCAGCTACCCGCTGACGGACTTCTTCGCCGAGGCCACGCTGCGGGCGATGACCGGGCAACTGGCGGGCGGCGAGAAGCCCGGGACAGCGACATCCGCAGCACCAGCGGCAAGGGCACCGGCAACGGCAGCCTCAGCAGCCGAGGAGGCCCCCGTCATCGACCGTGCCCCCGTCAGCGACCAGCAGGCCCGGATGATCGCCGGGCACCACGCCGTGCCCGACCCCGCCGTGTGGAACGTCCCGACCCGGATCACGTTCACCGGGGCGCTGGACCCGGCGGCCCTGCGGTCCGCCGTCCGTGAGGTGATCGCCCGGCACGACGCGCTGCGCACCCGGTTCGTCCAGGAGGACGCGCCGGACGGGTCCTGGTGGCAGGAGGTCGTGGCGGCGAGACCCGCGGCGTTGCCGGTGGAGGATCTGACGGCGCTGCCCTCCGGTGAGCGGCGGCCTCGGGCGGACGCCCTGTGCCGGGCGGACGCGGCGGCCCCCTTCGAGCTGGGCCGGCCCCTGCTGCCCCGGCTGCGGCTGCTGCGGGTCGAGGAGGACCACTGGGAGCTGATGTTCGTCCTGCACCACGTGTGCGCCGACGGCTGGTCGCTGTCCCTGCTGCTCGGGGAGATCGCCGCGCTGTACACGGCGGCCGCCGCGGGCGTCCCGCACGGCCTGCCCGAACCGGCGCTGCAGGCGCCCGGGTACGCCCGGTGGCAGCGGGAGCACCACGATCCCGCGGTGGAGCGGGAACGGGCCGCGTACTGTGCCCGTTATCTGGACGGGGTGCCGTCCGCCGTTCCCGTACCGACGGACCGGCCGCGTCCGCAGAAGCTCAGCGGGCACGGGGACACGGTGCGCGGGATCGCCTCGGGCGAGGTGCGGGCGGCGGTGGAGAAGCTCGCGGCCGACCGGCGGACCACCCCCTTCGCCGTCGCGGCGGCCGCGCTCGGGGTGTTCCTGACCCGTCTGTCGGGCGAGGCCGACACCTTGCTGAGCGTGCCGTACGCCAACCGCGAGGGCACCGCGTCGGAGTCGCTGGTGGCGATGACGTCCACGGCGGTGATGGTCCGCGTACGACTGGATTCAGCCAATCTCGGAGAGACGTGCGCGGAGCTCGCGGTGCGTACGGGCGCGGGCGCGCTCGGCGCCATGGCCCATGTGCTGCCCACGGCCCGCATCATGCAGGCGATGCGGGACGCGGGCGCTGTCAGCGTCCCCGACCGGGTGCCGCACGTCCTGGCCTTCCAGAACTCCGTCGACACGGACATCGAGATCCCCGGCCTGCGGGTCGAGGTGGCCGATCTGGCACCGCCGCTTTCCCGCAGCGAGCTGTGCTTCGGGCTTGCGCCGCGCCGGGACGCCGCGAAGGGTTATCGAACGTTCCTGGAATTCTCCACCGACCTGTGGGACCACACGACCGCCCACGACCTTCTCGCGTCGTACACCGACCTGCTCGCGGAGTTCTGCGCCCGGCCCGACCGGCCGGTGCGGGAACTCCTCGGGGAGCGCCCCTCGCAGGGGTCCTCGGGCCAAGGCTCCGGGGGCTCCGCCCGGGGTGCCAGCGCCGGGCCCGACCAGCCCGGCGGACCGTCACCCTCCCAGTCATTGCCGAACACCGGAAAGGCGGACGCCGTATGACTCCGGCCCCCCACCGCAGCCACACCGACGACCTGCTCTCCTTCATCGCCGCCAGCCCGTCCCCCTACCACGTGGTGGCCTCCGCGGCCCAGCGCCTGGAGAAGGCCGGGTTCCGTGAACTGCGCGGCACCGACGACTGGACCGGGGCGACCGGCGGCCTGTTCGTCAGCCGCGCCGGTGCGCTGATCGCCTGGTACGTCCCCGAGGGCGCGCCCGCCCACACCCCGTTCCGGATCGTCGGCACCCACACCGACTCGCCGAACCTGCGGATCAAACCCGCACCGGACACCGGGACTTCGGGCTGGCGGCAGATCGGGGTGGAGATCTACGGCGGGGTGCCGCTGAACACCTGGCTCGACCGGGACCTCGGCATCTCCGGCCGGCTCGCGCTGCGCGGCTCCGACGGCGTGCCGCGGAGCCGGCTCGTCCAGATCGACGAACCCCTGCTGAGGGTGCCGCAGTTGGCGATCCACCTGGACCGTTCGGTGAACGAGGGCGTGGCGCTCGACCGGCAGCGGCACATCGCGCCGATCTGGGCGCTGGGCGACCCGCGGGAGGGCGAACTGCTGCGCCGGGTCGCGGCGGCGGCCGGTGAGGACCCGGCGGACGTCCTGGGCTGGGACCTGATGCTTCACGACATCCAGCCGCCCGGATACCTGGGTGTGGACCGGGAGTTCGTGGTGGCCTCGCGCCTCGACAACCAGGTCTCGGTGCACGCCGGGGTAACCGCCCTGGTGGACGCGGCGACGGCGGCCACGCAGCCGGCGTTCATCCCGGTGCTGGCCGCCTTCGACCACGAGGAGGTCGGCAGCGGCTCCGAGACGGGCGCGCAGAGCCCGCTGCTGGAGCGGATCCTGTCCCGGTCGGTGACGGCGCGCGGCGGCGGCGAAGAGGACTGGTCGCGGGCGCTGGCGGGCGCGTTCTGCGTCTCCGCCGACATGGCGCACGCGGTGCACCCGAACTACTCGGAGCGGCACGACCCCGACCACCGACCGCTGCCCAACGGCGGCCCCACCATCAAGGTGAACGTCAACCAGCGGTACGCCACCGACTCCACCGGCATCGCGGTGTTCTCGGCGGCGGCCGAGCGGGCCGGGGCCCCCTGGCAGCCGTTCGTCTCCAACAACGCGATGCCCTGCGGCACGTCGATCGGCCCGCTCACGGCGGCCCGGCTCGGCGTCACCACGGTGGACGTCGGGGTGCCGGGCCTGTCGATGCACTCGGCGCGGGAGCTGTGCGGGGTGCGCGACCCGGGCTACCTCGCAGCGATCCTCACGACGATCATGGTCGGGGACTGACCGGACTCCGGTCGAAGAGAAAGAGAACAGGAACGATCGTGGCCGACGCAGAAACCGTCCTCATCTGCCTGCCCTTCGCCGGGGCGGGCCCCTCCTTCTTCACGCCCTGGCAGAAGCTCGCGCCGGAGGGACTGCGGATTCTCCCCATCTCCCTGCCGGGCCGCGAGAAGCGGTTCCCTGAGCCCGCCCACGACACGGCGGCCCCGGCCGTCGACGACGCGTACGCGCAGGTGACGGCGGCGCTCGGCGGAGCGGACGGGGGCGGGGACGGAGGTGGGGGCGGCGGCCCGGTCGTGCTGTTCGGGCACAGCATGGGCGCGGTCCTCGCGTACGAGCTGGCGCACCGGATCGAGCGGGCGGGCGGGCCGGTCCGCCTGACCGCCCTCGTCGTGAGCGGGGCGCCCGGCCCCTGGACGTCGCGCACGGACCGGGCGGACGGGCTGCCGGACGAGGAGTTCGCGGCCCGGGTCCGGGCGTTCGCCGGGTACGACCACCCGGCGCTGGCGGACCCGGAGATGCGGGAACTGCTGCTGCCGGCACTGCGGGCGGACGTCCGGCTCCACGAGACGTATGTGCCGTCCACCGAAAGCCCGTTGAGTGTTCCCGTCCTTTCCGTCCGGGGGCGTGAGGACACCCTCGTGGGGGCGGCGGAGGCGGCCGAGTGGAGCCGGGCGACGACGGGGAGGCTGACGGTGGCCGAGCCGGCCGGCGGGCACATGTATCTGGCCGAGCGGCCGGGCGAACTGCTGGAGCTGGTGGCCGCCGAGGTGCGCGCGGCGAGGGCGCGGTGACTCCCGGTGGACCGGGTACGGGTGCGGGTCCGGTGAACGGCGCCGGTGCGGGACGGCTGGCCGGGCGGACGGCGGTGATCACGGGAGCGGCGCGCGGGCTCGGCCGGGCCTGCGCCCTGGCGTTCGCCCGCGAGGGGGCGGACCTGCTGCTGCTGGACGTGGCGGGCGAGCTGCCCGGGGTGCCGTATCCGCTCGGCTCGGCCTCGCAGCTCGCGCACACGGCGGACCTGTGCCGTGAGGCGGGGTCCGCCGTGCTGACCCGGCGGGCCGACGTCCGGGACCTGGCGGCGCTCCAGGAAGCGGCGGAGGCGGCGGAGGAGCGGTTCGGGCGGATCGACGTGCTGGTCAACAACGCCGGTATCGCCGCGCCTTCGGGCCGTCCGGCGCACGAGATCACCGAGGCCGAATGGCAGTTGATGATCGATGTGGACCTGGGCGGCGCGTGGCGGGCGATCCGTGCGGTGGGGGCCCGGATGACCGCCCGGGGGTCCGGTTCGATCGTCAACGTCGCCTCGACGGCGGGGCTGGTGGGCTACCGGCACTTCGCCGGGTACGTCGCGGCCAAGCACGGTCTGGTGGGCCTGACGAAGGCGGTGGCGCTGGACTACGCGCCCCGCAAGGTGCGGGTCAACGCGGTCTGTCCCGGCTCGGTGCGGGACGACGAGGCGATGGAGGGCCGGATGCTGGCGGAGATCGCCCGCTCCCTGGAGGTGCCGGTGGCGGAGCACGAGGAGGCCTTCGTCCGGGACCAGCCGATGAACGCGCTGGTGGAGCCGGGTGATGTGGCGGAGGCGGTGCTCTGGCTGGCCACGGACGCCTCCCGGCAGGTGACCGGAAGCGTGGTCACCGTGGACGGCGGCTTCACCGCCCGCTGATCCCTGATCCCCCGTTCAGACGCGAGGAGTTGCGTACGTGCCGTCTGCCCAGCACAGCCTGACGGTCCGGCTGTCGCCGACCACCACCGACGCCGCGCTCGCCGCGTCCCTCACCGCGGCGTCCGGGCTGTGGTGGCCCGGGGCCCGCCACCCCCGGCTGTGGACGGAGTCCGTACCCGCCCCGGCCTCGTCCGGCGCGGCGGACCGGCGCCGCGCGGCAGAGGCCCGGCGCCCGGTCGCGTCCGGCCACCGGCTGCGCGCGGTGCTGCTGCGGTACGCGGACGAGCGGCGAGGATCAGGGGACCCGGGCCCCGATCTCGTCCTGACGGCCGCCGGATCCGCCCTGGACGCGCGTTCGCTGCGGATCGTCGCGCGGGTGCTGCGGGGCGACCTGGCCGCGGAGGCGGTGACGCCGCTCGCCGGACCGCTCGCGCCCGCCCCGCACCTCGACGAGGAGACCCGCCGCCTCGCCTCGGCGCTCGCGCTCACCGTCGGACGGTACGAGGGGGTGTCGGCGGTGCGCGTCGCCGTCCCCGTACCCGCCCGGGACCGGCCGCCGTACGCGCTGGGGGCGCTCGACGGGTACGCGGTGTTCGCGGCGGACCTGTCACCCGGCCGTACGGTCGCGGAGCTGCTGGCCACCGAACCGGCCGCCCCTGCCCCGGGGGAGGAGCCGCCCTCGCTGGAACTGGCGGCGGGCGACGGGCCCGCCGTCCTGCCGACCGGGCCGGACAGCCTGCCCGTACCGGCGCACCATGTGGAGCGCGTCCGGAGGCAGTTGCTGCACAGCCCGCCCACCACCCCGCTCTCCCGGCTGAATCCGCTGGGCCGGGCGGAGTCGGCGGAGCACGTGTCCCTCGGGGCCCGCCCGGTACACCCCGCCGCCCCCGGCCGCATCGACGACGCCTTCACCGCGCAGGTCGCCGCCCGGCCGGACGCCCCCGCGCTCACCGCCGGGGCCACGACGCTGTCGTACGCCGAACTGGACCGCCGGGCGGAGGTGCTGGCCGACGGCCTGTACGCCCACGGGGTCCGGCCCGGTGATCTCGTCGGGCTCTGCCTGCCCCGCTCGACGGACCTGGTGGCGGCGATGCTCGCCGTGCTGAAGGCGGGCGCCGTGCACGTACCGCTGGATCCGGAGCATCCGGCGGACCGGCGGGAGCGCACCGCGCGGGATGCCGGGGTGCGGCTGACGATCGGGGACCCGGCCCTCCTCGTCGGCCACCCGCCCCGGGCCGCCGCACCGCGCGGCGGGCCGGGCTCACCCGCGTACGTCGTCCACACCTCGGGTTCGACCGGCCGCCCCAAGGGGGTCGTCGTCCCGCACGCCAACGTGACGGCCCTGGTCGACGCCGTCCGCGAGGACTTCGGGCTCTCCCCCGACGACACCTGGACGTGCTTCCACTCGGCGGCCTTCGACTTCTCGGTGTGGGAGATCTGGGGCGCGCTGCTGACGGGCGGGCGGCTGGTGGTCGTGGACCACTGGACCAGCCGCTCCCCGGAGGACTTCCACGCGCTGCTGGTCCGGGAGCGGGTGAGCGTGCTGAGCCAGACCCCGTCGGCGTTCACCCAGCTCGCGGCGGCCGACCGGGCCGCCGGCACGCACCCCGTCCCGCGCCTGGTGGTGCTGGGCGGCGAACCGCTGGACACCCGGCCGCTGCTGGACTGGTTCGACCGGCACCCGGAGGACCGCTGCCGGCTGGTCAACATGTACGGCATCACCGAGACCACCGTTCATGTCACGGCGGCGACCGTGACCCGGCGGGAGGCGCTCGCCGGGTCGCGGTCGGTGGGGCGGCCGCTGCCCGGCTGGTCGGTGCGGGTCCTGGACCCGCACGGGCGGCCGGTGCCGCCGGGGGCTCCCGGGGAGATCGTGGTGGGAGGGGCGGGCGTGGCGCTCGGCTATCTGCACCGGCCCTCCCTGACCGCCGAACGCTTCGTCCCGGACCCCCTGGACCCGACGGGGCGGCGGCTCTACCGCAGCGGGGACCTGGGGCGGCTGCTGCCCGACGGAACGCTGGAACACCTGGGCCGGATCGACGACCAGGTGAAGGTGCGGGGCTTTCGGATCGAGCCGGGCGAGATCCGGCACGTCCTGCTGGAGGACCCGGCGGTGTCGGCGGCGGCGGTCACCGTGAGCGGCGGCGGGGGCGGGGACGCGGCGGCCGTGCGGATCGACGCGTACGTGGTTCCGGCCCCGGGGGCGGGCGAGGACGCCGGGGCCGTGCGGAAGCGGGCGGCCCGGCTGCTGCCGCCGCACATGGTGCCCGCGACGGTGACCGTGCTCCCGGCCCTCCCCCTCACCGCGAACGGCAAGCTGGACCCGGGCCGGCTGCCCGTGCCCGGGACGCGGACGGCCGGCCCGGTGACGGCCCCTGCCGCAGCACCGGCCTCTGCTCCCGACTCCCCCACCACGTCCGCTTCTGCCCCGGCCTCCGCTTCCGGCAGCGCCTCCCCTTCCCCCACCACGTCCGCCTCTGTCGCTGCCACCGCCTCCCCCTCTCCCCCCGCGTCTCACGACGCGTCCGGCGTTGGTTCTCCGGCCGCCGCGCTCGCCGCCATCTGGCGCGACGTGCTCGGCGTCGAGGCGATCGGCCCGGACGACGACTTCTGGGACCTGGGCGGCAATTCGCTGTACGCGATCCGGATCGGCACGCTGGCCCGGGAGCGCGGGCTGCCCGGCATCCCGCTGCGCCAGCTGTATCTGACGCCCACGCTGGGCGCGCTGTGCGAGGCCCTGGCCCTGAGGACGTGAGAAGGGAGCGACCGCCCCACACGGTCGCCCCCTCGGCTCACCGGCCGCGCCTACGCGAAGCGCTGCTTGGCACTGCCGTCGCACGTCTGGAGCTTGAGCGGGTCCTTGGCCCCCGCCAGCGTCAGGCACAGGCCCGTCGCCGCGGCCGGGCGGATCGTGCCCGACTGCCGGACGAACGTCTGGTTGGCCGCACCCGAGCAGTTCCACACGATGAGCGTGGCGCCCGGGTTGTACTTGGCGCCGGACACGTCCAGGCACCGGTCGTGGCTGAGCGCGGTGCGCAGGGTCCGCGTCCCGCCGTCGTACCACCAGTTCTGGTTGCGCCCGCCGTGGCAGTCCCAGCCGCCGATGGCCGTGCCGTTACGGGTGACCGAGGCCGGCACGTCGACACAGGTCCCGGTGGCCTCGTTCGTGAGCGGGGTGAACAGGTCGTCCCAGGCCGTGCCCGTCAGGACCGGCGTGCCCGTGCTCGCCGGGTCGGCGCAGCTCGCCTCGCGCAGCCCGGAGTCGTACAGCTGGGTCAGGCAGGACGCGAAGGCCCGGTGCCCCGCCGCGTTGGGGTGGAAGGACTGCCGGACGGAGTTCTCGTCGGGCAGGCCGGGCTTGCTCAGGTCGATGTAGAGGCCGCGCGCCCAGGGGGCCTCGCTGCACACCTCGTGGCCGTGGAAGAGCCGGGAGTTGTCGAGGTAGGAGGCTCCGGTGTTCGCGGCGGCCCTGCGCATGCCGGCCTGGAAGGCGGGTACGGCGGTGTTGCGGCCCCAGGCGGTGTCGGAGTCGTAGCCGAGTCCGCCGCAGATGAGCTTGCCGGGGAAGTCCGGGTTGTCGCGGAAGTCCGGGCCGATCGGGCTCGGGTAGCCCATCAGCACGAGCCGGTAGTCGTCGTTCGCGTATCCGGCGTCGGTCATCACCGTACGCAGGTCGCGGACCGTCGCCTCGACCTTGGGGACCAGCGCGTCCACGCGGGCCTGCCAGCCGCCCGCGTACTTCGGCTCGCAGGGGCCCTGGAGGGTGATGTAGCGGACCACGCAGTCGGTCATGACCGGACCGAACTGGAGGTCGTCGTTGGCCCCGGCGACCAGGACGATCATCTTGATCCGGGTGTTGCGGGCCTTGATGGCGAGGCTGTCGCTCTGCACGAGTTCGTCGGCGTACTGCTTGTTTCCGCCGATCTTGATGTTCCCGGTATAGGCGCCGGAGCACGAGACGTTGTACGTGACGTCCGCCGCGATGCCCGTGCGGTGGATGGCGGCTTCCGGGGAACGGTGGCACCAGTTGTCCGGCCCGTTGGTGCCGGGTTCGTAGGTGCCGACGCCCTCGCCGGAGATCTCGCTGTCGCCGAGCGAGATCAGCCCGGTCTTGCGTTCGGCCGGCGGACGCTCGGCGGGGCTGCCGTACAGCTGGGTGGCTTCGGCGGCCCGGACGGCTTCCAGCGCGGGCGGAAGGGGGGTGGATGCGATAGAGCTGGTGGCCGGCTCCGTCGCGCCCGCGGGTCCGGCGGCGGCCATTCCGCCGACGGCAGCCGCGAGAGCGACGGCGGCGGCGACGGTGCAGCGGAGCCGGCGAAGGCCTCGGAGCCCTCGGAATCTGGTGCTGGTGCGCCTCATTGCGCCTCCCGGTAAGTGGTTACCCCCGGTATTTACTGGCTGGTAGGCCAGTTGGGAATACAGAGAACAAGACACGTGCTCATCTTTTTCAGGAGGTTTAAACACATGACTGACGCATCGTCCGGCGCGGCCGGCTCCGACGGGTTCCGGATCGAGCACGACTCGATGGGCGAGATCCGGGTTCCCGCGCACGCCAAGTGGCGCGCCCAGACCCAGCGGGCGGTGGAGAACTTCCCCGTCTCCGGGCAGCGCCTGGAGCGCGCCCACATCGAGGCGCTGGCCCGGATCAAGGGCGCGGCCGCCAAGGTCAACGCCGAGCTGAAGGTGGTGGATCCGGACGTCGCCGCCGCGATCCAGGAGGCCGCCGCCGAAGTCGCGTCGGGCCGCTGGGACGAGCACTTCCCGGTCGACGTGTTCCAGACGGGGTCGGGGACCTCGTCGAACATGAACGCCAACGAAGTGATCGCCACCCTGGCCACCGAACGCCTGGGCCGCGAGGTCCACCCCAACGACCAGGTGAACGCGTCCCAGTCGTCCAACGACGTCTTCCCGTCCTCCATCCACATCGCGGCCACGGCCGCCGTGACGGCCGATCTGATCCCGGCCCTCGATCACCTGGCCGATTCCCTGGGGCGGAAATCAGCCGAATTCGCGGACGTCGTGAAGTCCGGCCGTACGCATCTGATGGACGCCACCCCGGTCACCCTCGGCCAGGAGTTCGGCGGCTACGCGGCGCAGATCCGCCACGGCGTGGAGCGGCTGCGCGCCTCCCTGCCCCGGCTGGCCGAACTCCCCCTGGGCGGTACGGCGGTGGGCACCGGCATCAACACCCCGCCCGGCTTCTCGGCCGCCGTGATCGCGGAGGTCGCCGCGGCCACGGGGCTGCCGCTGACCGAGGCCCGCGACCACTTCGAGGCGCAGGGCGCGCGGGACGGGCTGGTGGAGACGTCGGGCCAGCTGCGGACCGTCGCGGTGTCGCTGACGAAGATCTCCAACGACCTGCGGTGGATGGCCTCGGGTCCGCGCACGGGTCTCGCGGAGATCGCGCTGCCCGACCTCCAGCCGGGCTCCTCGATCATGCCCGGCAAGGTCAACCCGGTGATCCCCGAGGCGGTCCTGATGGTCGCCGCCCAGGTCACCGGCAACGACGCGACGGTCGCCGCGGCCGGTGCGGCGGGCAACTTCGAGCTGAACGTGATGCTCCCGGTCATCGCGAAGAACCTGCTGGAGTCGGTGCGGCTGCTCGCCAACGCGTCCCGGCTGCTCGCGGACCGGACGGTCGACGGCATCACCGCCGACGCCGAGCGGGCCCGCGCCTACGCCGAATCGTCCCCGTCGGTGGTGACCCCGCTGAACAAGTACATCGGCTACGAGGAGGCGGCGAAGGTCGCCAAGAAGTCCCTGCGGGACGGGACGACGATCCGCGAGACGGTCCTGGCCATGGGCTATGTCGAGCGGGGCGATCTGACGCGGGAACAGCTCGACGAGGCGCTGGACGTGCTGCGGATGACCCGTCCGTGACCCGGTCCGGCTGTCCATGACCCCGGACGCCCGTCCGGGAGCGCGGACGCCCGTCCGGGAGTACGGGTGACTCGTCCGTGGGCCCCGGGTGACCTGAGTCGCAGCGGGCCGGTGGGAGCGCTCCGTAAGATCTCGCCATGACAGGTATGGGCAGGACAGGCGCCGGAGAGTGCGCACGCTGGGCGCCCGGGGACCAGATCCTCTGGCGTTACCGCGACAACGGCCGGGCCCACCGGACGGCCGGGGCCGCGCCCGTGCACATCTGCCGTCCGGTGACCGTCGTGCAGGACACCGACGAACTGCTCGCCGTCTGGATGGCGCCGGGCACCGAGTGCGTGCGGCCGGTCCTGGCGAACGGCACCCAGGTGCACGCCGAGCCGCTGGCCACCCGCTACACCGCGCCGCGCACCACGGCCCGCTCGACGTGGTTCGGCTCCGGGGTGCTGAAACTGGCCCGGCCGGACGACCCGTGGTCGGTGTGGCTGTTCTGGGACCGCGGCTGGATGTTCCGCAACTGGTACGTGAATCTGGAGGAACCCCGCACCCGCTGGTCCGGAGGGGTGGATTCCGAGGATCACTTTCTCGACATCTCCGTGCACCCCGACCGGAGCTGGAAGTGGCTCGACGAGGACGAGTTCGCCCAGGCTCAGCACGTCGGCCTGATGGACCGGAGGACGGCCCGGCGGGTGCGGGAGGCGGGCCTGGCGGCGGTCGAGGTGATCACCGGCTGGGGGTCGCCCTTCCGGGACGGCTGGGAGCACTGGCGGCCCGATCCGCGGTGGCAGGTTCCGCCGCTGCCGGATGACTGGGACCGCACCCCTGCCCGTATGCCGTCGTGAGACCCTGGAAGAAGCCTTCGGGCGGCCCGGTCGGCAGGTCCGGTCGCACGGAGGAACGATCGCCGCAACCAGCGGGCACCACACCGGAACTGACCACAAGTCATCACACCGGTCGTGCGGGCTCCGGGCCACGGACCCGGACGTTCCGCTCGGTCGCGGGAGCCACTACGAGGGGGTGGAGACATGCACGCCGGCCGCTGCCCGCTCGCCGCGTCCGCTGCCGGAGGGGTCGCGTGTCGGCCATCTCCGCGGCGCTCGGTTTCGGCCCCCTCATCGGGGGCATCCGGTGACAGCCGTTGTTCTTCCCGCGCTTGCCGGGGCACAGTGACGCCCCACGAGGTGACTGCCTCATACAACCGGCCCGGACGGACGGAATCCCACGCGTGACGGAGCACCCCACCTCCCACGAAGGCCGGCAGCCCCTGGCTGCCCGGCCGCAGGAGCGCACCCGGCCCCGGCAGCAGGACGCCGCGGCCGCGGCTGCCGCCGCCGCGGTGCCGGCTCCGGCCGCCGCGCCGAACCCGGGTCCCGGAGCGGCCGCCGTCGCCGACGCGCAGGCCGCCACCCGCCGCGAGGGCGACCGGCTGCGGTTCGTCGGTGCGGCGACCCGGCGGATCGCCCGGGGCATAGACCTGGACGAGATCGTCCTCGGGCTGTGCCGGGCCAGTGTGCCGACGTTCTCCGACGCGATCCTGGTCTACCTCCGCGATCCGCTGCCGGTGGGCGACGAGCGCCCGGTGAGCCCGTTCGTCCTGCGGCTGCGGCGCAGCGACCGGCTGCGCGTCAGCGACGAGGAGGGCGCCGAGGCGGCCGGTTCCGAGACGGAGCGGCTGCGCCCGCTGATCCTGGACCCGCAGGCCGACCTGATGCCCGCCGCCGAGCTGTGCGAGGTGCAGGCGGGCGGGGCGCTGGCCGAGGTGCTGCGCGGGGTGCGGCCGGTCTTCGGCGACTCGGCGGCGGCGCGGGCCGCGCTGCCGGAGCTGCTCGGCCCCGGCCGGTCCGTCCCCACCGGGCACCGGGCGATCCTGGCCCCGCTGCGCGGCCGGCGCCGGGTCATCGGGGCGGCGGTCTTCGTGCGGGGCATCGAGCGCACCCCGTTCGAGGCGAGTGATCTGCTGGTCGCGGCGCAGTTGGCGACGCACACCGCGCTCGGCATCGACAAGGCCGTGCTGTACGGCCGCGAGGCCTACATCGCCGACGAGCTGCAGCGCACGATGCTGCCCGACTCGCTCCCCCAGCCCACCGGCGTCCGCCTCGCCTCGCGCTACCTCCCGGCGGCCGAGACCGCCCGGGTCGGCGGCGACTGGTACGACGCGATCCCGCTGCCCGGCAGCCGGGTCGCGCTGGTCGTGGGCGATGTGATGGGCCATTCCATGACCTCGGCGGCGATCATGGGCCAGCTCCGCACGACGGCGCAGACCCTGGCCCAGCTCGATCTGCCGCCGCAGGAGGTGCTGCACCACCTGGACGAACAGGCGCAGCGGCTCGGCAGCGACCGGATGGCGACCTGCCTGTACGCGGTGTACGACCCGGTCGCGCACCGGATCACCATCGCCAACGCCGGGCATCCGCCGCCCGTGCTGCTCCACCTGGGCGGGCGGGCCGAGGTGCTGCGGGTGCCGCCGGGCGCCCCGATCGGGGTGGGCGGTGTCGACTTCGAGGCCGTCGAGCTGGACGCGCCCGCCGGCGCGACGCTCCTGCTGTACACGGACGGTCTGGTGGAGTCGCGGCTGCGGGACGTGTGGACGGGCATCGAGCAGCTGCGGGAGCGCCTCGCGGCGACGGCGCAGCTCACCGGCCCCGATCATGCGCCGCCGCTGGAGGCGCTCTGCGACGACGTACTGGACATGCTCGGCCCGGGTGACCGGGACGACGACATCGCGCTGCTGGCGGCCCGCTTCGACGGGATCGCGCCGAGCGATGTGGCGTACTGGTATCTGGAGCCGGAGGACGCGGCTCCGGGGCGGGCCCGGAGGCTGGCCCGGCGGGCGCTGGGCCGCTGGGGTCTGGACGATCTGGCCGACGAGGTGGAGCTGCTGGTCAGCGAGGTCGTCACCAACGCGGTGCGCTATGCGGAGCGGCCGGTGACGCTGCGGCTGCTGCGGACCGACGTGCTGCGCTGCGAGGTCGGGGACGACTCCCCGCAGCTGCCCCGGCAGCGCCGGGCGCGGGAGACGGACGAGGGCGGGCGCGGGCTGTTCCTGGTCAACCGGCTGGCCCGGCGGTGGGGAGCGACCCGGCTGTCGACCGGCAAGGTCGTGTGGTTCGAGATGGCGGCCCGGGGCCAGTAGCGGGCTGTGCGGAGGGGGCGGGCCGCCGGGCCCGCCCCCTTCGCCATGCCCTCCGGACGGTCAGGGCCTCACTGGCCGAGCAGACCGACGCCGGGACGTTCGCCCGGCTGGGTGTCGTCCTCCCCGGGCTGGGGCGGCAGCTCCGGGCTCTTGGTGGGCGGGGTGACGGTCGGGCTCTCCGTCGGCGGTGCGGGCGTGGTCGGGGTCTCGCTGGGCGTCTCGCTCGGCGTCTGGGACGGGGTGTCCGACGGGGTCGGCTCCTCGGTCTCGGTGGGCGCCTCGGAGGGCGTGTCCGAGGGGGTCGGCGGGGCGGGCGCCTCGCCGCGCTCCACGTCCTGGAGGTCGAACGTCTTGCCGGAACCGCCGCCGAGGGCGCCGAGGGTGTAGTCGGCCCAGATCCGGGCCGGGAAGCCGCCGCCGTTCGCACGGCCGGCGTTGGCCGTACCGGTGAGGGAGACCTGCTTGCGGCCGCCGTCGCCCTCGCCGAAGAGCGCCACGACCGTGGTCAGTTCCGGGGTGTAGCCGGCGAACCAGGCGGACTTGTTGTCCTCGGAGGTGCCGGTCTTGCCCGCCGCGTCGTAGGCGGGGGTGTTGGCCGCGGCGCCGGATCCGGCGTCGACGACCCCGGTGAGCGCCTTGGTCACGGTGTCGGCCGAGGCGCGGCTGATGACCTGCTCCCGCTTGGGCTTCTCCGGGTCGACCGTGCGGTCGCGGTGCTCGGCGGACTGGAGGATGTGCGGGGTGACCTTCTGGCCGTGGTTGTCGAGTGTGGCGTACGCGCCGGCCATGTCCCAGGTCGAGGCGTTCATGGTGCCGAGCGAGACCGCGGGGCGCTCGGGGAAGTTCTTGTCCGGTACGCCGAGGCCGAGCGCCGTCTGCTTCGCGGCGGCGGGACTCACGTCGACGATCATCTGCGCGAAGACGGAGTTGACCGAGCTGTTCATCGCCCGCTGGACGGAGATCGGACCGTAGTCCCGGCCGTCCTCGTTCTGCGGGTTGAACGGGGTGTCGCTGCCGACGACGGGCCGCTTGCTGGTGCCGTCGTAGACGGTGTTGAGCCCGATCAGCCGGCCGTCCTGGGTCGTCGACTCGTTCTCCAGGGCGGAGGCGAGCACGAGCGGCTTGAAGGTGGAGGCGGGCTGGTAGTCCTGGCGGGTGGCGTTGCTGATGTAGTGCTTGATGTAGTCCTCGCCGCCGTACAGCGCGACGACCTTGCCGGTCTTCGGGTCGACGGAGGTGGCGCCCGCCTGGACGCCCGCGTCGACCGTGCTGCCCTCGCGGTCGAGCTTGGACTCCAGCTGGTCGTCGACCGCCTTCTCCAGCTCCTGCTGGCGCTTCTTGTCGACGGTGAGGGTGAAGGTCCAGCCGCCGGCCTCGCGGTCCTCGGCGGTGACGCCCTGCTTGTCCAGCTCCTTGTTGGCCGCCTCGACGAGATAGCCGGTCTGGCCCTCCATGCCCGCGGCCGGCTTCGGCTTCTGCGGGACGGGGAACTCCAGCTTCGCCTTCTCGGATCCGGTGAGCCAGTCCATCTCGACCATGTTGCGCAGGGTGTAGGCCCAGCGCTCCTTGACCAGCTTCTTGCCGGTGTCGGTGGCGGTCGCCCAGTCGTACTGGCTGGGGGCCTGGAGCAGGGAGGCGAGGTAGGCGCCCTGGGAGACGTCCAGGTCCTTGGCGTCGACGCCGTAGTAGGCCTGGGCCGCCGCCTGGATACCGCTGGCGCCGCGCCCGTAGTAGGCGGTGTTGATGTACCCGGCGAGGATCTCGTCCTTGGACTTCTGCTGGTCGACCTTGAGCGAGATCACCAGCTCCTTGAGCTTGCGGCTCACGGTGACGTCCTGCGTCAGGTAGTAGTTCTTCACGTACTGCTGGGTGATCGTCGAGCCACCCTGCTTGCCCTTGCCCCTGAGCGTGTTGAGCACACCGCGCGTCGTGCCCTTCAGGTCGACGCCCTGGTCCTTGTAGAAGGTCTTGTTCTCGGCGGCGACGAAGGCGTGCTGAACCTTCTCCGGCACCTCGTCCAGGTCGACGATCTGGCGGTTGACGCCCTTGCCGGTCCGGGCGAGGACCGTGCCGTCGCTGTACTGGTAGACGTTGCTCTGCCGCTCCGCCATGGCGTTGGCGGCGGGGACGTCGACGTACAGGTAGAGCGCGCCGAAGGCGCCCATGCCCAGCAGGACGATCCCGAAGAACGCGCCCAGCAGCTTCTTCCACGTGAAGAGTCTGCGTATGCCGCCGCTCTTCGCCTCCCGGCGCGATTCCTGCGCCTGGGCTCGTCGCGCATCCGCTCGACCCATTGGTGTGTCGCTCCCGCTTCTCTGCTCGGCCGGTCCGCTCGGTTTCCTCGGTCCACTCAGACCTGCCAGCTAACACCGACGACAGGGACAAAAGACAAGCGATCCGGCCTTTTGCGGACGTGAGAATCAGCACCCGCCTCTACAGGAACCGACTCCCCAGGGCTGGACATGGTTGCGAGAACAGTTAATGTGTAATCACATTGCTAGCGTGGTGCGATACCGCACAGAACGGGGGAACCCATGACCGGTCAGCACGAGAACCACCACCCGGACGCCTCGGCGCCGGACCTCTCCGTCGACGCTCCCGACATGCCCGCACCGCAGGTCAGGGAGGTCGCGGCGCACGCGATCCCGGGCGGCCTGGGGCTGCTCCTGACGGTGCTCGGGGTGTTCGCGGGGGTCGGCCTCGTCATCGGCGGCGCGGTGCTGAACGGGGACGGCGCGGGCACCGTGGGCGTCACGCTCCTCATCCTCGGGGTGCTCCTCGCGATCACCTCGTTCTTCTGCATGAGCGGTGTGAAGATGGTCGCTCCGGGCGAGGCCCGGGTGATCCAGCTCTTCGGCCGGTACGTCGGCACCATCCGCGCCGACGGGCTCCGCTGGATCAACCCGCTGACCTCCAGCCAGAAGATCTCCACCCGCGTCCGCAACCACGAGACCGCCGTCCTCAAGGTCAACGACGCCTACGGCAACCCGATCGAACTGGCCGCGATCGTCGTCTGGAAGGTCGAGGACACCGCCCAGGCGCTCTTCGAGGTCGACGACTTCCTGGAGTTCGTCGCCACCCAGACCGAGGCGGCCGTCCGGCACATCGCCATCGAGTACCCCTACGACGCCCACGACGAGGACGGCCTCTCGCTGCGCGGCAACGCCGAGGAGATCACCGAGAAGCTGGGCGTCGAGCTGACCGCCCGGGTCCAGGCCGCGGGCGTCCGGATCATCGAGTCGCGCTTCAGCCACCTCGCGTACGCCCCGGAGATCGCCTCCGCCATGCTCCAGCGCCAGCAGGCCGGCGCGGTCGTCGCCGCCCGCCAGCAGATCGTCGAGGGCGCGGTGGGCATGGTCGAGACGGCCCTGCTCCGGATCGCCGAGCAGGACATCGTGGAGCTGGACTCCGAGCGGAAGGCCGCCATGGTCAGCAATCTGATGGTGGTGCTGTGCGGCGACCGCAGCGCCCAGCCGGTCCTCAACACGGGCACCCTCTACCAGTGACCGGCCAGACGCCTCCCCGGCGGACGCCGGCGTCCCGGCCGCAGCAGCGCAAGCAGATGCTGCTGCGGCTGGACCCCGCGGTGCACGACGCGCTCGCCCGCTGGGCCTCCGACGAACTGCGCAGCGCCAACGCGCAGATCGAGTTCCTGCTGCGGCGGGCCCTCGCGGAGGCGGGCCGGCTGCCCGGGGAGGCGCGGCCGATCCCCCGGCGGGGACGGCCGCCCGGACGGCCCCCGGAGGGGGCGGAGCCCCCGCCCGGGACAGGCGGCCAGGACACCGCCTAGCACGGCAGCCCCCGCCACGTACCGGCACCGCGCCCCGGCCCGACTCCTGGGCCGGGGCGCTTCTCGGACGCGTATACATCGCGGGTATACACACCGTGTACAGTGCTCCGCATGTCTATCGGTCACACCCTCCTCGGGCTCCTGGAGTCCGGCCCCCGCCACGGCTACGACCTGAAGCGGACCTTCGACGAGAAGTTCGGCCAGGACCGCCCGCTGCACTACGGCCAGGTCTACTCGACGATGTCCCGGCTCCTGAAGAACGGGCTCGTCGAGGTCGACGGCGTCGAGAGCGAGGGAGGCCCCGAGCGCAAGCGGTACGCCATCACCGACGCCGGGATCACCGATGTCTCGCAGTGGCTGGCCCAGCCCGAGAAGCCGGAGCCCTACCTCCAGTCGACGCTCTACACCAAGGTCGTCCTCGCGCTGCTGACCGACCGCAGCGCGGCCGGCCTGCTGGACACCCAGCGCTCGGCGCATCTGCGGATGATGCGCGTCCTCACCGACCGCAAGCGCAAGGGCGACCTCGCCGACCAGCTGATCTGCGACCACGCCCTGTTCCACCTCGAAGCCGATCTGCGCTGGCTGGAACTGACCGCAGCCCGTCTCGACCAGCTCGCCAAGGTGGTGGCTCCGTGATCCCCGAAGGCTCCCTGCTCGCCGCGCGCGATCTGCGCAAGACCTACGGTTCGACGCCCGCCCTGGACGGCGCGTCGTTCTCCGTGCACGCCGGCGAGGTCGTCGCCGTGATGGGCCCCTCCGGCTCCGGCAAGTCGACCCTGCTGCACTGTCTGGCCGGGATCATCACGCCCGACTCCGGCACCATCACCTACGCGGGCCGCGAGCTGTCCGCGCTGTCCGACGCCGAGCGCAGCGCCCTGCGACGCGGCGACTTCGGCTTCGTCTTCCAGTTCGGGCAGCTCGTCCCCGAGCTGACCTGCGTGGAGAACGTCGCCCTGCCGCTGCGGCTCAACGGCATGAAGCGCAGGGCCGCGGAGCGCACCGCGCTGGAGTGGATGGAGCGCCTGGAGGTCGAGGACGTCGGGGCCCAGCGTCCCGGCGAGGTCTCCGGCGGACAGGGCCAGCGGGTCGCCGTGGCCCGCGCGCTGGCCGCGTCGCCCAAGGTGATCTTCGCGGACGAGCCGACCGGCGCGCTGGACTCGCTCAACGGTGAGCGGGTGATGGAACTGCTGACCGAGGCCGCCCGCTCCGCCAACGTGGCCGTGGTGCTGGTGACCCACGAGGCCCGGGTCGCCGCCTACTCCGACCGTGACGTCACCGTGCGCGACGGCCGGGTCAGGGACCTGGAGCACTCCGCATGACCCTGCTCGACGAGAAGCGGGCGGCGGCGCCCCCGCGCCCCGCACCGCCCTCCTGGCCCGCGGCGGCCCTCCGCGACCTGGGCCTCGGCGTCCGGTTCGCCGCCGCCGGCGGCCGTGAGGGCTGGATCCGTACGCTGCTGACCGCGGTCGGCGTCGGCCTCGGTGTCGCCCTGCTGCTGCTCGCCTCCTCCGTACCGCACCTGCTCGACGAGCGGAACGCGCGCGAACAGGCCCGCGGCGAGACGCGGATATCCGATGCGCCCGACGCGCGCGCCGCGAAGTCGGACAGCTCGGTGGTGCGGATCAACGCCACCTCCGAGTACCGGGACCGGACCGTCGCCGGGTACCTGATGCGCGCGGACGGTCCGGCGCCGGTCCTGCCGCCGGGGGTCGACCGCTTCCCGGCCGCGGACACCATGGTGGTCTCCCCCGCGCTGAAGGAACTGCTGGCCGGCCCCGGCAACGAACTGCTGCGTGAGCGGCTGCCGTACGCGATCACCGGCACGATCGACGACGCCGGGCTGCGCTCCCCCAACGAACTCCTCTACTACGCGGGCAGCGACACCCTGACGCCCGCGAAGGGCGGCCACCGCATCGAGGGGTACGGGGACCCCCGCCAGGGCGATCCCCTGCCGCCCCTGCTGATCGTGCTCGTCGTGATGGTCTGCGTCGTGCTGCTGGTGCCCGTGGCGATCTTCATCGCCACCGCCGTGCGCTTCGGCGGCGACCGCCGCGACCGCCGGCTGGCCGCGCTGCGCCTGGTCGGTGCGGACATCCGGACGACCCGGCGGATCGCCGCCGGGGAGGCGATGTTCGGCGCGCTGCTCGGGCTGCTGATCGGTCTGGCGTTCTTCCTGGTGGGCCGGTTGTTCGTCGGCTCGGTGGAGATCTGGGACGTCAGCGCGTTCCCCGCCGACCTGGTCCCCGATCCCCGGCTCGCCCTGCTCATCGTGGTGGCCGTGCCGCTGACCGCCGTCCTCGTCACCCTGATCGCGATGCGGTCCGTGGTGATCGAGCCGCTCGGCGTCGTACGCCGGGGGCGTGAGCGCGGGCGCCGGCTCGGGTGGCGGCTGCTGATGCCCGCGGCCGGTCTCGCGGTGCTCGCCGCGACGGGCCGCACCAACGGGTACGAGCCGGTCAACCCCTTCGCCATCGCCTCGGGCGCGGTCCTGGTGCTGGTGGGGCTCGCGCTGCTGCTGCCCTGGGTGGTCGAGGCCTGTGTGAACCGGCTGCGCGGCGGCCCGGTGCCCTGGCAGCTCGCCACCCGCAGGCTCCAGCTGAGCAGCGGAGCCGCGTCCCGCGCGGTCAGCGGGGTGACGGTCGCGGTGGCCGGCGCGATCGCGCTCCAGATGCTGTTCGCCGCGATGAACGCCGACTTCCACCGGGTGACCGGCCAGGACCCCTCGCGGGCCCAGTTCGCCGCGTACTCCGAGGACGTCACCGGCGAGGCCGCCACCTCGGCGATCGAACAGTTCCGCGCCACCCCGGGCGTGGAGGCGGTGATCGGCTCGGTGGAGGCGTACGCGACCAAGCCCGGGACGTACGCGGACGACGCGATGCAGCCGACCACCTCGCTGACCGTCGGCACCTGCGCGACCCTGCGCGAACTGGCCCGCATCGACCGCTGCGAGGACGGCGACGCCTTCGTCGTCCACCCTCCGGACAACCGGGACCAGGCGGGCTGGGTGGACCGGACCGCGCGCAAGGGCAAGACCGTGCTGATCGGGGAGGGCATGGGCGCGGAGCCGTTCCGGTGGACGCTGCCCGCCGGCACCGAGACCGTGCCGGGCCGCAAGGACCCGATGGGCGAGACCCATTTCGGGATCATGGCGACCACCGGCGCGCTGGACGCGGGCAAGCTGCCCGGCGCCACGATCGTCGCGCAGGTCCGGGTCGACGAGAGCGTGCCGGACGTCGCCGAGCACGTGCGCAACACGGCGGTCAGGATCGATCCCGGGGTGCGCTTCGTCGAGCTGAACTCGGTGGCGCGCGACCGTCAGTACGACAGTGTGCAGACCGGACTCCAGGTCGGGGCGACCGCGGTGCTGCTGCTGATCGCGGCCTCGATGCTGGTCTCCCAGCTGGAGCAGTTGCGCGAGCGCAGGCGGCTGCTGTCGGTGCTGGTCGCCTTCGGCACCCGGCGCCCGACGCTCGGCTGGTCGGTGCTGTGGCAGACCGCCGTGCCGGTGGCCCTCGGGCTGGCGGTCGCCGTCGCGGGCGGGCTGGGGCTCGGCGGGACCCTCGCCTGGATGATCGGCAAGTCGGTGGCCGACTGGTGGCTGTTCTGGCCGATGGTGGGCGCCGGGGGCGCGTTGATCGCGCTGGTGACGCTGGCCTCGCTGCCGCCGCTGTGGCGCCTGATGCGCCCGGAGGGGCTGCGGACCGAGTGATCCGCGCGTGATGGGCGTACGGCCGGGGCCTCCGGGAACGGAAGCCCCGGCCGTTTCACGTCCCGGCCGTTCCGTGTCCCGGCCGCGTACGGCTCACTCCTGGTCGGGGTGGTCCACCACACGCACCGGCAGCGGCCGCATCGCCTCGCGCAGGGCGGCCGCGAACTCCTCGAACTCGCCGCCGCGCGCCGACCCGGTCCGCATCGCCAGCGCGACCCGCCGGGTGGGCGCCGGGTGGGCGAAGTACCCGGTGGACAGCGCGTCGTTGCGGCCGGTCTCCACGGTCACCGCGGTGCGCGGCAGCAGCGTCACCCCGAGCCCTCCGGCGACCAGCTGCACGAGGGTGGAGAGCCCGGCGGCGGTCGTGGTGACCGGCGCGCCCCGGGTGCGGCCGGCCTCGCGGCAGATGTCCAGGGCCTGGTCCCGCAGGCAGTGCCCCTCGTCCAGGAGCAGCAGCGGCAGTTCGCGCAGGGCGTCCCGGGGGATGTCCGCCCGGCCGCCGAGACCGTGGTCCTGCTCCATGACCAGCACGAAGTCCTCGTCGAAGAGCGGGATCTCGGCGACGCCCGGCACCCCGAGCGGCACCGCGAGCAGCAGCAGGTCCAGACGCCCGGCGCCGAGCCCGTCGAGCAGCGAGGAGGTCTGCTCCTCGTGGACCTGGAGGTCGAGGTCCGGGTAGCGCTCGTGGACGAGGCGGAGCACGGTGGGCAGGAGGTACGGGGCGACGGTCGGGATCACACCGAGCCGGAGGACGCCGGTGAACGGGGCCCGGACCGCCTCCGCCTCCTCCATCAGCGCGGCGACGGCCTCCAGCACCACTCCGGCCCGCGCCGCGAGCCGCTCCCCCGCGGGCGAGAGCAGCACCTTGCGCGTCGTACGCTCGATGAGCCGGACACCCAGTGCCTCCTCCAGGGTGGACACCGCCCCGGAGAGGGCCGGCTGACTCATCCCGATTGCTGCCGCCGCGTCCCGGAAGTGCAGATGTTCCGCCACGGCCGTGAAGGCCCGCAGCTGGGACAGGCTGGGCTGCTTGGCGGGCGACTTACCGGACTGCTTGGGACGTACGCCCTGATTCGCCTGGGTCACTGATAGGCACCTCCGATCATCCGGACCGAGTGTAGCTATTTCTGTGATCAATGCACTCTGTGCCAAGGTGGGAGCCGTCCAACCCTCAGGAAGACCCTCAAAAAGGGAATTCCAGACGTTGCAAGGAGAGCGCGTGCTCACTGTCGGTGACAAGTTCCCCGAGTTCGACCTGACCGCTTGCGTCTCGCTGGAGAGCGGCAAGGAGTTCGAGCAGATCAACCACAAGACCTACGAGGGCAAGTGGAAGATCGTCTTCGCGTGGCCGAAGGACTTCACCTTCGTGTGCCCGACGGAGATCGCCGCCTTCGGCAAGCTGAACGAGGAGTTCGCCGACCGCGACGCCCAGATCCTCGGCTTCTCCGGTGACTCCGAGTTCGTGCACCACGCCTGGCGCAAGGACCACCCGGACCTGACCGACCTGCCCTTCCCGATGCTGGCCGACTCGAAGCACGAGCTCATGCGCGACCTCGGCATCGAGGGCGAGGACGGCTTCGCCCAGCGCGCCGTCTTCATCGTCGACCAGAACAACGAGATCCAGTTCACGATGGTGACCGCCGGTTCCGTGGGCCGTAACCCCAAGGAGGTCCTGCGGGTCCTCGACGCCCTGCAGACCGACGAGCTGTGCCCGTGCAACTGGACCAAGGGCGAGAACACCCTCGACCCGGTCGCGCTCCTCTCGGGCGAGTGAGCTGATACCGACATGGCTCTCGACGCACTGAAGTCCGCCATACCGGACTTCGCCAAGGACCTGAAGCTGAACCTCGGTTCGGTCATCGGCAACAGCGACCTCCCGCAGCAGCAGCTGTGGGGCACCGTGCTGGCCTGCGCCATCGCCTCGCGCTCGCCGAAGGTGCTGCGCGAGCTGGAGCCCGAGGCGAAGGCCAACCTCTCGCCGGAGGCGTACACCGCGGCGAAGTCGGCCGCCGCCGTCATGGCGATGAACAACGTCTTCTACCGGACCCGGCACCTGCTGTCGGACCCGGAGTACGGCACGCTCCGCGCGGGCCTGCGGATGAACGTCATCGGCAACCCGGGCGTGGAGAAGGTCGACTTCGAGCTGTGGTCGCTCGCCGTCTCCGCCGTCAACGGCTGCGGCCAGTGCCTGGACTCCCACGAGCAGGTGCTCCGCAAGGCCGGCGTGGACCGCGAGACCGTCCAGGAAGCCGTCAAGATCGCTTCGGTGATCCAGGCGGTCGGCGTGACCCTCGACGCCGAGGCCGTCATCGCCGAGCAGTGACACCGCACCACCCCTGACCCACCCGGGTACGCGAAGAGCCCCGGGGACGACCGACCGTCCCCGGGGCTCTTCCGTGTTCTCCCGTCCGCCCGGCTACTCCTGCGGGGGCGGGTTCTCCCGCGGGCGTTCACCGGGCGCGTCCTGCGGGCCCGGTTCGGGCGGCGCGGGGGCGGGAAGGGCGTGGGCCGGGCTCATCGACAGGGCGGTGGCCCCGTGCTGTCCGCCCCGTTCGCCGGGCTCCCCGTACGAGCGCAGATAGCCGACCACGGTGTTGATCACGGCGACCAGCGGTACGGCGACCACCGCGCCGCCGATGCCCGCGACGAGCCCGCCGGTGGCCACCGCGAGGACGACCGCGAGCGGGTGCACCCGGACGGCGCGGCCGAGGATGAAGGGCTGCAGGATGTGGCCCTCGATCTGCTGCACCGCCAGCACCACCACCAGCGCCCACAGCGCGGTCCACACGCCCTCGGTGACCAGCGCGACGACCACCGCGAGCGCCCCGGAGACCACGGCGCCGACGAGCGGAATGAAGGCGAACAGGAAGATGAAGACGGCCAGCGGCACCGCGAGCGGCACGTTGAGGACGTAGAGGCCGAAGCCGATGAAGATCGCGTCGATCAGGGCGACGAGCACCGTGCCGCGCACATACGCGGTGAGGGTGCGCCAGGCACGCGGTCCGGCGCCGGCGACCCCGGGGCGGGCCGCGGCGGGCACCAGCTTGAGCGACCACTCCCAGATGCGCCGGCCGTCGTAGAGCAGGAACAGCGTGGAGAACATCGCCAGCAGCAGCCCGGTGAGGAACTCCACCATCACGGTCACGCCCTGGAGCCCGGCGGAGGTGATCTCCTCGGTGTTGGTGCCGATGGTGTCGTTGAGGTTCTTGGCGATGTCGTTGATCTGCGACTCGGTGACATGGAAAGGGCTGTCGAGCGCCCAGCGCTTCAGCTCGTCGATGCCGTCCCGGACCCGGTCCGAGAGCGTGTCGAGGTTCTCCATCACCTGCCACACCACGAACCAGCCGACCAGGCCGATGACGACGAACCCGAGGACGGCGGTCACGGCGGTGGCGAGCCCGTGCGGCAGCCCGAACCGCTTGAGCCGGACCACGGTCGGCTGGAGCATCGCGGTGACCAGCAGGGCGGCGGCGAAGGCCAGCACCACGAGCTGGACCGCGCTGATCACCCGCATGAGGACCCAGAGCGTCCCCGCGAGGACGAGGAGGCGCCAGCCGGCCTCCGCGGCGACCCGCATGCCCCACGGGATCGCCGCCACCGGATCCGGCTTGGCGGCGACCGAGGGGGCGTAGCTGGGAGGAGCCGGCACCTGCTCGGGTTCGTCGCCGTCCGGGACGGCGGGGGCCCCGTGCAGCCCGAAGGGTTCGTCGGCGGCGGCGCGTGCCCGCCGCTCGTCCAGTCGCGCGCCCAGCTCCGTCAGTTCGGACCCGAAGCGACCCAGCCAGCCCGGTAGTTTCGACATGCCTGCTTTCCTTCCCCCATCTTCGCCGCCCAGCGCCCTCGGTGCTCGCCGGGATGCGACGGTACACGCGCGAGGCCCCCCACCGTCTGGACGGTGGGGGGCCTCGCGGGGTTGAGAGGGCGGCCGGGGAACTTCCGCCCGCTCTCCCTAATACCAGTTGTTGGCCTGCCAGAAGGACCAGGCGCCGCACGGGCTGCCGTAACGGCTGTCCATGTAGCTGAGGCCCCACTTGATCTGGGTGGCCGGGTTGGTCTGCCAGTCGGCACCGGCGGACGCCATCTTGGAGCCCGGGAGCGCCTGCACCAGACCGTACGCCCCGGAGGAGGGGTTGGTCGCACGGTAGTTCCAGGTCGACTCGTGGTTCACGATGTTGCTGAAGCACTGGAACTGGTCGGCGGGGACCATCTGCCGGGCCATCGCCTGGACCTGGGCCACGGAGTACGAGCCCTGGGCCGCGAACGAGGAGGCGTCGCGGACGGAAGAACGGCTGGCGCGCTCGGCAGCCTCTTCCTTTTCCTTCTTCTCCGCCTCCGCCTTGCGCTCGGCCTCGATCCGGTCCTCGGCCGCCTGCTTCTTGGACTTGGCGTCCTTGGCGGCCTGGATACGGGCGGATTCCTCGGCCGACTTCTTCGCGGCGGCGTCGGCGGCGGACGCCTGGGCGTCGGCCTGCTGCGTCAGCGAAGCGGTCTGGACCTGGGCCTGCTGGCCTGCGGGGATGTCTGCGAGCAGCGTGGTGTCGGCTGCGGCCGCCTCGAAGTTGTTGTCGTCGGCGGCGGGTGTGCCGCCCGCGGCAACGCCTACGACGGCGCCTACGGTGGTGACCGCGGTGGCGGATGCCACGGCGAACCCCCGGACCGAGATCCGGCTCACACGGTGTCCTTCCAGCGTCGCCCGCTTAGGTGACCTCGCGGGCGCGTTCGTGCCCCTGGCACTGGCCTCCCTACTGCGTGGGTCACGGGAGGCACGGGCCCGGTGGACAACCTCGGCGAGGAGGCTGCCGCGTGGTGCTCGCGGGCGGCATACGGGCGTCTTGTGTTGAGTTGTGTGGTGCGTGGCGCCTCTGGAGGTGCCCAAGTGCCGTATGCGGGGCCTGACGGAAGCAAGACTCTGCCGGACGGGGACGCATGGAGGCAATTCTGTGTTGCGTGGGAAAGGTCACACCCCGTTTGGCCCACCGGTTTTGCGGAAATGACGGCGCAGCACAATGCCGCCCGGCTAAGCTGCTTGGCTTGCCGGGCGGCATCAAAGGGACATGCAGGTCAGATGTGGCCTTCCTCCAGCATTTCGGTCACCAGCGCGGCGATCTGCGAACGCTCCGACCGCGTGAGCGTGACGTGCGCGAACAGCGGATGCCCCTTCAGCTTCTCGACGACGGCGACGACTCCGTCGTACCGGCCGACCCGGAGGTTGTCCCGCTGGGCGACGTCGTGGGTGAGCACGACACGCGAGTTCGCCCCGATGCGGGACAGCACGGTCAGCAGGACGTTCCGTTCGAGCGACTGCGCCTCGTCGACGATCACGAACGCGTCGTGCAGCGAGCGGCCGCGGATGTGGGTGAGCGGCAGGACCTCCAGCATCCCGCGCCCGAGCACCTCCTCGATGACCTCGCGCCCGGCGACGGCCGAGAGCGTGTCGAAGACCGCCTGCGCCCAGGGGCTCATCTTCTCGGCCTCGCTGCCGGGGAGATAGCCGAGCTCCTGCCCGCCCACCGCGTACAGCGGACGGAAGACCATCACCTTCTTGTGCTGCTGCCGCTCCAGCACCGCCTCCAGGCCCGCGCAGAGGGCCAGCGCGGACTTGCCGGTGCCCGCGCGTCCGCCGAGGGACACGATGCCGACGTCGCTGTCGAGGAGGAGGTCGAGCGCGATCCGCTGCTCGGCGCTGCGCCCGTGGATGCCGAAGGCCTCCCGGTCGCCCCGCACGAGGCGGACGTTGCCCTCGGCCGTGACCCGTCCCAGCGCCTTGCCGCGCTCGGACTGGAGGACCAGGCCCGTGTGGACGGGCAGCTCGGCGGCCTCGGGGACGTACAGCGTCTCCTCACTGAACAGCAGGTCGATCTGTTCCCCGGCGAGGGACAGTTCGCTCATCCCGGTCCAGCCGGAGTCCGTGATGGCCAGCTCGGCACGGTACTCCTCGGCGAGGAGACCGACGGAGGACGCCTTGATGCGCAGCGGCAGGTCCTTGGAGACGACCGTGACGTCGTACCCCTCGGCCTGGAGGTTGCGTGCGACCGCGAGGATCCGCGAGTCGTTGTCCCCCAACCGGTAGCCGGCGGGCAGTATGCCGGGATCGGAGTGGTTGAGCTCGACACGGAGCGACCCGCCCAGGTCCCCGAGCGGGATCGGGGCGTCCAGCCGGCCGTACCGGACCCGGAAGTCGTCCAGCAGGCGCAGGGCCTGGCGGGCGAAGTAGCCGAGCTCGGGATGGTGCCGTTTGGCCTCCAGTTCCGTGACCACCACGATCGGCAGCACGACTTCGTGCTCGTCGAAGCGGGCCATGGCACCGGGGTCGGCCAGCAGGACGCTGGTGTCGAGAACGTATGTGCGCCGGTCGCGCATGCGGCGCTTGCTGCTGTTCACCACGGAAGGACGTACCCCCTCGGACGAGGTCGGGGAGTGCGACGGACGGTCGCGGAGCTTCCCGAAGGGAGAGGACGGACCGGGATCGGGCCCTCGTGCGCGGGCCGGACCACGGCCACCGCGTCGGCCGCACGCTGCGTACGGTCCTTCGTGTGCAAAGGGCCTCCCGGGCGAGCGGGCTGGGTGCCGCTCACTTGGTGACGACATCCGCCTGGTTGATGACCGGATGTCGACCTGTCAGGGGTATTCCCTCATCGCACCGAAGCCATGCCGCTGCATATGACACGGTGTGGAGAAGTCCGGGTGGACGCGTGATGACGCCCCGGGGAGCACGCCCCCGGGGGCGGGGCGGTCCTCGTGCGCCCCGGCGGCTCAGGCCCCGTAACGCCGGTGGCGGGCGGCGTAGTCGCGCAGCGCCCGGAGGAAGTCGACCTTGCGGAAGGCCGGCCAGAAGACCTCGCAGAAGTAGTACTCCGAATGGGCGCTCTGCCAGAGCATGAAGCCCGAGAGCCGCTGCTCGCCGCTCGTCCGGATCACCAGGTCGGGATCGGGCTGGCCCCGGGTGTAGAGGTGCTCGGAGATCAGGTCGGTGGTGACGACCTCGGCCAGCTCCTCGAAGCTGGTGCCCTTCTCCGCGTGCTCCAGGAGCAGGGAGCGCACCGCGTCCGCGATCTCCTGGCGGCCGCCGTAGCCGACCGCGACGTTGACGATTATCCCCTCGGTGCCGGACGTCGCCTCCTCGGCCTCCTTCAGCACCGTCTGCGTCTCCGGCGGGAGCAGGTCGAGCGTGCCGACGTGGTGGACGCGCCAGCGGCCGTCGGCGGCGAGGTTGCGCACGGTGTTCTCGATGATGCCGAGCAGCGGCTTCAGCTCGTGCTCGGGCCGGTCGAAGTTGTCCGTGGAGAGCATCCAGAGGGTGACGACCTCGACGTCGGTCTCGTCGCACCAGCCGAGCAGCTCGGAGATCTTGTCCGCACCGGCCTGGTGGCCCTGCACGGCCGATCCGCCGGACGCCTTGGCCCACCGCCGGTTGCCGTCGAGGATGACCCCGATGTGCTTCGGCACCTGGTCGTGGTCCAGGCGGCCTTCCACACGGCGCGCGTAGAGCCTGTACACCAGGTCGCGGAAGTTCACTGCGTTCACCCTCTCGGTTCCGTACGGGCCGGGGCCCGTCCTCCCCGTCGCCGGGGGTACAGGGGACGTCCACCGCGGGGGCGCGCCGCACGGCCTGCGCCGCTCGCACGATCCCCGGTCGGTCCGCGCCTCTACCACCGGCACGGGCCACGCGGGCCTGCGCCGCGCCGCACATCGGCATTCCCCGAAGCCGCCACATTACTGCGAGCGGGTCACCAGGGCCCAACCCGGTCTGTCACAACTCCGTGATAAGCAGAGAAACGTGACTGATGACCTCTCCCCCGACCTGCACTACCGTGCCGCCCCCGCACGCTACGACTCCATGGAGTACCGCCGGACCGGGCGCAGCGGCCTCAAGCTGCCCGCCCTCTCGCTGGGCCTGTGGCACAACTTCGGCGACGACCGGGCGCTGGACTCCCAGCGGGCGATCCTGCGGCGCGCCTTCGACCTCGGGGTGACCCACTTCGACCTGGCCAACAACTACGGCCCGCCGCCCGGCTCGGCCGAGCTGAACTTCGGCAAGCTCTTCGCCCAAGATTTCGCGCCGTACCGTGACGAACTGGTCATTTCGACCAAAGCCGGTTATCTGATGCATCCCGGCCCGTACGGCGAGTGGGGCTCCCGGAAGTACCTGCTGTCCTCGCTCGACGCCTCCCTGAAGCGGATGGGCGTGGACCACGTCGACATCTTCTACTCGCACCGCTTCGACCCGGACACCCCGCTGGAGGAGACGATGGGCGCCCTGGCGTCCGCCGTCCAGCAGGGCAAGGCGCTCTACGTGGGCGTCTCCTCGTACAACGCGGAGCAGACCGCCGAGGCGGCCCGGCTGCTCCAGGAGATGGGCGTTCCGGCCCTGATCCACCAGCCGTCCTATTCCATGATCAACCGCTGGATCGAGGACGACGGGCTGCTGGACACCCTGGAGGCGGCCGGCATGGGCTGCATCTCCTTCGTGCCGCTCGCGCAGGGGCTGCTCACGAACAAGTACCTGAAGGGCATCCCGGAGGGCTCGCGCGCCACCCAGGGCAAGTCGCTCGACCCGGGGCTGCTGTCGGAGGAGGTCCTGCGCCGACTGCGCGGCCTGGACGACATCGCCCGGGGCCGCGGCCAGTCGCTCGCACAGCTCGCCATCGCCTGGGTGCTGCGCGACCGCCGGATGACCTCGGCACTGATCGGCGCGTCGAGCGTACGGCAGCTGGAGGAGAACGTGGCGGCCCTCACGGGTCCGGCGCTCACCGCCGGGGAGCTGAAGGAGATCGACACCTTCGCCGTGGACACGGCGGGCACCAACATCTGGGCCGGTCGCAGCTGACGCCGGTCCGACGGGCCCGTACAGAAGGAAGCCCGGAAGCGGCCCGGTGACCGCTTCAGGGCCGCACGGCCCTCGCCACGGACCGGCCCACAAAAAACGGGCCGGTCCGTGGGGGGGATACGGACCGGCCCGAGGGGGGGGTTTCCACCATAACCCTTCGTAAGTGCCGACGCGCGCCACGCCACTCCCCCATCACCCTCCGAATCCGCCGGACTCCGGCCCGAGCAGGCTTCGCCCCACTTCGGCGCCCTCCCCCGAGCCCGTTATCGGCCTCCGTATCGAGGGGTCGTCCGGCGCCGCCGCCTTGACGCGGCCGGGTCTCGGGGGCGCGGGGTCTCGGGGGCGCGGGGTCTCGGGGGCTCGGGGCTCGGGGCTCGGGGCTCGGGGCTCGGGGCTCGGGGCTCGGGGCGAACTGGATCTGACCTCAGGGGTGCCCTGGGGGTGTCCCGCGTCGGAGCACGACGACACGATCCCCTGCGACGGGGACGCGCGACCGCACGCGCGGCGCGCGGGGCGTACGCGTCCGGAGGTGAGGCGAGGCCCGGGGCGGGGACGTACGGGGCGTGCACGTACGACGAGCAGGCGCGGGACGGGGCGTACGGGACGCGCGGCGGGCGGAGGCGCCGGGCGTCCGGCTCAGGGGCGGGGGGCGAAGCGGATCGCCACCGTGTCTCCGGCGACCACCACGAAGTCCCCTTCCTCGCACCGGATGACGGCCTGGAGCACCTCGCCGTCGTCGTCCCTGACCTCCTGGGTGCCGACGACCGTCCACGCTCCCGCGTACGGCACCGGCGGCAGGAGCGCGGGGGGCGCGTGGCGCCACTGGCTCGCCGGTACGCACCAGTCCGGTAACCGCGGCCAGGTGCCCGGGGTGACGCGCAGCGTCCGGTCGGAGGCGCAGGTCAGCAGGACGGACGGGTGCTCCGCGAGGACGAACTCGACGGCTTCGGGTTCGCCCGCCCGGCCCTCGGGCCGGTAGTAGACGCCGAGGACGGCGGTGATCCGCGCCCCCGTGAGCCAGTCGGCGTTGCCGGGCCGCGCGCGCCCGGCGGGCGCCGCGCAGTCTTCCCTCTCCACGGTCATGCCCGCTCCCACTCCTTCACTGTGCGTGCCCTCGTCAGGTAGGACGGCGGCCCGCACGATCCCGTTGCCTCCGGGGCACGGCTGAACTGACGTACGGAGTAAGCGTGTTGACCTGTGGGGCGGGATTCGGCCCGATGTCACCGGGGCTTGCGGGCTTCGATCAGGAAGCGGGCGGTGCGGGCGAGGAACGGCCCCTCCGTCTCGATCTTCCGGTGCAGCGCGGCGAGTCGGGGACGGTACTGCTCGACGGTGAAGCCGGGCACCATCCAGATCACCTTGCGCAGGAAGTAGACCACCGCGCCGATGTCGCGGAACTCGGTGCGCAGGGTCTCGGAGCGCAGGTCCACCACCTCCAGACCGGCCGCCGTCGCGGCGGCCCGCGCGTCCTCCGGGTGGCGGGCGCGGCGGACCTCGGGCGGCTGCGGGCCGAGGAAGAACTCCACGAGTTCGAAGACGCTGGCCGGTCCGACCTGCTGGGAGAAGTACGTACCGCCGGGGGCGAGCACGCGCGCGATCTCCTCCCACCACGTGGTGACCGGGTGGCGGCTGACCACGAGGTCGAAGGCGGCGTCCGCGAAGGGCAGCGGCGGCTCGTCCTCGTCGGCGACGACGACCGCCCCGAGCGGATGCAGCAGGGCGGTGGCGCGGGCGACGTTGGGCGGCCAGGCCTCCGTGGCCACGGTGACCGGCGGCAGCTTCGGCGCGGAGGCCAGCACCTCGCCGCCCCCGGTCTGGAGGTCGAGCGCGGCGTGGGCCCGGCCGAGCCGGTCGGCCATGGCCCGCGCGTATCCCCAGGAGGGGCGTTCCTCGGTGGCGCGGCCGTCGAGCCAGGAGAAGTCCCACCCGTCCACGGACGCCGCGTCGGCCTCGGCCACGAGGGCCTCGAACCGGTCGCGGGAGGCCGCGGAGTCGAAGTCGGGTCCGGCGGGGCGGTCGGGGGTGGCGCCGGAGGGGCGGTCAGCGGGGTCAGGAGTCGGGGCGGAGGCGGAAAGATCGGACATGAGGGAATCGTGTCAGGCGGTGCCGGAGCACGCGAACGGATTCCGCCCGCCCCGGCCCTCCGCGGGACCGGCGTGCCCCTTCCCTCACGCGGCCAGGGCCCCCAGCAGCACCCCGGTCAGCGCCCCGGCGATCATGAACGGGCCGAACGGGATGCCGGTCCTGCGCCCCGCCCGGCGCAGGAGCAGAAGGGCCAGTCCGTACGCCGCCCCGAACAGGAATCCGGCGAAGCCGCCCAGGAACAGCACGGACCAGCCGTACCAGCCGAGGACGACGCCGAGGGCGAGGGCGAGCTTCACATCGCCGAAGCCCATGCCGTTCGGGTTGATCAGGAAGAGCAGGAAGTAGAAACCGCCGAGGGTCAGGCCGCCCAGCAGCCCGGAGGTCCAGGACCCGGCGTGCCCGGGGAGCAGCGCGGCCCCGCCGAGCAGCAGGACCGCCGCGGCGGCGAGCGGCAGGGTCAGCGGGTCGGGCAGCCGGTGGACCCGCCGGTCGACCACGGCGAGGAGCACGGCGACGGGGGTCAGCGCCAGCCATACGACGAGCTCGGGGCGGGCGCCGGTGGCGGCGGCGAGCGCGACACAGGCGAGGGCGGTGACGAGGGGGGCGAGGACTCCGGGGGCGTAGGCGGCCGGGCCTGCGGGGGTGGGGCGTACGGGGGTGGGGCGTACGGGGGCGGAGCCTGCGGGGGCCAGTGGGTCCGGGGCGGAGGCGGGCGGGGCCGAGGGCTCCGAGCCGCGTGACTCCGGGACGGAAGCGGGCGGAGCCGAAGGCCCTGGACCGGGTGACTTGGGGACGGAAGTCGGCTGACCCGAAGGCCCTGGGCCAGGTGACTCCGGGACGGAAGCGGGCTGGCCTGAAGGCTCTGGACCGGGTGGCTCCGGGGCGGAGGCTTGCGGACCCGAAGGCCCTGGGCGGGGTGGTGCCGAGCCCGGGGCGGCCGGGGTGGCGCAGGGTGTGCACCGCGCCGGGCCGAGCCAGCCGCGGGCCGGCCCGGTGAGCGGGTGGCCGGCGGGGCACGCCGTACGCCAGGGCTCCTCCGGCTCGACGGCGAACCGGTAGGCGGCACGCGGGATGAGCAGTCCGGAGGCGGCACCCCAGACCGCGGCGAGCGTGAGCAGCACGGCGTCCACAGGGCGACCCTAACGGGCAGCGGAACCGGGGGTCTTGGGCCCGAGGGCCCAGAGCGGCAGTCCGGGACCCCGGGTGTGGCCGTTCGGCGGCCGGACTCGTCCGCCGGGGTCTACGGTCGGTGCCCATGAGGACATGGCGGGATGGCGACGGGACGCTCACGGTCGCAACGGAATCCGGGACCGGAGCGGGACCCGGGTCAGGGGCGGAAGCCCGAGGGGTACCGCTGCGGATAGCCGCTTCGTACCGGGCCCGGACCAGGGGACTGCTCGGGCGGGACGGGATCGAGGGGGCGCTGATGATCACCCCGTGCGGGAGCGTGCACACCTTCCGGATGCGGTTCCCCATCGATGTGGCGTACCTGGACCGGAAGTTCACGGTCCTGGCGGTCACGACGATGAAGCCCGGCCGCCTCGGGCTGCCCCGGCTGCGAGCCCGGCACGTGGTGGAGGCGGAGGCCGGGGCGATGGAGCGGTGGGGAGTGCGGCCGGGCGTACGGCTGGAGCTGAAGGCGTCCCCGGCCGGTGCACCGGAATCCCGCTAGAGGGGGCGGGGTTCCGGCGGACCGGGGTCAGCGGGGCGTGGGGCCACGAGGGACCGCGGCAGGTGAGGCGCAAAGTCACGGCGGGCCGATGCCGGGACAGGTACGCGATCACGACGGGCCCACGCCCGGCCAGGTGCACGGTCACTACGGGCCGACGCCCGGACAGGTACGCGATCACTACGGGCCCACGCCCGGACAGGTACACGATCACTACGGGCCCACGCCCGGACAGGTACACGATCACTACGGGCCCACGCCCGGACAGCACGGGTTCAAGGCGGACACGCACCGGGACAGCACAGGCTCACGGCAGCCCACGCCTGGACGAGTACGGGATCACGGCAGACCCGCCACCGGACACGCACGGAGTTACGGCGGGCCCGCGCCCAGCAGGGTCCAGGCTCCGTAGGCCGCGGACGCACAGGCGAGGGCGGCGAGCACGGCGGCCGCGCGGCCCGGGGGGCGCAGCCGCAGCAGGGCGATGGCGGGCGGGAGCAGCAGCGGGAAGGCGGGCATCATCAGCCGCGGCCGGGAGCCGAAGTACCCGGCACCGATCAGCGAGATGACGACGATCGCGACCGTGTAGAGGAGCACCGGGAGCGGTTGCCGCTGCCGTACGCAGAGGACGACGAGCCACCCCAGCAGCCCGAGCGCCGCGCACAGGCCGAGCGCGGCGGGCCACGGGAGCCCGGCGATGAAGGCGGCGAGCGCGCGCCCGCCGTCGATGTTGTTGCCCCACTGCGCCTGGACGTCGAAGTAGGCGACCGGGCTGCCCTGGCGTACGGCCACGAAGACCACGTACGCCAGCCAGCCGAGCGGCGCGAGCGCCACACCCGCGATCATCCGGGCGTTGCGGCGGAGCACCGGGCCGGCGCGGCGCTCGTCGCGGTACTCCCGTACGAGGGTGACGGCGGCGGTGATCGCCAGGGCCGCGATGAGGGCGGCGGCCGAGGGCCGGGTGAGCCCCGCGAGGACGCACAGCGCGCCGGCGGCGATCCAGCGGCCCTTGAGTACGGCGTGGAGCGACCAGGCGGCGAGCGCGGTGAACAGCGTCTCGGTGTACGCCATCGACTGGACGAACGCCGTCGGGTACACCCCCCACAGCGCGGCCAGCACCACCCCCGTACGCCGTCCGCGCAGCTCGGCGCCGACGGCGAAGATGCCCCAGGCGGCGACCAGCCCGGCGGTCCAGGCCACCAGGAGCCCGGCGCCGCCGAGGGTGAGCGGGGTCACGGCGGAGACGGCGCGTTCCAGGGCCGGGAGCAGGGGGAAGAACGCCAGATCGGAGTGGACGGAGCCGTCCGGGAGGGTGACGGTGTAGCGGTAGCCGTTCTCGGCGATGCGCTGGTACCAGACGGAGTCCCAGCGTCCGCTGAGCGGCCCCAGGGGGTCCTTCCCGGCGGCGGATGCGGCCGCCCAGAAGGCCAGGAGCCCCAGGGCCCGCACGGCGGCATAGACCGCGAGCGCGGGCGCGGCGGCCCGGAACGCGGCCGCCGTCCGGGACCCGCCGGTCGTGCGGGGGGCCGGGGCGGCGGGCGTCCGGGTGCGGAGCTGGTGATCGGACATACGGCCGATTATGACGTCGGTGACGAGTGCCCCGTGCCACGAGCAACGGGCGGGCGGGGGCCGGACGAGCGGTCGGCAGAGCCCCCGGCAGGCGTGCCGGCAGAGGCACGGACGGGCGGCCGGCAGGCATCCGGCAGAGGCACGGACCATCGTCCGGCAGAGGCGCGAGGAGCCGTCCGGCGGCTACCCGAGGAGGTGTCCGGCAGGAGCACACGCACAGCCGCCGGGAGACACCCGTGCAGGCATCCGGCGGATATCCCGGCGGGCGTACGGCAACAGCCCGGACAAGCAGGCGGCAGACACCCGGGCAGGCAGTCGGCAGAAGTACGGCCAAGCGGTCGGCAAGGGCGCACGCGGTGTCGGCTCCCGCGCGGTCGGGGCCGGCCGGATCTCAGACGCCGCCCAGCACTTCGTTCCCGAACACCTTCCACGGCGACATCTCCACCGCCTCCATCACCGCCAACTGCGGATGCCGGGCCGCCGTCTCGTCCCGTACGGCAACGGTGTCCGGCCAGCTGTCGAGGGGCGCGGCACCCTCGATGACGACGCCGTCCCAGTCGGTGGCGGCCGTCGCGCCCACCCGGTCGACGACGAAGCCGATGCACAGCACCGACGCCCGGCCCACCGTCCGCCGGATGGCGCCCACCGCGTGCTCCCGTCCGGGCTCGGGCAGCTCCCCCACGGAGAACTCGACGGCGACGGCACCAGCCCGGGCCCGACGGATGCGCACCAGGAGATCGTGGCCCCGGTCCGTCCACAACCGGAACCCGACCTCGTGCAGCCGCTGGAGACCGGCGAGGGACAGCAGCTGCTCGCGGGTGACGGGTGAACGGGCCCCCGGGGAGGGCGAGTCAAGACTGACCAGCGTGATGCGTCCGGTCACCGGGTGGGTCGGACGCAGCCCCTCGGCCTCCAGGTCGCCCAGCAGGGTACGGGCGTCCTGCCGGGTCCAGCCGAGGTGGTACGAGTAGAAGAATCCGGCACCCATCGACGCCCACCCCCATCGCTCTCGTCGTCGCGATCGCTCTCGCTCCGCGCGCGGCGTCGTGGTCGGCGACCCCGCCGTCCTTGAGCGTACTGAGCGACGGCCGGGGCTGCGTGGGCCCACGGGCCCACGGCCGGCCCCAAGCGGAACGGCCGCCGCACCCGCACAACGCACCGTTCGCACTACGGACTTGGGCCCGGCTTTGGGGCCGGGGGCCCGGGCGGCGGCGGCCTTTCGGCCGTACGCTCTCGGCCGTCGGCAACACGCGCGGTTCGAGGAGAGGGTGCACCGTGAGCGGTGACGGGGGCGGAGGCCGAGGCCCGGCCCGGGGAGACCGGAGCGCGGGGCACATACCAGGGGGACGCCACGGCACCGCCGGCTCCGGTGCCCCCTACCCGCCCCAACAGGGCAGCGCCTTCTTCGCGTTGACCCGGAGCTGGGTGATCAGCGGCCTGGTCTACCTCGCCCTCGGATTCGTCATGAGCCGCGTCCTGGTCGGTCTGCTGGCCACCGAGGAGCGGCTGGAGACGTTCGGCTGGCGGCTGGCCCTGCTCCACCTGCCCGCCCTCGTCGTGACGCTGCTGACGGTGCTGGCGGCGACCCGCGCCCTCCCCGAGGAGCACCGCGAGTCCTCCCGCACGGTGTATCTGCTCGCGGCCCTCGTCGTACCGCTGGCCGGGCTGCTGTACGGATTCGCCGTCGCGGGCGACGTCGTCGGCATCGAGGGGGTGCTCATGCCCGCCGTGTCGCTGGCGGCGGGCGCGGCGTCGGGGGTGGCCGTCGACCGGCTGCTGGAGGAGCGCGCCACCCGGCCCCCGGAGCCGCCCCGCTACGCGTACAACTGGCGGGACGGCGGGGCGACGGCGATGGAGTACCTGGGAGTCGTCGTCCTCGTCACGATGCTGATCGGCGCGATGGCGATGGCCGGGGTCGGCGGGCAGATCGGGGAGCGGCTGCGGTGTGCGATCAGCTCGCTCGCCGGTGGCGGCGGCTCCTGCTCGTCCGGCGGTGGGGACCCCGAGGCGGGGCCGAGGGCGGACGCGGACTACGAACCCGGGATGTGCCAGATCTCCAGCATCGCGGACAAGGCGGGCGGCAAGGTCAGGATCGGCTGGTTCGAGTGGGGAGAGGAGTACGGCTTCCGGCAGCGGGTCTCCCGGGCGAACACCGATGTGAACGGCGACGGCACGGTGGACGGGAAGGACCAGGTCGTCTCGATGACGTTCACCGACGCCGCGTCCGCCGGGGCGACGGCGAGCACCCCGGGCGTCAAGCTCGGGAGTCTGGGCAAGGCGGACGTCGACATCGGCGGAGGCATCAAGATCACCAACGGTGACACCTGGATCTTCGGGAGCGAGGAGGAGGCTCAGCAGATGCGGGACGACATCGAGGAGATGAAGATGTGGGAGACCTCCACCAAGCACAGCGGCGGCTACGGCGGAGGCTGGTACTCCGCGATGAAGTGGGCGGAGAAGAAGGAGGACATCGAGAGGAGGATCGGCGACAAGAAGATCTCCTACTCGACCGTCGGTCTCCACGCCTACGCGGACGGCGGCCTCTCCGTCAAGGGCGGCGACGCGGGCGAACTGGGCGCGAAGCTCGGCGGCAGGGCGACGTTCTCGCCCGAGGTGACCATCACCAAGGACGACGTGAACGGCAACGAGTCGTACACGTACACCGCCAAGCTCGAACTGGAGGGCAAGGCCGGCGGGAACACGGGCCCGCTCAAAGGGACCGTGGGCGGCAAGCAGATCCGTACCGGCGCCATCACCGTAACCCGCGACCAGAAGACCGGGAAGATCGTCCGGATCGACATGACGCAGACAGTGGAGAGCGGCTCGACGTCCGGGAAGGTCGAGGTCGGCGGCGACAACGGCGAGAACGGCCAGGACAAGCGGGGCGGCAGGGGGAGCGCTGCGGACTCCTCGGGCGAGACGGGCATCGACGTGGTGACGAACTCGATCGTCTTCGGCAAGGACACGGACGCGGCGACCGAGGCCGGACGGGGCATCGCGGAGCAGTGGCTGGACGGCTCCGGCAACAACACGGCCCCCTTCGCCTACCTCTTCGGCGACCACGGCATGGAGACGCGCCCGGACGGCAACGACCCGTTCCAGCGGCTGATGTTCGAGGACGGGCTGTCCAGCACCCTGCGGTACACGGGTGAGAGCGACGCGCAGGATTTCGGCTTCGAGATCTCGCTCGGCATGAGCCTCGGGTTCTCCCTCTCCATGGAGGAGAAGAGGGAGACGCTGACGAACGCACGGTTCCTCGGGGCCCCGCGAGGTGACGCGCGCACGTATCTTCCGTACAGCTACTGCGCGAACTGAACGGGCGGTGACGGAGTCGATGAGTACGACGAGGAATGCCAGGACGCGGAACGTGCGGAAGGTCCTGTGCCGGACGACGGCTGTGGCCACGACCGTCGCGGCGGCGGCCGTGCTGCTGACCGGGTGCGGCGGCGACGCCGACCAGGCGTCCGTGCCCGAGGGCTGGGGCACGTTGGAGACCGGCAGCCTGAGTGTCGGCTACCCGAGGAGCGAGGGGTACGCGGAGCAGCCTGCGGGCGAGCGGGCACGGGCCAACGCGGCCGTCGCGCTCAAGGAGGAGGACGGCATCCGGACCGGCATGGTCTCGGTCCAGCTGGACTTCGCCACGGGCGTGCACGACGCGGCGGGGGCTGCGGCGGCCGCGGGCGCGGGCATCGGCCTCAACTCCACCCGCAGGGCGACGGACGACGTGCGTCTCGCGGGCCCGGACGACGCCGGAGAGGCCCGCGAAGCACGCCGGATCGACTACGACTTCACGGCGGACGGCCAGGAGGACACCCCGAACCGGGGGACGCCGATGACCGGAGTCCTGGTGGCGGGGGTGGACTCGAAGGGCGTCCCGTTCGTGGTGCGCCTGAACGCGGTGAAGGGCGCGGTGGACGCCGGGGACCTGGACGCGTTCGTGGGGTCGATCACGGTCAAGTAGGGCAGGGAGGGCAGCGGTTGGGGGGGGGTGGTTCCTCTGCGGGCCGCCTTGGGGGCCCGCCGGTGGGCTCGTGGCTCGCCCGGGCGGCTTGTGACTCGCCTGGGCAGCTATTGGCTCGCCCGGGCGGCTTGTGGACCACCCGGTGGGCTTGTGGTGCGCCCGGGCGGCTTGTGGCCCGCCCGGTCGGCGCCCCGCCCACGTCCGCGTCTTCGGGCCGCTTCGGCCTCTACGCCGAGGGCCTGGCGGACGGTGCGGACCCGACGGACCCGACGGGCCTGGCGGACCGGGCGGACCGGGTGACCGTCGCGGACCTGGCGGACTTGGCGACCGGCTCGGGGGTGTGCTGAAGCCGGGGCGGGGCAAGGCCCCGGGGCTGGTTCCGCTTCTCAGGTCAGCGGGCACCCCAGCGGGAGGACGCGCTCGGACAGCCGGCCGGTGAGAAGGGTGTCGGTGACGTCGGCCTCGGCCAGCCAGTCCGCAGCGGTCAGCCGGTCCACGAGCTGCGGCAGGTCACCGGGGGCGACGCTGCACCAGGAGGACAGGGCGTCCAGGCCGATGCCCTGTCCTCCCGGTCCCAGCCGTCCCTCGCCGTCGGAGCCAGTGGCCAGGGCCAGGGCCAGGAGCCGTACGCCGGCCTCGGTCTTGCCCTTGCGGAGCTTCTTCTCCCCGACGACCCGCTGGGCCCATCCGCTCAGCTTGGGGCGCAGCTTCCTGCCGAAGGTGAACGGCCCCGGGTCGTCCTCGTCGGGCGTGAGGGACGGCACGCTGATCTGAGTGGGGCTCTCCGGGCGGGAGGCGATCAACTCCTCGACGGTCCCGGAGATGCCCAGCCAGCCGGACTCCACCAGTTGCCCCACCAGGTGCTCGGGATCGGACAGGGGCAGCCCCTTGATGTCCTGACCGACCAGGTTGCCGACCCCGGACTGCGCGGTGCGCAGCGTCACCATCACCACCAGCAGGCGTGCCTCCGCGCCCGGGAGGGGTGCGTTCTCGGCCACGTGTGCCAGGACGGCTCGGGCGTGGTTCCACTGTGCGGGGGCGGTCAGCAGCCGCGCCACGGCGGGCCCTTCGCCGTCCGGGGCCTGGCCGATGCGGTGCAGGTGCTGGAGGCGGGCGGTGGCGGCGGCCTGTTCGGCCCGCTGGGCATCGAGCCGCAGCCCGGTGTCGGCGGTGACTTCGGCCCAGGCGTGGAAGGCCTCCGCCTTACGGGCGTGGAGGTCGGCGAGCATCGCGAGATCGGGTTCGCTGCGGGCCTGGTAGGCGCGGAAGAGCTCGCCGAGCTCGGTGAGCTCGTCCCGCAGCGCGACGGGCCGCAGGTCGTGGGGGACGAGGCGCTGAGCGATCCTCCCTCGCGGGGGCCGTCTGCGCGCCGGCCTCGCGGAGCGGGGAGCGGACCGGGCCGCCGACGCCTGCTGCGGGAGGGCGGCGCCGGTGGCGGTGGGAGTGGCGCTGTGCGAGAAGTGCGGGCCGACCGCGGAGAAGGTCGGCGCGAGGGCTGCGGGACCTGTGGGAGCTACGGGGCCTGTGGGAACTACGGAACCTGTGGGAGCTGCGGCGTCGGTCCGGAACTTGTCGCTCCTCGCCGGTGCCTCGGCGGCGGGCGCTGTGGCGACGACCTTCGCGGTGGGGTGGGCGGCGGCGCAGCGCGAGCAGCACTCCATGACCTGCCACCAGCGTCCTTCCCGGTCCGTGATGACGGCCAGGACGACCGCTCCCCCGCACCGCCAGGGCACGGGGCGCTCCCGCGGCCCGGCGGGGCGGATGTGCGTATGGCACTCCTCGGCCCGACAGGCGCAGTGCGCCGAGGGGCGAGGGGCCGGGCCGGCACGCAGGTGGGCCTTGAGGTGAGCGACCGCCGCCGCACGACCGGCGGCGGCGGAGGGCAGCACCTGCGCGGCACAGGCCGGACGGCTGCACGAGACACGCACGTCCGCACGGCCACGCCCGACCGGGTCCAGCCGCACCGTCCACCTGCGTCCCGTCACGCGTTCGTTCGTCGCGTGGGCCTCCACACCCATCACACCTTCCTCGACGACTGTTCATCTGCCCGCCGCGGCACGCGTTCGTCTGTGCCTGTGTCAGCGGCGCGCGGCGTGTCACAGTCTGCTACGCCGGGCAGTCCGTATTCCGGCCCACAACACCAACGACGGTCCGCCGTTCGGGTGACGGCCCGGCGAGGATGTGGCCGGATTCCTGCCCTGGCGGTGCGGCCACGGACGGCGCGCCCGCGCCCGCCGTCCTGGTGGAGACCGACGGCGGGCGCGGGCTTCGATGTGCGGGAGGGGCGCTGCCCGGGAGGGAGCGGGTCAGGACCCTTCGCCGCGCGGGAAGGAGACCTCCACGCGGCGGTTCTTCTTCCGGCCTTCTTCGTTGCTGTTGCTGGCGATCGGGTACTGCTCGCCGTAGCCCCGGATCTCGTACGTGATCGTGGGGCCGAGCTGCTTCGACAGGACTCCGTGCACGGCGTCGGCCCGCTGCTTGGACAGGACGTCTCCGTGGGCCGAGGAACCGAGGTTGTCGGTGAAGCCGAAGACACGGACCTTGGACGCGTTCTGCTTCTTGATCTCCTCGGCGATCGCGGCGATACGGGCATTGGCCTCCGAGCCGAGCTTCGCGCTGTCCTTGCCGAAGAGGACTTCCGCCTGGAGCGCGAGCTTGATGTCGGCGTTGCTGTCCTCGCGGCGCTCCTCGCCACCGAGGTCCTCGACGACCTGGACGATGTCGAGGACCTTGGACGGGCCGAGGGTGCCACCGTCGGGCATCTTCAAGTCCGGGTCATCGGGGTCCACCTGGACCGGTGGGACCGACTGCGCTTCGGTTCCCGGGGGGACGCTGGGACCGTCGTCGGCCAGGGCTGGCGTCGCCCCGAACAGTGTGAAGCTCGCGACGACCAGGAGCGAGACGGCCGACAGCCCTACTGGCTTCATTCGTGTGCGTGTGTGTGTCATCTCTGCCGTCACCCGGAGATCTTCACCGAGGTTGTCGCGAACGTCGGCAACGTGAAGTCGACCTCCGTCGTCGTCTCCGGTGGTGCCGGGAACTGCATGAACACGGATGTGGTCTTCCCAGCCAGCAGAGGTGGAATACCGGTCGTACACAGACAGCGGTTCTCGGTGTCTCGCAGGATGTAGTAACGCTTCTTGCCAACCTTGTCGACAAGAGTCGCGCCGGCGACCGAGTTGGGGTTCTTCGCCAGCAGAGCCGTCTCGGTGCCTGCCCAGGCGGTCGTGTTCTTGGACTGCGTGCCCTCGTTCTTGATCGACGCCTGGAGCGTGATGAATCCGCCGGAGTCACGCTTGGCCTGGTGAATGGTCATCACGAGTCCGTCGCCACGGACTTCCGCAAGCTTGGCATTCGGGTCCACGTTCTCGCCGGCGGCGGTGCCCGGCTGCTGTTCGCCCTTCTCCTCCGTGGGCGGAGCAGCGGGCTCGGACGTCTTCGCCGGGTTGTCACCGCCCTGCTTGGCCTCATCGCTGCCGCCGTCGTCACCGCAGCCGGTGACCGCCAGGCTGATGACAGCCGCCAAGGCTGCAGCCGCCAGCGCCCTTCTGCCCGTCGTGGTGTGCCGAATGCTCATGATCCGTTTCCTCTACTCATCGTTCGCTGTCACTGGTCGACCAACCGCACGTCGAAGAGGGTCCTGCTCACCGTCTCCCACGGCGGGGGACTGCCCGGTGCGATCTCGAGGACCTTGCCGTTCCGGCACGTGAAGATGAAGAGGTCCATGATTCCGTCGCTGTTGACGTCCACAGCTTCAGGGTTGGGGCAGCGGAACTCGATGAGCGCGGTGGCCTCGGCCTTGGCCTTCTTGTTCTCCGATCCAGGCAGCACCGAAGAGTCAACCGGCTTCAGGCCCTCGACCTCGACCGTGATCCGGTCGCGCAGATGTCCAGAGGTCGGATAACAGGATTTCTCCATGGCGTCGTTGGCCGCCGCCAGACGACTCGCCTCGTAACAGGGCGCAAAGAACGGCTTTTCGAGGAAGGCATCCAGGACGTTGAGAGGCAGCGAGGCGTAGAAGCCCGTCCCGAAGTTGTCGCGCGCCTTCTGGGCGGCGGCGAGCGCGGCTGCGTCCGCCGCGCCTTGAGAACCGTTGCGCAGAGCAGAGGCCTTACCGACAGCGAAGAAGGCCAACGCAAGGAAGAGCAGGCCCGCCACCATCATGATGTAGATGGGGAAAGCCTGCCCTCCGTCGTTGCGGGAGCGACCCGTCATCACTGAGCCGTGATGGAATCCACGAGGCCGCTGATGCGCTCCGAAATCGCGCCACCGATACCCGTGGCCACGATCGCCCCGATGATCGCCACGACCACCAGAATGATCCCCAGGTACTCGAACGCCGTCTGTCCCCGGTCCTTCGCCGCGTAGCGCTTCTGGAGAGCGCTGACGGCGGTGTTGGCCCAGCCGTTGACGCGGACGGCGGTCTTCAGGGTGATGTCCGACATGGTGTTCCCCTCCGGGTTCGGCCGACCGGTTGCCGGCCGACTCGCACGTTTCTGCGGTGGCGCCCCCGTTACCGGCTTCCTCCTGGCCGGTGCCGCTGGCGACACGAGAAACATAGAGGGGAACCCGCACGCCCGCAGAGGGTCCGTGGGCCCATTCCCGGGCCCAAAGGGCGGTCTCTGTTTCCGCGTTGCGGATTCTCTCGGTCACGGCTGCCGCCCGGGGTTCCGGGGCGCGGTGCCGAGCCAGTGGGCGATGGCCTCGCTGCGGGTGGCGCTGTGGAGCTTGGTGAAGATGCGGTTGATGTGGTTCTTGACCGTCTTCTCGCTGATGAAGCAGGTGGCGGCGATCTGCTGATTACTCATTCCGGACGCAATCAGGTCCATGATCTCCACCTCCCTCGAACTCAGCCCGTACTGCTGCCTGTTGGGGGTGGTTGACGGCCCCCCGGATACAGAAGACTGTCCCACAACTGGTTGCAGTTGCGAAAGGCTTTCCGAAGGTTCGGCGGTGTGCGGGGGCGGTGGGGCCGGCGCCGTCGCCAGTGCCGAGCCCAGGCCCTCGGGGAGCGGGCCCCGCCGGGGCGGGGTGCCGTGGCGCATATGGGCCAGCAGGGCGTCCGCGGCGGTGACGGTGAAGTTGGCGCGGCCGTCCTTCGTGTCGCGTACCGCCTGGACCAGCTGGTTCGCCGTGAACTCGCCGTGCACCAGATAGCCGCCCGCGCCCAGCCGCAGCGCCTCGTGGACGATCGCGCTCTCCCGGCTGTACGTCAGCATCAGCACGGGTGCGATGCCGACCAGGTGCGGCAGGGCCGAGATGCCGTCCACGCCGGGCATGCGGACGTCCAGCAGGACCACGTCGGGGCGGTGTTCGAGCGTCTTCTCGTACGCTTCCCGGCCGTCCGTCGCCTCCGCGACCACCTGGATGTCCGCCCGGCCGGACAGCAGCACGCCCAGGCCGGCCCGGACCACCGGGTTGTCGTCCGCGACCACCACCCGGAGGGGTTCGGCGGCCGGGGCGACGGGCCCCGGGGAGAAGGGGGACGGGGACGGGAGCGCAGGGGGGCGAGCGTCGGAGGACGGGGTGAGCGGGATCGGCGGCGACGGGTGCCGCGGGGCGTGGTGGTGAGCCGCCCCGTGGCGGTTCGGCGCCGGGGAGACATCGTCCGGCATGCTGCGGCCTCCTCTCAGGATCGCGGGTTACGGATCAGTGGCGTGTCCGCCTCGAATACCGGCGCCGGTGCCGACGCCGCTGCTGATGAGTCCGTTACTGGTGCTGGTGCTGGTGCTGTTTCTCGTTCTGGTGCTGACGTTGGTGCTGCCGCCCGTGCAGGTGCTGGTACTGACGACCTTGCCGGTGCTGGAGCCGGTCCCGGCGCTGCCGCCGGTGCCCCTGACTGCCCCGGCGCGGAAGCAGGGCCGGGAGCGGAAGCACCCCCGGGTGCGGGACGGTGAGCCATCGGCGGGTTTGCCGCGGGCTCGCCCGCCAGCGCCGCGAGCGGGAGTTCCACCCGTACCTCCGTCCCCCTCTCCGCCTTCCCCCTCCCGATCCTGATCCGGGCCCCGATCGACGCGGCCCGCTCCACCATGCCGACCAGGCCGAAGTGGCCCGCCCGGCGCAGCGCTTCCAGCGTCGTTCCGGCGGGCAGGCCGCGGCCGTCGTCGTAGACGGTCACGCGGAGCACGTCGCCCTTCACGCCCGCGAGGACGATCAGGTACGTCGGGGAAGCGTGGCGGTGCGCGTTCTCCATGGCCTCCGAGGCGACGGTGAGGAGTTGCCGGGCCACCGCCTGCGGGACCGGGGGGACCGGGGTCTCCTCGGAGAGGCGGCGGAACGTGGCCGTGACCGGATGGCGGGCGGTGAACTCCTCCGCCTGGGCCGCCAGTTCCGCGATCAGGTCGACGCCGTCCTCCAGGCCCTGTTCGCGGCGCAGGTCCGTGAGCAGTTCCCGGGACTCGGCGGCGGCCCGGCGGGCGGCCCGGGCGACCAGCTCCGCCTGGAGTTTCACGGTGGGCGGGTCCATCCGGTCGGCCGAGCCCGCCAGACCGTCGGCGGCCAGCGCCAGGCCGTGCAGGGTCTTGGCGACCGAGTCGTGCATCTCGCGTGCCAGCCGCGTGCGTTCGCCCTCCACCGCCTCGCTGACCGCCAGTCGCGCCCGGGTCTCGGTCAGCGCCTGGGTGGCCGCCCCGAAACGCAGGAGCAGGTTGCGCAGGGTGACCCCGACCGCGCCCGCGATCACGCAGAAGCCGGGGAGGAGGAGTCTCGTCGCCCCTGCCCCTTCCAGCTGCGGAACGCCGGCGTACGCACCGAAGACGATGAGTATCTGGAGCACCGCGAAGACGGCGGCTCCGCGCCAGCCGTGGACCAGGCCCGCCAGCAGCGGGGTGCAGACGGTGACGTACGCGAGGGTCGACTCGGGGGTCGCCGTGATCAGCAGCAGGGCGCCGAAGAACACGTCGACGGCCAGCAGCCAGGGATGGCGCAGGAGGACCGGGCCGAAGCGCTCCCAGTCCCGGAACAGCAGGTACGAGCCCATGAAGGTGACCAGGATCGCCGAGCCGATGAACCAGGTGGGCAGGCCGGGGGCGGTGCGGCTGATGGCGTACGGAGTCGCTATCGCGATCATCGCCAGGCGGAAGCCGAAGACCTGGCGGCACATCGCCTGGAGCGCGTTGACCTGGATGGCGAACGCCGGGCGGGCCGGGGTGCCGGAGTGGGCGCGGGTCAGTTCCGCGGCCAGTCCGGGCTGCGCGCTGCCGAGCTGGTATGCCATGTTCCTGTCACCTCCGTCTCGTGTCCCGTGCGGATCGGGCTCACGAGCGGATACCGCTCCCGCTCCCGTTCCCGTGCACGTCCTTCCGGGACTCGCCGCTCCCGTGCTCCTGCTCCTGCTCCTGCTCCTGCTCCGGCGGTTCTCCTCCCTCGTGTCTCTCCTTCTCGGGCTCTCCTCCCCCGTCCCTCTCCTCCTGGGACTCTCCGTCCCCATCCCGCCCGTCGTTCATGTCAGCCGCCCGTCAGTGCCCCGAAGTCGACGTCGGCTCCGTACACGAATCCGACCGTGAGCAGCAGGAGCGTGCCGGGCAGGAGGAACGTGGTCACCGCGAACGTCGCCTTCGGGACCGCCCTGGCCGCCTTGCGGCGGGCGTTCTGGGCGTCGGTGCGGCGCATGTCGTTGGCGATCTGGATCAGCGTCTCGACGATCGGCGCGCCCAGTTCCTCGCCCTGCTGGAGCGTCGTGACGAACATGGCGACCTGTTCGGAGTCGTTGCGTCTGCGCAGTTCCTCGAAGGCCTGGCGGCGGCTGACCCCCATGTCCATCTGGCGGAGTGTGATGCGCAGTTCGTCGGACCACGGGCCCTCGTACTTCTCCGCGACCCGGTCCAGCGCCTGGCGGAAGCCGAGTCCGGCGGAGACCACGACGGCGAGGACGTCGAGGAAGTCGGGCAGGGTGCGTTCGATGTGATCGCGGCGTACCCGGATCGCCGACCAGATGCCGGCCTCCACCCAGAACAGGCCGAAGGCGACCATCAGGAGGGCGAGGAAGAGCTGGCCGCGCAGGAGCATGGAGAACGCGCCCAGGACCCCGAGCGCGCCGTAGACCGCGCGGCGGGCGGCGTAGCGGTCGATGGTGAGGCCGCCGGGGTTGCCCGCCAGGTCGATCTGGCGGCGCTTCTTGTTGACGGCCTTGGGGCCCATCATCCGCAGGACCGCGGGGGCCCACCGGATGCCGAGGCGGTCGATGACGGAGCCGACCGCGCCGGTGCGGGTGGCTCCGGATTCGAGGGCGACGGCCAGGTCGCCGGGGAGTCTGGCGTCGGCCCGGTACATCCGGATGCCGTGGAGGGCCCCGTACACGGCGAGGCCGACGACGAGCGCTAGCAGCAGGTCCATGGTGGTTCTTCCCCTCGGCTCGTCAGACGTCGATACGGGACAGGCGGCGGATCACGACGAACCCGATCGCGTACAGGACCATCGCCACGACCACCGCGGCCTGGCCGATGAAGGCCCCCGTCATCCGGTCCAAAGCACCGGGCATCACCGCGTTCATCAGCAGCATCGCGCCGACGCCGAAGATGGGGACGGCGTAGGCGGTGACGGTGACCTGGGAGAGCTGGGTCTTGACCTCGCGGCGGGTCTCCTTGCGTTCCTCCAGGGTCTCGGTGAGGTTGCGCAGGGAGCTGACGACCGTGCCGCCCGCCCGGTTGGAGAGGACCAGCGTGGTGACCAGGACTACGAGTTCGCGGGAGGGAAGGCGGTCCGTCAGCTCGCTCAGGGCGTCCTCCAGGGGCTCGCCCACGGCCAGGCGCCGTGCCACCCGGGCCAGTTCCTCGCCCGCCGGGTTCTCCAGCTCCTCGGCGGCCATGGACAGCGAGGTGCGCAGCGCCAGGCCCGCCTGGGTGGCGTTGGCGAGGATGCGGGAGAGCTCGGGGAGCTGGTTGATGAAGCGCTCGGTGCGCTTGGCCCGCTGCCAGTTGAGGAACGCGTTGGTGCCCCAGAGGCCGATCAGTGCGGCGACCGGGCCGAAGAACGCGGCGAGCAGGGAGGAGGCGATCAGCCAGAGCCCCGCCATGGCGACCAGCGCGTAGACCAGGAACTCGCCGGGTGTGACGTCCAGGCCGGTCGCGGCGAGCTTCAGCTCCAGCTTCCGGCCGAGCGCGGTCCCGCGCAGCCTGCGGTCGAGCCCCCTGAAGCGGCGGACGCGCCCCGGCTCGGGGATCTGGCCGACGTGCGAGAGCCGCTCGACGAGGGCGTCGCGGTCGGCCTTGCCGCCGGAGTAGGCGTACAGGCCCATCACGCCGAGCACACAGCACAGCAGCGTGACGCCGATGGTGACCAGGGGGAGGTTGACGTTGTCCATGGCGCGGTACCTAGTTGGCCTCTCGGGTGGCGAGCTGTTCGGCGGACTGGGCGACGCCGAACGCCTGCGGGATGGGCTGGCTGGCCAGGTAGAGGCGCTCGGCGAGCCTCCGGGGCAGCGGGAGGTACTGGAAGTCGCCGTAGATCCGGCCGTCGGGAGCCATCGGCTGGGCGTTGAAGCGGGCGACCGTGACGATGCGGTACGGGTCGCGGCCGTGGCTGTCCAGGACCGCGATCTCGGTGATCTTCCTGGCGCCGTCCGCGTGCCGGGTGAGCTGGACGATCACGTCGACGGCGCTGTTGATCTGGTCGTGCAGCGCCTCGAAGGGGATCTCGACCTCCGACATCGAGGCGAGAGTCTGGAGCCTCATCAGCGCGTCCTCGGCGCTGTTGGCGTGGACGGTGGCCAGCGACCCGTCGTGACCGGTGGACATCGCCTGGAGCATGTCGAGCGACTCGCCGCCCCGGACCTCACCGACGACGATCCGGTCGGGCCGCATACGCAGCGAGTTGCGGACCAGGTCGCGGATGGTGATCTGTCCCTTGCCCTCGACGTTCGCCGGGCGGGACTCCAGTCGGATCACATGGCTCTGCTGGAGCTGGAGTTCGGCGGAGTCCTCGATGGTGACGATGCGCTCGGCGTCGGGGATCAGGCCGGAGAGCGCGTTGAGGAGGGTCGTCTTGCCGGTGCCGGTGGCCCCCGAGACGATGATGTTGAGCTTGGCCTGGACGAGCCCGGCGAGCAGCACCAGCATCTGCTCGTCCAGTGACCCGAAGCCGATCATCTCCTGGAGCGTGAAGGAGCGCGGGAAGCGGCGGATGGTGAGCGTCGCGCCGGTCAGCGACAGCGGTGGAATGATCACGTTGACACGCTCGCCGCTGGGGAGGCGGGCGTCGACCATCGGGTTGGACTCGTCGACGCGGCGGTTGACGGTCGACACGATCCGCTCGATGGTCTGCATCAGCTGCTCGTGGGAGCCGAAGCGCATCGGCAGCTGTTCGACCCTGCCGTTGCGTTCGACGAAGATCTGGTCGGGGCCGTTGACCATGATCTCCGTGATGGACGCGTCCTCCAGGAGCGGTTCCAGGATGCCGAGGCCGAGCGCCTCGTCCACGACGCGGCGGATGAGCTGCGAGCGTTCGACCGTGGAGAGGACCGGGCCCTCGCGGCTGATGATGTGGCCGAGGACGCGCTCCAGCCGGGCCCGCCGGTCGGCGGCGGCAAGCGAGGACATCTCCGCGAGGTCGATCTCCTCCAGCAGCTTGGCCCGGTAGGTGGCCACCAGATGGCCGTCCTCCCGCGCCCCGCCCTGCTCCTCCGGAGCGGTCATGCGTGCCCGCAGGCTCATGTGCGTAACTCTCCTCGTCGGGTCGTCGCGTTGTCGGGGTCGTCAGGTCGTCAGGGCGTCAGGTTGTCGGGGCGTCGGGGTGCTGCCTTGTCAGATCGTCGGGCGGTGCGTCGTCAGGGCGTCGGGGGCGGAGTACCGGGCTGGGCGGGTCAGAAGCCGGATCCGACGTGCTCGTTGGGCATCGTCGCGCTCCGCGTGGCCGTCCAGTCGTCCAGTCCCGGCACGATGGAGGGCACCGTCACCTCGACCGTGACCGTGATGTCCCGGCCGCCGGTCCTGCGGTAGGTGAATCCGCCGTCCTCCACCCAGTCGCTCACCGCCTCACGCGCGTTGCCCTCGCCGGTGCCCCGGGCGTCCACGCTGGCTTCCGTACGGGCTCCGGCACGGGCCGCCGTGCCCGCCTGGTTGGCGGCGTACGCGGCGATGCCGAGCTGGATGGCCGCCATCGCGACGAGGAGCAGCAGGGGGAGGAAGCCGAGGTACTCCATGGCGACCTGTCCCCGGTCGGCCCTCGAGCGTGCGGAGGGGGTGCGCTCGCTGTCCGCACGGGTCCTCACGCCGACACGGGTCCTCACGCCGGCACGGCTCCTCACCATGACACGGGTCCTCACCATGACTGCGTCTCCATCGGCGATCCGGCCGTGCCCTTGATCTCGGTGTCGAGGTCGAACAGGCCCGGCACCAGCACCGGGACCTTCAGCTCCACCGTGGCCTCGTACAGGCTGCCGCCCTCGCGGCAGGTGACGTCGGCGCTCCCCGACCAGGCGCCGGGCAGGTCCCTCAGCGCGCCCTCCCGGCACGCGGCCGACGCCCCGAACTCCGCCCCGCTGCCCTTGCGCGCCCCCACGTCCGCGGCGTTGCCCGCGAGGCTGAACGTGTAGCCGATCAGGGCGCACTCCCAGAGCACCAGCATGATCAGGATGATGAAGGGGGTCATGCCTAGGAACTCCACGGCCGTCTGGCCGCGGTCCCGGTCCCCCCGGTCATGTAGGGCGGTGATCCGCCCCCGTATGCCGCTGCGGGCTGTTCGCGTGGTCGTCATCGCTCAACGTGTCCCCTCGGAGTCTGCGGGGCCGCCGCCGAAGCCGTCGCGCCGGCGGCGCGGGCGTCCGATCGAGCCCCGGTCGTTCGTGAAGGCGCCGCCGTTCCGTCTCACCAGGGCGGTGCCGCTCTTCCTGCCCGTCGCGCCCTTCTTGCCCGGCGCGCTCTCCTTGACGAGGCCCAGCTCGCCCGCCAGGCCCCAGAGCGCCTGCTTGACCGTGCTCTTGGCGTCCAGTTCGTGCAGGCGTCCGGAGTCGATGGACGCCTGGAGCTCCTTGAAGTTCGCGGGGACCGCCGCCGAGGCGACCCGGGTGCCGGTGATCTTCTGGATCAGCGGCGGCTGGATCTCGGTGTTGCGGGTGAAGCGATTGACGAGGGTGACCGTCTCCTCCGCCTTGCGGATCTGGAGCCGTTCCCACATCCGTACGACGCGTTTCGCGCCGCGCACGGCGACCACGTCGGGGGTGGTGACCAGCAGGGCCACGTCCGCCATCTCGACGGCGGCCGCGTTGGCCCCGTTCATCTGGCCGCCGCAGTCGATGACGACGATCTCGTAGCGGGTGCGCAGCGCGCTGACGATCTGGCGGGCCGAGCGGTCGCTGACCTCCTCGCCGCGTTCGCCCTCGCCGGGCGCGAGGAGCAGGGCGAGGCCGGTGGAGTGGGAGAACACCGCGTCGGACAGGACCCGGGGTGATATGTCGGTGATCAGGGCGAGGTCGACCAGCGAGCGACGGAACTGGACGTCGAGGAACGAGGCGATGTCCCCGGTCTGGAGGTCCATGTCCACCAGGGCCACCGTGTGGCCGGACGCCTGGGACGCCAGGGCGAGTTGGATGGCGGTGACGGTCGCGCCGACGCCGCCCTTGGCTCCGGTGACCGTGACGACGGTGCCGCCGGGACCGGTGAGGACGTCGTTCCCGGGGGTGAGATGGCGGCGCACCCCGGAGGACCACTGAGCCGCCGCCTGGACGCGGTTGGCGAGTTCCTCGTAGCTCAGCGGGAGGGTGACCAGGCCGCGGGCGCCGGAGTCCATCGCGTTGGCGAAGAGGCTCGGGCTGGCGTCGGCCGTGATCAGGACGACGCCGACGGACGGGAACCGCAGCGACACCTCCCGGATCAGCTCCAGGGCCGGGACCGGGCCGATCCGCTCGTGGACCAGCACCACCTCGGGGAGTTCGTCCAGCGCCTCGCCGGCGAGGCGGGCCAGGGTGTCGATGAGCTGGGTGGAGTCGCCCACGGGGGTCGCCGGTTCGGCGTCGGGCAGCTGGCTGAGCAGGGTGGTGACGGACCGGGCCGCGTCGATGTCACCGACGGCCGGGAGGATTCTCGTGGTCATCCCGTCCTCACTTGTCCTTGTCGAGCGTGTAGGTGCGGTCCCCCGGACGGATGGTGCCGTCGCTGCCGGGCGCGACGAGCGCGAGGCGGACGTGCTCCGCGAACGACTCGGCGTAGGCGACGCGCTGGGTGTCCAGCGTGTTCAGGGCGAAGGTGATCGGCACGGCCTCGGTGGCCCGGGTGCCCCGGTCGTTGGCGCTCGGGTCGAGGGCGGTGAGCTCACCGACGTCCAGCACCTTGGCGTTGGAGACGATGACCTTGGACTGGGCCGGGTCGCCCTGCTGCTCACCGGCGAAGGTGGCGTAGATGTTGACCGTGGCGCCCGGTGTGATCTTGCCCGCGACGCCCGTGGATGCGTCGATCATGATGGCGATCTCCTGCTCACCCGCGCGGAGTTCGGGCTTGCGGACCATCATGTCCGACTGGAGCAGGGACCCTCGGCGCAGTTCGGTCACCGCGATCTTCGACTCGACCTCCCTCAGGTCGGTCACGGCGTTCTCCGAGAGCCAGCGTTCAGGCATCTTGATCTTCTCGAACTGGCCGCTCTTCAGGGCGGTGTACGGAGCCACGTCGGTCTTCAGCCGATACGCCGTCACCTCGGGCCCGACCTTCGAGTTGACATCGCTGATCACCGAGAGCACGCCGGCGAAGGCGGCGAAGGCGCACAGGACCGACAGGAGCAGGAGTATCACGCCGCGGCGCTGGCGGGAGTTCATGGTCCGGGCAACCTCGTTCGAATCGTATGCGTGGAGCGGACAGCGGACGGAGTGAGCGGTGCTGTGGAGCGGAGTCGTGCTGTGGGACGGAGTCACACCGTGGAGCGGGGTCGTGCTGTGGAGCGGGGTCTGCTGTGGAGCGGTTACGCGCTTACATCCGCGGCTGCGTCCGCGGTGGCCGCCGGGGAGGCGGTGGTTCGCAGGCCGGGCGCGGGGACGGCGCGGTCGGCGGGGGCGGTGGTCGGGGTGCGGTCGCGTCAGGGGCCCGGTGATGCGTCGGCCCCATGATGGGGGACACCGGCGGGCAGCGCGCGGTTCTCCGGCGCCGGAAGCGGTGCCGAACAGAATGCGCAGCGGTCGCCGATGAGTTCCATGGAGCACCAGTGGCACTTTTCCCGGCGGACGGAGGAAACCAGCTGATACAGCACGGAGAGGTCCGGAAGGTGGGCGGCGAACTCCACCAGCTTTCCCGTGCCCCACCAGCGGGGCGAGTCGGCCGGGACCGAGGTGTCGTGAATGGCCTGGACCTTCCAGGCGGGCGCGAGGGTCTCCTGTACCCAGTCCGACTGCAGATTCCCGTGGGCCACCAGAAGATGCGTACCGAAATCCGGGCCCGTCAGGGGCTCGGCGGCCGGTCCCACTTTCACCAGCTGCGGCTCGGGGCCGGCGAGAACGGCGAACTGCGAGCCGGGAACCCAGGACTTGGCGTGGCTCTTGAGGCTGACAGGGACCCGGTCGAGCCGGGCGACGGAGTTGAGGAGGGCGCCCGCGTAGATGTAGTGCGACAGCAGCCGGGCGGCGGAGGCGACCACCCCGGGGCTGAAGTCGCAGATGGACAACTGCCGCAGCTGGCGCACCAGGACCGCGACGCCGAGGGGCGGGAGATCCACCTTGACCAGGGCGATCCGGTCACTCTCCAGCACCGAGCGGATGGAGTGCAGGCGGCGTTCGTGCTCGGGCCTGATACCCGAGGGGTAGAGGGCGATCACATACCCGTGCTGTTCCAGCAGCAGGTGCATGTCGCCGATCGCCAGCTCCAGCACCTGGGCCTCGGGGGCCTGGAGCAGAGCGGCGGTCGGTGTCTGCTGGTCGGTGGGCGGCAGCACCAGGTCTGCGCTCGTCACTGCTATCGCGGTCGGCACGCTCTCCCCGTTTCGGCTCCGGCCGGCGTGGGGACGCCGACCGCAATCGCTCCTGCTCCGTGCTCCTGCCCCAGCACTTTAGCCACGTCTCACCAGGCAGAGAACAGTTACCGGTGACCAGTACGGCACCCTGCGAACACCGTTCCAACGGCGGCCGGGTGCTAAACGGGATGAAATCGATTTCTCCCAACGTGACGTCCACTGCGGAGCGTTACCGGATCTGGCGTCCGCTTTTCGATCACGTATCCATTCGCGCACGTCACCTCGGATTGCACGGGGGGCACCCTCTTTTCCGTAAGGGTGTTTCCGTGACCGTCCGAAGATCTTCCGCAGGATCACTCGTGCGGGGGGCTGCGCACGGCCGCGACAACGTTCCCGGGCCGGGAATCCACCGCCCGCCACCCCCGTACGGGGGTGGCCGCACCACCGCGCACGCGCGTCGGCGGACCGCCTTTCACTGCCAGAGGTCTTGACAACTCGATTGGTCTGGACCAGTTTATGCGCACTGCACCCCGCTGCACTGCACCGCCCATCCCCGGCCCCCCCAACTCCCCCCGGAGGCACCAGTGGAACGCTCCGCAGGACGCAATCGCCGACGACGCCGCAGCTCCCGTCCCCTGCTCGGTGGCACCCTGGCGGTCGCCACGGCCGCCGCCCTGACCGTCACCGGGCTCGTGAGCACCGCCCAGGCCGCCGACGTCAACAACGCCAAGAACCCGGGCTTCGAGTCGGGTCTCGCCAACTGGACCTGTTCCGGGAACAGCGGCGCCGCCGTCTCCTCCCCCGTGCGCAGCGGTGCGTCCGCGCTGAAGGCCACCCCGGCCGGCCAGGACAACGCCAAGTGCACGCAGTCGGTCAAGGTGAAGCCCAACTCGACGTACGCGCTCAGCTCCTGGGTGCAGGGCGGTTACGCCTACCTCGGTGTGAACGGTACGGGGACCACCGACGTCTCCACCTGGACGCCGGGCTCCTCCTCCTGGACCAAGCTGTCCACCAGCTTCACGACCGGTGCCAACACCACGTCGGTGACGGTCTACACCCACGGCTGGTACGGACAGGCCGCCTACTTCGCCGACGACATCGAGGTGAGGGGCCCCGACGGCGGAGGCGGCGAGGACCCCGGGCCGGTCATCCCCGGGGCCCCGGCGGGCCTGACCGCGGGCGCCACAACCACGTCCTCCGTGGCGCTGTCCTGGAACGCGGTGTCCGGCGCCACGGGCTACAAGGTGTACCGGAACGGTGTGCAGGCGACCACCTCCACCGGGACCTCGGCGACCGTCACCGGCCTGACCGCGGACACCGCCTACCAGTTCTCGGTGAGCGCCACCAACGCGGCCGGCGAGTCGGTCAAGTCGGCGGCCATCACCGCCCGTACGGCCAAGGAGGGCACGGGCCCCGGCCCCGGCCCCGCTGTGCCCAAGCACGCGGTCACCGGCTACTGGCAGAACTTCAACAACGGCGCCGCCGTGCAGAAGCTCACCGACGTCCCGGCCGACTACGACATCATCGCGGTCTCCTTCGCGGACGCCACGCCGACGCCGGGCCAGGTCACCTTCAACCTGGACACGGCCGGGCTGAACGGGTACACGGACGCCCAGTTCCGGGCCGACATCAGGACCAAGCAGGCCCAGGGCAAGAACGTCATCATCTCGATCGGCGGCGAGCTGGGCACGGTCCGGGTCAACAACGACGCCTCGGCCACCGCGTTCGCCGACTCGGTGTACGCGCTGATGCAGGACTACGGGTTCAACGGGGTCGACATCGACCTGGAGAACGGCCTCAACGCCACCTACATGACGAAGGCGCTGCGCCAGCTGTCGGCGAAGGCGGGCAGCGGACTGGTCATCACGATGGCCCCGCAGACGATCGACATGCAGTCGACGTCGGGCGAGTACTTCAAGACGGCGCTCAACATCAAGGACATCCTGACCGTCGTCAACATGCAGTACTACAACAGCGGTTCGATGCTCGGATGTGACGGCAAGGTCTACTCGCAGGGTTCGGTGGACTTCCTCACCGCGCTCGCCTGCATCCAGCTGGAGGGCGGCCTCGACCCGTCGCAGGTCGGCATCGGCGTCCCGGCGTCCACCCGGGGCGCGGGCAGCGGCTACGTCAGCCCGTCGGTCGTGAACGCGGCACTGGACTGCCTGGCCAAGGGCACCAACTGCGGCTCGTTCAAGCCGTCGAAGACCTACCCGTCGCTGCGCGGCGCGATGACCTGGTCGACGAACTGGGACGCGACGGCCGGGTTCGCCTGGTCGAAGGCGGTCGGGCCGCACGTCCGCAGCCTGCCGTAGCCCGCACCACGCACCACGCACCACGCACCACCGGCGTATCACCCCGAACCCGCAGCGCCGCCGCTCCCCCGGCGGCGCTGCGGCGTTCCGTCGGCGCCAGCCCGTCACCAGGGCAGGTCGCGCACCTGCTGGACGCACAGGACGACGAACAGCAGCCCGGAGAGGGCGAGCATGCCGTTGCTGACCCATCCGTTGCGCCATTCCCTGGGCGTACGGGAGGAGTTGAGCAGCCAGATCAGGGTCAGGGCCAGGAACGGCATGAAGAAGGCGCCGAGGACGCCGTAGGCGATGACCAGGCCGAAGGGCCGGTCCAGCCAGAGCAGGGCCATCGGCGGGAAGGTCAGCCAGAGGAGGTAGGCGCGGAAGGGCAGCGAGCGCTGCTGCCGGTCGGCGACGGCCGGACCGGCGTGCTCCTCCCCGGGGGCCGCCGGGGCGCGGAACCGCTCCACGAAGTCCGCGAACATCAGGCTCACCCCGTGCCAGACCCCGATCAGCGACGAGAACGACGCGGCGAAGAAGCCGACCAGGAAGAGCTTGGCGGTGCCCGCGCCGAAGCGGTCCTCCAGCACCGTGCCCAGGTCGATCAGCCCGCGGTCGCCGGAGGCGAGGGCGGTCCGGGACGCGTGCAGCAGTTCCGCGCCGACGACGAGCATCGCCACGACGAAGATCCCGGTGGTGATGTAGGCGACCCGGTTGTCGAGCCGCATGACCTTCATCCAGGAGGTGTTGCTCCAGCCCTTGGCGTTGACCCAGTACCCGTAGGCGGCCATGGTGATCGTGCCGCCGACGCCTCCGATCAGCCCGAGGGTGTAGAGGAGCGAGCCGTCCGGCAGTACGGGCAGCAGCCCGGCGAACGCGGCCCCGGCGTCCGGGGCGACCCGGATCGCCACGTACACGACCACCACGAACATGACGCCGATCAGGACCGTCATGACCCTCTCGAAGACGGCGTACCGGTTGAACCAGACGAACACCAGCCCGGTCAGCCCGGTCACGATCGCCCAGAACTTCAGCCCCGGGCCGTCGGGGAAGAGCGCCACGACGGGCAGGGCGCTGGAGGACATGGCCGTCGCCCCGTAGAGGAAGCCCCAGACCACGACGTAGATCGCGAAGTAGACCGTGGTCCACGGGCCCAGGCTGCGCCAGCCGTCGAAGAGCGTGCGGCCGGTCGCCAGGTGCCAGCGGCCGGCGGCCTCGGCGAGCGAGATCTTGACGACGCAGCCGATCACCGCCGCCCACATCAGGGTGTAGCCGAACGTGCTGCCCGCGATCAGCGTCGCGACCAGGTCCCCGGCCCCGACCCCGGTCGCCGCGACGACGATGCCGGGGCCGATGTACTTCCAACTGGACGTGCGCGGTCGGGAGGCCGGCTCCCCTGTCTGCGTGGTTGCCCTCGTGTCCGCCATGCCGATCAAGGAAGCGCAATCGGCGGGACAGCACAAGAGGGCGTGCGCCGCAGTAAAATTCAAGGGGGCCCACCGGCCGGCAGTGAGCGGCGGACGGAGGGGGCGAGCGGGCAGCTCCGGCGATGCGCTGCGGCCTTTCCCGGGAGGCGACATGACGCAGACGACCGTGGATCCCGTCCGGCAGGAGGAGTTCGCCGGGCGGATGGCGCAGATCCTCAACGATGCCTGTCTGGGGTATCTGTGCAGTCTCGGGCACCGGACGGGGCTGTTCGACGTGATGGCGCAGCTGCCACCGTCGACGAGTGAGCAGATCGCCGAGGCCGCCGGACTGAACGAGCGCTATGTGCGCGAGTGGCTGGGCGGGGTGACGGTCGGCGGGATCGTCGGCTACGAGCCGGAGGACGGTACGTACCGGCTGCCGCCCGAGCACGCAGCCTCCCTGTGCCGCGCCTCCGGGCCGGACAATATGGCCTCCTTCCTCCAGGACCTCGCCCTGATCGGGCAGGTCGAGGACGAGGTGGTCACGGCGTTCCGGGACGGGGGCGGGGTGCCCTATTCCTCGTACCCGAAGTTCCAGGAGCTCCAGGCCGAGGAGACGGCCCGGGTGTACGACGCGGCGCTGGTCGACGCGATCATTCCGCTGGTGCCCGGTCTGCCGGAGCGGCTGGGTTCGGGATCCGGCCTGGACGCGCTCGACGTCGGTACGGGACAGGGGCATGTGGTGAACCTGCTGGCGCGGGCGTTCCCGGCCAGCCGCTTCACCGGGGTGGACATGTCGGAGGGCGGGATCGCGGCGGCACGGGAGGAGGCGGCGCGGCTGGGCCTGCCCAACGCGCGCTTCGAGCTGGCGGACGCGGCCGCGGTGACCGGCTCGTACGACCTGGTGACCGCCTTCGACGTGATCCACGACCTGGCCCGCCCGGCGGAGACCCTGGCGGCCGTCGCCGGTGCGCTGCGGGACGACGGGGTCTTCCTGATGGGGGACATCGCGGCCTCCAGCAGGCTGGAGGAGAACCTCGACCACCCGCTGGGTCCCACGCTCTACACCTTCTCGGTCTTCTACTGCATGACGGTCTCGCTCGGCGAGGGCGGGGCGGGCCTCGGGACCGTGTGGGGCAGGCAGACCGCACTGCGCATGCTGGCGGAGGCGGGCTTCGGGGACGTCGAGGTGCGCGAGGTGGAGGGCGACATCCTGAACGTCTACTACGTGGCGCGGAAGGGCGGTTGAGGGCGGGGCGCACGGCGCCCCGCCCCCGTGCCGGCAGTCGTCAGACGACCAGGCTGAGCAGGGCGGCGACCACGAAGCCCGCGACCGAGAGAACCGTCTCCAGGACCGTCCAGGACTTCAGGGTGTCGCGCTCGCTGATGCCGAAGTACTTCGACACCATCCAGAAGCCGCCGTCGTTGACGTGCGAGGCGAAGATCGAGCCCGCCGAGATCGCCATGATGATCAGCGCGAGGTGGGCCTGGGAGAGGTCCTGGCCCTCGACCAGCGGCACCACGATTCCGGCCGTGGTGACGATCGCGACGGTCGCCGAGCCCTGGGCGACGCGCAGGACGACCGAGATCAGCCAGGCGAGCAGGATGACGGGCAGGCCGACGTCGTTGAAGGTGTCGGCGAGCGCGTCCGCGATGCCGCTGCCCTTGAGGACCGCGCCGAAGACGCCGCCCGCGCCGACCACCAGGAGGATGTTGCCGACGGGCTTGAGCGAGGACGTGGAGACGGACTCCAGGGACTTCCGGGACCAGCCGCGCCGGATGCCCAGCAGGTAGTACGCGAGGAACAGGGCGATCGTCAGGGCGACGAACGGGTTGCCGAAGAACTCGATCACCGAGCGCGGTGTGGAGGGGTCCAGGGCGATCGAGGAGAACGTCGCGGCGAGGATCAGGACCAGCGGGGTGCCGATGATCGCGAGCACCGTGAGCAGCGGGACCGGCTTCTCGTGCGGGGTGACGCCGGCGGCGCGCTGCTCGGCGGCGACGGCGGCCTTGGCCTCCTCGGCGGCCTCCACCATGTCCTGCGGGACGTCGACGAAGACCCGCTTGCCGATCCAGGCGGAGTAGCCCCAGGCGGCGATGACGGACGGGATGCCGACGACGATGCCCATCAGGATGACCCAGCCCAGGGACACGTTGAAGAGTCCGGCGGCGGCCACCGGACCGGGGTGCGGCGGCAGGAACGCGTGGGTCATCGACAGGCCCGCCAGCAGCGGCATGGCGTAGAGCAGGATCGATTTCCCGGAGCGCTTGGCGGCGGCGTAGACGATCGGCGCGAGGACGAAGATGCCGACGTCGAAGAAGACCGGGACGCCGAAGACGAGGCCAGTCATGCCCATGGCGAGAGGGGCGCGCTTCTCCCCGAAGGCGTTCAGCAGGCGGGCGCTCAACACCTCGGCCCCACCGGACACTTCGAGGATCGCGCCGAGCATGGTGCCGAGTCCGATGATGATCGCGACATGGCCGAGGATGCCGCCCATGCCGGATTCGACGACCGAGACGGCGGCGGATTTCTGCACGGTGCCGAAGAGTTCGGTGACCGAGAGACCGGCGCCGAGGCCGACGGCTATGGAGACCGCGAGCAGGGCGACGAACGGCTGGAGCCTGACCTTGATGATCAGGAAGAGCAGGAGGGCGATCCCGAGGGCGGCGACGGTCAGCAGACCGGCGGTGCCGTCGATCAGGAGGAGCAGTCCACCGGTGTGCGGTGGGGTCTCGGCCGGCGGGGGCGTGGCGGCGAGCAGCATGGGGACTCCGATGGTGCTGGAGGGCAGGGGGGAGCGCGGCACGGCGCCCCCGGGAAGCGGGGCGCCGTGCCGTACGGCGTACTGCGGGAGAGGTTCTGCGTGTGAGGCAAAGGATCAGCGGGGAGAGGGCCGGACGGTCCTGGCGGGTGCGGGGAGGGTCAGCCCAGCACCGCGAGCGCGTCGATCTCGATGAGCAGGCCCTTGGGCAGGCCCACGTAGACGGTCGTCCGCGCCGAGGGCGCCTCCTTCAGGTTCTGCTCGGCGAAGTAGGCGTTGTAGATCTCGTTCATCTGAGCGAAGTGGTCCACGTCGGTGAGGTAGACGCGCATCATCATCACGTCGTCCCAGCTCGCCCCGCCCTCCTCCAGGATCGCCTTGACGTTGGCGAAGGTCTGGAGGGTCTGCTCGCGCAGGGTGGGGCCGGCGGGCGTCGGGGCCCGGCCCTCGACGGCCGGGAGGAAACCGACCTGGCCGGCGACCTGGAGGATGTTCCCCTTCTTCACGCCGTGCGAGAACTTCGCGGGCGGCGTGGTGTGGGTGGAGGGGGTGAGGGCGGTCTTCTCGGTCATGGGATTCAGACTTTCCTGGGTCGGTTGGTGCCGGAGCCGGAGTACTCCCGGCTGATGGTCTCGGCGGTGCGCCGGACCAGCGGGAGCAGGGTGAGGAGTTCCTCGGCCGTGACGACCACATTGGGTGCGGACACCGACATGGCCGCGACGACCCGTCCGTCCGCGCCGCGGATGGGGGCGCCGATGCAGTTGATGGACTCCTCGTGGCCACCGAGGTCGGTGGCCCAGCCCTGTTCGCGCACGACGGCCAGTTCCTTGAGGAAGGCGGCCGCGTCGGGCGTCGAACGGGACGTGTACATGGGGTAGTCGAGCTTGTCGGCGATCGCGCGCCGCTCGGGCTCGGTGAGGTCGGCGAGCAGCAGCTTGGCGACGGCCGCGACGGTGATCGCGACGGGCTTCCCGATCCGGGAGTACATCCGGACCGGGTAGCGGCTCTCGACCTTGTCGATGTAGAGGACTTCCTGCTCCTCGTACACGGCGAGGTGGACGGTGTGCCCGCACCGGTCGTTCAGGGCGACCAGGTGGGGGTGGGCGATCTCGCGTACGTCGAGGTTCTCGACGGCCTCCTGCGCCAGCGCGAAGAGCCGGGCGCCGAGGCGGTAGCGCTGGTCCTCCTGGCGGTAGACGAGGCCGTGCTCGTGGAGCGTACGCAGCAGGCGCAGCGCCGTGGACTTGTGGACGCCGAGCCGCTCGGCGACCTGGCCGAGGTCGGCGGGTCCCTGGGCGAGCAGCGGCAGGATGCTCAGTGCCCGGTCGACGGTCTGGCTCATGGTGTGCGTACCTCCTCGGAGGGCCGGCCGGCTGCGGTCCAGCCGGGGCCGAGACGAAGTCTCCCCCAGGCGCCGTCGTCGAGGGCGGCGAGGCGGTCGGCGTGGTCGCGGGCGGGCGGTTCCGTGAGGTCGCCGGGGACGGTGAGAACGGCGGCGGCCATGAGGTGTCCGTGCCGGGCGCGGTCGCGGACGGGCAGTCCCCGCAGGGTCGCGGAGAGGAACCCGGCGGCGAAGGCGTCGCCCGCTCCGACGGCGGCGACGACCTCGACCCGGAGGGCGGGGACGTGGGTGACGGTGTCGCCGCCTTCCGCCCCTCCTGCCGCGGGGAAGGCGGGGCCGGACGCGTCCTTGGCCTCTTCCGCACGCGACGCGCGGGCCACGGCGGCGTCCCCGGACCCTTCCACACGCGACGCGCGGGCTGCGACGGCGTCCCCGTCCCCTTCCACACGCGACGCGCGGGCTGCGACGGCGTCCCCGGACCCGCGGGCGGCGGCGGGGACGCCGGGTCCGGGGCGGAGCTCCGAGGCGAACACCGTCGCGCCCGCGCTCCCCCGCTTCACCACGAGCGCGGCGGGCTCCGGAACCGCCGCCCGGATCGCCTCGGCGCCGACGATCCCCCACGCCTCCTCCGCCTCGTCCTCCCCGACGAACACCAGGTCGCAGCGGCGGGCCAGGTCCAACAGCACGGTGGCGTCCGCGTTCCCGCCCCGCCACAGATGCGGCCGGTGGTTCACGTCGAAGGAGACCAGCGGGCGCCCGGCCCGCGGAGCCGTCAGCTCCCGCAGCAGCGCCAGGCAGTCCTCCGACAGCGCCGCCGTGATCCCGGACAGGTGCAGGACGCGCCCCGCGAACAGTTCGCCGTACGGCATGTTGGCCGGCGACATCGCGGACGCCGCCGACCCCGCCCGGTAGTACGCGACCTCGTGCGTACCGGCCCCCCGGTCGGTGGCCGTCCGGAAGTAGATGCCGGTCGGGCGGGCCGGATCGCGGCGGACCGCCGACGTGTCGACCCCGTACGACGCGATCGCCTCCACGAGGTGGTCGCCGAACCCGTCCGCGCCGACCCGGCCGACCCACGCCGCCCGGTGCCCGGCGGCGGCGAGCGCGCAGGCCACGTTGGACTCGGCCCCGCCGATCCCGCGCCCGAAGGAGGGCACGTCGGCGAGGCGGCCGGGCTGCGACGGCAGGAACGTCACCATGGACTCACCGAGACAGACGACATCGGTGGCCGTGCCGGCGACGGCCGCCCCTGCTGCGGGTCCGGACACTGAGGGCTCCTCGCTGATCGGTGTGCGGGCCGGTGGTCACCATTGACCGGGCATCGGCTCGGATGTTAGACAGCGTTGAGCGATATACGCAATGGGTGTTGCATATGTTGCAACGAACTTCGAGGAGCTTCCCTTGGCAGCCGAAAGCCCCACCGACCGCACCGCGTCCACGCAGACCGACCGGGCCGCGTCCCCGGCGGCCGGCCGCGCCGCCTCCCTCGCGGCGGGCCTCGCCGACGAGCGCGTCGACCACCGCTTCAAGGCACTGCCCCCGGACGCGGAGGGCCTGACCGTCGGGGCGCTGGCAGCCGAGCGCCGCAACCTCTTCACCGGCGGGTTCACCACCCCCGTGCTCGCGCTCTCCGCCGAGTCGGTGGCCCACAACCTCGACCTCCTGGAGACGTACGCGGAGCGCCACGGCCTCGCGTTCGCCCCGCACGGCAAGACGTCCATGTCCCCGCAGCTCTTCGTGGACCAGCTGGAGCGCGGCGCGTGGGGCATCACGGCCGCCGTGCCGCACCAGGCGCGGGTCTACCGGGCGTACGGGATCGGCCGGATCTTCCTCGCCAACGAGCTGGTCGACCCGGTCGCCCTCGGCTGGCTGGCCGGGGAGATGACGGCCGACCCGTCGTTCCGCTTCGTCTGCTACGTCGACTCCGTGCGCGGCGTCGAGCTGATGGACGCGGCCCTCGGCGCCGCGGGCGCCACCCGCCCGGTCGACGTGGTCGTGGAGCTGGGCGCGGGCGAGGGCGCGCGCACCGGGGCCCGCACGGAGGCCGACTGCGCGGCCGTGGCCGACGCGGTGGCGGCGGCCGGGTCGCTGCGCCTGGTGGGCGTGGCCGGGTACGAGGGCGAGGTGCCGGACGCCGATCCGGAGCGCGTACGGGCGTGGCTGCGGCGGCTCGTCGCGCTCGCGGCCGCCTTCGACGGCGAGAAGCGGTTCGCCGGGGCCGGGGAGATCGTGATCAGCGCGGGCGGCAGCGCCTGGTTCGACGCGGTCGCGGACGTCTTCGCCGGGATCCCCGAACTGAGTCTTCCCGTGCTGAAGTTGCTGCGCTCCGGGGCGTACGTCTCGCACGACGACGGGCACTACAGGCACCTGACCCCCTTCAACCGCGTCCCCGAGGAGGGGGCACTGGAGCCCGCCTTCCGGCTGTGGGCGCAGGTCGTCTCCCGCCCGACCGGTGAGCAGGCGTTCCTCAACGCGGGGAAGCGGGACGCGGCGTACGACCTCGATCTGCCCGACGCACAGGTGGTCCGCTCCGGCCGGGACGGCTCCCTGCGGCCCGCCACCGGGGTCACGGTCACCGGCCTGTCCGACCAGCACGCCTGGGTGCGGACGGAGGACGGGGCGGAGCTGGAGGTGGGCGACTGGGTCGGGCTGGGCCTCTCCCACCCCTGCACCAGCTTCGACAAGTGGCAGTTGATCCCGCTGGTCGAGGCGGACGGCACGGTCACGGACTACATCCGCACGTTCTTCTGAGCAGTCCTCCCTCCCCCGCCCCGAAAGGCCACCCATGGACCTGGTCCTGCGTGACGCGCTCGTCGTCGACGGCACCGGCGAGCCCTCCTTCCGCGCCGACGTGGCCGTCGACGGCGGCCGCATAGCCGAGATCCGCCCCGAGGGCTCCCCCGGCCCCCGCCCCACCGCCGCCCGGACCGTGGACGCGGACGGCCTCGCGCTCGCCCCCGGCTTCATCGACATGCACGCCCACAGCGATCTGGCGCTGCTGCGCGACCCGGACCACAGCGCGAAGGCGGCACAGGGCGTCACCCTCGAAGTGCTGGGCCAGGACGGGATGTCGTACGCCCCCGCCGACGACCGCACGCTCGCCGAGGTCCGCCGCTCCATCACCGGCTGGAACGGCGACGGGAGCGACATCGACTTCGACTGGCGCACGGTCGGCGGCTATCTGGACCGGCTGGACCGCAACTTCGGCGGCCAGGGCATCGCGGTCAACGCCGCCTATCTGATCCCGCAGGGCACGGTCCGGATGTACGCGGCCGGCTGGGACGACCGGCCCGCCACCGACGCCGAACTGGCCCGTATGCGGGAGCTGGTGGACCAGGGCATGCGCGAGGGCGCGGTGGGCATGTCGTCCGGTCTGACCTACACCCCCGGGATGTACGCGGACGACGCCGAACTCACCGAGCTCTGCCGGGTGGTGGCCCGGCACGGCGGCTACTACTGTCCGCACCACCGCAGTTACGGGGCGGGCGCGCTGGAGGCGTACGAGGAGATGGTCCGGCTGACGCGGAACGCCGGCTGCGCCCTCCATCTCGCCCACGCCACCATGAACTTCGGCGTGAACAAGGGCAGGGCGCCCGACCTCCTCGCCCTCCTCGACGACGCGCTCGCCACCGGGTCCGACATCTCGCTCGACACCTACCCGTACACGCCCGGCTGCACCACGCTCGTGGCGATGCTGCCGAGCTGGGCGAGCGAGGGCGGTCCGGAGTCGGTCCTGACCCGGCTCGCGGACCGGGCGAGCGCGGAGCGGATCAGGCACCATCTGGAGGTGCTGGGCTCGGACGGCTGCCACGGGGTGCCGATCGAGTGGGACACCATCGAGATCTCCGGCGTGAGCGCGCCGCACCTGGCCGAGTACGTGGGCCGGACGGTCGAGGAGTCGGCGCGGCTGCGGGGCGAGGAGCCCTGGGCGACCGCGCGACGGCTGCTCACCGAGGACCGGCTCGGGACGACGATCCTCCAGCACGTGGGCCACGAGGAGAACGTCCGGCAGATCATGCGCCATCCGGTGCACACCGGCGGCAGCGACGGCATCCTCCAGGGCGACAAGCCGCACCCCCGGGCGTACGGCACGTTCCCGCAGTACCTGGGCCGGTACGTGCGGGAGTTGGGCATCCTCTCGCTGGAGGAGTGCGTGGCCCGTCTGACCTCGCGCCCGGCAGCCCGGCTGCGGCTGGCGGACCGGGGCCTGGTGCGCGAGGGCTACCGCGCGGACCTGGTGCTGTTCGACCCGGAGACGGTGGCGGCGGGCTCCACGTTCGCGGAGCCGCGCACCCTGCCGGTGGGCATCCCGCACGTCCTGATCGACGGCCGGTTCGTCATCGAGGACGGCAGGCGGACGCCGGTCCTGGCGGGGCGGGCCGTCCGGGGCTCAGGAGCGGGGGCGCCGGCGGTCTGACGCTACGAGTCGTCCGCCGCACGCTCGGCCGCCCAGGCCAGGTCCTCCTCGGTGGGGGCGTCGTCCTGGGTGAGCGCGCGCCGCCAGTATCCGCTGAACTCCACGGCGGACTTCGGCAGTTCACGGTCCTCGACCAGGTGGCGGCGGAGCGCGCGGACGGCGGACGCCTCGCCCGCCACCCAGGCCGCGTCCACCCCGTCGAGGTCCGCTCCGGCACCCCGTACGGCGTCCACGAGCGAGCCGCCCCGGTCGCGGTGCACCCACCGAACCTCGGCTCCCCCGGCCGCGGGCGGCAGCTCCCGCTCCTCCGCCGCGTCCGCGACCTCGGCGTACACCACGGCACCGGTCCCGGCCGGCAGCGCCTCCAGCACCGTGGCGACGGCCGGGAGCGCGGTCTCGTCCCCGGCGAGGAGCATCCGCCGGGCTTCGGGCAGCGGGCGGGCGTAGAGGGAGGACGGGCCGACCATGCCGAGGACGTCACCGACCCGGGCCGCCGCACCCCAGCGGGAGGCGGGCCCGCCTGCGCCGTGGAGCACGAAGTCCACGGTCATCACGTTGCGCCGGCGGTCGTACGAGCGGACGGTGAAGCTGCGCATCCAGGGCCGCTCCGCCTCCGGGATCGCGAGGTACGCCTCGTACCAGCGCATGCCGTACGGATCGTCCGAGCCGCACTCCGGCAGCCGGGGCTCCGGCTGCCCGTCGCGCGGCAGGCAGAGCTTCATCTGCTGGTCCGGACGGTCCTCCAGGAGCCCCGGCAGCTCGTCGGCGGTGAAGCCGATCCTCGCCGTCCCGGGGGTGACCCGCTCGACATCCACGACCCGCACGTACGTGACCGACAGCGCCCGACCCATCGCGACCCGACCCCTTTCCGCTGGTGAACACCGCCGACGACGACCGGCGTCGCCGGCGGCCCCCGACTGATACCTTACGGCGTAATGCATTACCCGCCGCACGTTACTTTACGCCATAAGGAGTCGCACGTGGTGGTCTTCGCCGGGCAGGGTGATCCGCGCCGTTCCCTCTCCCTCCTGTGGCGCGCGGAGACCCCGCCGCCGACACGCGTCGGCCCGGGGCCCAAGCCGCGGCTGAGCGTGGACGCGATCGTGGCGGCGGCCGTGGAGCTCGCGGACGAGGAGGGGATGGGGGCCCTGTCGATGCGCGCGGTCGGCGACCGGCTGGGGCGCACGGCGATGGCGCTCTACACCTACGTACCCGGCAAGAGCGAGCTGCTGGACCTGATGTACGACGCCGTCCACGCCGAACTTCCCACCGCGTACCCGGAGTCGGAACCGGGCGGCTGGCGGGCGGCGCTCACCGCGTGGGCCGGGGAGATGCTGGAGTTCTACGTCCGCCACCCCTGGGTGCTCCAGGTCTCGCAGGCACGGCCGGTGCTGGGTCCGCACGAGTACGCGGGCCTGGACACGCTGGTGACCCTGCTGCGGGCGACCGGGCTGGCGGCGGGGGTGGTGCGGCGGCTCGTCGGGACCCTGTTCCCGCTCGTACGCGGCTCGGCGCAGGCGGTGGCCGACGCGAGGCTGGCCGCGGCGGCGACCGGGAGCCCCGACGAGGAGTGGTGGGCGGCACGTTCGGCCGCCCTGCTGGAGCTGGTCCCGGACTTCGCGGAGCGCTTTCCGGCGGTGAGCGCCCTGGAGGCGGAGGGCCCGGCGGAGCCGTACCCGCAGGACGTCCCGGGGAGCGCCGAGGCGGTGCCGTATCCGGAGCGGGAGGCCCGCGAGACGTTCCGGGTGGGGCTCGGGGTGCTGCTGGACGGGATCGAGGCGGCGCGCGCCGGCACGCCCTGACCGGCCGGGCCGCGCGGACCGGACCACGCGGGCCGGACGGCGCGGGCCACACGGCGCGGGCCACACGGGCAGGACCGCACCGTGGCCGGGTCGCGCGGGCCCGACGACACCCCGGCCGGACCACACGGGCCGGACCGCACCGTGGCCGGGTCGCGCGGCCCGGCGACACCTCGACCGGGCCACACGGGCAGGCCCCGACCGAGGCTCGGGCCTGGCCCGGCCCGAGCCGACCCGGCCAGACCCGGCCCGCGCTCCCGGCGGGCGAGGCGGCTACGGCTTGGGCAGCGCGCAGCCCTCACGGTCGAGGTCGATCGTGCTGCCGGCCCCGATACAGGGGACCATGGTGTACGTCTGCTGGGCGTAGTTGATGCCCTCGCGGACGGTGACCTCGCCGTTCTCGTCGACCTCGCACGGGTTGTTGTCCGTGCACCGTCGGCCGCTCTCGTTGCCGGTGTTGTTGACGGCGACCACCTTGCCGGTGGCGTCGTCGATCACCGGCGAGCCGGACGTACCGCCGATGGTCCGGCACTCCGGGGTGTAGCGGAGGGAGTCCTTCCAGGTCCACCGGCCTTCCTTGAGCCGGTGGACGAAGCCGTCGATGTCGCAGCTGTAGGTGCGCTTCCAGTAGCCCGAGGCGACCGTGATGGCGGCGCCCTCCTTCGGGTGGGCCGTCTCCAGCTCCAGCGCCCGGATGCCGTAGCGGTCCTCGATCTGCTGGTAGGTGCTGGTGGTTTCGTAGAGCGAGAGATCGGTGTCGGTCATGGTGCCGTACGCGACCTTGCTCGCCCTCAGCGTGCCGACGCCGTCGCCCGAGGCGTCGAGCAGGGTGAACGAACGGGAGGACGGCTGGTCGACGACGACCTCGCCGGGACCGGGGAAGCCGGACTCCAGGCAGTGCCCGTTGGAGAGCACGAGGGCGGGGTCGGTGGGCGCGGAGTCGGGTGAACGGACCACGGAGCCCGAGCAGTTGCTGAGCGCGACGGTCCCGGCGAAGGTCACGGCCTTCACTGCGGGGCCGGCCACGGGAGCGGCTTCCCGGGCCTGGGCCCGCTGGGCGGGCTCGGCTGCGACGACGGGCGCGGCACCGGCTCCCAGGAGCAGGGCAGCAAGAAACGCACCGACGAGAGGCTTGTTCATGTGGGGGGTACCTCCAGTGATGCCAAGGGCCGGAGATCTTCCGGCTTTTGACATGCGCATGCTTGCGCAGATGTCAGGCCGTCACAAGGGGCTGATTCCGGCCCCTCCGGCTTACGGCCGCCGTCGGCCCAGCCCCGCACGGGCAGAACCGGCGGGCTCGACGGGTGCTGTGGGCTCGGCGGGCGCTGCGGGCTCGACGAGATCTGCGGGATCTGCGGGATCTGCGGGATCTGCGGGATCTGCGGGATCGGCAGGCTCGGCAGGCTCGGCAGGCTCGACGGGATCTGCAGGCTCGGCGGGGAGATCGGCAGCGGGCTCCGCGCCGGGCTCACTCCATGCCGAACTCCCGCACCCCGGACACCTCTTCACCAGCCCCCTCCACGTCGGCCCGCTCCAGGGCGACTCCCTCCGCGCTTGAGTCCTCCGCGCCGGACTCCTCCGCGCCGGTCCCCTCCGCAGCGGCCTCCTCCGCGCCCCGGCGGATGCGGGCGCGGCCCCACTCCCGTACGCGACCGCCCCGGCAGGCCCTTCCGCCGCGCGCCCGTCCGGCTCAGGCTTCTGCCGCGGCGGCCTCCTTGGCGTACGTCACCGCCTGGAGAAGCGTCAGTCCGGGCTCGGCCCGACGCAGGATCTTGATGGCCTCCACGGAGTCCGCCGGGCCCTCGTGCCCGGCGGCGTCGAGCCGCTGGCGCACCCACCGCCCGCGCAGCTCGCCGTCCGGCCGCCGGGCGGACTCCTCGGCCAGCGCGAGGGCACGCTCCAGTCCCGGGCGCTCGGCGTCGGGGGCGGCCTCCAGCGCGCGCCGAAGGCCGGTGACGACATCGGGGGCGTCGCGGACGACGAGAACGGCGAGAGGCTGGGGCTTCCGGAACAGGCTCATGATCCACCGCTACCCGGGCCGACCCGGCTCTCACCGGAGTTGAGCAAGATCTGAGCGGCGGGGTCCACGGCTCCGCCCACCTCGGGACCGAGCCCGGTCCGGGGCTCGGACCGGGGGCCTTCGGCAGCTCAGGCCGGGGCCTTCGGCAGCTCGGTCCGGGGGCCGTCGGCAGCTCAGCCCGAGGGCTGTCGGCGGCTCCGGCAGGCGGGCCCCGCCCGACGCTCCCGGCCGGCCTCCGCCAGCAGCCCCGGCAGGCGGCCCCACCCGACAGCCTCCGCCCTCGCCCCCGGGGCCGGCGCCCTCGGTCCAACGACCGAGCCCTCCGGGCGCGCACGTCGGTCCGCAGGCGGAGGCGCGCCCGCACCCCGGCTGCGTACGGTCGGCGTATGACACTCGACCTGGACGCGTACTTCGCCCGCATCGGCTGGACCGGCGAGCCCCGCCCCACCCTGGAGGTGCTGCGGTCCCTGCACCGGGCGCACCTGATCGGCATCCCGTTCGAGAACCTGGACGCCGTCCTCGGCTCCGCCCCGTCTCTGGCGCTCGACGACCTGGAGGCGAAACTCGTGCGCGGCGGGCGCGGCGGCTACTGCTACGAGCACAACACCCTGTTCTCCACCGCCCTGCGGCAACTCGGCTTCCCCGTCACGCTGCTGGCGGCCCGCGTGCTGCTGGGCGCGGCGCCGGGCGACGTCCGGCCGCGTACGCACATGCTCATGAAGGTGGACGTGGAGGGCGAGCCGCATCCGTATCTGGCGGACGTCGGCTTCGGGGCGACCGGCGCCCTGGTGGAGCCGATCGCCCTGGTGGAGGGCGCCGAGCTGTTCGACGGCCCGCGCCACCACCGCCTCGTCCACGTCGCGCACGACGGACCGCTGCCGATGTGGGAGCTCCAGGCGGAGAAGGGCGGCGCGTGGGAGTCGCAGTACGCGTTCACCCTGGAGCCGTTCGAGGCGCCGGACTACGAGGTGATCAACTGGCACATCGCGACGCACCCGCGCTCGCCGTTCCGGCAGGCGGTGTACGCGCAGCGCACCCTCCCCCACGCGCACCTGCTGCTGGCCGGGCTGGACCTGATGGAGACGGCCGACGACGGCACGGTCGAGGAGCGGGTACTGAAGGACGGCGACGAGGCGCTGCGGGTCCTGTCGGACGACTTCGGCATCCGGCTCCCGGAGGGCACCCGGCTGCCGGAGTGACGGCTTCGGGGCGGACCCCGTCCGACCGTCCCCGGCGGCCGGGCGGACCCCGCGTGGCGCATCTCACCCGCCCCGCCCGCCCACGCCTCCTTTCCAAGCCGCCACGCCGCCCCGACCGGGAGATCCCACGGTCCGGGGCGGCGGCGGGCATGGCGATGGAAGACGGGGCGGACCCGGGGTGTGCCCCGGAGGGAGTACGCCGGGAGCAATCCCCGCGCAGCCCGTGAAACGCCGCCGTAAGCTCGCGGACATGCAGGTCATCCAGTCGACGAAGCTCGCCAACGTCTGTTACGAGATCCGGGGCCCCGTGCTGGAGGAGGCGATGCGGCTGGAAGCGGCCGGTCAGCGCATCCTCAAGCTGAACACGGGCAACCCGGCCGCGTTCGGGTTCGAGTGCCCGCCGGAGATCCTCGAGGACATCCTGCGCAACGTCGCGGGCGCGCACGGCTACGGCGACGCGAAGGGCCTGCTGTCCGCGCGGCGTGCGGTGATGCAGCACTACCAGACCAAGGGCATCGAGCTCGACGTCGAGGACATCTACCTGGGCAACGGCGTCTCCGAGCTGATCCAGATGTCGATGCAGGCGCTGCTGGACGACGGCGACGAGGTGCTCGTACCGGCTCCCGACTATCCGCTGTGGACCGCCTCGGTCTCGCTGGCGGGCGGGACGGCCGTGCACTACCGGTGCGACGAGCAGGCCGACTGGATGCCTGACCTCGCGGACATCGAGCGGAAGATCACCGACCGGACCAAGGCCCTGGTGATCATCAACCCGAACAACCCGACCGGCGCGGTGTACGACGACGAGATGCTGCGCGGGCTCACCGAGATCGCCCGGCGCCACAACCTGGTCGTCTGCTCCGACGAGATCTACGACCGGATCCTGTACGACGGCGCGACCCACACCCCGACGGCGGCCCTGGCCCCGGACCTCATGGTGCTGACCTTCAACGGGCTCTCCAAGAACTACCGGGTGGCCGGATACCGTTCCGGCTGGATGGCCGTCTGCGGCCCGAAGGCGCACGCCACCTCGTACATCGAGGGGCTGACGATCCTCGCCAACATGCGGCTCTGCGCCAACATGCCCTCACAGCACGCGGTCGCCACCGCGCTCGGCGGACGGCAGTCGATCGAGGACCTGGTGCTGCCGGGCGGCCGGATCCTGGAGCAGCGGAACACGGCGTACGACCTGCTGACCTCGATCCCCGGGGTGACCTGCGTGAAGCCGAAGGGGGCGCTGTACCTCTTCCCCCGGCTCGACCCCAAGGTCTACAAGGTCAAGGACGACCGGCAGATGGTGCTGGACCTGCTGCGGGCCGAGCGGATCATGGTCGTCCAGGGCACCGGGTTCAACTGGCCCGAGCCCGACCACTTCCGGATCGTCACCCTGCCGACGGTCGAGGACCTGACCGACGCCGTGACGCGGATCGGCAGCTTCCTGGACGGTTACGGACAGCCGTAGCCGGGCCGGCCGGCCGGCGGACGGTCGCAGACAGCCACAGCCGGGCCGACAGGCGGGCAGGCCGGCAGCTCGGCAGCTCGGCAGCTCGGCAGCTCGGCAGCTCGGCAGCGGATGGTCACGGACAGCCGTGCACCGATCACACTTCCGGATCGCAGACAACTTTAGACTCGTTCCAATGTAGGATGGTTCCACGCACCCTCGGGAGGCCATCCATGTACGAGCCGATCCGCAGCCCCTCGGTCCACACCCCGGCCGACGACGCGGACTTTCCGCACCGCAGCCGTGAGGAGGAGCTGGACATCCAGCTCGCCGGGCACCTGGCCGCCCTCCTCGCGGTCACCGACGAGCTGGGCCTGGGCGCGGCGGGCGACCGTATCGCCGAGCAGGTGGCCCGGCTGCGTGGCGCCCCGCCCGCCCGGCACGCGGGCCTGACCGATGCCGCCCCCACCGTTCTCCACCGCCGCGCGCACGCCCTCGCGGGCCGCGCCCTGCTGGTGGCCGCATCCCGCGCGGACACGACCGCCGCCATCCTCGCCGCCGAGCGGATGGACGCCCACACCGCGGCCCTCGCCGGCCCGGCCGCGTCCGGACAGCTGGTCGGCGCCCACTGACGGCCCCGGTCCGCGCGCCTCGGAGGCGTGCGGACCGGGTGCCACGGACCTCACGGCGTCTCGAAGAACCGGGCCGCGGCGCCCGGAAACAGGGCGGCCCCCGGAACCGTGAGGGGGTTCCGGGGGCCGGGAGGGGTGTCCTTGGTCGGGGACAGGCCCTCCGGGGCCGTCGGCGACGACGGGCGCGACGACAGGCCCCGTACCGCGGCGGATCGTTCGGCCCCACAGGTCAGGGCGGATGTCCGATGGACCCGGCCGCGGGGTCCGTGATGAGCGCCGGGATCAGCCCAGGCGCTCGACGAGCGCGTGGTACTCGTCCCACAGCTCCTTGGGCGTGTGGTCACCGAAGGTGTTGAGGTGTTCGGGGACCAGAGCGGCCTCCTCGCGCCAGACCTTCTTGTCGACGGTGAGCAGGAAGTCGAGGTCGGCCTCGGAGAGGTCCAGGCCCTCGGTGTCCAGCGCGCCCTTGGCCGGCAGGATGCCGATCGGGCTCTCGACGCCCTCGGCCGTGCCCTCCAGACGCTCCACGATCCACTTCAGGACGCGGCTGTTCTCGCCGAAGCCGGGCCAGACGAACCTGCCCGCGTCGTCCTTGCGGAACCAGTTCACGTAGTAGATCTTCGGCAGCTTGGCCTGGTCCTTGTCGGCGCCGACCTTGACCCAGTGGTTCATGTAGTCGCCCATGTTGTAGCCGCAGAACGGCAGCATGGCGAACGGGTCGCGGCGCAGCTCGCCGACCTTGCCCTCGGCAGCGGCGGTCTTCTCGGAGGCGACGTTGGCGCCGAGGAAGACGCCGTGCTGCCAGTCGAAGGACTCGGTGACCAGCGGGACGGCGGAGGCGCGGCGGCCGCCGAAGAGGATCGCGGAGATCGGCACGCCCTTGGGGTCCTCCCACTCGGGCGCGATGATCGGGCACTGTCCGGCGGGGACGGTGAAGCGGGCGTTGGGGTGGGCGGCGGGCGTGGCGGACTCGGGGGTCCAGTCGTTGCCCTTCCAGTCCGTGAGGTGCGCGGGCGCCTCCTCGGTCATGCCCTCCCACCACACGTCGCCGTCGTCGGTGAGCGCGACGTTCGTGAAGACGGAGTTGCCCCACATGGTCTTCATGGCGTTGGCGTTGGTGTGCTCGCCGGTGCCGGGCGCGACGCCGAAGAAGCCGGCCTCGGGGTTGATCGCGTAGAGGCGGCCGTCCTCCCCGAACCGCATCCAGGCGATGTCGTCCCCGATGGTCTCCACGGTCCAGCCGGGGATGGTCGGCTCCAGCATGGCGAGGTTGGTCTTGCCGCAGGCGGAGGGGAAGGCGGCAGCCACGTACGTCGACTCACCGCGCGGCGGGGTGAGCTTCAGGATGAGCATGTGCTCGGCGAGCCAGCCCTCGTCCCGGGCCATGACGGAGGCGATGCGCAGGGCGTAGCACTTCTTGCCGAGCAGGGCGTTGCCGCCGTAGCCGGAGCCGTACGACCAGATCTCGCGGTCCTCGGGGAAGTGCGAGATGTACTTGGTGGAGTTGCAGGGCCACGGGACGTCCTCCTGGCCCTCCTCCAGCGGCGCGCCGAGGGTGTGGACGGCCTTCACGAAGAAGCCGTCGGCGCCGAGCTCGTCCAGGACGGCCCGGCCCATGCGGGTCATGGTGCGCATGGCGACGGCGACGTACGCGGAGTCGGTGATCTCGACGCCGATCGCGGAGAGCGGCGAGCCGACGGGGCCCATGCAGAAGGGGACGACGTACATCGTGCGCCCGCGCATGGAGCCGCGGAAGAGGCCGCTCTCCCCCGTGAAGATCTCCCGCATCTCGGCGGGGTCCTTCCAGTGGTTCGTCGGCCCCGCGTCCTTCTCCTCCCGGGAACAGATGAACGTACGGTCCTCGACGCGGGCGACGTCGGTGGGGTCGGAGGCGGCGTAGTACGAGTTGGGCCGCTTGGTCTCGTCCAGCTTGGTGAACGTGCCCTTGGCGACGAGCTCCCCGCACAGGCGCTCGTACTCGGCCTCGGAGCCGTCGCACCAGACCACCCGGTCCGGCTGGGTGATGGCTGCGATCTCGTCGACCCAGGAGATCAGCTCCTGGTGGTGGGTGGGGACGGTGAGGGGAGCCGCGATGTCGCGCGCCACGATCGCTCCTACGGTGAGGGTGTCAGTTGTCTGTAGGCCCCGTGGGGGCTGCGACCCGGATGCTTCGTACCCTTCGAAATCCCCTGGCGCTCATCCGGTGCCGACTGCACTCATTTGATCATCCGACCGATCCGCCCATATGTCCAGGGGGCCTCACACGTGAGCATCGCCACTCGTATGCGCCCCGTATCCGCTACTTACGGGGGCGTAGGTAGCATGCGGGTCATGACTGACGCCGCCGCTGCCGCCGCGACTCCAGGCCCCGTCGCCCTCGCCACCACCCCCGTCAAACCGCGGATGCGCGGCTGGCTGCACGCCGGAATGTTCCCGGCGGTCCTGATCGCCGGGATAACCCTGATCGCGCTGACCGACAGCACGACGGGCCGGATCGCCTGCTCGGTCTACGTCCTCAGCGCCTGCCTGCTGTTCGGCATCAGCGCGGTCTACCATCGCGGCAGCTGGGGGCCGCGCGGTGAGGCAGTGCTGCGCCGCCTGGACCACGCGAACATCTTCCTGATCATCGCGGGCACCTACACCCCCCTGACGCTGCTCCTGCTCCCCGAGTCGACGGCCCGGCCCCTGCTGTGGGCGGTCTGGGCGGCCGCGGCGGCGGGCATCGCCTTCCGGGTGTTCTGGGTCGGCGCCCCGCGCTGGCTCTACACCCCGTGCTACATCGCGATGGGCTGGGCGGCGGTCTTCTTCCTGCCCGACTTCATGCGGACGGGCGGCATCGCGGTCCTGGTCCTCGTCATCGTCGGCGGGGTGCTCTACAGCGCGGGCGGCGTCATCTACGGCATCAAAAAGCCGAACCCGTCGCCGCGCTGGTTCGGTTTCCACGAGGTCTTCCACTCGCTGACGCTGGCGGCGTTCATCGCGCACTACGTGGGCATCTCGCTGGTGGCGTACCAGCACGGCTGAACACGCGCGGGTCACGGGTGAGGGGCCGGTCGCACGCGACGACCGGCCCCTCACCCCTGTCCGCAGGCGTCAGCCGCCCAGCTTGGCCGCCAGCTCCCCCGCGTCCGTCGTCGGCGCGTCGCAGACGAAGTGGCGGCAGACGTACGCGGTCGGCTCGCCGCCCACCAGCGGCCGGTCCACCAGCAGCGGGAACTCGGCCCCGGCCCCCGGCCCCTCACCGGCCGCGACCACCGCACCCGGGGCCCGCCCCAGCAGTGCCGTACGGTGCAGCTCACCGCCGACCGGTCCCGCGACGGCGACCTCCCGGGGCCCGTCGAGCAGCGCCTCGGCCACCGCGAGCCCCCAGCCGACGAACCGGGGGACGCGGGGCCCCAGGGCCTTCACCACGCCGAGCGCGCCCTCCGCGGCGGTGCGGTGGGCCTCGGACCCGGTGTACGCGGCGTACGAGAGCAGCGCCCCGGCGGCGGCCGTCCACCCGGACGGGGTGGCACTGTCGGTCGGGTCCTGGGGCCGCCGGATGAGCTGCTCGGCGTCGTGGGCGGTGTCGTACAACTGACCGCCCTCCCCCGTGAACTGCTCCAGCACGATGTCCAGCAGGAACCCGGCGAACTCCAGCCAGGCGCCCTCCCCCGTCACCGCCGCCAGCGTGAGGAACCCCTCGGCGACATCGCCGTAGTCCTCCAGCACACCGGCGTTGTCCCCGGCCCGCCCGTCCTTGGAGGTGCGGGTCAGCCGGGCCACCTCGCCCAGGTGCACCCGGACCAGCAGATCGGCGGCCTCGGTGGCCCGCTCCACGAGGTCGGGCCGGTCGAAGCAGGCGCCCGTCTCGGCGAGGGCGGCGATGGCAAGACCGTTCCAGGCGGCGACGACCTTGTCGTCCCGCCCCGGGTGCGGCCGCTCGTCACGGGCGGCCAGCAGCCGGGCCCGTACGCCGGCGACGCGGTCGGCGTCCACGGGTCCGGCGTCCCCCGACAGCCGCAGCACGGAGGCGCCCTCCTCGAAGGTCCCTTCCTCGGTCACCCCGAAATAGTCTGCGGCGAAGGCGGCGTCATCCTCCCCCAGCACCTCGCGCAACTGCTCGGGCGTCCACACGTAGAACGCCCCCTCGACGTGCTTGCCCTCCGCGTCCTCGCTGTCGGCGTCCAGGGCGGAGGCGAACCCGCCCTCCGCCGTCCGCAGCTCCCGCACCATGAAGTCGGCGGTCTCCAGGGCGATGCGACGGGCCTCGTCCGACCCGGTGGCCCGCCAGAGGTGGGCGTACACCCGGCAGAGCAGGGCGTTGTCGTAGAGCATCTTCTCGAAGTGCGGGACGATCCACTCCCGGTCCACGGAGTACCGCGCGAACCCGCCGCCGAGCTGGTCGTAGATCCCGCCACGGGCCATCGCCGCACAGGTGTCGGCGGCCATCTGGAGGGCCCCCTCGGCCCCGGTACGGGCGTGGTGCCGCAGCAGGAACTCCACCACCATGGCCGGCGGGAACTTGGGCGCGCCCCCGAACCCGCCGTGCTGCTCGTCGTACTCCCGGGTCAGCCCGAGCAGGGCCTGCGCCACCTCGGACTCCCCCGGAACCCCGTCACCGCCGTGGACCAGCGACCGCCCCGCCAGATCGGCGACGATCCGTCCGGCGACCTCGGCGACCTCGTCCCGCCGGTCGGCCCAGGCGGTCGTGACCCCTTCCAGGACCTGCTGGAAGGAGGGCGAGCCGTGCCGGGGCTCGGGCGGGAAGTAGGTCCCGAAGTAGAAGGGTTCGGCGTCCGGCGTGAGGAAGACGGTCATCGGCCACCCACCGTGCCCGGTGGCCGCCTGCACGGCCTCCATGTACACGGCGTCGACGTCGGGCCGCTCCTCCCGGTCGACCTTCACGGGCACGAAGTGCGCGTTGAGGTAGGCGGCCACGGTCTCGTCCTCGAACGACTCGTGGGCCATGACGTGGCACCAGTGGCAGCTGGCGTACCCGACGCTGAGCAGTACGGGCACATCCCGTTTTCTGGCCTCCTCGAACGCCTCGGACGACCAGGGCCACCAGTCGACGGGGTTGTCGGCGTGCTGGAGGAGGTACGGGGAGGTGGTCTGCGCAAGTCGGTTGGCCATGCACCCCATCCTCGCGCACCGGTTCCCACGACGCGGCTGCGCCACGGGGCGGGGTGGGAAGGGGCAGGTGGGACGGGTCGGCGCCCTCTGCGCCGGGGACGCTTCCGATTGCCGGGCCGTCGGACAGCACCGGGCAGTAGGGCTGAGCCCAGCAGCGACGAAACTGTGGATACGCCGCGAAGGAAGCACACCATGACCGCCGAGATGATGACGCCCGCGTGGATGCACGCACAGATCAGCGCAGAGGAGTACGACTCCTGGTCCGAGGAGCAGTGCGCCGGCATCGAGATCGTGGACGGGATGGCCGTCGTGAGCCCGAGCGCCTCCAAGCGCCACCACCGGCTGGCCCGCATCCTGGCCAACGCCCTGGACGCCGCCGCAGGCCCGGACTGGAACGCCGACACGGACTTCGACGTCCGCCTGCAGGACGTTCCCCTCACCAACCGCCGCCCGGACGTCACCGTCTACCGGGCGGAGACCATCGACCTCACACCCACCCGCCCCGAGCACGTGCTCCTGGTCGTCGAGGTCGTATCGCCCGGGTCGGAAACAACCGACCGGATCGTGAAGGTGGACCAGTACGCCAAGGCCGGCATCCCCTTCTACTGGCGCATCGAGCAGGCCGCCACCGGTGTCCCGATCGTGTACACCTACGTCCTCGACCCCGCCACCAATGCCTACCGGAACGGCGAGATGTTCACCGGCACCGTGAAAGCCACCGCCCCGTTCTCCGTCACGGCCGACCTCGGGGCCCTGTAAGCAACGACGAATCGCCCGTACCCTCGGCGTCTCCGAAGCCCTGTTGACCAGGACAAGTCCGCGACCGGGGGCCTTTGGGCGGCTCTCCTCAGCCCAGAGGCGTCGTAGACGGTCCGGGGGGAGGTACAGAGCTTCAACCAGATGCCGACCCACACTGTCTCGCCGGGGACGAGCCGCGCGGTGAGCCGCCCCCGCTTAATGCCCGTCACCCTGACGGCGTGGCTCGTCGGCAGCAGTTCGCGCTTCGAGGGCTTCGCAGACGCCCCTGACCCGCAGCAGGCCGGCTCGCCGACCACCGTCGTCGCTACGGACAGTGCTGTGAGCGAGGACCTATCGACCTTCGCCCACAGCACTGACGCAGGGGAAGACCGACCTTCCCCGCTTGAAATGGCTGCTCTCCCGGCTGCGGGTCGAACCGGTCAGTCAGGAGGATTCCCTCATCGCGGTGGCGCTGCTCCGGGACGCGGGCGGGCTGCATGGGCACAAGTACGCAATCGACGCCCTCGTCGCCGCGCTCGCGCTCCGTGTCCCGACCCCCGCGATCGTTCTGACCTCCGACCATGACGACTGGTCGAAGCTCTGCGGGAAGCGCGTGATCATCAAAGAAGTGTGAGCACGCCCCAGCCACCGGGTTCGCGAGGTCACACCGGTAAACCGGTTCATACGCCCCAGCTCGCAGCGCCCGGCGCGAGCGGTGAAGCACTGACGGGCCCACCCCACTTGGCCGAACTGCGCTGACACGGACGGATACGTGAGGCCCCCGACGGCGTGACAGCCGCACTCCACCGGCCGGGCCGCCGGGCGCGCCCCGGCGGCGGGCCCTGGTGATCCTGTGGCGGGTGCGATGGCGCTGATCCGGGTCGACGCAGGCGGACACCACATGCCGGGCCCATCGTCGCCAGGCGCGGATTCCCCGGAAGCGTACGACCTGACGCCTGAGCCCCTCCCCCTCGTGACTGCCGACGGCGCCGCGATGACGGCGCTCTGCGCCACCCGCGGCGCCCACGCTTCGTACCCGGGAGACCACCCCGTCCCGTCGGCCCTTGCCTGCGGGCTAAACGATCGTTTAGCATCCTGAACATGCGTTCAATCATGAGGGACGGCGACGACCGGACGAAACGGGCCGTCATGCGCGACGAGGCCCTCCGGCTCTTCGCGGAGTCCGGGCCCGACGCGGTGTCCGTACGGCAGATCGCGCAAGCCGCCGGCGTGTCACCGGGGCTCGTGCTGCACCATTTCGGCTCGAAGGACGGCCTGCGGCAGGACGTCGACCGGCATGTGCTGGCCGTCTTCGAGGCGGTGCTCGGCGAGGTCTCGGCGAACGGCCCGGAGGGCCCCGAGCAGACCGGTGGACAGGCGCGTTCCCTCGGAGCCGCCGTACTGCGCCATCTGCCCGAGGACTCGCCGGTCCCCGCCTACCTGGGGCGACTGCTGATGTCGGACACCGAAGCCGGCCGCACCCTCTTCCACCAGCTCTTCGAGCTCAGCCTGCGAACCCTGGAGGAGATGGAGCGGGCCGGTCAGGCGGCGCGCGGAAGCGATCCGCAGGTGCGGGCCGCGTTCCTGCTCGTCAACGACCTCGCGCTGCTCCTCCTGCGACCACGGCTGACCGAGGTCCTGGGAACCGACCCGCTGTCCGCCGCGGGCCTCGAACGCTGGGCACCGGAAGTCATGGCCGTCTACGGCGGAGGACTGGCCGCCGAGGGAACAGGAGATACGGCATGAGAGCAGTGATCTGCGGGGCGGGGATCGCAGGGCTCGCCCTGGCACGCCGACTGGACGCGCAGGGCTGGAACGTCGTGGTGCTGGAGAAGGCCCCCGGCCCCCGGACCCAGGGGTACATGGTCGACTTCTTCGGCCCGGGGTACGACGCGATGGAGGCCATGGGGCTCCTTCCGCGGCTGACGGAACTGGCCTACCGCATCGATGAGGCGAGCTTCGTCGACGAGCACGGGCGTCGCCGCGCAGGCCTGGACTACACCCAGTTCTCGCGCGCGCTCGGCGGGCGTCTGATGAGCATCATGCGGCCCGACCTCGAACTGGCGCTGCGCGAGACGCTCCCGCCGGGGGTGGACCTGCGCTTCGGCACCGGCCCCGCGAGCATCGAGGAGACGTCCGAGGAGGTGCGCGTGACCCTGGTCGACGGCAGCATCGAACGGGCCGACCTGCTGGTCGGCGCCGACGGCGTTCACTCCACCGTGCGCCGACTGGCCTTCGGCGGCGAGGCGTCCTTCCTGAAGTACCGGGGGTTCCACACGGCCGCCTACGTCTTCGACGACCCGGACGTCTTCGAGCAGGTGCGGGGCCGGCTCTGCCTGACCGACACGGTCGATCGCCAGATGGGTCTCTACGGCCTGCGCGACGGGCGGGTCGCCGCCTTCGGTGTGCACCGGTCCGAGACCGGAGACATTCCACGCGACACCCGGGAAGCCGTCCGCCATGCCTACCAGGGGCTCGGCTGGGTCGTCCCGCGCGCCCTGCGCGCGTGTCCTCCGTCCAGCGAGGTGTACTACGACCAGGTGGCGCAGATCGTGATGGACCGCTGGAGCAGGGGGCGCACGGTGCTGGTCGGGGACGCCGCCTACGCCGTGTCGCTGCTCGCGGGCCAGGGAGCCTCGCTCGGCGTCGCGGGAGCGTACGTGCTGGCCGAAGAACTCGACCGGGCGTCGTCCGTGGCGGCCGGACTGGCCGCGTACGAGCAGCGCTGGCGCCCGGTGACTGTGGACAAGCAGGAGGCGGGCAGGGCGGCGGCCGAGTGGTTCCTCCCGGCGTCGCCGTCACGGCTGCGCGTCAGGCGGGCGGCCATGCGACTGTCCGGACTGCCCGGAGTGGGGCGGCTCGTGGCCCGCTCGCTCTCCGGAAAACCGGCCGTCCTGGCCCGTGAGACGGCGAGCGGCCGCTAGAGATCGTCTTCAAAGGTGATCAGGTGATGAGGGATCATGCTTGTCATGGTGCGTCGTCATGAGCTTTCGGATGCCGAGTGGGCTGTGCTGTCGCGGTTGCTGCCGAGTTCGGGGACTGCGGGGCGGCCTCGTTCGGACGACCGGCTGGTACTGAACGGCATCGTGTGGAAGCTGCGGACCGGATCAGCCTGGCGTGATGTGCCGGAACGTTATGGTTCCTGGCAGACCTTGTACACACGTTTTCGCAGGTGGGCGCTGGACGGGACGTTCTCGCGCATGCTGCGGGCCGTCCAGGCGGAGAAGGACGCGGCCGGGGACATCGACTGGCTGGTGTCGGTCGACTCCACCATAGTTCGGGCCCACCAGCATGCCGCCGGCGGCAAAAGGGGGCGGTCGACAGGGACGAAGCGGGTGATCACGCCCTCGGCCGATCCCGTGGTGGACTGAGCACGAAGGTCCACCTGGCCTGCGACGGGCGCGGCCGTCCTCTCGGCTTCGTCCTGTCGGGCGGCAACGCCAACGACTGCACCCGCCTCGAGAAGGTGATGGACTCGATCAGCGTGCCCAGAGTCGGGTCCGGGCGTCCACGCTCCCGGCCCGACCACGTGGTCGCCGACAAGGGCTACAGCTCTCGAAAGATCCGCGCCTACCTGCGACGACGCGGCATCCCCCACACGATCCCCGAACGCGCCGACCAGATCCTGGGCCGGCTGAACCGCAGCACACGCGGCGGACGGCCGCCCGGTTTCGACCGGTGCATATACCGCCGCCGCAACGTCGTCGAGCGCTGCTTCAACCGCCTCAAGCAGTGGCGCGGACTGGCCACCCGCTATGACAAAACCCGCGAGTCCTACCAGGCGGCCGTCACCATCGCCTCCATCATGCTCTGGATCTGACCTTTGAAGACGACCCCTAGAACCCTCGGGTCCGGGCCGCGTGGTGGTGTTCCGTCACTGCCACTGGCAGCAGGCCGGGGCCTCGACGGACAGCAGGACGGGCACACATCCCGCTTCCCGGCCGCTCGAACGCCTCGCGGCATCGCGGTCCACCGGCCGACGAGGCCGCCCACGTGCTGGAGGAGAGGCGGTCCCCGCACACCGGCCGACCGCATCCCCGGCAGACGGCGAAGAAGGCGCGAAGGCGGTGACCTTCGACCACCGGCGACCGGCGGGGCGACGGCCGCCCGCGTGGTGACCCATGGCGGTGGGCCGGGGAAAGCGACGCCTCGTGGACCGGCCCCCGCCCTGCGCCCCTCGCGCCGGAGCGCGCCACGCAGGACACTTGATCCCGACGCTTGGTATCTGACGCTCCGGCACCCGAGGTCCGGAGCGCGGCACTCGGAGGGGGACACCTATGCGGGACAGCCATCGGGCGGAAGCCGAGAGGCTGTTGGTGCGGGCCGTGGAGGAAGAGGCGCGGCGCAGCGGAGGGCGGACCGACGCGGGTGCGCTGATGTCGCGGGCGCGGGCCGCGCTCGACACCATGGCCGCCAGCGCGGACGAGGAGTACGCCGCCTACACGCAGGCGCTGGACTCGGCGGCGTCCGGTGACCGGCCGCTGGCGGAACGCTTGAACAGATCGGCACTCGGAACGCCTCTGCTGGTGACGGGAGTTGCGGCGGCCGCCGCGTTCGGCGCGGACCTTGCGCTGGGCGCGAACACCGGTCTGGCGTTCGGTGCGGGCGCGGTCGTCGCGGTGGCCGGCACGGCGACGACCGTGGCGAAGGCGACCGCCTCGCACTGGCCCGCCGCCCACCGCCGGGCCGCGGCGGCCGGACAGCCGGGCGGGGCGGAGCAGTTGCGGCTCCAGTGGCTGACCGCCCTGGAGGTGCGGGGCATCCGCCCGTATCTGGACCAGCAGCGGATGCTGACGCCCGCCAAGCGCACCCCGAAGAAGCAGAACGCCCCGGTGGTACGGCAGTTGCGCGGCGGCGACCGCAGCGCGGCGGCCCGCACCCGGGTGGTGCTGGAGCAGTCGTTCGGCCTTCTCCCGCAGGCCGACGGGCCGTTCGGCGGGCGGCGGGCCGAGCTGGCGCAGATCACCCGGTGGGTGCACGCGGCCCGGGCCTCCACGCAGACCCGGCCGACCGTGGTCGTACTGCACGGCGCCCCGGGGTCGGGACGGACCGCGCTCGCGGTGCGGGCGGCCCACACCCTCAAGGACCAGTTCCGGGGCGCGTGCGTGGTCGACCTGCGCGGCGAGGTCGCCGGGGAGAACCCGCTGCCGACCCGCGACGCGCTCCTGCATCTGCTGAACCGGCTGGGCGCGCCGCGCGAGCAACTGCTCTTCCGGGAGGGCTCGTCGGCGGAGCAGCAGGTGCGGCGGCTCTCCGAGCTGTACCACCAGCACCTCACGGGGACGCCGGTCACCATCGTGCTCGACGACGCGACGGACGCCGGTCAGGTGCGCACCCTGGTGCCGGAACGCTCGGACAGCCTGGTGATCGTCACCGCCCGGGAGCCGCTGGAGCTGCCCGGGGACCTGGCGGCCTGGGTGCACCAGCTGCCGGTCGGCCCGCTGGACGCGGCGGGCGCGGAGGAGCTGCTGCGGGAGGTGGCCGGGGAAGAGGAGGCCGGCCCGTACGACTACCCGTCCACGGACGCGATCGTGGAGCTGTGCGGTGGGCTGCCGCTGGCGCTGCGGGTGGCCGGTTCCTCGCTGGGGGCGCGCAGTCGGCACACACTGGCGGCGGACCTGGGAGCGGCCGGGCCGGCCGGCCCCGTGAGCCCGGCGGGACGAGCAGGACCAGGAGGACCGGGGGGATCGGCGGGGTCGCCCCCCGGTGCCCCCGGCACCCCCGGTGCCCCCGGGCCGGTGGACCCGGTCGGGCGGGCCCTGTGGCTGCGCTACACCGACCAGGGCGACCATGCCCGCCGACTGCTGCGACGGCTCGCGCTGGCGGGCCGGGCGAGCCTCGGTGCGGCGGCGGCCGCCTCGCTGCTCGCCGCGGACGAACAGGAGGCGGACCGGCTGCTGGCCGAGCTGGCGCGGGCCGGGCTGCTGACCCGCGTACGGGGATCGCGCTACCGGCTGCACGACTTGGTGCGCGCCTTCGCGCTGGCCCGGCTGCTGGACGAGGAGGAGCCGGCCGAGCGGGCGGCCGCCCAGGAACGGCTGCTGACGAACTACGCGGAGCTGGCCGACGCGGTGATCCGGATGGTCGACGGGAAGATGTCGACCCGCGCCGGGCAGTTCGGCTCGCACGGTTTCGGTTCGCTGGACGCGGCGCTGCGCTGGCTGGACGACGAGTCGAGCTTCATCACGTCCGCGCTGCGGCACGCGGAGGGCGTCGACCAGGCCACCGTGGTGCATCTGCTGGGCGCCCTGTGCGACTACTGCCTGCTGCGCGGGGACCTGTACCGGCTGGGCGAGATCAGCGAGCTGACCCGGGCCGTGGACCAGGGGCTGCTGGAGCGCTCGGTGCAATGGCGTACGGGCATCGCGGCCCGTCAGCTCGGCGAGCTGGACAAGGCCCGCACCACCCTGTCGTCCGTCGTCGGCCTCTACCACGAGGCGCAGAACGACGCGGGCGAGGCGCTGGCTCTCTGCTCGCTCGGCATCACCCTGCATCACCAGGGCCATCTGACCGATGCGGCGGCCCGGCTGGAGGAGGCCCTGTCGCTCCAGTCGTCCGCGGCGCAGGCCGAGGACCGGGCCTGGACGCTGCACGCGCTGGCGGCCGTCGAACGCGACCGGGGCGATCTGCCGAGGGCGCTGGCACTGCTGGCCGACGCGCTGCGGCTGCACCGGGAGGGCGAGTCGCTGCACGGCGAGGCGTGGACGCAGTTCCAGCTGGGCCAGGTCCGGCTGCGCACGGGCGAGGGGGCGGCCGCCGAGGAGGCCCTGAGCACCGCCCTGGAGCTGTACGGGCGCACCCGCGACGGGCGCGGTGAGGCATGGGCGATCACTCAGCTCGCCCGGGTCCGGCTGCTGGCCGGGGACGCGGCCGCCGCGCTGGAGCAGCTGCGGGACGCCCTGGCCCTGCACCGGGACAACGAGGACGCGCGGGGTGAGGCGTGGACCCTGTACTACCTGGGTCAGGCGCTGGAGGAGAACGGGGACACCGATCAGGCGGTACGGGAGCTGGAGCGGGCCCGCACGATGTTCTCCCGGATGCGGGACGTGTACGGGCTGGCGTGCGCCCGGCACCATTCGGGCCGGGTGACCCGGGACCAGCGGGCCGCGCAGACGGGCAACCTCCGCAACTCGGGGTTCGCCCGGCAGCTGCTGATGGACGCGCGGGCGGATTTCCGGCGGATCAAGGTGCCGTACGGCGAGGCGTGGGCGTGCGTGGAGCTGGCGCTGATCGACGCGGGCAACGGGCGGGCCGCGCAGGCGCTGGAGCTGTGCGGTGAGGCGGCGGAGCTGTTCGCGTCGTACGGGGACGCGCGGGGCGGCGACTGGGCCCGGTTCCTGCGCTGCACGCTGCTGCCGTACGCCTCGCCCGGGGGCAGCGAGGTGGGCACGGTGGTCGCGCAGCAGGAGCTGGCCGAACTGGTCGCGGCCCGGCATCCGGCCCGGGACACGAAGCTGGAGCAGTCGGCGGCGGCGTTCGCGGTGGCGCTGGAGCGGGGCGTCGACCTGGAGGACGGCTGGCAGGCGTGGCGGCTGGGTCTGACCCCGACCCGCGGGGCCGGCCAGATCATGGGCGTGGCGGTGGAGCCCAGCAGGTCGTGAGGGGAGGCGGCGCGGACCGGCGACCGGCCGCACCCGACGGGAGCGGCCCGCACCGGCGACCGCCCACGTCCTGGCCGGGCCCGGCCAGGACGCCGTGACCGTACGGGACGGGACGCGGCAACGGGAACGAGGCGTCCGGCCACCCGGCCGGACGCCCTTCCCGACGCCGTACGGGCCTCCCCCGTCACCGTGCGCGGGCCTCCCCGACGCCGTACGGGCTCCCCGTCACCGTGCGCGGGCCCCCGTCACCGTCCGGGCCTCCCCCTCACCGTGCAGGCTCCCCTGCCCCCGTACGCGCGAGATCGGCTCCCGTACCGCCGGAGTCAGCTCCCGTACCCCCGGAGCCGGCGCGCTACTTGCCGGGCGAGGCCGCCTTGCCCTTGTCCGCGGCGGGCTCGGCGGACTCGGCCGCCGCCGCGTCCGGGTCGGGGGCCTCCTCGAAGTTCACCCGGCCCATGTGCCGGTTCATCGACTTCATCAGGGCCCACACGCCGACGGCGAGCGCGGCGAAGACGAGGAAGCCGAGGACGCCGGGGGTGACCTTGTTCTTGTCGAGCTCTTCGGCGGCGAGCGGGACGAGGTGCGTCAGTGCCTGGGTCGCGTACATATCAGGCATTGTCGCGGATGCCCGCGAAGAGGTCGCTCTCGGGGAGGGAGGTATCGACCAGAGACTTCGCCAGCTCGTACTCCTCGGTCGGCCAGACCTCCCGCTGGATGTCCATCGGGACCCGGAACCAGCCGCCCTCGGGGTCGATCTGCGTGGCGTGCGCGATCAGCGCCTTGTCGCGGATCTCGAAGAACTCGTCGCAGGGGACGTGCGTGGTCAGGGTGCGCTCGACGCGCTCGAACTCCTCCCAGCGCTTCAGCCAGTCACCGTACGGCGACTCCAGGCCCCGGGCGAGGAGCGCCTCGTGCAGGGCGACGGTGCGCGGCCGGTTGAAGCCCTGGTTGTAGTAGAGCTTGCGGGGTGTCCAGACCGGGCCGAACTCGTCCTCGGGGAAGCGCTCCGCGTCGGCCGCACCGTCGAACGCGATCATCGAGATCGTGTGCGTCATGATGTGGTCGGGGTGCGGGTAGCCGCCGTTCTCGTCGTACGTCGTGATGACCTGCGGCCGGAACGCGCGGATCTTCGCCACCAGGCGCCCCGCGGCGAGCTCGGGGTCCTCCAGGGCGAAGCAGCCCTCGGGCAGCGGCGGCAGCGGGTCGCCCTCGGGCAGCCCCGAGTCGACGAAGCCGAGCCACTCCTGCCGGACGCCCAGGATCTCCCGGGCCTCGTCCATCTCCTTCTTGCGGACCTCGTGGATGTTCTTCTCGATGTACGCGTCGCCCTGGAGCTTCGGATTGAGGATGGAGCCGCGCTCGCCCCCCGTGCAGGTCACGACCAGCACGTCCACCCCCTCGGACACGTACTTGGCCATGGTGGCCGCGCCCTTGCTCGACTCGTCGTCGGGGTGGGCGTGAACGGCCATCAGTCGCAGCTGCTCAGTCAAAGCTCGATCCTCAGTCATTGGTCGCTCTGGTCGATCATCGGTCGCTCTGGTCCGTCCGGTCGGTGTGGGGCGCGATCGGGTGACGGGGGTGCGGCTTCTATAGTGACTGAACGAGGGGCCGGAAAATTCCTCGATGCCGGGCCCGGAGGGAACGATCATGACGACGGTTCGCGAGGCTGCGCCCGAGGGGCGGTACGGCCGGACCGAGGACCAGCGTGCGGACCGCAAGCTGAAGATCGTCGGATCGGTCCTGGGCGTCGCGCTGCTCGGCGTGATCGGGTGGATCGGCTACGACTACGTGGGCAACCAGGGCATCAGCGGCGAGATGATCAAGTTCAAGATCGTCTCCGACAGCCGGGCCGACGTCCACCTGGAGGTCCGCAAGGACCGCGAGGGGCACGGCTACTGCGTCGTGCGGGCGCTCAGCGAGGACGGCTCCGAGGTGGGCCGCAAGGAGGTCCGGTTCGACCAGGCCGAGGACCGGATCGACGAGGTCGTGACGGTCGTGACCCGGTCCCGGGCGACCGCGATCGAGCCGATGGGCTGCACCGCCGACGACGGCCCGCGCGGCTGATCCGGGCACACCGGCCCTGACCTGCGGCAACCGAGGACGCGGCGGCCGTTCCTGGCGTGTGACGGTTTACCTTCTCCCCCTTTTCCTGGGGAATTGTTAGGCTCGTGGTTTCGCCCACCCGCAGAGGCACATGCTTCTGGGTAGGGCGATGCTTTGTATTTCCAGCACTTCCCAGTACCGACGAGGAGCACCTGTGACCCAGACCAGCGAAAACGTCACCTGGCTCACGCAGGAGGCGTACAACCAGCTCAAGGCCGAGCTGGAGTACCTGTCTGGTCCCGCGCGCACGGAGATCGCCGTCAAGATCGCGGCGGCCCGTGAGGAGGGTGACCTCCGGGAGAACGGCGGGTACCACGCGGCCAAGGAGGAGCAGGGCAAGATGGAGCTGCGGGTGCGCCAGCTGACGCAGCTCCTGGAGCACGCGAAGGTCGGCGAGGCGCCGGCCGACGACGGCGTGGTCGAGCCCGGCATGGTCGTCACGATCGCCTTCGACGGCGACGAGGACGACACGCTGACCTTCCTGCTCGCCTCCCGTGAGTACGCCAGCACGGAGATCGAGACGTACTCCCCGCAGTCTCCGCTCGGCCTCGGTGTCAACGGCAAGCGGACGGGCGACAACGCGGACTACGAGCTGCCGAACGGCAAGACCGCGACGGTGAAGATCATGGCGGCGAAGCCCTACACCGGCTGATCCGGCCAGCCACAGCAGACGACGACGCGGGGCCCCGGCCGGAGAAGGCCGGGGCCCCGCGTCGTCGCTCCGGGCCGGGGCTCCCGCCGTCGTTCCGGGCCGGGGCTCTCCGCGACGTTCCGGGCCCGCTCACGGCTGCGGCCTCAGGAGCCACGGACCTCAGGAGCCGCGGGCCTCAGGGACTGCGACCTCACGACCCGCGGCCTCACGACCCGCGGCCTCAGGCAGCGGCCGAGCGGTACTTGCGGACCGCGAGGGTGCGGAAGACCACGACGATCAGCACCGACCAGATGATCGAGGCGATGATCGGGTGCTCCATCGGCCAGGCCCCGGTCACGGACTTCGGCACGCCCGGCATCGTGTTCCCGAACAGCTCGCGGGCCCCCGCGACCGTGGCGCTGAAGGGATTCCATTCGGCGACGTGCTGGAGGAACGTCGGCATGCCGGTGACCGGCACGAAGGCGTTCGAGATGAACGTCAGCGGGAACAGCCAGATCAGCCCGCCGGAGGTGGCCGCCTCCGGGGTGCGCACGGACAGGCCGATCAGCGCGCCGATCCAGGAGAAGGCGTAGCCGAGCAGGAGCAGCAGCAGGAAGCCGCAGATCACCTTGCCGATGTTCTCGTGGGTGCGCCAGCCCACCAGCAGGGCGACCCCCGCGAGGACGACGAGGGTGAGGGTGGTCTGGACGAGGTCGGCGAGCGTCCGTCCGGTGAGGACCGCGCCCCGGGCCATCGGCAGCGACCGGAAGCGGTCGATGAGCCCCTTGTGCATGTCGTCGGCGATGCCCGCGCCGGCGCCCGCGGTGGCGAAGGTGACGGTCTGGGCGAAGATGCCCGCCATCAGGAACTCCTTGTACAGCTGCGGGTCCGTGGATCCGCCGATGCTGATCGAGCCGCCGAAGACGTAGGTGAACAGCACCACGAACATGATCGGCTGGATCAGCCCGAAGATCACCATCTCGGGGATCCGGGTCATCCGGATCAGGTTCCGTCGGGCGACGACGAGGGAGTCCTTCACGGACTGGGTGACGCCCCCGGAGGGACGGGGCACCAGCGTGGGGGCGTCCTTGGCGATCGCGCTCACTGGCTGTCCTCCTTGCTCCGTGAGCCGTTCCGGGCGTCACTCGGGGAGCCGTTCCGGGCGTCGTCGCTCGGGGAGTCCTCCGGGGCGTCGCTCGGGGGGCCCTCCCGGGAAGCGCTCGGGGAGCCGCCGCTCCGGGAGTCGCCGGGGGACCCCTCTTCCCCGTTCTCGGGCGCCTCGGCGGCGTGGCCGGTGAGGGAGAGGAAGACGTCGTCGAGGGTGGGCCGGCGCAGGGCGATGTCGTCGATCTCCACCCCCCGGGCGTCCAGGTCCCGGATGATCTCGGCCAGCAGTTTGGCGCCGCCGCTGACCGGCACGGTCAGCTTGCGCGAGAGCCGTACGACGCTGACCTCGCCCTTCCCGAGGGAGCTCAGGACGGACCGGGCGCGCTCGATCTCGTCGGGGCGGTGCACGACGACCTCGACGCGCTCGCCGCCGGTGCGGGCCTTGAGCTCGTCGGAGGTGCCGCGGGCGATGACCTTGCCGTGGTCGATGACGCAGATGTCGTTCGCGAGGCGGTCGGCCTCCTCCAGGTACTGGGTGGTCAGCAGCAGCGTCGTGCCGCCCGCCACCAGGTCCTCGATCACGTCCCAGAGCTGCTGCCGGTTGCGCGGGTCGAGGCCGGTCGTCGGCTCGTCCATGAACATCACGGGCGGCGAGACGACGAGTGCCGCCGCGAGGTCGAGGCGCCGGCGCATACCGCCGGAGTACGTCTTGGCGGTGCGGTCGGCGGCGTCGCCGAGGTTGAACCGGTCGAGCAGCACGGCCGCGCGGGCCTTCGCGTCCCGGGCGCTGAGCTGGTAGAGCTGCCCGACCATCCGGAGGTTCTCCCGGCCGGTCAGGTACTCGTCGACGGCGGCGAACTGCCCCGAGAGCCCGATCGACCGGCGTACCTCGTTGGGCTTCTTCAGTACGTCGATCCCGGCCACGGTCGCCGTGCCGCTGTCCGGGCGCAGCAGTGTGGTCAGCACCCGTACGGCGGTGGTCTTGCCCGCGCCGTTGGGCCCGAGCAGTCCGAGGACGGTGCCCTCGGGGACGTCGAGATCGACACCGCCGAGGGCTTGGACGTCACCGAAGGTCTTCACCAGACCCTCGGCGTGGATCGCACCTGGCATGGAGAGACTCCCCCGTCACTCGTGGACGACCGCACTCGTACGCGGCTGGCTCGGCGCCTGTTCGCGCTTGTCCGGCGATCCTAGGATTCCCGGGGCCTCGCCGCGCGCTGAACAGCAAAATCCGGCCAAGCGGCGCGAAGCGGACGGTCAGCCCATGACCCGGTAGCCCTCCGCGCGCAGCGTCTGCTCGACGTCCGCGCAGTGCTGCGGGCCCTTCGTCTCCAGGTACAGGTCGACCTCCGCCTCGGTCAGCCCGAGGCGCGGATCGGTGCGCACATGGCTGATGTCGAGGACGTTGGCGTCGGCCACGGTCAGCGTGGCCAGCAGGGCGGCGAGCGCCCCCGGGCGGTCGGTGAGCCGCAGCCGCAGGCTGAGGTAGCGGCCCGCCGCCGACATCCCGTGCCGCAGGATGCGCTGCATCAGGAGCGGGTCGACGTTACCGCCGGACAGCACGGCCACCACCGGCCCGCGGAACGCCTTCGGGTCGCTGAGGAGCGCGGCCACCGGGCTCGCCCCGGCGGGCTCGACGACCAGCTTGGCCCGCTCCAGGCAGAGCAGCAGGGCGCTGGACAGCTCGTCCTCGGTGACCGTGCGGACCTCGTCGACCAGCTCCTCGACCAGGGCGAACGGTACGTCGCCGGGGCGGCCCACCTTGATGCCGTCGGCCATCGTGGCCGGAGCGTCCAGGGAGACGGGGTACCCGGCGGCGAGGGAAGGCGGGTAGCAGGCGGCGCCCTCGGCCTGGACGCCGACGATCCGGACGTCGGGGCGCAGCGCCTTCACCGCGACGGCGACGCCCGCCGCGAGCCCGCCGCCCCCGATGCCGAGGACGATCGTGCGGACCTCCGGGCACTGCTCCAGGATCTCCAGGCCTAGGGTGCCCTGGCCCGCGATGATGTCGGGGTGGTCGAAGGGATGGATGAAGACCGCGCCGGTGTCCTCCGCGTACCGCTGGGCAGCGGCGAGGGTCTCGTCGACGACCTGGCCGTGCAGCCGCACCTCGGCCCCGTACTCCCGGGTCGCGGCGACCTTGGGCAGGGGCGCCCCGACGGGCATGAAGACCGTGGAGCGTACGCCGAGGAGGGACGAGGCGAGCGCGACGCCCTGGGCGTGGTTCCCGGCGCTGGCGGCGACCACCCCGGCCGCCCGCTCCACCGGGGTGAGGCCGGAGATCCGGACGTAGGCGCCGCGCAGTTTGAAGGAGCCGGTGCGCTGGAGGTTCTCGCACTTGAGGTGGACCGGGGCGCCGACCAGCTCGGTCAGATGGCGGCTTCCCTCCAGGGCGGTCACCCGGGCCACCCCGTCCAGCATCTTCTGCGCGCCCCGGACGTCGTCGAGGATCAGGGCCGGGTGGCGGTGGGTCGCGCGGAAGTTCATGGCCGCAAGTCTTGCAGCTCGGACCGGGCGCGGCAGACTTGTCCATGGCGGCCTGCGGTGGTGTCCGCAGGTTTGTGCGGCACTGGTACACGTTGCCCCGGGGCCGCGTACTCTGTCCCCCACCCATCCGACACCGCACGAAGAGAGCCCCCGGCCATGCCCCCTCAGGACATGACGACTGCTGCGTCTCCTTCCGGGGGCGCCGCCCCCCAACACCCGGGCCCCGACCCCCTGCTGGACGCGCTCCAGCATCAGGTGGCCGTCTTCGCCCGCCGTGCCGAGCAGACCCGCCTCGGCGGTGTCGGCCAGGTCCGCAACTCGATGGACCGGGCGGCCTACCTGCTGCTGAACCGTCTTGACCGGGAAGGGCCGATGGGCGTCAAGGCGCTGGCGGCCGGGATGGGGATCGACTCGTCGACGGTGACCCGGCAGGTCGCCCCGCTCGTCGACACCGGTCTGGTCAAGCGCACCTCGCACCCGGAGGACGGCCGTGCGGTGGTGCTCCAGCTCTCCCCGCGCGGTCAGGCCCGCCTGGAGGAGGTCCGGGCGTCGCGGCGTGAGCTGATGTCGCAGGTGACGGACGGCTGGACCCAGGAGGAGCGGGACACGTTCTGCGCCCTGCTGACCCGTTTCAACGGGTCGCTGGCGGCCCGGCAGGCCGCCCACCAGCCGCCGCAGCCGGACTGATCCTCCTCCCGGTCCCGCCCGCCCTCTCCGCCCCGCCCGTCGGCGATCCCGTCGTACCCGTGAAGGCCCCAGCCCCCCGCCGCGCGGCGGGGGGCTTGCCGTACTCTTCCTGGAGAGTTTCCCGAAGGATACTTTTTAGAGGTAAAGGGGCGGGGCGTGGCGCAGCAGAGCAGTTCGAGAGGTCCGGTGGAGCTGCTCTCCACCGACCGCGAGAAGATCACTTCCGAGTGGATCGACGGGGTGGCCGGCTCGCTCCAGGGCCGCATCAGCAAGGCCGAGGTCGACCGCGAGCTCCGGGAGCTCTACGAGGCCCTCGTGGAGAGCCTGCGGGCGGGTGGCGAGGAGACCCGCGGGGAGGGCTTCTCCGAGGTGCGGGCGCTGCTGACCGAACTGTCGCGCAACCGGGCCCGGCAGGGCTTCACTCCCAGCGAGACGGCGATCAGCGTACTGGCGCTCAAGCAGGCCCTGGAGCCCGCGCTGCGCAACGACTCCGCCGAGGAGACCTCCGCGTACCTGCGGCTGGGGCGCGCCCTGGACGATCTGGCCCTCTACACCGTCGAGGCCTACACCCGCACCCGCGAGGAGATCATCAGCTCGCAGGCGGCCCAGCTCATGGAGCTGTCGACCCCCGTGGTCAAGCTGTGGGACGGGGTGATCGCCGTGCCTCTCGTGGGCACGCTGGACTCCGCGCGCACCCAGGTGGTGATGGAGAAGCTCCTCCAGGCCCTGGTCGACACCGGCTCCGAGCAGGCCATCATCGACATCACCGGAGTCCCCGCGGTCGACACGCAGGTCGCCCAGCACCTGCTCAAGACGGTGGTGGCGGCCCGGCTGATGGGCGCGGAGTGCACGGTCTCGGGGATCCGCCCGCAGATCGCGCAGACCATCGTGGCCCTCGGCATCGAGTTCGGCGACATCGTCACCAAGGCGACTCTCGCCGACGCGCTCCAGCACGCGCTGAGCGAGTCCGGCGTCGACCTCGTCACGCACCCGGGCGCACGGCGATGAGCGAACGCGTTCCGGTCCTGCGGATCGGTGACATCCTGCTGGTCTCCATCCAGGTGGACCTGGAGGACCAGACGGTTCTGGACCTCCAGGAGGACCTGGCCGAGCAGATCGTCGCCCGCGCGGCCCGCGGGGTCGTCATCGACATCACGGCGGTCGAGATCGTCGACTCCTTCGTCGGCCGCATGCTGGCCACGATCGCCTCCATATCCCGGCTGCTGGACGCCGAGACCGTGGTCGTGGGCATGCGTCCGGCCGTGGCCATCACCCTGGTCGAGCTGGGCCTCTCCCTGGGCGGCGTGCGTACGGCACTCGACCTGGAGAAGGGACTCGCGCTGCTGCGCCGGTCTGCGACCGGCGCGGAACGGCCATGACCGTCCCGTGGGCTGCCGAAGCCCCGCCGCAGACACAGCCGATCACCGGGAACGACGACGTCGTACGCTCCCGCCAGCACGTCCGCGCGTTCGCGCAGCAGTGCAAGCTGTCCCTGGTCGACCAGACGAAGTTCATCACGGCCGCCAGCGAGCTCGCCCGCAACACCCTGGTCTACGGGGGCGGCGGGGCGATGCGGGCCGGGCTGGTGGAGCGGCACGGCCGACGCGGCGTCGCGGCGGTCTTCGAGGACTCCGGCCCCGGCATCCCCGACACCGAACTGGCCCTGACGGACGGCTGGACCTCCGGTGGCGGTCTGGGCCTCGGCCTGAGCGGGGCCCGACGGCTGGTCGACGAGTTCTTCCTGGACACCGAGGTGGACCGCGGCACCACCGTCACCATCGTCAAGTGGGCGCGATGAGCGGCCCGGCCGTGCTCGACTGCGAGGACGTCGAGTGGTTCCGCGACGCCGCCGAGATGCCCTCGGCGGCCCGGGGCGCAGCCGCCACCCTCGCGCGGCGTATCGGGCTCGACGCCTACCGGGCTTCCGAGGTCGCCCTGGCGGTCACCGAGGCCGCGACCAACCTCCAGCGGCACGCGCGTGACGGCGCACTGCTGCTGCGGGTCCTGCGCACCGCGGACCGGGCGGGCATCGGGTTCCTCACCGTGGACAGCGGGCCCGGCATGGCCGACGTCGAGGCGGCCCTGGCGGACGGAACGTCCTCCGGCGGCACCCTCGGGATCGGACTGGGAGCGGTGGTCCGGCTCGCCGACGCGTTCGACATCCACTCCCTGCCGGGGCGGGGCACCGTCATGGCCGCGCAGTTCTGGGACCGCGCGGCCGGGAGCGGGCCCACCGGCGGGGTGGCGTCCGTGTCCTCGGGACTGACGCGGCCCATCAGCGGGGAGACCAGTTGCGGTGACGCCTGGGCCGTGAGAATCGACGAAGGCGGGGGGACGGGCGACGCCACCGGTCCGCGTTCCGCTTCCGGCCGCTCCGGGCCCGCGCCGGAGCCCGCGGTGCTGGTCATGCTCTGTGACGGGCTGGGCCACGGGCCGCTCGCGGCACGCGCCGCCGACGCGGCGGTGGCGGAGTTCCGGCGGAGCACGGACCGGCACCCCGAGGGCCTGCTGCGCCGCATCCACGCGGCGCTGCGGGGCACGCGAGGCGGCGCGGTCGCCGTGGCCAGGATCGAACCGGCCCGGGGACGGGTGCTCTACTGCGGCATCGGCAACGTGAACGGGGTGCTGCTGGGCCCCGGATCACGCAAGGGCCTGCTCTCGGCCCCGGGCATCGTCGGGCAGCAGATGCGCAGCCTGCGGACCTTCGAGCTGCCACTGCCGCCGGGCGGGGCCCTGGTCATGCACTCCGACGGGCTGACCGACCGCTGGAAGGCCGACGAGCTGCCCGGACTGCTCGGGCACACCCCGGCCGTGCTGGCGGGGCAACTGCTGCGCGAAGCCGGTGTCCGCCACGACGACGCGGGGATCGTGGTCGTCAAGGGGGCCTGGTGACGGGCGGCACACCGGACCCGGGCGTCCTCGCGTCGTACGGCCTCGGCACGCCGCAGGACGTCTTCGCCCTGCGGCGCACCGGGCAGAGCGCGGCGGAGGCGCTCGGCATGGACCGTCAGGACCAGGTGCGCTTCGCCACCGCGCTGAGCGAACTCGGCCGCGACCGCCTCGGCTGCGAGGAACTGACCGTGACCTTCGCGATCCCGGTGGGTGCGGAGCGGGTGCTCGCCGTCGTCTTCGCCTGGACGGGCGGCACGAAGGCGGGCCCCGACCTCGAACCGGCCTCCCGGCTGCTGCACCGGGTCCGCCACGAGGCCGGAGCCCCCCGGCAGCGGATCGTCGCGGAGCACCCCCTTCCGGCGAGCTGGACGGACGGTCCGGAAGCCCGGAGCACCGTCGTCGCGGCTCTGGGGCGCCACGCGTCCCCGACCCTCACCGACGACCTGCGGGCGCAGACCCGCGACCTGATCGCCGCTCTGGAGGAGACCCGGGCCCAACGTGAGGAGATGCGGCGGCTCAACCAGGAGCTGGAGGAGACCAACCGGGGGGTACTCGCCCTCTACACCGAGCTGTCGCAGGAACTGGAGGAGACGAACAGCGGTGTCGTGGCCCTCCACGCCGAACTCGAGGAGAAGTCCGCCCGGCTGCGCGAGACCAGCGAGGCCAAGACGAGGTTCTGGCGCAACATCAGCCATGAGCTCCGCACCCCGGTGAACGCGGTGGTGGCGCTGACCCGGCTGCTGCTGGCCCCGGGCTCCTCCCCGCTCACCGACGAGCAGCGCCGGCAGCTCTCCCTGATCGACTCCTCGGGGCAGTCCCTGCTCGCGCTCGTGGGCGACCTGCTGGACGTGGCCAAGGCGGAGGCGGGCCAGTTGGAGGTCAACGCGGCTCCGGCCGACCTGCGGGCGCTGCTGGCGCAGTTGGGCGCGGTGATACGGAACACGGGCCCGTCCGACGTGACGCTGCTGATGCCGCGGTCCTCGGCGCTGCCCGTGGTGGTGACCGATGAGGCCCTGCTCACGCGCATCCTGCGCAACCTGCTGTCCAACGCCCTGAAGTTCACCGAGAAGGGCGAGGTGAGGCTGGACGTCCGGGTGGAACCGCCGCGGATGTTCTTCACGGTCACGGACACCGGGGTCGGCATCCCGGAGGCCGAGCTGTCCCGCGTGTTCGAGGAGTTCTACCAGGTACGCGGCCCCCACCAGCGGCTCCACCGGGGTACCGGACTCGGCCTCCCGTACGCCCGGACCCTCACCGAGCTCCTCGGGGGAACACTCCGCCTGTCGAGCACCCCCGGAGCGGGCACCCGGGTGGAGGTCGAACTGCCCTTCACGCCCGCGCCTCCGACGCCCGCCCCCTCCCCGGAGAGCATCCCGTGACCGAGACCGCGCGGCACGACGCCGCACCGGGCACCGTCCTGGTGATAGACGACGACGAGACCAACCGCTACATCCTCACCAGCTGGCTCACCCGCGCCGGGCACACGGTGCTCGGCGCGGCCGACGGGACGGCGGGCCTGCACCTGCTGGCAACGGCGGGCGACACGCTGCCCGAGGTGGCCGTCATCGACGTACAGCTCCCGGACATGAGCGGCTTCGAGGTGTGCGAGCGGATCAAGGCCGATCCGCGCACCGCCTATCTGCCGGTCGTCCACGTGTCGGCCGTCGCCGTCAACACGGAGGACCACACCGAGGGCCTCAGCCGGGGCGCGGACGCCTATCTCGACCAGCCGATCGATCCGAACGAGTTCCTGGCCACCGTGACGGCCGCGCTCCGCTACGCCCGGGCCCGGCGACGCGCGGAGCAGCTGACCCTACGGCTGGCGGCGCTGAACCGGGCCACGCTGGACGTGTACCGGGCCGTCGGCTTCCCCGCCTTCAGCACGGCCGCGACGCGTGGTGCGGCCTCCCTCATGTCCGGCCCGGCGACCTCGGTCTTCCTCAGCCCACAGGGCGTGACCGTGCACAGCCATGCGACCGCCCCGGGCGCCGCACCGGTCGTGCTGCCCGCGCGGGCGGAGCTGCTCGACCGGCTGGCCTCCCCGGCCCTGGGCGGCGGCACCGGCATCGAGGTCGCGACGCTTCCCGGGGGCCGGTGGAAAGCCCTGCTGCCTCTCGATCCGATCGAGGGGGACGTGCTTCTGGTGGTGGCCCGCACCAAGCGCAACCGGCCTGCCGTGTGCGTCGCCGTCCCGGCGGACTCGGCCCGCACCACCGACGAGCGCGAGCTGCTGCAGCAGCTGGTGAACGCCAGCGCCCTGGCCCTGGAGGCCCTGCGCACCTTCAACGAGGAGCACGCGTTGGCGCTGGCCCTCCAGCGAACGTTCCTGCCGGACCGGCTGCCGGACACTCCCGGCACGAGCCTCGCCGTGCGCTACCGCCCGGCCTCCGACCACGCCGAGATCGGCGGCGACTTCTACGAGGCTCTCCAGACCCCGGCCGGGCTGCTGCTGGCCATCGGCGACGTGGCCGGACACTCGCTCGTCGCGGCGACGGTCATGGGCGAGATCCGGCACGCACTGCGCGCCTACGCCCTGGAGGGCCACCCGCCCCACCACGTCCTGGAGCGACTCGACGCGCTCCTCTCCCATACCCGGCCGGGTCTCACCGTGACGCTCTGCCTGGTTCTGGTGGAGCCGGACGGCAGCCGGATCCACATTGCCAACGCCGGTCACATACCGCCGCTGCTCCTCGGTCCCGACGGCAGCGCGGTCTACCTGCCCGAGCACGGTCCACTGCTGGGCCTGCAGCTTGCCCATCCTCCCGCCCACGTCCGTACCACCGCACCGGGCTCCCGGCTGCTGCTGATCACCGACGGGCTGGTCGAGGTCCGCAACCAGGACCTCGACCACAGTCTGGCCGCGTTCCTCGACGCGGCGGCCACCGGCCCGCAGGAACTCGAACAGCTTTGCGACCACCTCCTGAACACGTTCGGCGAGGACAAGGAGGACGACATCGCACTCCTCGCGCTGCATCTGCACGAGGACCCGCCCCGGGCATAGGAACGGCCCGGAGATCCCACCGTGCCGGCACTCTTGACCGCAGCCGGGCGGCGGGGCTCGTATGTGGGGCATGGCAGAGCGGGCGACCCACCGGGACCGGCTCCGCGCCCTGGAGTTCGAGGCCTTCGTGGCGGGCGCGGGCGGACGCCTGCTGCACACGGCGACGCTGCTCACCGGCGAACCGTCGCAGCCGCCGGGCTCGTATGTCCGGGCCGAGGCGCTGCTGCGCGCGGCACTCGCCCGGACGTACGCCGACTGGGACCGGCTGCACGGCGGCGACCCCTACGACCGGGCCCGCCGGGAGCTGGCCCTCCGCTTCGCCCGGGAGGCCCGGCGCCACCAGCGTCCGCGCGGCGGTCCGCTGGACCGGCTCACCCCGATCGAGCGGCTGGTGCTGGTCCTGCGGATGTACGAGGAGGTCGGCGAGGAGCAGACGGCGGCGCTGCTCGGGCTGCCGGCCGACCGGGTCCGCGCGGTGTGCGCGCGGGCGGTGGCGGCGCTGCGGACGGGCGGGGCGGGTCGCGGGTCGGCCGGGGCGGGTCGCGGCGGCGGGACCGGACAGGCCCCCGCCCCCGTGGCCGGGTGACGCCGTGAGCGCGGGCGGCCGGGGTCCGGACCCGCGCGAGGAGCAGGTCCGGCGGATGCTGGACGGCCCGCATCCGGTCCTGCCGCCCGGCCTGGCCGCCCAGGCGGTACGGCACGGCGGACGCCGCCTGCGGCTGCGGCGGGCGGCGCACCGGGCGGCGGGCTGGCTGCTGGTCCTGGTGCTGGTCGCGTTCCTGGTCTGGGTCGGCGTCGAGCAGCCGTGGGCGACCGAGCCCGCCCAGGTCACTCCGCCGTTGGAGGGCTGGTGAGCCCTTGGCCCTCCGGTGCGGGAGGCCTACGCTGGAGGCAGCGGTTGTCGTACGAGCCGAGGAGGCCGTGATGACGAGGAAGACCGCGGACTGCCGCAGGTATCCGAGCGAGATGAACTGCACCCTCACCCTCACGGGTGAGGAGGACGAGGTCGTCCGGGCCGCGAGCGAACACGCGGCGTCGGTCCACGGACACGAGGACACTCCCGAACTGCGCGAGCAGATCAGGGGCATGCTGGAGGACGCGGACGAGAAGGTGAGCGCCTGAGCACCGGAACACGAGGGGCGCCCGCCGTCGTGGCGGGCGCCCCCGTGTCTGCTGTCGTGGCGGGCGCCCCTCGTGTCTGCTGTCGTCACCGGCCGGAGCGGCGGTCGTCACCGCCGGGTCAACGCGGTTGTCACCGCCGGACCAGCGCCGGTCCCGCGCCGGATCAGCGGGGCGTCCGCCGCACGACCAGCACCGGCCCCGCACCGGCCCCGCACCCGCACCCGCGCAGTCGTCACCACCGGATCAGCGCTGGTCCCGCACCCGGACCAGCGCTGTCGTCACCGCCAGATCAGCCCAGCGCCTGCGTGAGGTCGGCGATCAGGTCGTCGCCGTTCTCGATGCCGACGGAGAGCCGGACCAGGTCGGCCGGGACCTCCAGCGGGGAGCCGGCGGCGGAGGCGTGCGTCATTCGGCCCGGGTGCTCCAGGAGGGACTCCACACCGCCGAGGGACTCACCGAGCGTGAACAGCTTCGCCCGGTTGCAGACCTCGACCGCCGCCTCCTCGCCGCCCGCGACGCGGAAGGAGACCATGCCGCCGAAGGCCTTCATCTGCTTGGCGGCGACCTCGTGGCCGGGGTGCTCGGGCAGGCCCGGGTAGAGCACCTGGGAGACCTTGGGGTGCCGGGTCAGCAGGTCGGCGACCTTGGTGGCGTTCTCGGTGTGCCGGTCCATGCGGACCGCGAGCGTCTTGATGCCGCGCAGCACGAGCCAGGCGTCGAAGGGACCGGCGACCGCGCCCATGGCGTTCTGGTGGTACGCCAGTTCCTCGGCCAGCTCCGGGTCGCTCACGACGAGCGCGCCGCCGACGACGTCGGAGTGGCCGCCCATGTACTTGGTGGTGGAGTGCACGACGGCGTCCGCGCCGAGCGCGAGGGGCTGCTGGAGGTAGGGCGAGGCGAAGGTGTTGTCGACGACGAGGCGGGCCCCGGCCTCGTGAGCGACCTGGGCGACGGCGGCGATGTCGGTGATGCCGAGCAGCGGGTTGGACGGGGTCTCCACCCAGACCGCCTTGGTGCGCGGGGTGATCGCGGCCCGTACGGCGGCCACGTCCGAGGTGTCGGCCACCGAGAACTCCACGCCCCACCGCGAGGCGACCTTCGCGAACAGCCGGAAGGTGCCGCCGTAGGCGTCGTTCGGGATGACCACGTGGTCGCCGGGGGTCAGCAGCGTACGGAGGAGGCAGTCCTCGGCGGCGAGGCCGGAGGCGAAGGCGAGGCCGCGGCGGCCGCCTTCGAGGGCCGCGAGGTTCTCCTCCAGCGCGGTGCGGGTCGGGTTGGCGCTGCGGCTGTACTCGTATCCGCCGCGCAGTCCGCCCACACCGTCCTGCTTGTACGTCGAGACCTGGTAGATCGGCGGAACCACCGCGCCGGTGAGGGGGTCGGCGGTGTTCCCCGCGTGGATGGCGAGGGTTTCGAAGCTGTGCTGGTCGCTCATGAGGCCCGAGCGTAGTTCGTCGCAAGGGCGCATACCGGCCACTTGTCGCTCCGGGGACAATGGGTCCATGGAGATTCTGTTGTTCCTGCTCGCGATGTGCATGCTCGCGGCGGTCGTCGGCCCCTGGGTGATGCGCCGCCGGGGCGGTATCCGCCAGGTCGCCCCCGGCTCCCCGGACGCCGCCGACCCGGACACGTACGGCTTCGCCCGCCAGGAGGAGCTGGACGTCCGGATGCCGGGCCCCGACCAGGACCTCCTGGACGTGCTCGACGTGGTCCAGGGCACCCAGGACTGGCGGGCGGCCTCGCAGCTGCTGGCCGGGACGCCGAAGGAGGGCGAGGTGCGCTGGCAGCGGGTGCAGGCCTTCGCGGGCGCGGCCTCGCTGGAGCTGGCGCAGCAGCCGGGCAGGGGCGGCTCGTGGCTGCGGGCCTGGCGTGCGGAGTCCCCGAAGGACGCGGGCGGCGCGGCGGTGCACGCGGAGTTCCTGGTGCAGCAGGCGTGGCGGTCGTCGGCCTCGGGGAGCGACGACTTCCGGATCATCCTGGAGGAGGCCCGTACGGTCTGCGGCGAGGCGGCCCTGCTCGCGCCGGGCGACCCCGTCCCGTACATCGTGGAGCTGGCGGTGGCCCGGGGCCTGGGCTACACCCCCGAACAGTTCGACCAGCTGTGGGCGAAGATCATCGACCGGGCCCCGGCGCACATGGGCGCGCACATCGCGGCGCTGCACTTCCACTCCGAGCGGTGGCACGGTTCGCGCCAGGACGCCGAGGCCTTCGCCACGGCCGCCGCCGCCCGCGCCCCGCAGGGTTCGCTGCTGGCCGCGCTGCCGCTGTTCGCGGTGTACGAACACCTGCCCGAGGTCAACCTGGTGCAGGGCTTCTACCGCAGCCAGGTGGTGGTGAAGGCGGTCGAGGGCGCGATGTTCGCCGTGCACGCGGCACGCCAGGACGACCCGATGCTCGCCCACGTCCGCCATCTCCTCGTGCTGTTCCTGGTGCACATGGAGCGCTGGTCGGAGGCGATGCACCAGCTGATCCGCATCGACGGCCACGTCGGCGCGCTGCCGTGGACGGCGGAGGAGGACCCGGCCGCGCAGTACACGGTCTACCGGGCGCTGGCGGTCGCGGGGTACGAGGCGAACGGCGGCAGCCCGGCGACGCTGCCGCACTGATCCCGGCTGTCCCCTTGGCCGGGAACGCCGCAGGAGGTGTTCCCGGCTCCTCCGAACGGGGAACACGCCTCTGACCCCGTACAGAAGCCGCAAGGAAGCCGCAAGGAAGCCGCAAGGAAGCCGTACGGAGCGCCGTACGGGGTGACGGCCCGGCGGGTGCGCGGCCCCCGGGCCGTGACGGCGAGGTCAGCTCTTCCCGGGTGCGGCGGGGACGGGGGCCCGGCCCGCCGCCGTGGTCACCAGCGCCCCCGCCACCAGCGCCGCACCCGTCACCGTCACCGCCGTGACGCCGACGCCGTCCGCCACCAGCCCGCCGGCCAGCGCTCCGAGCGCGATGGCCGCGTTGAACACCGCGACGAACAGCGAGGAGGCGGCCTCGCGGGCGGCGGGGGCGGCGAGCAGCACCCAGGTCTGCGTGCTCACGGAGACACCGCCGTAGCCCAGGCCCCAGAGCACCATCAGGGCGGCCGCGAGAGCGGGGGAACCGCCCAGCCACGGCAGAGCGGCCACGGTGAGCGCCAGGACCGTGCCGATCACCAGCAGCGTGGCGCGCGGGGAGCGGGCCGCCCCGGCCCCGGCGAGGAAGTTCCCGGCCACGCCGGCGATCCCGTACACCAGGAGCAGGACGCCGATCGTGCCCGCGCCGACGCCGGAGACGTCCTCCAGGACCGGCCTGACGTAGGTGTACGCGGCGAAGTGCCCGGTGACCAGGAAGCCGACGACGAGGAGCCCGGTGCGCAGCCGGGGCTCGCGGGTCAGCCGCAGCGCCCCGGCCAACGGGACGGCGGGCTCCGCGGGCAGCCGGGGCAGCAGGACCGCCGCGGCGGCCAGCACCACGGCCCCGAGCCCGGCGGCGGCCAGGAACGCGGCCCGCCAGCCCGCGAGGTCCCCGAGGTAGGTCCCGGCCGGGACGCCGAGGACGGACGCCACCGCGATGCCGCTGAAGACGAGGGACGTGGCCGTGCCCGCGGACTGCGCCGGGACCAGCCGGACCGCGAGCCCGGCCGCGACGGCCCAGACACCGCCCATGCCGACGCCGACCAGGACCCGGGCGAGGACCATGGTCGTGAAGTCGGGCGCCCAAGCCGCGCCGAGGTTGCCGACGACCAGCACGGCGACCAGTACGCACAGGGCGGTACGCCGGTCGGCGCGGCCGAGCAGCGGGACCAGGACGGGGGCCGAGAGCGCGGCGACCAGACCCGTGATGGTGAGCGTCAGTCCGGCCACGCCCTCGGGGACGCCGAGCGAGCGGCCCATCGGCGTGAGCAGCCCGACGGGCAGCATCTCGGAGGTGACCACCGTGAACGTGCCGAGTGCGAGGGCCGCCACACCGGGCCAGCCGTTGTGCGGGGGTGCCGGGCGGGCGGCCCGGCAGTCGGAGGGTTCCTGAACGTGCGTCATGCCTCCAGCCAATCGGGGCCGGGAAGCGGGAACAACGGCCGACTTCTCATCCTTCTATGAGCTGGGCTCATCGATCCGGACCAGGGGAGGCGGGGACACATGAGCAACCCGGAGATCCGGGAGCTGGAGGCCTTCCTCGCGCTGGCCGACGAGCTCCACTTCGGCCGGGCCGGGGAGCGCCTCCATCTCTCGCAGAGCCGGATCAGTCAGCTGCTGCGGGCGCTGGAGAGCAGGATCGGCGGACGGCTGGTCGACCGCACGAGCCGCCGGGTCCGGCTCACCCCGCTCGGCGAGCGGCTGCACACGGGGCTGCGGCCGGCCTTCGACGCGATCGTGGAGACGATCGGCGAGGTCCGGGAGGCGGCCCGGGGCGTCGGCGGGGTGCTCCGCATCGGCTTCCAGGGGACGGCGAACGACCCGTTCATGCGGGCGGTCACGGCTTTCCGCGACGGGCACCCCGACTGCGCCGCCGAGATCGTGGAGCTGCCGCTCTCCGATCCGTTCGGCGCGGTGCACCGGGGCGAGGTGGACGTGGCGGTGGTGCTGATGCCGGTCCGGGACGACGCGCTGGTGGTCGGCCCGGTGTTCTCGGCCCGGCCGCTGGTCCTGGCCGTCTCCGACCGGCACCCGTACGCGCGTCGCCCCGGCATCGGCGTCGAGGACCTGGCGGGCTGCCCGCTCATCGGTGTCTCACCGCCGGCCCCGGAGTACTGGCGGCTGGCCCAGGCCCCGGTCGTGACGCCCGGGGGCCGGGCGGTTCCGGCGGGACCGGCGGTGGGCAGCCTGCAGGAGGGGCTCGCCCTGGTGCGGGCGGGCCGGGGCGGGATGCTGCTCTGCGACCCGACGGCCGACTACTACGGCAGCCACGCGGTGGCCTTCGTGCCGGTGGCCGGCCTCCCGGAGTCCGCCCTCGCGCTGGTGTGGCACCGCAACCACGAGACGGCCCGGACGCGGGGCTTCGCCCGGTCCCTGGCGGCCGTCACCGGGACCGCCGGGTGAGCGCCCGGACGACGGCGGCCCACGAGGCGGGTGGCAGGCTTCCCGGAATCCCGCCGGCCGTTCGCTTGTTGTACGTACCGAACCCCGACCCCCCGGAGGAGCTCCGCATGTTCCTGAACCACCGCACCCCCGTGCTCCCCACCCCGGAGCAGGCCCTGCGCGGCCGCCCCGTCCCCGAGTTCAGCGTCCCCTCCCGCCACACGGTCCTCGGCAACCCGCTGGTGGGCCCGTACCCGGAGGGCCTGGAGGTGGCGGACTTCGCTCTGGGCTGCTTCTGGGGCGCGGAGCGAAAGTTCTGGCAGACGGAAGGCGTGTGGACGACGCTGGTCGGCTACCAGGGCGGCTACACGGAGAACCCCACGTACGAGGAGGCCTGCTCGGGCCTGACCGGCCACACGGAGGCGGTGCGCGTCGTCTTCGACCCGGCCGTCGTGTCGTACGAGAAGCTGCTGAAGCTGTTCTGGGAGTCGCACAACCCGACCCAGGGCTTCCGCCAGGGCAACGACGTGGGCACCCAGTACCGCTCCGCGATCTACACCCACTCCCCCGCCCAGGCGGCGGCGGCCGAGGCCTCCCGTGCGGCGTACCAGAAGGTCCTGACGGCCTCGGGCCACCAGGAGATCACCACGGAGATCCTCCCGGCCGAGGACCGACCGTTCTGGCCGGCGGAGGCGTACCACCAGCAGTACCTGGACAAGAACCCGGGCGGCTACTGCGGCATCGGCGGCACGGGCGTCTCCTGCCCGGTCGGCGTGGCCCCGGCCGAGGGCTGAGCAGGAGTTCGGCGCCGGGCCGGGCCGCGGGCACGACGCGGCCCGGCCCGGCTCCCGGATCAGGCAGCACGCGGCCCGGCCCGGCTCCCGGACGGGCAGCACGCGGCCACCCGTGGCTCACTGTCAGGTCTCGGTGAAGGTGGCGAGCGTCCCGCCGATCATGGCGAATCGACTGGGCCGGTGGGCGTTACGGCTGGGCGTGCGGGTCGTTGAGACTGCTATGGCTATGAGCGGCCCAGTCCCTCGCCTCCGCCACTACTTCCACCAGGCGGGCGATGTGGCTCTGCCACGGGGTCTCGTCCTGGTGTTTGCCCAGCCCCCTTTGAGGTGAGGGCCGATGGCGGGTCGGTGCGGGCGCCGGCCGCGTGCTGGTGGGCCCGGACAATGGTGGAGTCGACGGAGATGTCCCAGTCGATGTCGCCGACCGCGTCCGCTTCCGCTTGGACGTGCTGGAGCAGACGCTCCCGGGCCCCGTCGGCCGACCACAGCCGGTGGCGCTCGTTGACCGTCTTCCAGGGGCCGAACCGCTCGGGCAGATCCCGCCACTGCGCACCGGTCCGCACCCGGCGCAGAATCCCGTCGATCACCTGCCGATGGTCCCGCCACCGGCCACAACGCCTGTTAGTGACCGGCAGGAACGGCCGCAGCCTCTCCCACTCGGCATCCGTGAGATCTCCCCGCCCCATGTCCGACCAACGAGCAAGGCGACGGTCTCATGGTCAGTCGGGCAGGTCCTAGTGGTCCCGGCTCTCGTCTGTGAAAAGCCCGGCGTGCTCGGCCTCGTTGCAGGGCACGGTGCGGTCAAGGGCTGGGCCGTAGATCATCCGACCGGTGGGGCTGTTCTCGTCCGGCGGGCAGTCCTACTCCCAGGCCTCCAGGCCTGCATCAAGGGTGATGAACCGGCTGGGGTCATGCGGATGGACATAGGTGCCGGGTTGCTTGCCGGAGCCGTCGTACCAAGGGGCTCGGCGTCGGGCGGCTGGGTTGGTCAAGGTGAGTCCTTTCCATGATGGGACGCCCACGTCCGCCGGAAGTTGGCGGCGAGCCCGGGCTCCGGGACAGGCTTTCCCCGGTGTTGATCACTCCATGGGCGCGAGCAGTTGTCATACAGGGCCGAGGCTGCCGGCCTGCGGGTGCCGAGCCGGCGTCGGCTCGGCACAGGCCCGGGCGCTGCCGAGCACTGACCGCAAGCTCCGGTCAGCACCGTGCGTGCTGTGCCGGCCGGACGTCGCCGCCGCGCCGGTCAGAGGCCGAGGGCGCGGCCGATCGGTCCGAAGAGGCCGGTGAGGGCGATGTCGGTGCGGCTGATCCCCTCGGGGGGCTTGGTGGGCGTCCACGGCTTGATCGACCATGTCTGGCCCGGGCCGCCCTTGGGCTTGCCCACGAGGTAGCCGTCCTCGTCGGTCCAGTACGTGCGCTCGGAGGGCACGGTCTTGCTGTCGGCGCCGTAGATGTAGGTGCCGTCGTAGGCCCACCCGCAGGTGCTGCCCTCGCCCCGGCCGACTCCACAGCCGTGCATCCGTGTGGTCGCGTTGGAGGCGATGACCGGCGGGACGATGCCCTCCTTGGCCGCCGCCGCCACGTAGGCGTCCAGCCCGGCGACAATGCGCTTGTCCCTAGTGGCGTCCTTGTTGTCGGCGAAGCGGATGACGACCTCGTCCCCGTACGCCTTGCGGAAGGCGCAGTAGTAGTGCCACTTACGCAAGTCCTCCATCGGATGGGCGGCCAGGGCCGCAGCGGCGCGGCGCTCCTTGACCGCGGGCAGCAGTTCCCTGGTGCGAGCCTCCACCTTCGAGGCACGGGAGTCGGCGTCCAGACGATTCAGGGTCGCCCAGTCGATGCCGAGCGCACCCTCCCGTTCCTCCGGGGACAGCAGCGACAGCGCGTCCCGCCGACTGGTATCGAGGCGTTCCGGCTCGGTCGCGAACAGGACAGCAAGCTCCGCCGGGTCCGAGGTCCCGAATGCCTTCACGACGTCATTCATCACCCCCAGATAGGGCGCGGCCCCCTCCGCGACCGCGTACCGGTAGCTGCGCAGCGCGGCGAGGTCCTCAGGGCTGGGCGGGCTGTCCTGCTCTGCCCACGCCTCCTGCTCGGCGTCCCCCAAGGCGCGGAACGCCTCCTGCTTCTGGAACCACGCGCTCTCGGCGCGATCGGCACGCTGGCGCGCCCGCAGGGCCGCCCACTCGGCGGGAATCAGTGGGGCGAGGCGGCCGTGCACATCGGCAGGCAAATCGTTGAGCCGGTTCTCGAACGCCGCCCTGGCGTCGAAGACGTCTTGGCCGTTCGTGGAGGCGTCCATCCACACGCAGTAGTCGCCGATGTTCTGGTACTCGCCGACCGCGTAACTGGTGATCTGCCGGGAGTCCTCGTGGCTCGTGTTGTGCCACCAGACGGTGGCGGGGCTGTTGTCGGCCTCGCCCAGCTGCAAGAAGGGCTTCTCGGTCACGTACTGGAGGTAGACCGTGCCCGCATGGTGCTGACTGACGTCCTTGGTCTTTCCCAGCCGCACGCGCAGGGCCCGGCCAGTCTCGTTGTTGACGATGGTGAAGTTGCCTTCGGGGTAACTGGTCATGACACCAAGTATCACGACACTGAGTGCTTGACCGGCTTCACTGGGTTACATATCCGGCCACGCTTCGTCACTGGAAGCACCCGGTCGCCTCCTGCCTCGCACCTTGAGGAGGCGGCATCTTGATCGTCCGGACAAGTCCTAGCCGTAACAGTCTCAGAGCCAGAACCCGAAGTCGTGAACAGAGCCACCCCTTTGCGGGACAGCCGTGCTGTGCCTGCGGGCGGGATACCCGATCTGGGTGAATACCGTTTCTCCGGGCAGACTTCTGGCTACTTCTCCGCCATGTAGCCGGTTCACACTCTTCGATCACATCTCATCGACCGCAGGGGCTGGCTGTAACCAGGAGGCCGAAATGATGGACACCGTGGTTCAAACGATGCTTGAGCTGGTGACGCCGGACCTGATTCGATCACTTCTGAACCTTCCGCTAAACATTCTGGACTCTCCGCCGAACTTTTCGAACATCTTCTAGCACCCTCGCACTCCAGCCAGAAAACGTTGCCCGATCTGGTTCCTCTTCTGTAATCGCAGCGGCGGGGATCGTGTGGGTGCAGACCGTTGTATTCACCCTCTCCCTGTACGCCCTCATTACTGCGCCTGGCGCGATGGTGCCCGGAGGCTTGCTTGGCGTGGGCGCCCTGACGTACTCGTGCACGGTAGGCGGTGAGACGTCGAGCTCCTGATCCTCGATCATGGTCTTGTGGTGGGGAACTCAACGCGTGCGGCGATCATCAGTAATCGGCGGATCACGGGCCTGGCCGTGGGAGTGATTGCTGAACTCGTCGAGGAGATCGGCCCGTTGTGGCAAGAGCGTCACCAGGCCCGGCTCGCCTCGCGGCCACGGAAGCAGGCCGTGGGCGCTGGCGCAAAGCACCGGCTGGTGTTTGTCGATCGGCTACTGGCACGCTCGTCCATCTTCGTCACGGGGTCACCCACGACGTGCTGGCCCGCTGGTTCGGCGTGGACCGCTCCACCATCACCCGTGCCGTCGGCGAGGTGCGGCCCCTGCTCGCCGAGCGAGGCTGCACGGCCAGCCCCGACGTGCGGCTGAGAACTCTGGCTGACGTCGTCGACCACCTCGGCGCGAGCGGAACGACCGGCATCATCGACGGCACCGAGATCCGCGTCCGTCGGCCGGCCGCCGGACGGAAGGACCGCGACAAGTTCATCTCCGGCAAGAACAAGCAGAACGCCGTCAAGTCCATGGTGGTCACGGAGGCCGAAGGCCGCGTGCTGTGGTGCAGCCCAGCACGACCCGCAAGCTGCGCGGACATCACTCACGCCCGCCGACTAGGGCTGGTCAAGCTCTTGGCCGACGGGCCCGCGGTCGAGAGATTCTCGCCGATGCCGGCTACCAGGGGCTCGGCGCGCAGGTCGGCGGCCGGGTGGTGACACCACCGCACCGCAAGTTCAAGAAGAACCCCCCGGACTGGTACGAGGAGATGTACGAACGCCAGCGCAAGGCACACTCCTCAAGACGGATCCGGGTCGAGCACGGCATCGCCCATCTGAAGAACTGGCGTGCCCTGGCCCGCCACCTCGGCCGCCGCGAGCCCATGAGCGACACCGTCCAAGCCGTCGCCGGCCTGCTGTCCCATCAGCAGACCGCGGACCTGACGTCGACACGGCAGAGGTGAACACCGGGGCCGGCCGACAGCCTCGACGTCTCACCGCCTACCGTGCACGAGCTCGTTAGCCGTCGGTGCCGTGCACGGCAGTAGCGTCAGTGGGCAGCGGAGCCGGGCTCAGCTCTTCACCAAGCGTCGCGGCCGTGGGGAGAGGGCTGTACTCCTCGGTCCCCACATGCTTCAGCTTCGAGTCATCGAACGACGCGACTCCTGACCGATCCGGCCTCAGCTCTTCACCAAGCATCGCGGCCGTGGGGAGAGGGTTTTTCTCCTCGGTCCCCACATGCTTCAGCTTCGAGGGATCGAACGACGCGACTTCTGACCGATCCGGCATCAGCTCTTCACCAAGCGTCGCGGGCGTGGGGAGAGGGCTCTTCTCCTCAGTCTCCACATGCTTCAGCTTCGAGGGATCGAACGACGCGACTTCTGACCGATCCGGCATCAGCTCTTCACCAAGCATCGCGGCCGTGGGGAGAGGGTTTTTCTCCTCAGTCTCCACATGCTTCAGCTTCGAGTGATCGAACGACGCGACTTCCGACCGATCCTCGGTGGGGCCATCTGAATTGGGCGTGGTCTCGGACATGGGTGCTCCTTACTGGCCGGCTCGTTGCCGACGCGCCTGGATCTTCCCATGACGGACCGCCAGCACACCATCACTCTTGATGGATCGGGGGGGTAATCACCCCATACCCCGCAACCCACCGAGCTATTTGAGCGATCAGGGACGTCCTGCGCCATCGCACGGCCGGTAACGAAAAGACGGCTGGTGACGAAGCACTAAATGGGGTCCGACCGGAATGCGGTCGGACCCCGTTTGGTACCGAGCCCTCACGTCCGAGGGTTCAGAAACAGGCTCTCAACTTGTCATTTATGGTCCGGCGTCGAACGCGGCTCGAACTTGATCGGCGTTTTCGCAGTTCAGCGGACACGTAGGCGGCCTTCGTCTGATCCTGTGCTCCGTCACAGAGTGGATCAGCACGAAGGCCGTGGTCGTGAGTTTGGTGCATCAGGGCGTCCTGCGGGATGCGTTCGCGGAAGTGTCACACTTCCGGTCGGAGCTGTACTCGTGTCTGACCGCGCGGGGCGACGCGTTGTTCGAGTTGTGCGACGCGCTGCTGTGCACGGACGGGCCGGTACGGACGTTGGTCGATCTCGCGCTTGCGCCGGAACACCGCCGTGGTCATGGAGCTCTGTACGGGGGGCTCAACCAGGGGCGGATCGATGTCGCCCGGCTGCGTCGTGCCCTGGCCGGGGTGCTGTTGCCGAGGGCGGCGGACGGTCGGCTCGTGCTGGCGGTAGATGTCTCGCCGTGGCTGCGGCCGGACGCCAACACGTGTGCTGACCGGGCCTTTTGCCACACCTTCGGGCGGGGTGAGGGCAAGCATCAGATGGTGCCCGGCTGGCCGTACTCGGTCGTGGCCGCGCTGGAGAGTGGCCGCACGTCCTGGACTGCGGTGCTGGACGCGGTCCGCCTTCAGCCCGGCGCCGACGTCGCCGCGGTGACCACCGTGCAGATCCGCGAAGTCGTCGAGCGGCTGGTCGCCGCCGGTCAGTGGAAGCCGGGTGATCCGGAGGTCCTGGTCGTGCTGGACGCGGGATACGACGCTCCGCGCATCGCCCACCTGCTGGACGACCTGCCCGTCGAGATCCTCGGCCGGCTCCGGTCCGATCGCGTGATGCGGCGTCCGACGCCCTCCCGCGAAGAGTTCCACCTGGCCAACCCCAAAGGCGGCCGGCCGCCCAAGCACGGCGGAGAGTTCGTCTTCGGCGACCCCGCAACCTGGGGCGCCGAGCAGGCCCTGACGGTCACGGACACCCGGCTCTACGGGAAGGCGACCGCGCAGGCGTGGCACCGACTGCACCCGCGGCTGACCCGCCGGGCCGCGTGGCTCGACCACGACGGCCCGCTGCCCCTCATCGAGGGCACCGTCGTCCGGCTGGTCGTGGAGAAGCTGCCCAGCGGCGGGGTCAACAAGCCGGTCTGGCTGTGGTGGTCGCGCACCGGTGCCACCGAGGCGGACGTCGACCGCTGCTGGCAGTCCTTCCTCCGCCGCTTCGACATCGAGCACACATTCCGCCTGTTCAAGCAGACACTCGGCTGGACCAAGCCCCGGCTCCGCAGCTCGGAAGCGGCCGACCGGTGGACCTGGCTGATGATCGCCGCCTACACCCAGCTCCGGCTCGCGCGCCCGCTGGCCACCGACCTCCGCAGGCCCTGGGAGAAGCCGGTCGAGCCGAACAAACTGACACCCGCCCGCGTCCGCAGAGGGTTCAGGAACCTGCACGCGAAGACCGGCTCTCCGGCCGGTGCACCGAAACCGTCCCGGCCCGGCCCGGGAAGGCCGCCCGGCTCGAAGAACCGCCGGCCCGCCACCCGGCACGACGTGGGCAGAGTCCTCGCCACCGGCGAGGCGCACAGCCGACCCGCCCACCACAAGGTGGGGACGAAACCCCGGCGAACTGGATAAATGACAAGCTCAACGACCCGCACGCCCAGCCGTAACGCCCACCGGCCCAGCCGATTCGCCATGATCAGCGGGACGCTCGCCACCTTCACGGAGACCTGGCACTCACGCCGCCAGCAGCACTCCGCCCATCGGGCCCGCCGGACCGGCCGTCCCGGCCGGCCGGCCCCCGCCCACCGTCCCCAGCGACCGGGGCCGGCTCCGGGTCCGGGCCGCCGTGAGGCTGACCAGCCGCTCCCCCGCCAGCGCCAGGACGTCGGCGAGGCTCAGGCCGAGTGCCCGTGCCGCGGCGGCCAGCACCTCCGAGGAGGCCTCCTTGCGGCCGCGCTCCACCTCGGAGAGGTACGCCATGGAGATCCGGGACGCTTCGGACACGTCCTTCAGCGTCCTTCCCTGCGCCCGGCGCTCACGGCGCAGCACCTCACCGACGAGGTCGCGCCAGAGCGGCTCCGGGGGCAGGGCCGGGGGTGCCGGGTCGGCCGCCGCCGGGAGCGGGCGCAGGGGGATCACGTCGGCCTGGTTCGTCGCTCGGATGGTCACCGCCCCAGCCTAGGAGCGCGGCGCACTCGCGGCACGGGGTCGGCGTTGCGCTCCGGGCGGATCTGCTGTCGGCGAAGTTCCGTGCCGGACGGCCGTGTTCGAGGAAATGGCGGTCGGTGACGGGGCGGTTCGGTGACGGGCCGATTCTGCGACGGGCCGATTGGGACGGGGCGGTTCGGTGACGCGGGCGCCCGGGAGGCGTCGGCGCCTCCCGGGCCTGCATCACCGCGGCCCGTACGTACCCGGTCTGTGCCCCGGCCCGCATCCCCGGGGCCCGCACCTTCCCGGTCTGCTCCCCGGCCCGCATCCCCGAAGCCCGCACCTCCCCGGTCTGCGCCCTCGGCCCGCATCCCCGCGCCCGCACCTCCCCGGCGCGTCCCCCGGCCCGCATCACAGCGGTGTCCGTCAGATCAGCCCCTGCGCCAGCATCGCGTCCGCGACCAGCTCGAAGCCCGCGATGTTCGCGCCGGCCACGTAGTTGCCGGGGCTCCCGTACCGCTCCGCCGTCGTATGGCAGGAGTCGTGGATGTGCCGCATGATCTCGGCGAGGCGCTCCTCGGTGTGGGCGAAGCTCCACGAGTCCCTCGACGCGTTCTGCTGCATCTCCAGCGCGCTCGTCGCGACCCCGCCCGCGTTGGCCGCCTTGCCCGGGGCGAAGGCGACGCCCGCCTCCTGGAGCACCCGGACCGCCTCCGGCGTGGTGGGCATGTTGGCGCCCTCCGCGACCGCCTTGACGCCGTTGCGTACGAGGTCCAGCGCGTCCGCCTCGTGGAGTTCGTTCTGCGTGGCACAGGGCAGGGCCACGTCCACGGGAACCGACCACACGCCCGTACCGGACCCGAACCGGGCGTGGGCACCGCGCCGTTCGGCGTACTCCGCGACCCGGCCCCGGCCGGTCTCCTTGATCTCCTTGAGGAGGGCGAGGTCGATGCCCTTCTCGTCGACGACGAAACCGCCGGAGTCCGAGCAGGTGATGACGGTCGCGCCGAGCTGCTGGGCCTTCTCGATGGCGTAGATGGCCACGTTGCCCGAGCCGGAGACCGCGACGGTCTGGCCCTCCAGCGACTCGCCCCGGCTGCGCAGCATCTCGGCGGTGAACAGGACCGTGCCGTAGCCGGTGGCCTCCGTACGGGCCTGCGCGCCGCCCCAGCCGAGGCCCTTGCCGGTGAGGACGCCGGACTCGTAACGGTTGGTGATCCGCTTGTACTGGCCGAAGAGATAGCCGATCTCCCGGCCGCCGACGCCGATGTCACCGGCGGGCACGTCCGTGTACTCCCCCAGGTGACGGTGGAGTTCGGTCATGAACGACTGGCAGAAGCGCATGATCTCGGCGTCGGACCTGCCCTTGGGGTCGAAGTCCGCGCCGCCCTTGCCGCCGCCGATGGGCATGCCGGTGAGGGCGTTCTTGAAGATCTGCTCGAAGCCGAGGAACTTCACGATGCCGAGATTGACCGAGGGGTGGAAGCGCAGCCCGCCCTTGTAGGGGCCGAGCGAACTGGAGAACTCCACCCGGAAACCGCGGTTGACGTGGATGTCGCCGGAGTCGTCCGACCACGGCACCCGGAAGATCAACTGGCGCTCCGGCTCGCATATGCGCTCGATGATGCGGGCGTCGACGAACTCGGGGCGCTGCGTCAGCACCGGCCCGAGCGTCTCCAGGACCTCGCGGACCGCCTGGTGGAACTCCTGCTCGCCCTGGTTGCGGCGCAGGATCTCGGCGTAGAGCGGCTCGATGACGCGGGCCGCGGCGTCCTGCGTACGGGCGGAGTCGGGCGAGTCGGGGATGACCGGCATCTGATCAAGACCTTCCGTGATCGGCTCGTGCGCGTCGGCGTCCCCGTCCCTGGGGACGCCACCGTCCGATTGTCCAACGCCACTCGATGATCTTCGAGGAGCATCCACATACTGGCCATGATCAGGCGTTTCGGTCAGCACCTGGCCCCCGGGCGGACCATCCCCCCGGCCGGAGCCCAGCCCAGCCCAGCCCCAGCCCTGTCCCGTCCCAGCCCTGTCCCGTCCCAACTCGGCCCCGCCGCAGCACTGTCCCGGCCGAGCCCCCGTCACGGCCCCGGCCCCGGCCCTGTCCCGGCCCCGTCGCCGCCCCGCTCCGCACGCGTGGCGAGGCGTCCACGCGCCGGACGTGCGGGTCCGGTGAAAGAACGGACCGCCGCGCTTTGTTACCCGTCAGGAACGAGGACACCTCCCCTGACGATCAGTCATGATGCCCCCATGACCAAGCCACGGGGGCGTCGGACTGGGCTGCCTCCCGACGCGTCACGGGCGTCGCGCGGGGCGCACCGGGCCGGTAAGGGCTCGCCCCGGTCGCGTCCGGCCCCGCCCCCCGCCACCCGTGCGGGCGGCCGCTCCGGCGTACGCCCGCCCGTCCGCCCACCCCGGCCCGGGGCCCGCCGGGCAGCCGCGCCTGCCCCGGGGCACGGGGGACATGCGCCGGTATCTGGCGGTCGGGCTCGACGCCTATCTGTGCCTGCTCACCGTCGGGCTGCTGGTGCGCTCCTGCCTGGAATCCGGCGGGACGGGGCGCGCGATCGCCCTGCCGGTCGTCCAGCTGATCGGGCTGTCGTTCGTCAACCAGGTGCTGCTGACCATGGCCGTCCGGGCGAGCGCCGGAAAGCTGATCATGGGGGTCCGGGTGATCCGGCTGCCCGACGCGGGCCGGCCGGGCTTCCGCAGGCTGGTGCTGCGCTGGCTGTACGGGCTCCTCTGGCTGCCGCTCCAGCCCTGGCGCCGGTTCCTGCGCGACCCGGCGGCGGTCTGGGGCCCCGAGCGCCCCGTGGGCCGCCCCGTCGAGCCGTACGCGGATCTCGCGGGGGTGCGCCAGGTGCGGCGCCGCGACCTGCGGTCCTACCGGGCGGCGGTACGGGGAGGGGCGCACGGGCCGGTCCTACGCGGTGACTGACGTGTGCGGGGCGACCGCGCCTTCGCGGCGGCAGTGGCAGCCCTATCCGGCCGTCCGGTCCCGCGCCGCCCGCATCGCGGCCGCCGTGGCCGACGCGTCGTACTCCGCGCCGACGCCGGGAACGATCACCACGTCGCCGTCGAGGTGCCGGGTGCGCAGCGGCAGGATCTCCTGGTAGGCGGGGGACGCGTACCAGGCGCGGGCCTCCGCCGCCCCGGGAAAGGCGACGACGACCACCGCGCCCGGCCAGGCGCCCTCCACCACGTCCACCTCGCCGCCGTGCACGAGGAAGTGCCCTCCGTAGGGCTCCATGGTGGCCTGGATCCGCTCGATGTAGCTCAGCACCTCGTCCTCGACGGGGCCGTCGGCGGGGCGCAGGTGGGCGATGGCGTACGCGGTCATGATCCGGTCCTCCGTCAGGGTTCGGGGTGCTCCTCGTGACACCCACGATGCTGCCGGGCGGGGCGGTGCGGGTCGATTACCCCGGAGGTCATGCCCCGGCGTGGACGGGCCCGGACGCGCCGAAGGCGGCGGCCCCGGGACTGCGGGGCCGCCGCCTTCGGGCGGGGACGGGGGTGGTGCGGAGAAGGGGACCGGCGTACCGGGGCGGATCAGGCCTGGGAACCGGCCGTCCACTCCGCCCAGCTCATGTTCCAGCCGTTGAGACCGTTGTCCGGGGTGATCGTCTTGTCCGGGGAGTTCTTCACGATGACCACGTCGCCGACGAGCGAGTTGTCGTAGAACCAGGCGCCGGGGGCGTTGGGGTCGTTCGCGCCCTTCACGTCGGCGAGGCCCACGCAGCCGTGGCTGGTGTTGGCGTTGCCGAAGATGCCCTTGCCCCAGTAGTTGCCGTGGATGAAGGTGCCCGACGTGGACAGGCGCATGGCGTGCGGCACGTCCTTGATGTCGTACTCGCCCTTGCCGTCGTCATCGGTGAAGCCGACGGTGGCGCCGTTCATCCGGGTCTCCTTGTGCTTCTCGGAGATCACCATCTGACCGTTGTACGTGGGGTTGTCGGGAGAGCCCGCGGAGATCGGGATCGTCTTGATCGTCTTGCCGTCGCGGGTGACCGTCATCTGCTTGGTCTTCGCGTCGACGGTGGAGACCTGGTTGCGGCCGATCTTGAAGGTGACGGTCTTCTGCTGGACACCGAAGACGCCGTCCGCGCCCTCGACGCCGTCGAGCGCCAGCTTCAGGGTGACGGTGGAGCCGCCCTGCCAGTAGTCCTGCGGGCGGAAGTCCAGGCGCTGGCCGTTGAACCAGTGGCCGACGACCTCCTGGCCGCTGCTGGAGCTCACGGTGATGCCGTCCTGGACGGCCTTCTTGTCCGTGATCTCCTTGTTGAAGTTGATCGAGACGGGCATCCCGACGCCGACCGTGGAGCCGTCCTCGGGGGTGAAGTTCCCGATGAAGCTGTTGTCGGGCGAGACGGTGGTGAAGGAGCTGTTCTCGTGGGCCTCGCGGCCCTTCGAGTCGGCCGCCGTGGCGTCGATCTTGTACCTGGTGGAACGCTCCAGCTGGCCCGCGGGCTTCCAGCTGGAGCCGTCGGCGGCCAGCGTGCCCTCGACCGGGGTGCCGTCCGCCGCCGTCATGACGACCTTGGTCAGCTTGCCCTTGGCCACGGTGATCTGCGCCGCGTTGTTGATGCTGGCGTTGGTCGCGCCGTTCTCGGGCTTGATCGCTATCTGGGCCTCGGACGTCTCCGCCGCCGCGGCCTCGTCCACCTGCTGCTGCGACGACTCCGAACTACCGGCGTTCGTCTTTCCGCCCTTGTCGCCGTCGTCGGTACAGGCCGAAAGCACCAGAACGCCGCCGAGCAGTGCGGACACGGCCACCAGGCCCCTGCGCCGCTTGCTGTCCGTCATCACACGCTTCTCCATCGTCGCCGATTTCCCCAACATCCCCGGACGGGACCGCCAGGCGGCATTACCCGTCAATGTTCCAAGAACACCCGGAATGGTCGCTCCGTTCCACATCCACGACGGATGTGGGGAACACCACTCATCGACGCCGTGCCGGCGGCCGTGGTTCCCGTGGCCGGGCCCCGGTTTCCTCCGCCGCACGGCGCGGCCCCGGTCCGCGGATGAGCGGGGCCGGGGCCGGTGTTCTCACACGTCACACCCGCTGCGCGGGGTCACCGTCCTCGCCGTCGTTCCTCCCATTGTGCGCGACCGTGTCGCCGTACCCCTCCTCGTCGTCCCCGTCCTGCGGCAGGAAGAGGCCCTCCTCGCCGCCGTCCACGTCGTCCCAGTCCTCCGCTTCGGGGTCGTACTCGATGGACTCGCTGCTCCAGGAAGCCTGGGCGAGCTCGACCCCGGGCACCTCGCTGACCAGGTCGAAGGGGTCGACCAGCGAGGCGAGCGCCTCTGCTCCGTCTGCCCGGACCGTGGCCTCGGCATGCATCCGCTCCTCGGCGGTCTCGCTCCCGCCGACGCCGGCGACGGGCTCCCCGTACTCGGCGGCGATCGATTCGAGGGCGGTTCCGGTCAGGGCGTCGAGGTCGGTGACCTCCAGCACCATCTCCACGCGAAGGCGAACAAACCTGGATGTCTCATCTGTGCTCATGGCCGGAGCGTAAAGCCCGGCGGGGCCACGACTTTCCACCGACCCGCTGCTTTGCTTAGCATCGGCCCACGGGGCTAACTCACGGTTGTCGCAAGGGGATCGAATCTGTGTCCGTCGCTCGTCGCACACTGCTGACCGCCACCGCCGCAGGCACGCTGCTGGCCGCTCTCTGGTTCGTCCCGTCGGCCAACGCGACCGTGGAGAACGCCGAGCAGCGGGGCGTTCCGGCGGCCGCGTCCGACCGCACCGCCGGCCAGGCCGACGACGCCTCCGGAGCCCGCCTCGCCGACACCGGTCCAGGCCTGGACACCACTCCGTACCTCATCGGCGGCACCGCCCTGCTGGGCATCGGCGCGGGCTTCGTGACGTACTCGGTGCGCCGCTCCGCGGCGGGTGCGGGCCCCAGCGGCGCCGGCGCCGGGACGCGCCCGGCGTTCTGATCCGGCGCCCGCCCCCCGGTGCCGCACCACCGGCACCCGCCCCGCGCCGCTCACCCGGTACGGACCTGGCGAAGGGGCCCCGCTCCCCCCGGCGCGGGGCCCCTTCGCCGTACGCGTACGGAACCGGCTCAGGCCAGCGGCCCGGTCACCTGCTCCACCGCCGCGACCAGGCGCCCTTCCCGTACGAACGCGTCGGCGGCGGCCAGGTCCGGCGCGAGGAAGCGGTCCGGCCCCGGGCCCTCCGCTCCGGCGGCGCGCAGCGCGGCCACGGCGGCCTGCGAGGCGGGGGCGGGAACGAGTCCCTGGGCGGCGCGCAGTTCGACGGCGCGGGTCGCCGCGTACAGCTCGACGGCGACGATCCGGGCCAGGTTGTCCACGGCGGTACGGAGCTTGCGCGCGGCGGACCAGCCCATGGAGACGTGGTCCTCCTGCATCGCGGAGGACGGGATGGAGTCGGCGGACGCGGGGACCGCGAGCCGCTTCATCTCGCTGACCAGGGCGGCCTGAGTGTACTGGGCGATCATCAGCCCCGAGTCGACCCCGGCGTCGTCCGCGAGGAACGGCGGCAGGCCGTGGGAGCGGTTCTTGTCGAGCAGCCGGTCGGTACGGCGTTCGCAGATGGAGCCGAGGTCGGCGGCGACGATCGCGAGGAAGTCCAGGACGTACGCGACGGGTGCGCCGTGGAAGTTGCCGTTGGACTCGACCCGTCCGTCGGGGAGGACCACCGGGTTGTCGACGGAGGAGGCCAGTTCGCGGCCCGCGACGACGTCGGCGTGGTCGAGGGTGTCGCGGCCCGCTCCGTTGACCTGAGGGGCGCAGCGCACCGAGTACGCGTCCTGGACCCGGGGGGCGTCGCCCGTGACGTCGGCGTGCCGCCCCGTCAGCCCTGAACCCGCCAGCACCCGCAGCATGTTGTCCGCGCTGACGCCCTGACCGGGGTGCGGGCGGATGGCGTGCAGCTCGGGGGCGAGGACCTTGTCCGTGCCGAGCAGTGCCTCCAGGGAGAGGGCGGCGGTGATGTCGGCGGAGGTGTAGAGATTCTTCAGGTCCGCGAGGGCCATGACCAGCATGCCGAGCATGCCGTCGGTGCCGTTGAGGAGGGCCAGCCCCTCCTTCTCGGCCAGCTCCACCGGGGCGATGCCGTGTGCGGCGAGCAGCTCGCCGGCCGGGCGGACCGTGCCGTCGGGGCCCTCCGCCTCGCCCTCGCCCATCAGGGTGAGCGCGCAGTGCGAGAGGGGCGCGAGGTCGCCGGAGCAGCCGAGCGAGCCGTATTCGTGGACGACGGGCGTGATGCCGGCGTTCAGCAGGTCCGCCATCGTCTGCGCGACCTCGGGGCGTACGCCGGTGTGGCCGGAGGCGACCGTCTTGAGCCGGAGGAACATCAGCGCGCGGACGACCTCGCGTTCGACGCGCGGACCCATGCCCGCCGCGTGCGAGCGGACGATGTTGCGCTGGAGCTGCGCCCGCAGCTCGTGGCCGATGTGGCGACTGGCGAGGGCGCCGAAGCCGGTGGAGACGCCGTAGACCGGCTCGGGCTTGGCCGCGAGCGCGTCCACGATGAGGCGGGCGGCGGCGAGCGCGTCCACGGCGGTGGCGGAGAGCTCGACCCGGGCGCCGTGGCGGGCCACGGCGACGACGTCCTCGGCGGTGGTTCCGGACGTCCCCACCACGACTGTGTGCATATCCATATTCAGCAGCGTACGGACTGAAACCCTTCATGTCACTAGCGCTGCCGCACCGGGCCCCTTACGGACGCCGGCCGAGGCGTCATGCGGCGCCGGCCGGGCTCACGGCCGGTTGCCGCGGAGCCTGCGCCGGTCGTGCGGGGACTTCGGCGGGGAGTCCGCGAGCCGGATGACGTCACCGTCCCGCCCGGCCACCACCGGCCCTCGGGAACGGGCGGCCTTGGCCCGGTACTGGGCGGCGTCCGCGAGCCGGAACAGCCGCCGCGCCGAGTGCACCGGCCCGATCGGGTCGCCCGTCGACGCGACCCCGCAGGCGACCCCGTCGCCCAGCTCGATCGCCGCCGCCCGGTCGCAGAGCTCGGTGGCGACCGCGACCACCGCGTCGGCCGGGGGGCCCGCCGCGAGCAGGCAGAACTCATCACCGCCGAGCCGGGCCGCGAGCGCCTCCGGCAGCATCGCCCCGCACAGCGACAGCACGGAGCCGAAACGTTCCAGCAGACGATCGCCGACGGCGTGGCCGTGGGTGTCGTTCACCGCCTTGAGGCCGTTCAGGTCGCAGACGACGAGGCTGACGACCGTGTCGTCGACGCGGTGCCGCTCGACGGCCTCGTCGAGCTGGATGTCGACCGCGCGGCGGTTGGCGAGGCCGGTCAGCGGATCGGTGAAGGCCAGTTTGCGGACCTCCTCCAGGCGTTCGGTCTGGGCGAGCCCGGAGGCCACGACGGCGGCGAGCACGGTCGCGAAGTCGGCGTCGGCCCGGCCGAAGACGGGCTCCCCGGCCGGCCGCGCCACATACAGCTCGCCCCACGCCCGGCCGTGCAGCACGATCGGCGCGACCACGCAGCAGCCCCGGCCGCGCCGCCGCAGCGCGGCGACCCGCTGATGGCAGTACGGGCGCGCGCCGCGTGCCGGGCCGCCGGCGCCGGGCAGCCCGTCGGCGGTCTCCACCCAGGCGTCGGGCTCGCCGCCGCCGGCCCAGCGCTCGTGCAGGAACTCGGTGATCTCCGGGAACTCGTGGACCGGGTAGGCCTCCTCCTCGGGGAACTCCTCCTCCCCGTCGGCCCGTTGCCCCGCGTTCACCAGCACCCGCAGCCTGCCCCGGTCCCGCTCCCAGACGGAGAGCGCGGCGAAGCTGCCGCCCAACGCCTCGCAGGCGCCCAGCGCCGCCGCCCGCCACGATTCGCGCGGCGTGTAGGCCGCGGCCATGGCCTGCGCCAGCGAAACCACGGCCCGCAGCCGTTCGTCGTCACCACCCATTTCTACAGCCTATGTAGATTTGTCCGCTTTTGATCTATTTGGTGCTTAACGAATTCCCGTCATGTCCCGCAAGGGGATCACCCTGCGTCACGCACGCGCGTCGTCACTCGCCGGGCCAGTCCGGGCGCCGCTTCTCGTTGAACGCGGCCACGCCCTCCGCCCGGTCGCCGGAGAAGGCCACCGAGCGCCAGGCCGCGTCCTCGACCTCCAGGCCCGCCCGCAGATCGAGACCCTGCCCCAGCCGGAGCGCCTTCTTGGCCGCACGCAGCCCGACCGGCGAGTTGGCGGCGATCCGGCCGCCCAGCGCGAGGGCCTCCTCACGGTCCCGGCCCGCCTCGACCAGCTCGTCCACCAGGCCCAGTTCGCGAGCCTCGGCGGCCTCGACGCGGCGGGCGCTGAACACCAGCTCGGCGGCGCGGGCCGCACCCACCCGGCGCGGCAGCAACTGCGTACCGCCACCGCCCGGGATGACGCCCACGGACACCTCGGGCAGCCCGACGAGCGCGGTGGTGTCGGCGACGATCACATCGCAGGCGAGGGCGAGTTCGAAGCCGCCGCCGAGGGCGAAGCCGTGCACGGCGGCGATCACCGGCATCGGCAGCTCCAGGACCCCGGTGTAGGCGGCGCGGGCGGTGGGCCGCTGACGGACGAGGTCGGCGTCGGAGAAGGAGTTGCGCTCCTTGAGGTCCGCGCCCACGCAGAAGGCCCGCTCGTGACTGGAGGTCAGGACGGTGGCCCGGACGTCCCGGTCGGCGCCGAGCGCGTCGCAGGCGGCGGCGATCGAACGGGCCATGTCGGTGGAGACGGCGTTCATGGCCTTGGGGCGGTCGAGGACCAGCTCGGCGACGTGCTCCTGCCCCTCGTGCCGCCGTACGACGACGAACTCCCCGTACCGCTGCTCGGACGTGACGGTCATGGCTGCACCCCTGTCGGTTGACGGCGCTGTCGGTCGACGACAGCCCTGCGACGACGCCCGCTGCCGTTAACGAGCGTTATCCGGCAGGAATCCTAGACACCGGCGGGAATCCTGGACAGGGGAGATCGCCGGACCGGCGGCACGAGCGGAGGCGCGGGCGCGAACGAGCCGGAAACCGGCCCTGCCCCAGCCGGCCCGGAAGTCGGGTCTGCGCCACCGGCCTCAGGATCCCCTCACGCCCCACCGGCCCCAGGAACCTCCTGCGCCCCACCGGGCTCAGGAGCCTCCTGCGCCCCATCGGACTCAGGACCCCGGCCTGCCCCGCCGGGCCAGCAGCCAGGGCTCCACCACGCCGAGCCCGCGCACCGGGCGCTGCCACATCGGCTGGAGGCCGAAGCGGTACGTCGGCAGCGGCGGCTCGTCGTCGGGCTCGCGGCCCTCCTTCTCCGCGAGCCGGGCCCGTTCGGCGGCGGCCGCGACCGCCTCGGCGGCCTGTGCCTCGGACTCGGGGGCGTCGCCGTGGCGGACCAGCTCCTTGGCGAAGGCCCCGTCGACCAGGACGGCGTCCTTCGGAGCTATCGAGGTGAGCCGGCTGGCGAGGTTCACGGTGGTGCCGAAGACGTCGCCCATCCGGGTGGTGACGGTGCCGAACGCGATGCCGACGCGCAGGGCGGGCATCGTCTCGTCCTGGGACATCGCCTCGATCAGCCGGAGTGCTATCTCGGCGGCCGTGCCCGCGTCGTCGGCGGCGAAGAGGACCTCGTCGCCGAGGGTCTTGATGAGCCGGCCGCCGTGCGCGGCGACCAGGTCCGCGGCGGTCGTCTCGAAGGACTCGACCAGCTCGCCGAGCTCCTCCTCCTCCAGGCGCCGGGTCAGCCGGGTGAAGCCGACCAGGTCCGCGAAGCCGACCGCGAGCCGCCGGTCGACCATCTCCTCGTCGTCGGCCGCCTGCACGACCCGCCCGGTGGCGGCCGCCAGCTGGCGGCGCCAGACGTAGACGAGGAACTCCTGGAGCTCCGGGAGGAGCAGCTCGACCAGCGGATAGGTGACCTCGGTGCGGGTCATGCCGGGCTCGGGCGGCTCGGTCAGCCCCTCCAGGAAGGAGTCGATCTGCCATTCGGCCAGCCGGGCGGTGGTCTGTCCGGTGGAGCGGGCGACCTGGATCGCCATCGGCTCGCTGAGCAGCCCCGCCTCGACGAGACCGGCGAGCCGCCGCAGGGCGAGGACGTCGGCCTCGGTGAGGGCCTTGGCCTGGCCGATGTCGGCGAAGCCCATGGCCCGCCAGAACCGGGAGGCCAGGTCCATCGAGACCCCGGCGGTGCGGGCCGCCTGGAACGGCGTGTAGCGCCGGTCGGCCCCCAGGATGAGCGCTTCGAGGCGGATGGCGAGGGGGTCGTCGGTCGGTTCCACCGTGTGGTCGACCTCGTGGTGGGGTGTGGCGTGGACCGAGGAGTCCGCCCCGGGCTCCTCACCCGCGCCGGACGACGTGTCGCCGACGGTCACCAGCCGCCTCCTGCCCGTTCCCTGCGCACTGCCTGCCGATCTGTCGCTGATCGCCCCGACAGCGATCTGTCGCTGGATCGCCTCAACAATACGGCAGGTGTGCTCTGGCTCACGTCCTTGGTCGCCCGTCCCCGGTGCGTCGCGCGTGACATCTCCGGCGCGAGCACTCTCGGCCCGTACGGCCGCCGGGGCGGCCCGGCCGGCCGGAAACCCCTCAGGTCAGGCCGCCCGCCGCGCCGCGCAGGTGGACGATGTCCCCGGCCGACACCGGTTGCCGGAGCCCGTCCTCGGTGGCGAGGACCAGCCGGCCGTCCCCGTCGATCGCGACCGCGTCCCCGACCAGGGAGCTCCCGCCCGGCAGCTCGGCCCGCACCGTCCGCTCGAGCGTCGCGCAGCCCGCCGCGTAGGCGGCCTGGAGGCCGCTCGCGGCCGCGTCGCCACCGGCCGCCTTCCATGCGCCGTACCAGTGCTCCAACGAGCGCAGGACGGCCCGCAGCAGCGTCTCGCGGTCGGTGGAGACCGCCCCGGCGAGGGCGAGCGAGCCCGCGGTGGGGGCGGGCAGCTCGTCGGCGCGCAGGGAGACGTTGATGCCGAGGCCCACCACGATGCCGCCCCCGGCGAACTCGCCGAGGATGCCGCCGGTCTTGCGTTCCTCGCCCGAGGAGCCGTCCCCCGGGCCGACCGGGTCGGGGGTCCGGGGGACCTGGACGAGCAGGTCGTTGGGCCACTTCAGTGACATGTCGACACCGGCGGCCTTGGCGAGACCGGTCGCGGCGGCCACCCCGGCCAGCAGCGGCACCCACCCCCACCGCTCGGGCGGGATGTCGCCGGGCTCCAGGTAGACCGAGAAGAAGAGCCCGGAGCGGGGCGGTGCGGTCCAGGTCCGCTCCAGCCGGCCGCGCCCCGCGGTCTGCTCCTCGGCGATCAGCACCGCGCCCTCGGCCGCCGCCCCGGCACGGGCCCGCTCGGCGAGGTCGGTGTTGGTGGACCCGGTGGACTCCACGACCTCCAGCGACGTCCACAACGTGTCCGGCCGCAGCAGCCCGCGGCGCAGCGCGGTCACGTTGAGAGGCGGCCGGTCGAGGTCCGACCAGCGGTTGTGTGGCGCATCCGGTGGTGTCATGCAACCCAGCCTAGGTGTGGCAAAGGACGCACTGCCTTTCCGGAGACGCGCCGATACCCTACGAGGCAGTAACCGCAGAGCGACGAGACCCGGCAGCACGAGCAGATCCCGTACCGAGCACCGCGCAACAGCCAGAGCACCAGAGCACCATCCATACATCCGCGTTACGAGTCCGTAGCCGCAGAGCCGGACGGACGACCGCCCGTCCCCCGTGACCACCATCCGGTCGTCGTCCCCGTGACCAGGCAGGGAGCCTCCCCCGATGTCCGAGCCGCAAAGCGACATCCACACCACCGCCGGCAAGCTCGCGGACCTGACGCGCCGCATCGACGAGGCGACGCACGCCGGGTCGGCCCGCGCGGTCGAGAAGCAGCACGCCAAGGGCAAGCTGACGGCCCGTGAGCGGGTCGAGCTGCTCCTGGACGAGGGCTCCTTCGTGGAACTCGACGAGTTCGCCCGGCACCGCTCCACCAACTTCGGCATCGAGAAGAACCGCCCGTACGGGGACGGGGTCGTCACGGGCTACGGCACGGTCGACGGCCGCCCGGTGTGCGTGTACTCGCAGGACTTCACGATCTTCGGCGGCTCGCTCGGCGAGGTCTACGGCGAGAAGATCGTGAAGGTCATGGACTTCGCGCTGAAGACCGGCTGCCCGGTCATCGGCATCAACGACGGCGGCGGCGCGCGCATCCAGGAAGGCGTCGTGGCGCTCGGTCTCTTCGCCGAGATCTTCCGCCGCAACGTGCACGCCTCCGGCGTGGTCCCGCAGATCTCGCTGATCGTCGGCCCGTGCGCGGGCGGCGCGGTCTACTCCCCCGCGATCACCGACTTCACGGTGATGGTCGACCAGACCTCGCACATGTTCATCACCGGACCCGACGTCATCAAGACGGTCACCGGTGAGGACGTCGGCTTCGAGGAGCTGGGCGGAGCCCGTACGCACAACACCACCTCCGGGGTGGCGCACCACATGGCGGGCGACGAGAAGGACGCCATCGAGTACGTCAAGTCCCTGCTGTCCTACCTGCCTTCGAACAACCTCTCCGAGGCCCCGGCCTTCCCGGAGGAGGCGGACCTGACGGTCACGGACGAGGACCGCGAGCTGGACACGCTGATCCCGGACTCGGCGAACCAGCCGTACGACATGCACACCGCGATCGAGCACGTCCTGGACGACGCCGAGTTCCTGGAGACCCAGGCCCTGTTCGCGCCGAACATCATCACCGGCTTCGGCCGGGTCGAGGGCCACCCGGTCGGGATCGTCGCCAACCAGCCGATGCAGTTCGCCGGCTGCCTGGACATCGACGCGAGCGAGAAGGCGGCCCGCTTCGTCCGGACCTGCGACGCGTTCAACGTCCCCGTGATCACCTTCGTGGACGTGCCGGGCTTCCTGCCGGGCGTGGACCAGGAGTACGGCGGCATCATCCGGCGCGGCGCGAAGCTGATCTACGCCTACGCGGAGGCGACGGTCCCGCTGATCACCGTCATCACCCGCAAGGCCTTCGGCGGCGCGTACGACGTGATGGGCTCCAAGCACCTGGGGGCCGACCTCAACCTCGCCTGGCCCACTGCGCAGGTCGCCGTCATGGGCGCGCAGGGCGCGGTGAACATCCTGCACCGCCGGACCATCGCCGCCGCCGAGGACCCGGACGCGACCCGCGCCGAGCTGATGGCGGACTACGAGGACACGCTGCTCAACCCCTACGTGGCGGCCGAGCGCGGTTACGTCGACGCGGTGATCATGCCGTCCGACACCCGGGCCCACATCGTCAAGGGCCTGCGTCAGCTCCGTACGAAGCGGGAATCCCTGCCTCCGAAGAAGCACGGCAACATCCCGCTGTAGCCGTCGGCCCGTCCGCCCGTCCTGTCGCACAGAGAGGTCTGCCCATGATCAAGGTCGTACGGGGCAACCCCACCCCGGAGGAGCTGGCCGCCGCCGTGGCGGTGGTCCAGGCGCGCGCGGCCGCCGCGTCCGCCGTGCAGTCCGGGGCCCCGCTGCCCCCCGAGCAGTGGTCCGACCCGGGCCGTATCGCCCGCACCGGCCTGCTGCGGCCGGGCCCCCGGGCCTGGGCCCGGACGTACTGGCCCGCCTGATCCGGAACCGGGCGCCATCGCCTCTTGAGTACCCGTACTCAGGCGCGGCGGCGCCCGGCGCAGCAGGATCGGAACCATGCTGTGGTCCGATCCCGAGAACAAGCCGCCGAAGGAACTGCGCGACGCCCAGGCGATGATGCGCAGAGCGGGCGTGCTGCTGGCGCTGGCGATGCTGCTGGCGATGTTCGTGCTCGGCATCCGCTGAAATCCGCCGCCCGGCATCCCGGCCCCGGCATCCTCCGCCTCCCGGACCTCCGCTGCCGGGCATCCCGGCCCCGGCACCGGTCGGCACCGGTGCGTCCGCCGCCGCGCGCCCCCGCCCCGGCGCCCTCCACCTCCCGGGCGCCCGCTGCCCCGGAGGCCGGGGCCCTTCTACGATGGCGGGCATGACTGATCAGCGCCGTCTCGTGCTCGCCTCCGCCTCCCCCGCCCGTCTCGGTCTGCTGCGCCAGGCCGGTTTCGCCCCCGAGGTGATCGTCAGCGGGGTGGACGAGGACGCGCTGAGCGCCCCGACCCCCGCCGAGCTGGCGCTCGTCCTCGCACGGGCGAAGGCGGCGGCGGTCGCGGAGCGCCCCGAGGCGGCGGGCGCCCTGGTCATCGGCTGCGACTCGGTGCTGGAGCTGGACGGCGAGGCGCTCGGCAAGCCCGCCGACGCCGAGGAGGCCACCGCCCGCTGGAAGTCGATGCGCGGCCGGGCGGGCGTCCTGCAGACCGGGCACAGCGTGATCGACACCGCCTCGGGCCGCACGGCGTCGGCGACGGCGTCCACGGTCGTACGGTTCGGCGAGCCGAGTGACGCCGAGGTCGCCGCCTACGTCGCCTCGGGCGAACCGCTGCACGTGGCGGGGGCGTTCACCCTGGACGGCAGGTCGGCCCCGTTCGTCGACTCGATCGAGGGCGACCACGGCAACGTCATCGGCCTCTCGCTGCCGCTGCTGCGCCGGCTGCTGGGCGAGCTGGGCGTATCGGTCACGGAGCTGTGGACCTGAGGGGGAGCCTCCGGCCCCGGGCGGCCTCCTCGCCCGGCGGACCCGGGCCTGCCCTCCCGGCGGCTCGGGCCGGTCCTCACAGCGGGTCAGACCGCCGCCGGGGCCGCCGTGTCGCCGTCCGCCGCGTCGTCGGTGCGGGTCTCGGGCCCGTACGCCAGCAGGGTGAGCACCAGCAGGGCCAGCACCACCATCATGAACGCGAAGGCGGCCCAGCCGACCAGGCCGACGGTCACCGCGCCCAGGACGCCGTGCACGACCGCGCAGCCGATCAGGGCGATCCGCCCGACGCGTCCGGGGGCGCGGTCGCGTATCCCCGCGATCAGAGCTGTCAGCCCGCACAGCACCAGCAGCAGACCGGAGACACCGCCCATCACCCAGGTCCCGGTGGACATGGCGTCCGGGTCCATGCCGGCGAGCGACATGTTCTGGTTCTCGGCGACCGTGGCCAGGACGGCGTTGATGAGCACGATGCCCACCGCCTCCCCGAACAGCACGAGCGCGGTCACGATCGCCACCGGTCTGCGCATCAGCGTCCCACCCCTGTTACCTCTGGTACGTGCGTAGCGCGGACGCTACTCGCGGGTATTCCTCCGGACAAGAGGGTGGACGGACCCGGGCGACGGGCAAAGAATCCACCGACCGTTCGTAGGGAGTCCACAAAGAAACGCCGTACGGACTTGACTGCCAAGACAGAGACCTGGACCACACCGGCTGGTTACTGTGCGGTTGACGATCCCGGCGTACCGTGGTGCCACAAGGGATTTCACTACTGGGGCAAGCCTCGGATCACACTCCGTGTGGGCAAGCTCACCATTGGGGACAGGTCGTACGGCCGTGTCGGTAGTCCCTAAACTCAGCTTGTTTCGAGGAGGGAGTCATCGTGCGCAAGGTGCTCATCGCCAACCGTGGCGAAATCGCTGTCCGCGTTGCTCGGGCATGCCGGGACGCGGGGATCGCGAGTGTCGCGGTCTACGCCGAGCCGGACCGGGACGCGCTGCACGTCCGGGCCGCTGACGAGGCGTTCGCCCTGGGCGGTGACACCCCGGCCGCCAGCTATCTGGACATGGCCAAGGTGCTGCAGGCCGCCGCGGACTCCGGGGCGGACGCGATCCACCCGGGGTACGGATTCCTGTCGGAGAACGCGGAGTTCGCCCAGGCCGTCCTGGACGCCGGGCTGACCTGGATCGGCCCGCCCCCGGCCGCCATCCGCGACCTCGGCGACAAGGTCGCCGCCCGGCACATCGCCCAGCGCGCGGGCGCCCCGCTCGTCGCGGGCACCCCGGACCCGGTCTCCGGTTCCGACGAGGTCGTCGCGTTCGCCGAGCAGAACGGCCTCCCGATCGCGATCAAGGCCGCCTTCGGCGGTGGCGGGCGCGGCCTGAAGGTGGCCCGCACCCTGGAGGAGATCCCGGAGCTGTACGACTCCGCGGTCCGCGAGGCGGTCGCGGCGTTCGGCCGGGGCGAGTGCTTCGTCGAGCGCTACCTCGACAAGCCGCGCCACGTGGAGACCCAGTGCCTGGCCGACCAGCACGGCAACGTGGTCGTCGTCTCCACCCGTGACTGCTCCCTCCAGCGCCGCCACCAGAAGCTGGTGGAGGAGGCCCCGGCCCCCTTCCTGACCCAGGCGCAGAACGACGAGCTGTACGCGGCCTCCAAGGCGATCCTGAAGGAGGCCGGCTACGTCGGCGCCGGCACGGTCGAGTTCCTGGTCGGCCTCGACGGCACGATCTCCTTCCTGGAGGTCAACACCCGCCTGCAGGTCGAGCACCCGGTCACCGAAGAGGTCACCGGCATCGACCTCGTACGCGAGATGTTCCGCATCGCCGACGGCGAGGAACTCGGCTACGGCGACCCGGCGGTGCGCGGTCACTCCTTCGAGTTCCGGATCAACGGCGAGGACCCGGGCCGCGGCTTCCTCCCCGCCCCCGGCACGGTGACGCTGTTCGCCCCGCCGACCGGCCCCGGCGTCCGGCTGGACGCGGGCGTGGAGTCCGGCTCGGTCATCGGCCCGGCCTGGGACTCCCTGCTCGCCAAGCTGGTCATCACCGGCGCCACCCGCGAGCAGGCGCTCCAGCGGGCCGCCCGCGCGCTGGCGGAGTTCCAGGTCGAGGGCATGGCCACCGCGATCCCGTTCCACCGGGCCGTCGTCGCCGACCCCGCCTTCACCGCGGACCCGTTCACCGTGCACACCCGGTGGATCGAGACCGAGTTCGTCAACGACATCAAGCCCTTCGCCGCCCCCGCGGACGCGGACGCCGAGGACGAGGCCGGGCGGGAGACCGTCGTCGTCGAGGTCGGGGGCAAGCGCCTGGAGGTCTCGCTGCCGTCCTCGCTGGGCATGAGCCTGGCGCGTACGGGCCTGGCGGCCGGTGCCAAGCCGAAGCGCCGCGCGGCCAAGAAGGCCGGCTCCGCCGCCTCCGGCGACTCGCTCGCCTCGCCCATGCAGGGCACCATCGTCAAGATCGCGGTGGAGGAGGGCCAGGAGGTCAAGGAGGGCGACCTCGTCGTCGTCCTGGAGGCCATGAAGATGGAGCAGCCGCTCAACGCGCACCGCTCCGGCACCATCAAGGGCCTCGCCGCCGAGATCGGCGCCTCCGTCTCGTCCGGCGCCCTGATCTGCGAGATCAAGGACTGACCGCCCGGAACGCTCCCGAGGGGCCCGGACCGCGTCGTCGCGACGCGGTCCGGGCCCCTTCGTCGCAGTGGCATCCTGGAACCGACGAAGGGTCCCAGGGGGCCGTGAGGTCAGAGGGGCCCGAGGGCAGAGGGAGGGGCGAAAGCCATGGCAGGGGCGATCCCGATGGACGCGAGCACGGCGCAGCCGCCGACCCGGCCGATGCGTGCGGACGCGCGCCGGAACCACGACCGGCTGGTGGGCGAGGCGCGCAGGTCCTTCGCCGAGCACGGGACGGACGCCTCGCTGGAGGACATCGCCCGGCGGGCGGGCGTGGGCATCGGCACCCTCTACCGGCACTTCCCGAACCGGGACGCCCTGATGAACGCGGTCTTCCAGGACGCCCTGTGCTCACTCCTGGACCGCTCCCGGGAACTGGCGGCGGCCCAGGCCCCGTGCCGGGCGCTGGTGGACTGGCTGGGCGCGATCGTCACTCATGCGGGTGAGTACCGCGGCCTGGCGCACTCCCTGATGTCCGCCTCGCGCGACGAGAGCTCGGCCCTGGCGCAGTGCCATCTGCCGCTCCGGGAAGCGGGCGCCGGGCTGCTGCGACGGGCCCAGGAGAGCGGGTCCGTACGGGACGACGTCTCCATCGACGACCTGCTCCAGCTCACGAACGCGATCGCCCTGGCCGCCGAACAGTCGCCGGACGATCCGGAGTTGGCGGACCGGCTGCTGCGGCTGACGCTGCGCGGGCTGAAGTAGCGGCGCGTGGGGGCCGCACCCGGCCCCCACTCCTCGCCACGCCCGGGAGACCGGAGGGCGAACGCCCGATGCCCGGGGAGCCGAACAGCGAGCACCCCTGGCGCCCGGGAGACCGAAGGACGAACGCCCGACGCCCGGGAGGCCTGAGGACGAACGCCCGACGCCCGAGCAACCCGACGAGCGAGCGCCCTACCGCCGCCGCAGGTCCGCCACCCGGGCCCGCTGCTCGCCCGCGACATCCGTCAGGGCGGAGGCGCTGCGCAACTGCGGGGCGAGGCCGCCGCTCTGCGTGCGGCGCTGGCCGGGCAGAGGCATGTCCCTCCGGGGCCGGCTCCCCGGAGGAGGACCGTCCCCGCCCGGCGCGTCGGCATCCGGACCGGCCACCGTGACCTCCACCCCCTGGTCGGCCAGGGACTGGAGCTCGGCGGCGGCCCGCTCGTCGTGGAGCGGGGGCTCGTCGGTCACCAGGCGGGTGATCAGTTCGGTGGGCACCGTCTGGAACATGGTGTCCGAGCCGAGCTTGCTGTGATCCGCCAGGACGACCACCTCCGCGGCGGCGTGCACGAGAGCCCGGTCGACGCTGGCCGAGAGCATGTTGGAGGTGGACAGGCCGCGCTCCGCCGTGAGGCCGCTCCCGGAGAGGAAGGCCCGGGAGACCCGCAGCCCCTGGAGGGACTGCTCGGCCCCGCTGCCCACCAGCGCGTAGTTGCTCCCGCGCAGGGTGCCGCCGGTCATGACGACCTCCACCCGGTTTGCATGGGCCAACGCCTGGGCCACCAAGAGGGAGTTGGTGACGACGGTCAGGCCGGGGACCCGCGCGAGCCGGCGGGCCAGCTCCTGCGTGGTCGTCCCGGCGCCGACCACGATGGCCTCGCCCTCTCCGACGAGCCCTGCCGCCAGGTCGGCGATGGCGGTCTTCTCCGCGGTGGCGAGATGGGATTTCTGCGGAAAGCCGGACTCCCGCGTAAAACCGCCCGGCAAGACCGCACCGCCGTGCCGGCGGTCGAGGAGTCCTTCTGCCTCCAGTGCCCGCACGTCCCGCCGTACGGTCACTTCGGAGGTCTGGACGACGCGGGCGAGCTCACGGAGCGATACCGCCCCGTTGGCGCGCACCATTTCGAGGATCAATTGACGACGTTCTGCAGCGAACACGAAACTGACAGTAACCTGGCCGCCGGTGCGTTTTCAGCAGTTTGCGCCGAATAACAGAAGTTGCACCTCAAAGGGGCCTCCAAGTGGTATAGGAGGCCCCTTCGTTGTTCGGGGGTGATCGCGAAGCGGTCGCAGCGCCGCCCGATCCGGCGGTTTCTGACGTGAGTTGCCCGGCTTTCCGGGCCCTCAGCCCTCGCCGGTGAGCTTGCGGGTGTGCAGCTGCCGGGCCACTTCGGCGATCGATCCGGACAGGGACGGGTACACGGTGAAGGCGTTGGCGATCTGTTCCACCGTCAGGTTGTTGTCGACCGCGATCGAGATCGGGTGGATCAGCTCGCTGGCACGCGGCGCGACCACGCAGCCGCCGACCACGATGCCCGTACCGGGGCGGCAGAAGATCTTGACGAAGCCGTCGCGGATGCCCTGCATCTTGGCGCGCGGGTTGCGCAGCAGCGGCAGCTTGACGACCCGGGCCTCGATCCTGCCCGCGTCGACGTCGGCCTGGCTGTAGCCGACGGTGGCGATCTCCGGGTCGGTGAAGACGTTGGCGGAGACGGCCTTGAGGTTCAGCGGGGCGACCGCGTCGCCGAGGAAGTGGTACATCGCGATCCGGCCCTGCATCGCGGCGACCGAGGCCAGCGCGAAGATCCCGGTGACGTCGCCGGCCGCGTAGACGCCGGGGGCGCTGGTGCGCGAGACCCGGTCGGTGAGGACGTGGCCGGACTCCTTGAGCCGTACGCCGGCCTCCTCCAGCCCCATGCCCGCGGTGTTCGGAATCGCGCCGACCGCCATCAGGCAGTGCGAACCGGTGATGACCCGGCCGTCGGCGAGGGTCACCTCCACCCGGTCGCCGACCCGCTTGGCGGACTGGGCGCGGGAGCGGGCCATGACGTTCATCCCGCGGCGGCGGAAGACGTCCTCCAGGACCGCGGCGGCGTCCGGGTCCTCACCCGGCAGCACCCGGTCACGGGAGGAGACGAGGGTGACGCGCGAGCCGAGCGCCTGGTAGGCCCCGGCGAACTCGGCGCCGGTGACACCGGAACCGACGACGATGAGCTCCTCGGGCAGCTCGTCGAGGTCGTAGACCTGGGTCCAGTTCAGGATGCGCTCGCCGTCGGGCTGCGCGTCCGGGATCTCCCGGGGGTGACCGCCGGTCGCTATCAGGACGGCGTCGGCGGTCAGCCGCTCCTCGGTGCCGTCCGCGGCGGTGACGACGACCTGCCGGGAGCCGTCCGCGGCCTGGAGCCCGTCGAGCCGGCCCCGGCCGCGCATCACGCGGGCGCCGGCCCGGGTGACGGAGGCGGTGATGTCGTGGGACTGGGCGAGGGCGAGGCGCTTGACCCGGCGGTTGACCTTGCCGAGGTCCACGCCGACGACCCGGGCGGCCTGCTCGATGTGCGGGGTGTCGTCGGCGACGATGATGCCCAGTTCCTCGTACGAGGAGTCGAAGGTGGTCATCACCTCCGCCGTCGCGATCAGGGTCTTCGAGGGCACGCAGTCGGTGAGGACCGAAGCTCCGCCGAGACCGTCGCAGTCGACGACGGTCACCTCCGCGCCGAGCTGGGCGCCCACCAGGGCCGCCTCGTAGCCGCCGGGGCCGCCGCCGATGATCACGATCCGGGTCACGAAAAGTCCGCCTCGCGTTGGGTAACCCGCGGCCGCCTGCCGTCCCGGCCGGGGGTCCGGGGGATCGCCCCGGGGGAATGCAGTACGTACTCCATTGTCCCGCACGCGCCAAGGTGCTTCGCCCCGGGGCCCTCCATACGGGAACGGACCCCCGGAACGGGCCCCGGCCACTCCCCCGACCGGGGCCTTCGTCACAGGAACCACCGCTCCCGCCCCCGCCTCCCGTACCCTCGGACCCATGTCGCTCTACGCCGCGTACGCCGGCAACCTCGACGCGCGGCTGATGACCCGCCGCGCCCCGCATTCCCCGATGCGCAGCACCGGCTGGCTCAACGGCTGGCGGCTGACCTTCGGCGGGGAGCAGATGGGCTGGGAGGGGGCGCTGGCCACCGTCGTGGAGGCGCCGCGCTCCCAGGTGTTCGTCGCGCTGTACGACCTGGCTCCGATGGACGAGGACTCCATGGACCGCTGGGAGGGTGTCGGCCTCGACATCTACCGCCGCATGCGTATCCGCGTGCACACCCTGGACGGCGAGGAGCCGGCCTGGATCTACGTGCTCAACGGGTACGAGGGCGGGCTGCCGTCGGCGCGCTATCTCGGCGAGATCGCGGACGCGGCCGAGTCCGCGGGCGCACCGCACGACTACGTGATGGAACTGCGCAAGCGCCCCTGCTGACCTGGGCCGACGCGGTCCCGCCCGGCTCCTCTTCGTACAAAAGCACAACCACCTCGTGCGCGTCTTTGCGCCCGTGCATCTACGCGCGTAGGGATTCAGCGGTTACGCTCGTCGGCGTGAACGCATCTGTTATTCCGGACAACATCCAGGGCGACCCGCAGGCAGCCGCCGCCGGGGCCGCCGCCCGCCTGCGCGAGCTGACCGGCGCCGAGACCCATGACGTCGCCCTGGTCATGGGCTCCGGCTGGGCGCCCGCGGGCGAGGCACTCGGCGTCCCGGAGGCCGAGTTTCCCGTGACCGAGCTGCCCGGCTTCCCGGCGCCCGCCGTCGAGGGCCACGGCGGCACGGTCCGCTCGTACAAGGTCGGCGAGAAGCGTGCGCTGGTCTTCCTCGGCCGCACGCACTTCTACGAGGGCCGGGGCGTCGCCGCCGTCGCCCACGGGGTCCGTACGGCGGTGGCCGCGGGCTGCAAGACCGTCGTCCTGACGAACGGCTGCGGCGGTCTGCGCGAGGGCATGCGCCCGGGGCAGCCGGTCCTGATCAGCGACCACATCAACCTGACGGCCGCCTCCCCGATCATCGGCGCCAACTTCGTCGACCTGACCGACCTGTACTCCCCGCGGCTGCGCGCCCTGTGCAAGGAGATCGACGACAGCCTCGAAGAGGGCGTGTACGTCCAGTTCCCCGGCCCGCACTACGAGACCCCGGCCGAGATCAACATGGTCCGCGTCATGGGCGGTGACCTGGTGGGCATGTCCACGGTCCTGGAGGCCATCGCGGCCCGCGAGGCGGGCGCCGAGGTGCTCGGCCTCTCCCTGGTCACCAACCTGGCGGCGGGCCTGTCCGGAGAGCCCCTCAACCACGAGGAGGTCCTCCAGGCGGGCCGCGACTCGGCGACCCGGATGGGCGCGCTGCTGGCGAGGGTGCTGGAGCGCATCTAGCCCGGCTTCCCGGGCCGCCTTCCCGCCCTCCGGCGACCCGTCCAGCCCATCCCGCGCCCGGGAACCGGGCCGGACGTCCGGCCCCTCCGGGCGGAGCGGAGTCCGGGGCGCAGCCCCGGCGTCCACCCGCCCGCACCGCCCCACCACCCGCACACCCCCGAAAGGCGACCCCCGTGCAGCACGACCTCATCGCGCAGGCCAGGACCTGGCTGGCCGAGGACCCCGACCCCGAGACGCGCGAGGAGCTGGCCGCGCTGATCGAGGCGGGCGACACCCAGGAGCTGGCGGCCCGTTTCGCGGGCACGCTCCAGTTCGGCACCGCCGGACTGCGCGGCGAGCTCGGCGCCGGCCCCCTGCGGATGAACCGGTCCGTGGTCATCCGGGCGGCGGCGGGCCTCGCTGCCTACCTGAAGGCACAGGGGCGGGAGGGCGGGCTCGTCGTCATCGGCTACGACGCCCGCTACAAGTCGGCGGACTTCGCACGCGACACCGCCGCCGTGATGACCGGCGCCGGGCTCCGCGCCGCCGTGCTGCCCCGCCCGCTCCCCACCCCCGTCCTGGCGTACGCCATAAGGCACCTGGGCGCCGTCGCGGGCGTCGAGGTCACCGCCAGCCACAACCCACCGCGCGACAACGGCTACAAGGTCTACCTCGGCGACGGCTCGCAGATCGTGCCGCCCGCCGACGGCGAGATCGCGGCCGCCATCGCCGCGGTCGGCCCGCTGGCGGGCGTCGTACGCCCCGAGGACGGCTGGGAGACCCTCGGCGAGGAGGTCCTGGAGGCCTACCTCGCGCGGACGGACGCGGTCCTGGCCGCCGGCAGCCCCCGCACCGCGCGCACGGTCCACACGGCGATGCACGGCGTCGGCACGTCCGTCCTGACCGCCGCGTTCGCGCGGGCCGGGTTCCCGGAGCCGGTGCTGGTGGCCGAGCAGGCGGAGCCCGACCCCGCGTTCCCCACCGTCGCCTTCCCCAACCCGGAAGAGCCCGGCGCGATGGATCTCGCGTTCGCCACCGCGCGCCGGGCGGCCCCGGACCTGGTCATCGCCAACGACCCGGACGCGGACCGCTGCGCCGTCGCCGTGCCCGACCCCTCCGTCGAGGGCGGCTGGCGGATGCTCCGCGGCGACGAGGTGGGCGCGCTGCTCGCCGCGCACCTGGTGGAGCGGGGCGCGAGCGGGGTGTTCGCCGAGTCGATCGTGTCGTCGTCGCTGCTCGGGCGGATCGCCGAGAAGGCGGGCCTCGGGTACGAGGAGACGCTGACGGGCTTCAAGTGGATCGCCCGGGTGGACGGCCTGCGGTACGGCTACGAGGAGGCGCTCGGGTACTGCGTCGACCCCGAGGGCGTCCGCGACAAGGACGGCATCACCGCCGCCCTGCTCGTCGCCGAGCTCGCCTCCGTCCTGAAGGAGCGGGGCCGTACGCTGCTGGACCTGTTGGACGACCTGGCGCTCGCCCACGGCCTGCACGCCACCGACCAGCTCTCGGTGCGGGTGGAGGACCTGTCGGTCATCGCGGACGCCATGGCCCGGCTCCGTGAGCAGCCCCCGACCGCCCTGGCCGGTCTCGCGGTCACCTCGGCCGAGGACCTGTCGCGGGGCACGGACCGGCTGCCGCCGACCGACGGGCTGCGCTACCACCTGGAGGGGGCCCGGGTGATCGTCCGCCCGAGCGGCACCGAGCCGAAGCTGAAGTGCTACCTGGAGGTCGTCGTCCCGGTGGCGGACGCGGCCGGGCTGCCCGCCGCGCGGGCCCGGGGGGCCGAGCTGCTCGCCGGGATCAAGCGGGACCTGGCGGCGGCCGCGGGGATCTGACGGGCCCGCCGCATCGCGGGCCCGCCGCGCACACCGAACGCCGAAAGGGCCGGTACCCCACCCGGGGTGCCGGCCCTTTCGGCGTGGGTGGCGCCGGCCTCAGCCCACGGCCACCAGGACCACCAGCAGGACCGCCCCCGCGACGGCCGGGGCGATCACCTCGTACGCCCAGCGCACCGAGCCCCGGTCCGCGCCCTCGGGCGTCGTGTCACCGGCCCGCTCGGCGATGTCCCGCAGATCGCGGACGGTCTGGTCGGCCGAGGCGGTGCGCCCGGCGGAGTCGCGGACGTCGGCGCTGACCGACGTCCGGCCGTAGGGGTCGTCGTGCGCCGCGCGGGCCGCGCTGCGCGCCGCGCGCTTGCGGGCGCGCAGGGAGACGGGGATGGCCCACAGCTGGTACTTCGTACCGTCCTGGGCGAGCAGCTCGGAGGAGTACGAGGCGCGGACGTCGGCGACCTCGGTCCAGGGGAGCTGGATCGTACGGAACGGGTTGCGGACCCGGATGCGCTCGTCGTTCGCGAAGACGGCGGGCCGCAGGGTGAACGCCACGACCAGCGGCACCACCAGGAGCAGTGCGGCCGCCGCGAGCCACGGCGCCCGCCCCTCGCCCCGGATCATGGCGTCCCCGGCCATCCAGGCGATCAGCAGGAGCAGCAGCGCCCCGCAGACCAGCGCGGCCACGGAACGGTAGGTCCGGTCGGCGTGGGGTGGCTCTGCGGGAGGTGTGGGGCTCGTCATGGGGCCGATTCTGCCCGATGGGCGTCCGGCCCGGCGGAGCGCCCGCCCGTGCCCGTGCCCCGAAGGCGCACGGGAGGCGGACCGGCCGGATCGACCCGGCCGGGCGCGGCGGACGGAACGCACGGATCGCCCGTCCCCCTGTACAGGTCGCTACGCGCGTAGATATGCTCCTCTGGTGACCATGCCCACCACTGCTCCCGCATTTTCCGACGCGACGGCGTCCGACAGTGCGCTGCGCCGCTTCCTGTTCGGGCTGCCCGGCGTCGACGCCGTCGGCCTCGAAGCGCGCGCCGCCTCCCTCGGAACCCGTTCGATCAAGACGACGGCCAAGGCGTACGCCATCGATCTCGCCATCTCGATGATCGACCTGACGACGCTGGAAGGCGCGGACACCCCGGGCAAGGTCCGGGCTCTCGCCGCCAAGGCCGTCAACCCCGACCCCACCGACCGCACGACCCCGCGCACCGCGGCCGTCTGCGTCTACCCCGACATGGTGCCCACCGCCGCCGCCGCCCTCGCGGGCACCGGCGTGAAGGTGGCGTCCGTGGCGACCGCCTTCCCGGCGGGCCGCGCCGCGCTGGACGTCAAGCTCGCGGACGTCCGCGACGCCGTGGCGGCCGGGGCCGACGAGATCGACATGGTGATCGACCGGGGGGCCTTCCTCTCCGGCCGGTTCCTGAAGGTCTACGAGGAGATCGTGGCCGTGAAGGCCGAGTGCGGGACCGCCCGCCTCAAGGTGATCTTCGAGACCGGCGAGCTGTCCACGTACGACAACATCCGCCGGGCCTCCTGGATCGGGATGCTGGCGGGCGCGGACTTCATCAAGACCTCGACCGGCAAGGTGGCCACCAACGCCACCCCCGCGAACACCCTCCTCATGCTGGAGGCGGTCCGGGACTTCCGGGCGGCCACCGGCGTGCAGATCGGGGTGAAGCCGGCCGGCGGCATCCGCACCACCAAGGACGCGGTGAAGTTCCTGGTCCTGGTGAACGAGACCGCGGGCGAGGACTGGCTGGACCCGCACTGGTTCCGGTTCGGCGCGTCCAGCCTGCTCAACGACCTGCTGATGCAGCGCCAGAAGCTCAGCACCGGCCGTTACTCCGGCCCCGATTACGTGACGGTGGACTGATAGCCATGGCATCCGCATTCGAGTACGCACCGGCGCCGGAGTCGCGTTCCGTCGTCGACATCGCCCCGTCCTACGGGCTGTTCATCGACGGCGAGTTCACCGAGGCCGCCGACGGCAAGGTCTTCAAGACCGTCTCGCCGAGCACCGAGGAGGTCCTCTCCGAGGTCGCACAGGCGGGCGCGGCGGACGTGGACCGGGCCGTGAAGGCGGCGCGGAAGGCGTTCGAGAAGTGGTCGGCGCTGCCCGGCTCCGAGCGCGCGAAGTACCTGTTCCGGATCGCCCGGATCATCCAGGAGCGCAGCCGCGAGCTGGCCGTCCTGGAGACCCTCGACAACGGCAAGCCGATCAAGGAGACCCGCGACGCGGACCTCCCGCTGGTCGCCGCGCACTTCTTCTACTACGCGGGCTGGGCCGACAAGCTGGACCACGCGGGGTACGGGCCGAACCCGCGCCCGCTGGGTGTGGCGGGTCAGGTCATCCCGTGGAACTTCCCGCTGCTGATGCTGGCGTGGAAGATCGCCCCGGCACTGGCCACGGGCAACACGGTGGTGCTGAAGCCCGCCGAGACGACCCCGCTGAGCGCCCTGTTCTTCGCGGACATCTGCCGTCAGGCCGGGCTGCCCAAGGGCGTCGTCAACATCCTCACCGGCTACGGGGACGCGGGCGAGGCGCTCGTCACGCACGAGGGCGTGAACAAGGTCGCCTTCACCGGTTCGACCGCCGTCGGCAAGGCCATCGCCCGGTCGGTCGCGGGTACGGACAAGAAGGTCACCCTGGAGCTGGGCGGCAAGGGCGCGAACATCGTGTTCGACGACGCCCCGGTCGACCAGGCCGTCGAGGGCATCGTCACCGGGATCTTCTTCAACCAGGGCCAGGTCTGCTGCGCGGGCTCCCGGCTGCTGGTCCAGGAGTCGGTCCAGGACGAGGTGCTGGACGCCCTGAAGCGCCGGCTCTCCACCCTGCGGCTGGGCGACCCCCTGGACAAGAACACCGACATCGGCGCGATCAACTCCGCCGAGCAGCTCGCCCGGATCACCTCCCTGGTGGAGACGGGCGAGGCGGAGGGCGCGGAGCGCTGGAGCGCCCCCTGCGAACTGCCCTCCTCCGGTTACTGGTTCGCCCCGACGCTCTTCACGAACGTCACCCAGGCGCACACGGTGGCCCGGAACGAGATCTTCGGCCCGGTGCTCTCCGTGCTCTCGTTCCGCACCCCGGACGAGGCGGTCGCCAAGGCCAACAACAGTCAGTACGGCCTCTCGGCGGGCATCTGGACGGAGAAGGGCTCCCGCATCCTCGCGGTCGCGAACAAGCTCCGCGCCGGCGTCGTCTGGGCCAACACGTTCAACAAGTTCGACCCGACGTCGCCGTTCGGCGGCTACAAGGAGTCGGGCTTCGGCCGCGAGGGCGGCCGCCACGGCCTGGAGGCGTACCTCGATGTCTGATCAGAACCGACTTGGCGTCTTCAAGACCTACAAGCTGTACGTCGGGGGCAAGTTCCCCCGCTCCGAGAGCGGCCGGGTGTACGAGGTGACCGACTCCAAGGGCCAGTGGCTCGCCAACGCGCCGCAGTCATCGCGCAAGGACGCGCGCGACGCCGTCGTGGCGGCGCGCAAGGCGTTCGGCGGCTGGTCGGGCGCGACCGCGTACAACCGGGGCCAGGTCCTCTACCGCGTCGCGGAGATGCTGGAGGGCCGCAAGGACCAGTTCGTCCGCGAAGTCGCCGCCTCCGAGGGGCTGTCGAAGTCCAAGGCGGCGGCCGCGGTGGACGCGGCGATCGACCGCTGGGTCTGGTACGCGGGCTGGACCGACAAGATCGGCCAGATCGCGGGCGGGGCCAACCCGGTCGCGGGTCCCTTCTTCAACCTCTCCACCCCGGAGCCGACCGGCGTCGTCGCGGTCCTCGCACCGCGCACGTCGTCGCTCCTCGGGCTGGTCTCGGTGATCGCCCCGGTGATCGCGACCGGCAACACGGCCGTGGTCGTCGCCTCCGCCGACGCCCCGCTGCCCGCGCTGTCGCTGGGCGAGGTCCTGGCCACCTCGGACGTGCCCGGCGGTGTGGTCAACATCCTGACGGGCGTCACCGCGGAGATCGCCGCACCGCTCGCCGCCCACCAGGACGTCAACGCGATCGACCTGACCGGCGCGGACGCCGGGCTGGCCAAGGAGCTGGAGATCGCGGCGGCGGACAACCTGAAGCGCGTACGCCGTCCACAGCCTGTGGACACGGACGGCGCGGCGGACGCCGAGGACTGGTCGGCCTCCCCCGGCACGGACCGCCTGACGGCGTTCCTGGAGACCAAGACGGTCTGGCACCCGACGGGCGCCCTGGGAGCCGCGGGCTCCTCGTACTGAGGACGGACCGCTCCCCAGGCACCCGGACGGGGCCGCCCCACCACCCCGGGGCGGCCCCGTCCGCCGTGTCCGCGTCCGCGTGCGTCAGCCGGTGACGAGCTTGGTCACCGACCCCACCACGGGCAGGTCGCTCAGCGCGCCGCCACTGGTGATCGGGTCGGTGACGATGGCGGTGGTGACCGGCTTGAAGTCGGCGATCTGGGTGCCCACGGCGTTGTCCAGCGGGTCCACCCCGGTCCCCGCCAGCGGGTCCAGCTGAAGGTCGGTGATCGGGGCGACGCTGCTGGCCAGCGAGGTCCCGAGCGCGCTCGTCACGGCGGGCGCGGCCGTCTCGCCGAGCGCCTGGAGGGCGGAGACGCCCTGCTCCGGGGCCTCGGCCGCGGCCGGCAGCTGGACAGCCTGTGCGGAGCCCGCACCGGCCCCCAGCGCGGCTCCCAGCGCGGTGAAGGTCAGACCGGCGCGCAGCAGGACGCGACGTTCGGGCTTACGTGCATGAAGTGCCATGTTTTCCACCTGATCGAGCCTGGTCGGGTAATCGTCCGTACGCGCAGAGTAGTTGAGGTGTGATGCCGGATACCAACAGGAGACCCGAGGGGTCCCCTGCGCGGGTCAATGCCTCACACTTCTGTTCTGTGAGTTCCCAACCGATCCCGACCCGCGTCGTCCTGCTCGCGGGCCCCTCCGGCTCCGGCAAGTCCGTCCTGGCCGCCCGCACCGGCCTTCCGGTGCTGCGCCTGGACGACTTCTACAAGGAGCACGACGACCCGACGCTGCCCCGGGTCCCCGGCTCCGCGGACATCGACTGGGACTCCGCCGCGTCCTGGGACGCGGACGTGGCGGTGGCCGCCATCGCCGAACTGTGCCGGCGGGGCCGTACGGACGTTCCGGTGTACGACATCGCCACCAGCTCCCGTACGGGCCACGAGACCTTCCACATCGGGCGCTCCCCGCTGTTCGTGGCGGAGGGCATCTTCGCGGCGGACATCGTGGAGCGCTGCCAGGAACTGGGGCTGCTGGCCGACGCGCTCTGCCTGCGCGGCCGCCCGTCGACGACGTTCCGCCGCCGCCTGGTGCGGGACCTGCGCGAGGGCCGCAAGTCGGTCCCGTTCCTGCTGCGGCGCGGCTGGCGCCTGATGCGGGCCGAGCGGCGCATCGTGGCCCGCCAGACGGCCCTGGGGGCGTATCCGTGCGGCAAGGAGGAGGCGCTGGGGCGGTTCGCCGCCGCGGCGGCGGGGCGGTGCCGCCGGGCGAGCGTGGGGGCGCCGGTCCCGGAGTAGGACGGACGCCCCCACGCTCGCGCTCAGCCGGTGGCGGGGGCGGGGGCGGCGCAGCCGAAGGTCTGGGCGGCCGCCTTCACGAAGGGGGCCATGTACGCGTCCGATGCCGGGAGGCCGGCAGGCTCGCGGGCTTCGAGGTACTGCAGGCCCGGTTTCATCGCCAGGTAGAGGGGATCACCCTGGGCACAGGGCAGGATCATCTTCTGCGTATTCACGACCTCAGCCGCACGGCCGTCCGGAGCCTTGCCCTCGCTCGTTCCCGGTGCCTTCCGTACCGCGTCGGTGAACAGCGGGTCCCGGGAGGCCACGTACGTCATGAAGCCTTCCGCGCGGACGATGCCTGACGAGTCGTCGTCCAGGAACAATTTGCAGGACCACAGACCGGCAGGCGCCTTCTGCCCCGCCGCGAGCACCTTCGCACCCTCCGGAATCCGACCGCGTGCGGAGAGGCCGTCCAGGCCGCAGACCCGGCCCTCGGAGACCGGGCGGGCCTCGTCGGAGACGGGCGGCACGAGCGGCCCGGGCTTCCCCGGCAGGTCACCGCAGTGCGCGGCGGCCGCGACGGAGCGGGCGGTGTCCGTGGTGAACGCGGCGAACGCGGCGCGGTCGGTGATCGGCCCGGTGGTGCTGACCCTGACGATGACGGGCTGCTTCTCCGTCCAGCACTTCTCGGGCAGCAGGGCCCATGCCTGGCGCCGGTCGACTCCGCCAGTGACCGCTCCAGAGAAGAACGACGATTTCGGCAGGTCCAGCAGGTGCTCGACTCCCAGGAGGTCGTCGCCCTGCTCCGCCCACACCCGTACCGTCAGCTCACTCTCCCCCGAGCCGAGCAACACGGACGACTTGCCGACCCGGCACACCGTATCCGTCAGGTCCTTGTCGAGACCGTCCCCCTCGGCGTCCAGACGCCCGGCCCCCGGAAGCACCGCGTCCACCTGCTCTGCCGATACGAGCCCCCCACAGAGCCGGTCCGCCGTCCATACGTTGGTGTTGCGCCAGGCGTGCAGGAGCACCGCGACCACCACGACCACGGCGGCCACGACTGCCCAGACCTTCCATGCCGGACGCGTACGGTCTGCCTCTTCTGCTGTGTTCACTGAGCCTCGGCGGGGGCTGTGCAGCCGAAGGTCTTGGCGGCGGCCTTCATGAAGGGCCCGACGTAGGCATCCCGCCGCGGCAGGTCCGGGTGGCGCTTGCCCGCTTTCAGATACTGCTGCCCCGACTCCACCGCCAGATAGAGAGGGTCGCCGTCCGCGCAGGGCAGGATGAATCCGGCACCCTTGTCGACTTCTTCGACTGACCGGCCGTCCGGCGCCGTACTTCCGGCCGTGCCCGGGAACTTCCTCATGGCGGCAATGAGCAGCGGGTCCCGAGTGGCGGCGTACTTCATGAAGCCGTCATTACGGACGAAGCCATTCGTCTCGTCGTCCAGGGTCAGCTTGCAGAACCACAGGTCTGCGGGGGCCTTCTGCCCCTCTTCGAGTACCTTCGTCCCGGCCGGCACCTGACCGGCCACGGTCAGGCCGTCCAGGCCGCACACCTGTCCCTCGGAGACCGGGCGCGCGGCATCGGAGCGAGGGGACACGAGCGTTCCGGGCTTCTCCGGGAGGTCACCGCACTTGGTCCGGGCTGCGATGGTCCGTGCGGTGTCGGTGGCCAGGGCGGCGAAGGCGGTACGGTCGGCAGCCGGTTCGTCGACGCTGAACTCGGCGACCACCGGCCGGTCGGTCCAGCACTTCTCGGGCAGCATGACCCACGCTTTGTACGCGTTGACCCCGCCGGTCACCTCGCCGGTGAAGTACGAGGCGCCCGGGGGGTAGGGCTCGCTTTCGAACGCCAGCGGGTCATGGCCCCGCACCCCCCAGAGCCGGACACTGAGCCCGCTCTCGCCGGAACCGAGGACGACGGACGACTTCTCGATCCTGCAGCGCGTATCCGTCAGGTCGTCGTCGTCCAGCCCGTCCCCTTCGGCGTCCAGACGCCCGGCCCCCGGAAGCACCGCGTCCGCCTGCTCCGTCGAGATCAGGTCCCCGCAGAGCCGGTCCGCCGTCAGCACGTTGGTGTTGCGCCAGACGTGCAGCAGCCCCGCGACCACCACGACCACGGCGGCCACGGCCGCCCAGACCTTCCACGCCGGACGTGTACGGTCTGCTGCTTCTGCTGTGTTCACTGAGCCTCGGCGGGGGCTGTGCAGCCGAAGGTCTTGGCGGCAGCCTGCACGAAAGGCTCGACGTACTCGGCCGATGGCGGAAGGTCCGAAAGTTCACGCGCCTCCCAGTACTGCCCTTTGGCCTCGACCGCGAGATAGAGAGCGTCGCCTTCCGCACAGGGAAGAATCATCTGGCTCTCACCGACGAGATCTGCCCTTCTGCCGTCCGGAGCCTTGCCCTCGCTCGTTCCCGGCGTCTTCTTCACCGCGGCGATGAGCAGCGGATCCCGGGACGCCGAGTACGCCATGAAGCCAGCCGCGCGGACAGAGTCACGCGAGTCGTCATCCAGGGTCAGCTTGCAGGACCAGAGGTCAGCAGGAGCCTTCTGCCCTGCTTCGAGCACCTTCACGCCCTCGGGCACCTGGCCGCTGACGGACAGGCCGCCCAAACCGCACACCCGCCCCTCGGAGGCCGGGCGGGGCGCATCCGAGCGCGGTGGCAGGAGCCTCTCGGGCTTCTCCGGAAGATCGCCACACCCCTCCCCGGCCGCAATGGCTCGGGCCGTGTCGGTGGTCAGGGCGGCGAATGCCTCGCGGTCGGAGATCCGTTCGGTGGAGCTGATCCCGACGAACACCGGCTGAGGCGCCCAGCACTCCTCCGGCAGCAGAGCCCACCCCAGTTCGTCATCAACTCCACCGGTCACCGCACCGGAGAAGAATGACGTCTCCGGAAGTTCAGACACTCCGTACACCCCCAGGATCTCCATGCCTTGCTGCGCCCGGACCCTGAGAGTCAATGCTCCCTCTCCCGACCCGAGCACAACAGACGATTTCTCGATCCGGCAGACCGTGTCGGTGAGTTCCTTGCCGAGCCCGTCGCCCTCTGCGTCGATACGGCCGGCCCCTGGAAGGACCCCGTTCGCCTGCTCTGCCGAGACCAACCCTCCACAGACCCGGTCCTCCGTCAGCACATTGGTGTTGCGCCAGACGTGCAACAGCCCTGCGACCACCAGGAGAACCGCCATCACGACGCCCCAGGGCTTCCACGCCCGCCCCGTACCACCCTCTGCTGTGCTCACTTGCTCACTTCCTGGTTCGCAAAGCCGAATACGCTTCCTCACGGCTGGTGAAGAAGCTCTGCCCCGCCTCCTGCACGGCGTTCTTCGCGGCATCAGTTTCCTTGGCGCCTCGGGTGTCCGCCCAGTCCTGGATGAGCCCCCTCGTGCTCAGCATGTCCTTCTCGGTCTCTGTGCTGACTTCGCCCTTCGCCGCCCTGTCCGCCTCGTCGATGACAGCGGTGGACCACTCGTACGCAGCGACGTCCACGGCACGTTGAGCCAGGTCACCGACCTGGGGGATCATGTTGGCCACCGCCCCGAGGCCGTGATAGCCGTAGCGCGCCTGGTCGTTGATCTTTCCGATCTCGGCGTCGCGAACGTCCAGCACCATGTCTGTACCGATAGCGTTCAGAGCGCCGAAGGCCCCACCCACCTCCCGCGACCTGACGTCCCAACTGGTGACGTTCTCCACCAAGCTGCTCTGGGGCACTTGCCGACCAGTGTCCAGGTGCTCCACCGCATACAGTCGTTGCGCCTCGTACATGGCGTCGAATACTCGTAGGGGATTGCCCTCTGCGTCGTTATCGATCACACCGTCGGACACACCGCGCATCACTCTGATCACACTGTGCTTTCCGTTCGAAATGGAGGCTCCCTCGTCCGATTCGGCGATGCGGCTCTGGTCGATCGGCCCGTACCCGCCCAGAATGGCGTGCGTGTCCGCCGTGTAGTCGTTCAGCGCACGGCCGAGCGGCACCTTGAGGGCTTCGGGGACGCTGTCGCCCTTCGCCCCCTGGTCCAGCGTCGCGATGACCGCCTGCATGACCCGGGCCTGACCCTCGCTGTGCGGGCCGGGCTTGCCCAGCGCCGCCCCCGGCTCGTTCCCCGTCGTCCCTGCCTCCAGCGCGAGGCCCAGGCCATGGCGGCTGAACGGATCATCGGTGGTGATCACTCTGGGTCCTGCCACGACGTGCTGCTGAGGCCACTCCCGAGCCCCGTCCCCGTTGCCGATCAGGTAGTCGAGGTGCGCCTGCCCGTTGTCCACCTCCGGGTTGAAGAACGCGGTCGAGGCGTCGGGGTTCTTGCTCATCACACCGAGCAGGCTGTCGAGCGCGTCGGCCCGGCCCTCGCGGTGGTTGCCGCCCCACTGCTGGAAGATGGCGCTGTTGTCCTTCTCCGCGGCGATCATGTCGTCGCCCAGCTTGTTGAGGAACTGGTCGTCGAACGGCACGTCGGCGTGCGTCATCATCTCGACGAACGGACGGTAGCCGTAGAGCGGGTTGGTCTTCGAGTCGAAGTTCTTGGCTCCGGACTCCTTGAGGCCGTCCGTGAACTTCTTGTAGAACGCGCCGTCGCCGCTGTTGATCCATGCCTGGTACTTCGCCGAGCCGGGCCCGGCGTCCGCCATCGAACCCGGCACCTGGGTGGCGGTCGCCACCGTGTTCGCCAGGCCGCCCAGGAGCCTCGTGGACTGGGCCCCCGAGGCTCCGCCCTCCTGCTGCCGGTCCGCGAGGACATCGCTCAGCCTGATGGTGTCCTCGGGTCCCAGCCTCGTCAGCAGGGACTGGCTGAACACCTTGTCACCGGCGTTGTCCCGCACCGAACGCTCGAACTCGGCAAGGTCCGCGGCGGAGACCTCCTTGCCGTCGATCAGACGCTCCGCGGTCTCCTCGGTGTTCCGCGCCTCGTACTCCTCGATGTCGCCGAGGGGCTTTCCGTTGAATCCGTTCGTCGTACCGTCGGTGACGTCCGAGTCCTGCACGACCCCTTTCAGGGCGATCTCCACACCGGCGTCCGCGTCCGACGTCGCGGCGACCAGCCGGTCGATCTCCTGCTGCCAGGACGTCACCGCTTCCCGCACCGACTTCTGGTAGTCCGGGTCGTGGTGGTACGCGGACCGGGCGCCCTCGCTCAAGGCCTCCGTGTCGAAGGTGACCCTGCCGGCCTCCGACACCTTCATGCCGGCCTTCACGGCACCGCTCCTCGCGGTCTGCAGCTTGCCCTTGAGCTCGGTGAACTGCGTGTGCGCGTCCCGGAGCAGAGAAGCGACCGCCTTCGCTTCGGCCTGGGCCGCCTTGTACTCGTTGAGCGTGATACCGAACGACGCGTTGGCGGCGCTCGCGCTCAGTCCGACCCAGGTCGGCCCCAGCGTGATGCCGTGGACGTCCTTCTCGTACTGCTTCTCGCGCTTGTTGAACTCTCCTGCCATGTCCGTCCACTTGTCCGCGGCCTTGGTCAGGCAGGACAGGTCCGTGGTCATGATCTCGTGGTAGCTGGGCATGGCCTTTCCCCCGTTGTTCTCAGTGCCCGGTGAAACGTGACGATCCGGCTTCCCCGGCCGGCAGCGGGTCAGTAGCCGTTGAAGGGCGAGGGCGGGAGCGGGGGCCCCAGCAGCTGCTGGGTCTGGAGTTCGGCGCCCCGGAGGATGGTGTTGGCATCGCGCAGGGAACTCTTCTCCCTGCCGAGGCGGTTCATCAGGTTCCGGACCTGCTTGCCCCACGCGGTGTGCGCGTCCTTCATCGCACGCGAGGTGATCCAGCCCTCGCCGTCCTTGGCGCCGAGCGCCGTGACCGCGGCCGCGTTCTCCTCGCTCGCCCAGTTGCCCGACTTCTTGGTGTCCGGTTCGAGGTGCTGCTCGATGGCGTTGGCCGCGGCGCGCTTCTGCGCCGGACTGGAGACCAGCCCGGGTGCCTGTCCCGGCGCGAACGGTCCGTAGACAGGAGGCGGGGAGGTGTCGGCCGGGGCCTCGTTGAGCCGCATCGATGCCGGTGCGGCTCCGGCCGTCGCCGTCGGGTCACCTGGTTGGCTGCTCATCCGTCCCCCGGGAATCCTCGGCATTACCCACGTTTGACGTGGCCCGTTCACCCTAACAAGTGGGCTTCCCGGCCTCGCCACACGCCAGTGGGGCCGTACAGGACCCCCCGGCCCGTACGACCCCACTGGCTTTCCCCCGTTACCCCGCGCCTCCCCCGAAGCGCCGAGCCGTTCCCCGTACTCCCCCGTTTTCCCCCGGGTCCCCTCGGTCCCCGTTTTCCTGCTCCCCCGTACTCCCCCGTGGCCCCCGCCTCCCCCGAAGCGGAGGGCCCTGCCTCAGGCCACCAGCTCGCCGAAGGACTCCTGCTCGTCACGTCCGAAGCTGAGGACCTCGTCCTCGCGCAGCCGGCGCAGGGAGCGCCAGATGCTCGACTTCACCGTGCCGACACTGATGTCGAGGATGGACGCGATCTCCGGGTCGGTGCGGCCCTCGTAGTACCGCAGGACCAGCATCGTGCGCTGGAGTTCGGGCAGTCGGGCGAGCGCCTGCCACAGCACCGCCCGCAGCTCCGTGCCGCGCATCGCGTCCGTGTCGCCCACCGTCTCCGGCAGCTCCTCGGTCGGGTATTCGTTGAGCTTGCGCCTGCGCCAGGCGCTGATGTGCAGGTTGGTCATGGTGCGGCGCAGATAGCCGCCGACCGCCGCCTTGTCGCTGATCCGGTCCCAGGCCCGGTACGTCGAGAACAGGGCGCTCTGGAGCAGGTCCTCGGCCTCGAAGCGGTCGCCGGTCAGGTGGTAGGCGGTCGCGTACAGGGAGGCCCGTCGCTCCTGGACGTAGGCCGTGAACGCCGTTTCGGCGTCCGCGTTCTCCGTCCGGTCGGTGCGATCCCCCGTGGCCTTCCCGTACGCGCTTCCCCCGTTGCGCCCCACATCCCCCGTGGGTGCGTCGACCACCGTCATGAACGTCTTACGCGGCTGCTCCGCGGTCGACTGCGACGGCAGGTGCTGACGCCCGGCACTGCGGACACACCCCCGCAGGTTCGTCGCGCCGGACTTCTCGCTGCTCCGGCCGATGTCGTGGAGGCGCGTGACAACTGCGCTTGAGCCGGTGCTGTGCAGTGCGTCCATCTCGCGCCCCCTATCGGTGGAGTCCGTTCGTTCCTTGCTGACCTAGAGCTTGCCGGGGCAGTTTCATGGCGCTGTCCCCCGACTGTCACAGGCCTGTCACAGGGGCGGTCGCGGCCGTGCCCGGACCATCGGACGGGACCACAGGTCGAACTGAAGCGCCACCATGGGCCAGAATGACGCTCGTGCCTTTCCTGTTGCTGATCGAGGACGACGACGCCATCCGCACGGCCCTCGAACTCTCGCTGTCACGCCAGGGCCACCGTGTGGCCACCGCGGCGACGGGAGAGGACGGCCTGGAGCTGCTGCGCGAGCAGCGGCCCGACCTGGTCGTGCTGGATGTGATGCTGCCCGGGATCGACGGTTTCGAGGTGTGCCGGCGGATCCGCCGCACCGACCAGCTGCCGATCATTCTGCTGACCGCGCGCAGCGACGACATCGACGTCGTGGTGGGACTGGAGTCCGGCGCGGACGACTACGTGGTGAAGCCCGTCCAGGGCCGGGTGCTGGACGCCCGGATCCGGGCGGTGCTGCGCCGCGGCGAGCGCGAGTCGACCGACTCGGCGACCTTCGGCAACGTGGTGATCGACCGCTCCGCCATGACCGTCACCAAGGACGGGGAGGATCTGCAGCTCACGCCGACCGAGCTGCGGCTCCTGCTGGAGCTGAGCCGCCGGCCCGGACAGGCCCTGTCCCGGCAGCAGCTGCTGCGGCTGGTGTGGGAGCACGACTATCTGGGCGACTCCCGGCTCGTGGACGCGTGTGTGCAGCGGCTGCGCGCGAAGGTGGAGGACGTGCCGTCCTCGCCGACCCTGATCCGTACGGTGCGGGGCGTGGGCTACCGGCTGGACACGCCTCAGTGACCGAGACCGTCAAGCGGTCCCTGCGTGCGGGGCTGCGCTGGACCAGTCTGCGGATGCGGCTCGTCGTGGTGTTCGCGCTGGTCGCGCTGGTCGCCGCGGTGTCCGCGTCGGGGATCGCGTACTGGCTCAACCGCGAGGCCGTGCTGACCCGTACCCAGGACCGGGCCCTCGACGACTTCCGGCGGCAGATGCAGGAGACGGCGGCGGCGCTGCCGACACGCCCCACCAAGGACGATCTCCAGCGGGCCGCCGGGGAGATGGCGTCGAGCAGTCCGGGCTACAGCGTGCTCCTGGAGGACGAACGGGAGCGCGGCAAGCCGATCGTGGGCTACTCCGACCTGGACACCTTCACCCGGGCCCACGTACCGGACTCGCTGCAGAAGCAGGTGGCCCGCAAGCAGCCGCTGACGTCGAGCAACGAGCACGAGTACCACCTGTTCTGGCAGCGCACGAGCATCGCGGGCACGCCGTATCTCGTCGCCGGTACGCGGATCATCGGCGGCGGGCCGACCGGCTACATGCTCAAGTCGCTCGACCAGGAGCGGCAGGACCTCAACTCGCTCGCCTGGTCGCTGGGGATCGCGACCGCCCTCGCGCTGGTCGGCTCGGCGCTGCTCGCGCAGGCGGCCGCGACGACGGTGCTGCGCCCGGTGCAGCGGCTCGGCGACGCGGCCCGCAAGCTCGGCGAGGGGAAGCTCGACACCCGGCTCGTGGTCTCCGGCACGGACGAACTGGCCGATCTGTCCCGTACGTTCAACAGGACGGCGAGCTCGCTGGAGAAGAAGGTCGCGGACATGAGCGCGCGGGAGGAGGCCAGCCGCCGGTTCGTCGCCGACATGTCGCACGAGCTGCGCACCCCGCTGACCGCGATCACCGCGGTCACCGAGGTGCTGGAGGAAGAGGCGGACAACCTGGACCCGATGATCGCGCCCGCCGTGCATCTGGTGGTCAGCGAGACCCGGCGGCTGAACGACCTGGTGGAGAACCTGATGGAGGTGACCCGCTTCGACGCGGGTACGGCCCGGCTCGTGCTGGACGACGTCGATGTGGCCGACCAAGTGACCGCGTGCATCGACGCGCGGGCCTGGCTGGACGCGGTGCACCTGGACGCGGAGCGCGGGACGATGGCCCGCCTCGATCCGCGCCGGCTGGACGTCATCCTGGCCAACCTCATCGGCAACGCCCTCAAGCACGGCGGTTCGCCGGTGGGCGTACGGGTGCGGACCGAGGGCGACGAGCTCGTCATCGACGTACGGGACCACGGTCCGGGCATCCCCGAGGATGTGCTGCCGCATGTCTTCGACCGGTTCTACAAGGCGAGCGCCTCCCGTCCGCGGTCGGAGGGCAGCGGGCTCGGTCTCTCCATCGCCATGGAGAACGCGCACATCCACGGCGGTGACATCTCGGCGGCGAACTCCCCTGACGGCGGTGCCGTGTTCACCCTGCGGCTGCCGCGGGACGCGGAGAGGATCGTCCGGGACGGCGAACCGGGCGCGGAGGCGACGGGCGAGGACGGGGCGACGTGAAGCGCGGCGATGTCACGTACGGGAGGCGGAGCCCGCTGCGGCCGCGGGGACGGTCGGCCGTCCGGCTGGCGGGGCTGCTGGCGGTAGCGGCGCTGGTCTCCGGGTGCGGGATCCGGACGACGTCGGTGCCGGTGGACGCCGGGGCCGCGCCCTCCCGGGTGCCGTGCCGGCTCGCCGCCTCCGACGCGTCCACCCGGTCGCCGGACCGGGTGAGCGCCGAGGTGTACCTGGTGTGCGCCTCGCAGCTGGTCACCGTGGACCGTCCGGTGCCGGCGGACACGGTCGGCGCCGACCCGGTGGAGGTGGCCCGCGCCCTGCTGAGGGAGATCCAGCGGGCACCGTCCACGGGCGAGCGGCGGGCCGGGTTCACCACCGCGGTTCCGGCGGGGCTGCGGGTGGATCCGCCCCGGGACGGCGACCCGGCGGGCACCCTGCGCCTGAGCAGTCAGCCGGAGGACCTGTCGGCGGAGGCGCTGGCCCAGCTGGTGTGCACGTACGCGGAGAGCGACGGGCTGGTCCGGGACGGTTCGGTGGTGCTGGGCGGGCCCGGCGACTACCCGCCGCGCGGCTATCTGTGCACCTCGCAGACGAAGTCCCGGCCGGGGGACCTGGCCACGCCGGACGCACTCCGGCTGGATTGACGCGGGACCCGCCGGGCGCGTGGAGGGCGCGGGGAGGCGCGGGGAAGCCGCAGGAGACGGAGGCCGCGGGGAAGCCGCAGGAGAAGGGGCGGAGAAGCCCGGCGAGGGGCGGGGCCGCGCGGGGCTGCCGTTGTGACTCAGCCGCCCCGGACGGTACGGAACCGATCCCGCCGGTCGTGGCGTCTTGGTGGGCGTGCGTCACAGTTCGGACGGCGAGGCCGTCATCCACTTCCGCGCGGCGGGCGTCACTCTCCTGATCGCACACCTCCTGTTCGTCGCGTGGCTGACGCTGCGCCCGCTGGACGTGCCCTGGATCACGGCCGCGAACTTCGAGCCGTTCGCCGGGATCAGGGCGGACCTCGCGCTGGGACCCGCCGAGGCGGCCCGCCGGATCGGCGGCGCGCTGCTGCTGCTCGCCCCGCTCGGGGTGCTGCTGCCCATGGCCGGGGGCCGGATCTTCGTCTCCCCCTGGGTCTCGCTGCTCCGTACGGTCGCCGCCGGGGCACTGATCTCGCTGGCCATCGAGCTCGGCCAGACCGGGGTACCGGGGCAGGTCGTCGACGTCGACTCGCTGCTGCTGAACACCACCGGGGTGGTCCTGGCCCACCTGCTGGTCGTCCCGGTCTGCCGGGCGCGGCTGCGCCGCCGGGGCCTGCCCGGCGTGCGGGACCTGCTCCACCGCCGGCAGGAGACCCGGCTCGGGGAGGAGGCCCCTCAGGGGTCGACCCCGACGATTACCGGGGTCGGTCTCGCCCCGTAGAGCGATGCTTTGTCCCTCTTCGCGGGGGCACCATGGAGACATCGGGGAGCAGAGAACGCTGCTCCTGCCGCTACGGTTCGCGAAGGAGCCCACCATGGCCGCCCCACTTGTCCGCCCCCGCGAAGGCCGCATGATCGGCGGAGTGTGCGCGGGCCTCGCCCGGCGCTTCGGTATGTCGGCCGGCACCATGCGCGTCATCTTCGTCGTCTCCTGCCTGCTGCCCGGCCCGCAGTTCCTGCTCTACCTGGCGCTGTGGGCGCTGTTGCCCTCGGAGAAGTCCGCCTCCTCCGCGACGGCCTGGTGACGCACCGGACCACGGGGAGCGGGAAGACGGGCGGGAACGCACGGTGGGGCGCACACCCTGGACGAGGGTGTGCGCCCCACCGGTCTGTGCGGGTGCGCGCCGGATCCCCGGCGCGCGGGGTGCGGATCAGCCGCCGAGCGGGATCCCGTTGGCGGTGAGGCCCTGGGTGGGCAGTCCGCCGAGCAGGCCGGTGACCGGGGCGGCCGCGTCGGTGGCCTGGCCGCCGAGGACCCTGCCGACGGTGTCCTGGACCGGCGCGTTCTGGACCGACTGCGCGACGGCGTCGACGGCCATCGTCGAGACGGGGAGCGCCCCGGCCGCGGCGTCCAGCGGCAGCGCGGGGGCGGCGGAGGCGCTGCCGGCGGCGGCAGCGGCGAAAGCGGCACCGAGAGCGGCGACACCGAGAGTCTTGGCAGACTTCTTCATGGAGAATTCATCCTTGGGGAAGGGGATGTGAGCGGCTCTGCAAACTAGCCATCCCGCCGCCCGGTCCGCAAACATCCCGACACGCGGGAAAGGGCCGGAAAACTGCTTCCCGGCCCTTTCACCTGATGCACCCCTCAGCTACCGGCCATCGAAGAACTGCTGGTCACAGCGGTCTGCCGGAAAAGCCACTCCGACTTCAGCTCGGCGTATCCGGGCTTGATGACGTCATTGATCATCGCGAGACGTTCGTCGAAAGGAATGAAAGCTGATTTCATCGCATTGACTGTGAACCACTGCATGTCGTCGAGCGTGTATCCGAACGCGTCGGTCAGCCGCTCGAATTCCTGGCTCATGCTGGTCCCGCTCATCAGCCGGTTGTCCGTGTTCACCGTGATGCGGAAGTGCAGCTTGCGCAGCAGTCCGATCGGGTGCCCGGCGTACGAGTCGGCGGCGCCGGTCTGGAGGTTGGAGGTCGGGCACATCTCCAGCGGGATGCGCTTGTCCCGTACGTAGGAGGCGAGGCGGCCGAGGGTGACCGAGCCGTCCTCGTCGACCTCGATGTCGTCGATGATCCGCACCCCGTGGCCGAGCCGGTCGGCGCCGCACCACTGGAGGGCCTGCCAGATCGACGGGAGGCCGAAGGCCTCGCCCGCGTGGATGGTGAAGTGGTTGTTCTCGCGCTTGAGGTACTCGAACGCGTCGAGGTGGCGGGTGGGCGGGAAACCGGCCTCGGCGCCCGCGATGTCGAAGCCGACGACTCCCTGGTCGCGGTAGCTGTTGGCCAGCTCGGCGATCTCCAGGGCGCGGGCGGCGTGCCGCATGGCGGTGAGGAGGGCGCCGACGCGGATGCGGTGCCCGTTGGCGCGGGCGATGCGCTCACCCTCGCGGAAGCCCGCGTTGACGGCCTCGACGACCTCTTCGAGGGTCAGGCCGCCTTCCAGGTGCTGCTCGGGGGCGTAGCGGATCTCGGCGTAGACGACGCCGTCCTCGGCGAGGTCCTCGGCGCACTCGGCGGCCACCCGGAACAGCGCGTCACGGGTCTGCATGACGGCGCAGGTGTGGGCGAAGGTCTCCAGATACCGGGGCAGCGAGCCGGAGTCGGCCGCCTCGCGGAACCAGATGCCGAGCTTGTCGGGCTCGGTCTCGGGGAGGGAGTCGTAACCCTGCGCGCGGGCCAGCTCGACGATGGTGCCCGGCCGCAGGCCGCCGTCGAGGTGGTCGTGGAGCAGCACCTTGGGGGCGCGCCGGATCTGGTCGGAATCAGGGACATTCGGGGTCTGGCTCGTCATCTTGGCACTCTAGCGCCTACGCGCGTAGAGCGCCGGTTGTCGATGCGTAACAGTGACCGGAAAGTCGGGTGGAGTACACCTGCTCTTCTGAGACTGTTCTGTCATGGGACAGCGCGCACTCCCCCTGCCCGCAGCCAGGCTGGGACGGGTGGTTCGGACGGCCGGAGCAATCGACGAGGTCAGCGGCGTGGTGCTGCTGCTCCCGGACGGCGAGGCCGACTCGCGCCGCCGTCCCTCCCCCCTGTCGTACGCGGCACAGCTGCCGTTCGCCCGCGCCCTGGCCCGCGCCGGGGAGGCCGACGGGCTCGCCGTGCACGTGCTGCGCTACCGCTGCCGGGGCTGGAACGCGGACGACGCGCATCCCGCCGAGGACGCGGCGTGGGCGGCCGACGAGGTCCAGCGGCTCTACGGCGACGTTCCGGTCTGCCTGGCCGGCCACGGGATGGGCGGGCGGGCGGCGCTGCGGGCCGCCGGCCACGGTGCGGTCACCTCCGTCCTGGCGCTGGCCCCCTGGCTGCCGGACCGGACGGCGGCCGCACCGGAGCCGGTGAAGCAGTTGGCGGGGCGGCGGGTGCTGATCGTGCACGGCACCAACGACGAGCGAAGCGACCCGGAGCTGTCCTACCGGCTGGCGGAGCGGGTGAAGAAGGCCAACCGGGACACCTGCCGCTTCGAAGTCCACTCCGACGGGCACGCGTTGCGCCAGCACCGCTCCGAAGTGGTCGCCCTGTCCGCCGACTTCGTCCGGGGCTCGCTCTTCGCCCGGTCCTACGCCCGCCCGGTCGCGGACGCGCTCGCCGCGCCGCCGCCGCTGGGGCTGCGGATGCCGCTGGCCGCGGGGTTCGGGCGGTCGTTGCGGCACTGAGGCGGACGCCGGGCCGGGCGACCAGGGGGAGGACCGGGAGGACCGGGAGGACCGGGAGGGTCAAGACCCGCGAGACCAGCAGGGCCCGGGGGGCCTGCTGGAGCCGTGGAGCCCGCAGGAGCAGTGGGGCCGGCGGGAGCGGTGGAGCCCGCAGGAGCGGTGGAGCCCGCAGGAGCGGTGGGGCCCGCAGGAACAGCGAGACCCGCAGGAGCAGTCGAGCCCGCAGGAGCAGTGGGGCCCGCAGGAGCGGTGCACCCGCCGGCCCCTACGAGGCCCCCGCGCCCTGCCGGGGCCGCCCCCCTCAGTCCGGCAGCAGGTTCCCCCGCCGCGAGAGCAGGAAGCGCTTGAAGGCGGCGACCGGCGGGGTGTCGGGGTGCCCGTCCAGCCAGGCGACGCCGATCTCACGGGCCGCGCGCGGCGCCGTCACCGTCAGCTCGACGACCCCGGGGCGGGCGACGGCGGGCGGCGGCAGCAGCGCCACCCCGAGCCCGGCCGCGACCAGCCCGCGCAGGGTCTCCGCCTCCTCGCCCTCGAAGGCGACGCGCGGGGTGAAGCCCGCCTCGGCGCAGAGGTCGTCGGTGATCCGGCGCAGCCCGTACCCCGGCTCCAGCGTCACGAACGTCTCGTCGGCGGCCTCCGCGAGGCGGATCCGGCGGCGGGCGGCGAGGCGGTGGTCGTCCGGGACCACCAGGCGCAGCCGCTGTTCGTCGAGGCGGCGGGTGACCAGGTCGGGGGCGTCGGGCACGGGCGAGGTCAGGCAGAGGTCGAGGCCGCCCGCGCGGAGCCGCTCGATCATCGCCTCGCCGTAGTTCTGCACGAGCTGGAAGCGGACCCTCGGGTGGTCGGCCCGGAAGGCGCGGATCAGGGCGGGCACGGTCTCGGAGCCCATGGTGTGCAGGAAGCCGAAGGAGACCCGGCCCGCCGTCGGGTCGGCGTCCGCCCGGACCGAGTCGGCGGCCTTCTCCACCTCCGCCAGGGCGCGTTCGGCCGAACCGAGGAAGGTGCGTCCCGCCGGGGTGAGCGAGACCGTACGGCCCCTGCGGGCGAACAGGGCGACGCCCAGGTCCGCTTCGAGCCGGACCATGGCCCGCGAGAGCGTGGACTGCGGGACGCCCAGTTCGTGTGCGGCGCGGGTCACATGCTCGTGCCGGGCGACCGCCTCGAAGTACGCGAGGCGGGGCGCGAGCACGGCCCGGATGTCTTCTTCGTAACTGCTCGGTGACAGCCGAGGCCCTGAGCTGCGTTCATGCACCATGGGATTGATTATTGCGTTTTCGTGCATTGGACGCATGAAACCCGCGGGTCTACTTTCGACGTATGCCTCCCGCTGATACCGGGGCATCCACCATCGTGGTGGGTGCCTCTGCCCCGTCGTCCCCCGTCACCACCACCGCCGCGCCGGCCTCCGCCCCGGAGCGCCTGGAGCCCGGCCGCCCCGGCTACCGCCGGATGAGCTTCGCCCTCTTCGCCGCCGGTGTCGCGGCGTTCGCCCTCCTCTACTCCACCCAGGCCCTGCTGCCCGCCGTCTCCGCGTCGTTCGACGCCACCGCCGGGCAGGCGAGCTGGACGGTCTCGGCGGCGACCGGGGCGCTGGCCCTGTTCGTCCTGCCGCTGAGCGCGCTCTCGGAGCGGTTCGGGCGGCGGCAGATGATGACGGTGTCGCTGGCGATCGCGGTGCTGGTCGGGCTGCTGGTGCCGTTCGCCCCGTCGATGGGCGCGCTGATCGCGCTGCGCGCCGTGCAGGGTGCGGCGCTGGCCGGGCTTCCGGCCTCCGCGATGGCGTACCTCGCGGAAGAGGTGCGGCCCAAGGCGCTGATCGCCGCGATCGGACTGTTCGTGGCGGGCAACAGCATCGGCGGGATGAGCGGCCGTATCCTCACCGGCTGGGTGGCCCAGGCCTGGGGCTGGCGCGCCGCGCTCGCGGCGGTCGGACTGCTCGCCCTGGCGTGCGCCGCCGTCTTCCACTTCCTCATCCCGAGGGCGAAGAGCTTCCGCCCCGGCTCGCTGAACCCGAAGGCGCTGGCGAAGACGGTCGCCACCCACCTGGGCAACCCGCTGCTGGTCCGGCTGTACGCGATCGGCGCCCTGTTCATGACGGTGTTCGGCGCGGTCTACACGGTGATCGGCTACCGGCTGGTCGAGGAGCCGTTCAGCCTGCCGCAGGGCGTCATCGGCTCGATCTTCCTCGTCTACCTGGTGGGTACGGTCTCCTCCGCGGCCGCCGGCCGCCTGGTGGCCCGCCTCGGCCGCCGGGGCGCGCTCTACCTGGCGGTCTCCACCACCGCCGCCGGGCTGCTGCTCTCCCTGACGGACCGGCTGGCCGCCGTGCTGCTCGGCCTGGTGCTGATCACGGCCGGCTTCTTCGCCGGGCACGCGGTCGCCTCGTCCTCGGTGAGCCGGACCGCGACGGAGGGCCGGGCGCAGGCGTCGGCGCTCTACCAGTCGGCGTACTACCTGGGCTCCAGCGCGGGCGGCACGCTGGGCGCGGTCGCCTTCCACGCCGGGGGCTGGGCGGCGACGGTGGCCCTGGGCCTGCTGGCGGTCCTCGGCGTCGTCTCGATCACCCTCTACGGGACCCGGGTGGCGCGGGCGGAGCGGCGGGCGCTGGTTCCGGCGGCCCGCTGAGCGGACGGTGCCGGGGGTGCGGTCACCCGCCGAACCAACCGACTCCCCGGGGGCCGGTCACCCGCTGACCGAACGGACTCCCCGGGGGCCGGTCACCCGCTGACCGAACGGACTCCCCGGGGGCCGGTCACCCGCTGACCGAACGGACTCCCCGGGGGCGGTTGCCGGCTGCACGTAGGGTCCGGGCGCCCGCCGCACGCGCGCGTCCGCCCCGGTCCGGCCGTCCGTGGAACCGAAGGCCGCCGTCCCGGACGTACCGGACGGGGACGCATCCGAGACCTCCCCCGTGCAACCACCGCCCCTCTTCGTACGTCTACCAGGCGTCACCACAAAACCACTGTGGGCGAAGGGGAGTTGCCGCATGGGAGACATGACGAGGACATCCGGCGGACGGCTGCGGCGCGGGGTGGCGCTGTCCGTCGCCGGGCTGATGGCCGCTCCGGCCCTGGTCCTGGGCAGCGGCACCGCCGCCCGGGCGGCGTCCTGCACGACGTCGGTGGGGCCCCACCAGAAACAGGTCGAGAAGTTCCTCGGGCGGCCCGTGGACGGCAGGCAGTCGACGGCCGACTGCAAGGCGACCCGGACGTTCCAGAAGGCCCACGGGATCACCCCCTCGATCGGCTACGCCGGCCCGCTGACCTGGCGCACGATGAACACGATGCTCGCCCAGAGGGCGGCCGGGAAGAACCCGAACAAGGCGGGGAAGTGCCCCACGGACAAGGGGCGCATTGCCTGCGTCGACCTGACCCGGCAGTTGAGCTGGATCCAGGACGGCAGGAAGCTGACGTACGGTCCTGTGCCGGTGCGGACCGGCCGGGACGGCGCGGAGACGCGGACCGGGGCCAAGAAGGTCTACTGGCGCGCCGTCAAGCACTGGTCGACCATCTACCAGGTCTGGATGCCGTACTCCCAGTTCTTCGACGGCGGCCAGGCGTTCCACTCGGTCACCAAGTCCATGTACAACCCGCCGGGCTCCGGCGGCTGCGTCAACATGCGGGCCGCCGACGCGAAGGCATACTGGAAACTGCTGAGGAACGGCGACGACGTGTACGTGTACGGGCGCAAGCCCGGGACCTGAACGAGGCGCTGAGCGCATCCCGAGGTGTGCCGGACGGCCGGCGGCCGAAGCCGCGGCTTCCGGTACCGGTGGGGGCGTCCGCCGGACGCCCCCTGTTCGTTTTCCACCCCCGACTGTCAGTGGCCTGCGGTAGCTTCCGACGTACCGGGTGACGGATGCCACAGCGCGAGAGCGCGCGACAGGGGTGGAGCGATGAGCGATCTGACCACGACGACGGCCACGGGAGCGGCGGCGGGCGCCGAGGGCGGTGGCGCGGCCGACGGAGCCGGAATCGACAGCCGCCTGGAAGGGCACCGGGTCGAGCTGACGGGGTACTGCTACCGGATGCTCGGATCCGCATTCGAGGCCGAGGACGCGGTGCAGGACACCCTGGTCCGGGCCTGGCGCAACTTCGACAAGTTCGAAGGCCGTTCCTCGCTCCGCTCCTGGCTGTACCGGATCGCCACCAACGTCTGCCTGGACATGCTGAACGCGGGCAACAAGCGGGCCCGGCCGGTCGATCTGACCGGCCCGACCCCGCTCGCCCAGGCCGCGCTGAGCCCCCGCCCGGAGAACGTCTGGCTGGAGCCGATGCCCGACGGCAGGATCCTGCCGTCGGTGCAGGACCCGGCGGAGGCGGCCGTGGCGCGCGAGTCGGTGCGCCTGGCGTTCGTCGCCGCCCTCCAGCACCTGCCGCCGAAGCAGCGGGCCGTGCTGATCCTGCGCGAGGTGCTGGCCTGGAAGGCCGCCGAGGTCGCCGAGCTGCTGGAGACCTCCGTGGCCTCGGTCAACAGCGCCCTCCAGCGGGCCCGCGCCACGCTGACCGAGACGGAGGGCCGGGCGGGCGATGCGGCGGACCCGCTCGACGAGGAGCAGCAGAAGCTCCTGGAGCGCTATGTGAAGGCGTTCGAGGGCTATGACATGGCCGCCCTGACCGCGCTGCTCCACGAGGACGCGGTCATGACGATGCCGCCGTTCGACCTGTGGCTCCAGGGCACCGGGGACATCACGGGCTTCATGACCTCCATCGGGGCGGCGTGCGCGGGCTCCAGGCTGGTGCCCGTCTCCGCCAACGGGTCCCCCGGCTTCGCGCACTACAAGCCCGCCGAGGACGGGTCCGGGTTCGTGCCGTGGGCGGTGCAGGTCATCGACGTCCGGGACGGGGCGATCACCGGGATGCACTGCTTCCTGGACGTCCCGCGCTGGTTCCCGCTGTTCGGTCTGCCCGACCGGCTCCCGGCGGACGTGTAGGACGCCGGACCGCCGTCGTGGACGGGCGGGGCGGGTGGGTGCGAGCGCAGCCACCCGCCCCGCGTACGGAGGCCGGAGCACGTCACGGCACGCGTTCGCCGGGTCCCTCCTCCAGGGCCACCACATCGGCCAGCCCCACCAGGTCCAGCAGCGCCCGGAGTTCGGGGGGCACCCGGAGCAGCCGCAGGGTGACTCCGGCCCTGCGGGCGACGAGCCCCAGCCGGGCCACCGCCTCGACGGCGGTCAGATCCGGCCGGACCACCCCGCCCACATCGCAGTCCACCGCCGCGCCCGGGACCGGAGCGGCGCCGCGGGGAGCGGCGAGGGCGCGCTCCAACTCGGCGCAGAGGTCGGGGACGACGGCACGGCTGACCCGGCCGGTCACGGTCAGGGTGATCGGATTCTCGGCATCCACACCAGGCAGACCGGACCGGCGGGCGAAATTCATCGGCCCTGCGGAGGCGGGTTGGACGCCTTCGCGCCGTGAAGGAGCCGTTTCGCGTCAACTCGTGACTTCTTGTGACTCTCCTGTGAACCGATCCCCCCGGCCTCCCCTCTAGTCGGGTGAGCCGACGGCCGCAGCCGTCCTTTCTGCGTATCTGCGGGCCGACGGGTTGAGGAACCATCGAGTTCTCCAGGGGGAGAGTTGCGCAGACACGTGAGAAACGCGTGCATACCCGCGGTCGCCACGGCGGCCGCGGTGGCGCTGGCGGCCGGCATGATCAGCCCCGCCGTCGCCCAGCCGGACCCGAGGGGGGCGGCCGGCACCCGGGCGCAGGCCCAGGACCGGGAGACACGCCGGCTGACCCTCGTCACCGGCGACCGGGTCACCGTGGACGCCGAGGGCAGGCCGGTCGCCTTCCGGCCCGCGAAGGGCCGGGAGCACATCCCGGTCCAGCGGATGAGCGACCGGGGGCACACGCTCGTCCTTCCGGCCGACGCCCACCGGCTGATCGTCTCCGGCAAGCTCGACCGGCGGCTGTTCGACGTCACCGAACTGAGCCGTCCGGAGAACCTCCGGGCCCAGCGGGACGGTCTGAAGCTGATCGTCGGCTACCGGGGCAAGCAGGCCGCCACCGCGAAGGCGCAGGTCCGTGACGCGGGCGGCACCGAGGTCGGCCGGAGCCTGAGGTCGCTGAACGCCGAGTCGGTAACGACGCCGACGAGCGACGCGCCGGAGATCTGGAAGGCGCTCACCGAGCGTCGTGCCGGGGGCGACCGGGTGACCACCGCCGCCGGGATCGACCGGGTCTGGCTGGACGGCGTCCGGAAGGCGAGCCTCGACCGGAGCGTCCCGCAGATCGGCGCCCCGGCGGCCTGGAAGGCCGGCTTCACCGGCAAGGGCGTCACGATCGCGGTCCTGGACACCGGGACGGACTCCACCCACCCCGACCTCAAGGGCAAGATCCTCGCGGAGAAGAACTTCAGCACCGCGAAGGACACGAAGGACCGGGTCGGCCACGGGACGCACGTCGCCTCGATCGCGGCGGGCACCGGCGCGAAGTCGGGCGGCAGACTCAAGGGCGTGGCCCCGGACGCGAGGCTGCTCTCGGGCAAGGTGCTGGACGACGAGGGCTACGGCGAGGACTCCGGCATCCTGGCCGGTATGGAGTGGGCGGTCGCCCAGGGCGCCGACATCGTCAACCTGAGCCTGGGCGGCCCCGACAGCCCCGAGGTGGACCCCCTGGAGGCGGCGGTCGACAAGCTGTCGGCCGAGAAGGGCGTCCTCTTCGCCATCGCCGCGGGCAACGAGGGCGACGGCGCGGGCACGGTCGGCTCGCCGGGCAGCGCGGACGCCGCGCTGACCGTGGGCGCGGTCGACGACGAGGACAAGCTGGCGGACTTCTCCAGCCGCGGCCCGCGGATCGGCGACGGTGCGATCAAGCCGGATGTGACGGCCCCCGGCGTCGACACCACGGCGGCCGTCCCGCCGGGTTCGCTGATCGCCCGGGAGGTGGGCGAGAATCCCGCCGGTTACGCGACCATCTCGGGTACGTCGATGGCCACCCCGCACGTCGCGGGCGCGGCCGCGCTGCTCAAGCAGCAGCGCCCCGACTGGAAGTCCGCCGAGCTGAAGGGCGCGCTGACCGCGTCCACGAAGCCCGGGGCGTACACCCCGTTCCAGCAGGGCTCCGGCCGGATCCAGGTGGACCGGGCGATCGCCCAGAGCGTCGTGGCGGAGCCGGTCTCGGTGAGCTTCGGCGTACAGCGGTGGCCGCACACGGATGACGTCCCGGTCGGCAAGAAGGTGACGTACCGCAACCTCGGCACGGCCGATGTCACCCTGGATCTGAAGGTGACCGGCACCGGCCCGGCGGGCAGGCCGGCCCCGGCGGGCTTCTTCACCCTCGGCGCGGACCGGGTGACCGTCCCCGCGGGCGGCACCGCGGAGGCGACGCTGACCGCCGACACCCGGATCGGCGGCACGGCGGACGGGACCTACTCCGCCTACGTGGTGGCGACGGGCGGCGGGCAGACCGTGCGCACGGCGGCCGCCGTCGAGCGGGAGGTCGAGAGCTACGACCTGACGGTCAGGCACCTGGACCGGAAGGGCCGTCCGGCGGCGACCGCGGAGAGCACGCTCTACGGCTTCGACGACCGGGCCGGCGGCTCGTTCCTCAGCCCGCAGGTGGTGAACGGCACGGCGAGGATCCGGGTGCCCAGGGGCACGTACGTGGTCAACTCCACCGTCTACAACCACCCGACGGACTTCACCAAGGGCGCCGACTGGATCGCCCAGCCGAAGCTCGCGGTCACCAGGAACACCTCGCTGACGTTCGACGCCCGCAAGGCGAAGCCGGTGAGGATCACGCTGCCGGACGCGAAGGCGACGTCGCAGCTGTTCTCGCCGGACTACTCGGTGGAATCGAAGAACGACGGAGTGTCCTTCGGCTGGATGATGGACTCGCCGGCCAACTTCCGCACGCTCCACGTGGGTCCGCAGATCACGGACGGATCGCTCGCCCAGCGCTGGTCGGGCATGTGGACCAAGGGCGCCTCGACCGAGTACGACATCACGGTCGGCGGCCCGGTCAAGAAGCTCGCGACCGGCTACGACCGGAAGTTCACCGCCGGCGGGCTGGCCAAGGTGAAGGTCACCATGGGCGCGGCCGGGTCGAAGAAGAAGGGCGCACTCGCCGCCTGGGGCTTCCTGCCCTCGTCGGGCGGCGGCGTGGCCGCCTCGATCGAGCAGAAGCTGCCCGGCACCCGCACGCTGTATCTCTCCACCGCCGACAAGGTGCGCTGGAGCTTCGAGTTCAGCCAGGTGGGACCGCCCGACACGGAGGGCTTCCCGACGTACGAGGCGGGTTACCAGGTCGGTGACGAGGCCGCGTACAAGGGAGGCCGGACGTACAAGAGGTCTGTGAACACCGGGGTGTTCGGCCCGCTGGTGAGCAAGGACTTCGGCGTGGTCCGTGAGGGCAACCAGATCGTCGGCATGCTCCCGCTGCTGGCGGACGGGGCGGGCAACGCGGGCTCCATGACGCACTCCTCGGCCACGACCGTCCTGTACCGCAACGGCAAGAAGATCGGCCGGAACAGCGACCCGCTGAGCGGCGGTGAGCCCTTCAGGGTCCCGTCCGGATCCGCGGCCTACAAGCTGTCGGCCACCATCCGGCACAGCGCGAGGATCAGCCCGCTCTCCACCCGGGTGGACGCGTCCTGGACGTTCCGATCGAAGAAGACCGCGTTCACGATGCTCCCGGTCTCCACGGTCCGGTTCACCCCGGCCCTCGGCGCCGACGGCCGGGCCAAGGCGGGCAGGACCGTCTCGGTGCCGGTGAAGGTGCACGGCGCTGCTGCGGGCAGGAACCTGAAGTCGCTGAAGACGTACGTCAGTTACAACGACGGCACGACCTGGAAGAAGGTCACGGTGAAGAAGGGGAGGATCACCGTCAAGAACCCGGCGAAGAACAAGGCGATCTCCTTCGCCGCCAAGGTCACCGACAAGAAGGGCAACACCTCGTCGGTGCGGATCTACCGCGCGTACCTGGGCAAGTGACGGGCGCTCGCCGGTAGTTCACCCTTCGCACGACGGCGGCCCGCCGCACGGAGCGCATCCGTGCGGCGGGCCGCCGGTGTGTCAGCTGACGGGGAGGACGCCGGTGTCCAGGACCAGCCCGAACGGCTCGGGGAGGGTGAGCTCACGCCCGTACTCGACCGTCTCCAGGACCCGGTACGTACCGCCCTCCGGGGGCGGTCTCCTCTATCGGTACGTCACCGGGTCCAGCATGCCGAACGGGACCGGCGGCAGTCCACCGATCCCGTTCACCCGTACGAGGAAACCGCAGGTCAGGCGATACGTTCCCGCACCACCGGCAGCGGCGAGAACGACGTGCCGGCCGGGGCGATGTCGTACGCCCCGGGCAGTGCCTTCAGCGCGTAGTCGAACTTCTCCGGGGTGTCCGTGTGCAGCGTCATCAGAGGCTGGCCCTCGGTGACGGTGTCGCCGGGCTTGGCGTGGAGTTCGACGCCCGCGCCCGCCTGCACCGGGTCCTCCTTGCGCGCGCGGCCCGCGCCGAGGCGCCAGGCGGCGACGCCGACGTCGTAGGCGTCCAGGCGGGTGAGGATGCCGGAGGCGGAGGCGGTGACCACGTGCTGTTCGCGGGCGGTGGGGAGCGTGGCGTCCGGGTCGCCGCCCTGGGCGGAGATCATGCGGCGCCAGACGTCCATCGCGGAGCCGTCGGCCAGCGCCTTCTCGGGGTCGGCGTCCTTCAGGCCCGCCGCGTCCAGCATCTCGCGGGCGAGGGCGAGGGTCAGGTCGACGACGTCCTTCGGGCCGCCGCCGGCCAGGACCTCGACGGACTCGCGGACCTCCAGGGCGTTGCCCGCGGTGAGGCCGAGGGGGGTCGACATGTCGGTGAGCAGGGCGACCGTGCGCACGCCGCTGTCGGTGCCGAGCGCGACCATCGTGGAGGCCAGTTCGCGGGCGTCCTCGATGGTCTTCATGAAGGCGCCGGAGCCGACCTTGACGTCCAGGACGAGCGCGCCGGTGCCCTCGGCGATCTTCTTGGACATGATCGAGCTGGCGATCAGCGGGATGGCCTCGACGGTGCCGGTGACGTCGCGCAGCGCGTACAGCTTCTTGTCGGCGGGGGCCAGCCCGTCACCGGCGGCGCAGATGACCGCGCCGGTGGTGTCGAGGACGTCCAGCATCTCCTGGTTGGAGAGGTGGGCCCGCCAGCCGGGGATGGACTCCAGCTTGTCCAGGGTGCCGCCGGTGTGGCCGAGGCCCCGGCCGCTGAGCTGCGGCACGGCCGCGCCGCAGGCGGCGACCAGCGGGGCGAGCGGCAGGGTGATCTTGTCGCCGACGCCGCCGGTGGAGTGCTTGTCGGTGGTGGGACGGGAGAGGGCGTCGAAGTTCATCCGCTCGCCCGAGGCGATCATCGCGGCGGTCCAGCGGGCGATCTCGGTGCGGTTCATGCCGTTGAGCAGGATCGCCATGGCGAGGGCGGACATCTGCTCGTCGGCGACCTCGCCGCGGGTGTAGGCGTCGATGACCCAGTCGATCTGCTCGGGGGTCAGCTCGCCTCGGTCCCGCTTGGTGCGGATGACGGAGATGGCGTCCATGGGAATCCTTCCGGCCGGGTGCGTGCGCGCGTGTCCACGATGACTCTACGCGCATAGAGAGGGGAAAGAGCGGTGGCCCTTCCGGGAAGGAAGGGCCACCGCCGGGAGAAACGGGCCTCGGCCGAGGTGCTGCCGAGGGTGCTGCGGGCTTCAGCCGAGGTGCTGCGGGCCGAACGACTGCGGCAGCATCTCGTCCAGCGTGCGCCGCCCGTCGGGCGTCTCCAGGAGGAGTCCGGGGCCGCCGAACTCGTACAGGAGCTGTCGGCACCGGCCGCACGGCACCAGGATCGCCCCGGTGCCGTCCACACAGGTGAAGTGGGTCAGCCGGCCGCCGCCGGTGGCCTGGAGCGTGGAGACCAGACCGCACTCGGCGCAGAGTGAGAGGCCGTAGCTGGCGTTCTCCACGTTGCAGCCGGTGATGGTGCGGCCGTCGTCCACCCGGGCGGCGACACCGACCGGGAAGCCCGAGTAGGGGGCGTACGCCCGGGACATGGCGTCCCGGGCGGCCTCCCGCAGGGCGTCCCAGTCGGCCTCCTCGAAGGCCGGGGCGGGCGGGGGTGTCACTTGCCCTCGCCCTTGCGGTACGGCATGCCGTTGGCCTTCGGCATCCGCAGGCGTTGCGCGGACAGCGAGAGGACCAGCAGCGTGGTGACGTACGGCGCGGCGTCGACGAACTGGCTCGGCACCTGGTCGGTCAGGAAGTACCAGGTGAACAGCAGCGCGGAGAAGACCGCCGCGATCGCCGCGGAGACGTACTTCTTCTTGTACAGCTGCCAGATCACCGCGATGACCAGCAGGATCGCCAGCAGGAGCAGCATCGCGTGGACGTTCTCGGCGCCGCCGCGCAGCTTGAGGCTGTCGGTGAAGCCGAAGAGGCCCGCACCCAGCGCCATGCCGCCCGGCATCCAGTTGCCGAAGATCATCGCGGCGAGACCGATGTAGCCGCGGCCGCCGGTCTGGCCCTCCTGGTAGATGCCGGTGGCGACGATCGCGAGGAACGCGCCGCCGAGGCCCGCCAGACCGCCGGAGATCGTGACGGCGATGTACTTGTACTTGTACACGTTGACGCCGAGGGTCTCGGCTGCCACCGGGGACTCACCGCAGGAGCGCAGCCGCAGCCCGAACGGGGTGCGCCACAGGATCCACCAGGTGGCGGGGACCAGCAGCAGGGCGACGACGGTCAGCAGGGACAGGCCGGTGACGAGCCCGCCGATGATGCCCGCCAGGTCGGAGATCAGGAACCAGTGCTGTTGTTGCAGGTCCTGCATCCAGTCCGAGAGCCCCGGGACGGTGATCCTGTCGATCGGGTCGATGCGCGGCGACTGCTTCGAGGAGCCGCCCTGGACGCCGTCGAAGGCGAAGTTGGAGAGGTAGCGGGTGACGCCGACGGCGAGGATGTTGATGGCCACGCCGGAGACGATGTGGTTCACGCCGAAGGTGACGGTGATGACGGCGTGCAGCAGGCCGCCGAGGCAGCCGCCGAGGACGCCGAAGAGGACGCCCACCCAGGGACCCCACTGGAATCCGGCCCACGCGCCGAACCAGGTGCCGAGGATCATCATGCCTTCGAGGCCGATGTTGATGACGCCCGCGCGCTCGGCCCACAGGCCGCCGAGTCCGGCGAGGCCGATGGGAACGGCGAGCGCCAGGGCGCCGCGGACCTGGCCGACGGAGGTGATGTCGTTGGCGCCGCTGATGACACGGACCAGCGAGACCAGGGCGAGGGCGCCCGCGATGATCAGCAGGACGACGGGCAGGGAGAGCTTGCGGCGGCCGTTGCCCTTCTGGGGGGCGGGGCGTGCGGCAATGGTTTTGCTGGTGCTCACAGGGCCGCCTCCTTCTCGGTCGTGAGGGCGTGTCCGGCGGCGAGCTCCTCGCCGACCTTCTGCTGCTGGCGGCGGATGCCGTAACGGCGGACCAGCTCGTAGGAGACGACGACCGAGATCACGATCAGGCCCTGCATGATCGTGGCGATCTCCTTCTCGTACCCGTACTGGTCGAGCGAGGCCGAGGACTTGTCCAGGAACGCGATCAGCAGGGCGCTGAGGGCGATGCCGAGCGGGTTGTTCCGGCCCAGCAGCGCGATGGTGATGCCGGTGAAGCCGATGCCCGTGGGGAAGTCGAGGCTGTAGGTGTGGGTGTCGCCGAGCAGGGTCGGCATCCCGGCCAGGCCCGCGACGGCGCCGGAGATGAGCATCGAGGTGAGGATCATCTTCTTGGCGTCCACACCGGAGGCCTGGGCCGCGGTCTCGCTGGCGCCGGTGGCGCGCAGGTCGAAGCCGAACCGGGTGTGGTTCAGGACGAACCAGTACAGGACTCCGCAGCCGGCGGCGACGAAGGTGAAGCCGTAGATCTCCCCGGCCATGTCGCCCATCGGCAGCCCCGGGAACCAGCCGGACTCCGGGATCTCGCCGGTGGTCAGGTTGTTGGAGCCGGGAGGCTGCTCGCCGAAGTTCTTCGGCAGGATCATCCAGGCGACGAGCGCGGTGGCGATCGAGTTGAGCATGATCGTCGAGACGACCTCGCTCACCCCGCGGGTGGTCTTGAGGAAGCCCGCGATGCCGGACCAGAACGCGCCCACGAGCATGGCGACGATCACGATCAGCGCGATGTGCAGCGGCCCCGGCAGGTTGACGCTCGCGCCGACCAGCGCGGCCATCATCGCGGCGAGGCGGTACTGCCCGTCGACGCCGATGTTGAAGAGGTTCATCCGGAAGCCGACGGCCACCGCGAGTGCGGCGAGGTAGTACGTGCCGGCCTGGTTGATGATCAGTACCTGGACGTCGGCGTAGGAGGCCGAGTCGAACATGATCCGGTACGGCTCGAAGGGGTTCTGCCCGGAGGCGAGCAGCACCACGGTCGTCAGCGCGAGGGCGACGACCAGGGCGAGCACCGGGCCGGCGAAGCCCAGGATCAGCCGGTCCTTGTCGAATTTCTTCATCGGGCCTCGTCCTCCGGGTGTTCGAGGTGACCGGTGGCGGCGCCGGTCATGGCCGAGCCCAGTTCCTCCGGGGTGATGGTGGCCGGGTCGGCGTCCGCGACCAGCCGGCCGCGGTACATGACGCGCAGGGTGTCGGAGAGCCCGATCAGCTCGTCCAGGTCGGCCGAGATCAGCAGCACGGCGAGCCCCTCGCGGCGGGCCTCGCGGATCTGGTCCCAGATCTGCGCCTGCGCGCCGACGTCCACCCCGCGGGTGGGGTGGGCGGCGATCAGGAACGTCGGCGCGTGGCTCATCTCGCGGCCGACGATCAGCTTCTGCTGATTGCCGCCGGACAGGGACGCCGCGGTGACGTCGATGCCGGGGGTGCGGACGTCGTACTCGCGCACGATGCGCTCGGTGTCGGCACGGGCCGCCTTGTTGTCCAGCAGCCAGCCGCGGCTGTTGGGCTTCTCGGAGACGTGGCCGAGGATGCGGTTCTCCCACAGCGGGGCGTTCAGCAGGACGCCGTGGCGGTGGCGGTCCTCGGGGATGTAGCCGATGCCGGCCTCGCGCCGCTTGCGGGTCGGGACGTGCGAGATGTCGTCCGCGCCGAGCGTGATCACTCCGGCGTCGGGGTGGCGCATGCCCATGAGGGCCTCGATGAGCTCGGTCTGGCCGTTGCCCTCGACGCCCGCGATCCCCAGGACCTCGCCCTGGTGGATGGTGAAGTCGATGCCAGCGAGCACGTCGCGGACGGTGCCGTCGGGGTCGGTGACGGTGAGCTTCAGATCCTGGACCCGCAGCGCGGGCACGTCGGTGACGGTGGACTCGCGGGTCTCCGGCGAGGGCAGCTCGCTGCCGACCATCAGCTCGGCGAGCTGCTTGGTCGTGGTGGAGCCCGGGTCCGCGGTGCCCACGGTCGTACCGCGGCGGATCACGGTGATCTCGTCGGCGACCGACAGCACCTCGCCCAGCTTGTGCGAGATGAAGATGACGGTCAGCCCCTCGGCCTTGAGCTCGCGCAGGTTGGCGAAGAGCGCGTCGACCTCCTGCGGTACGAGGACCGCGGTCGGCTCGTCCAGGATGAGGATGCGGGCGCCCCGGTAGAGCACCTTGAGGATCTCCACGCGCTGCCGGTCGGCGACCCCGAGGTCCTCCACGAGCGCGTCGGGCCGGATGCCCAGGCCGTACGCGTCGGAGATCTCCATGATCTTCTCCCGGGCGGCGGAGCCGATGCCGTGCAGGTGCTCGCCGCCGAGGACGACGTTCTCCAGGACGGTGAAGTTGTCGGCGAGCATGAAGTGCTGGTGCACCATGCCGATGCCGCGCTCGATGGCGTCGCCCGGGTTGGAGAGCGAGACCAGCTCGCCGTCGATCGCGATGGTGCCCTCGTCCGGCTTCTGCATGCCGTAGAGGATCTTCATCAGGGTGGACTTGCCGGCGCCGTTCTCACCGACGAGCGCGTGGACCGTGCCCTTGCCGATGGTGATGTCGATGTCGTGGTTGGCGACGACGCCGGGGAAGCGCTTGGTGATGCCGTGCAGTTCTACGGCAGGGGGACTGCTGGACGCGTTGATGACGCACTCTCCTTGGCCGGACAGGAGCGGGGGCGGAGGGGCTCGGGGGGCTCGGGGGCCCTGAGGGGCGGGGTGAAGTTATCGCGCCGGAGGGCTGTCTACACGCGTAGCGCTGCCGAATCGTGAAACACGGGATGCACGTCACGCCCCGGACGCGGGTCCGGGCCGGGTGGGAGAGCACTGCGAGAGGCGGAACTTCTTCGGTGGTACGGCGATGGACGGGCTGCGGGCCCGGGACCACAGGCTGCGGACCGCGGACTGCGGACCGCACGTCTGCGGAATGCGGTCGCGGCTGCGGGCCGCGGGTGCCGCGGGCTTCGGCGAAGCCCCGTGCCGCCGGCGACGGGCCGGCCCGCGGCCCTGCCCTGCGCCGGCGGCGAAAACCACGCGGCGTACGGACAGGGCCTCGGAAACCCGCCGGTCCGACGGCCCGGGGCCGCTGGGGGCCCGACGGTCCCGGAGGACCGCCAGCTCGGGGCCTTACGGAGCGGTCTTGACGGTGATCTTGCCGTCGATGATCTCCTGCTTGGCCTGGTCCACGGCGGCGATGACGTCCTTCATGTCGGTGAAGGCCGGGTTGGACATCGACAGGCCGACGCCGTCCTTGTCCAGGCCGTAGCGGATCTCACCGGACTGCGGATCGCCGTCCTGGACCGACTTGATCAGGTTGAACACGGCGTCCTCGACGTCCTTGGTGACCGACGTCAGGATGGACTCCTTGTAGGGCGCGAGGCCCTTCTGCTGGTACTGGTCGGAGTCGACGCCGATGTTCCACTTGCCCGCCTTGGAGACGGCCTCGATGGCACCGGAGCCGGCCAGACCGGCGGCCGAGTAGATCACGTCGGCCTTCTTGTCGAGCTGGCCCTGGGCCGCGGCCTTGCCGAGGTCGGGCTTGGAGAAGCCACCGAAGTCCGGCGGCTGCGTCAGGTACTGGGGAAGCACGTTGACCGAGGCGTCGGTGTCCTTGACACCCTGGACGAAGCCCGCCTCGAACTTCTTGATCAGCGGGGTCTCGACACCGCCGATGAAGCCGACCGTCTTCGACTCGGTGACCTTGGCGGCGGCGACGCCGGCGAGGTAGGAGCCCTGCTCCTCGTTGAAGACGATGTTGGCGATGTTCTCGCCGGTCACGGAGGCGTCGTCGATGATGCCGAAGGTGGTCTTCGGGAACTTCGGCGCGACCTTCTTGATGGCGGGCGCGTAGGCGAAGCCGACGCCGATCACCGGGTTGTTGCCGGAGCGGGCCAGCTCGGTGAGGCGCTGGACCTTGTCCGCGTCTCCCTCGCCGTCGGAGGGCTCGGCCTCGCTGCCCTGGATGTCGAGGTCCTTCTCCGCCTTGGCGAGGCCGGCGTAGGCGGCGTCGTTGAACGACTGGTCGCCGCGGCCGCCGATGTCGTACGCGATGGCGGCCTTGTCGCCGTCGGAGCCGGAACCGGCGTCCGACGAGTTTCCGCCACACGCGGTGACGCTGAGAGCGAGTGCCGCGGACGCGACGCCCACGGTGGTGATCCTGGTGATCCGGCGCAAGGGGAGGCTCCTTCAAACCTGACCGAAGCGCCTCTTCCGGCGCTGGTTTCGCCGCGATCGTAACGCGCGTAGATGTCAGATAAGAGCACGTACGGAAGCCGTTATCGGATCGTCGCGAACAGAGGCCACCCGCACGGCGGCACCGGAGTCCACGAACGGCCTACGAAGACCGGGTCAACGCTTCACGAACGGCCGCCGTCGAGCAGGGCGGCGGCCGTGAACAGCTCGACCCCCACGGTGATGGCCTCTTCGTCCACGTCGAAGTCGCCCCGGTGCAGGTCGAGCCCCCGCGTGTCGCCCGGGGTACGGACGCCGAGGCGGGCCATCGCGCCGGGCACCCGCTCCAGATACCAGGAGAAGTCCTCGCCGCCCAGGCTCTGCTCGGTGTCCTCGATCGCATACGATCCGCGGCGCTCGGTCATCGCGGCGTCCAGCAGGCCGATGGACTCGGCGTCGTTCACCACGGGCGGCACGCCCCGCACGTAGTTGATGACGCTCTTGGCCCGGTGCATTCCGGCCACCTCGTCGATCGCGGCGTGCACCAGGTCCGGGGCCTCGCGCCAGGCGTCCAGATTGAGGCAGCGGACGGTGCCGGACAGCTCGGCGTGCTGCGGGATGACGTTGGGGGCGTGCCCGGTCTCCAGGCGGCCCCAGGTCAGGGCGAGCCCGGCGCGGGCGTCGACGCGGCGGGCGAGCAGCGCGGGCACGTCGACGGCGATCCGGGCGGCGGCGGTGACCAGGTCGGTGGTCAGGTGGGGGCGGGCGGTGTGGCCGCCGGGCCCGTCGAGCGTGATCTCCAGCCGGTCGCAGGCCGAGGTGATGGCCCCGATCCGCAGCCCGATCCGCCCGACGTCCACCTTCGGGTCGCAGTGGACGCCGATGATCCGGCCGACGCCCTCCAGCACCCCGGACTCGATCGCGTCGACCGCGCCACCGGGGAGGACCTCCTCGGCGGGCTGGAAGACCAGCCGCACGGCGTTGGGCAGCCGCCCCTGCCGGTCGAGATCGGCGAGCACGAGGCCCGCGCCGAGGACGGTGGTGGTGTGCACGTCGTGTCCGCAGGCGTGCGCGCGGTCGGGCACGGTGGACCGGTAGGGCACGCCGGCCTTGGTGTCCGGGATCGGCAGCGCGTCGATGTCCGCCCGCAACGCCAGCATGGGCGTGACGCCGTCCCACTCCCCCACGTCGCACATGAGCCCGGTCCCGACGGCCAGCACCTTGGGCTTCAGCCCGGCCCGCTCCAGCCGGTCCTTGATCGCGGCGGTGGTCCGGAACTCCTGGTTGCCGAGCTCGGGGTGCATGTGCAGGTCCCGGCGGAAGGCGATCAGCTCGGCACGGAGCCCGTCCGGGAGCCGCCCCGGCAGACCGCCTCCCCCCGGCTGCTCGGCGTCGGGCAGGTCGTGGGGGCGGGAGGCGCGGGACTTCAACTGGTTCACCTGAGGAAGCGTAGGCCCCTTGACCCCTCAACTGGCCAGGGATCTAGGAAATTTCAGCCGTGCAGGCGAACAAAGTTCGGGTGAGGACGTGTGACGGAGGGTGGTTGCGGGTATACCGGATCCCCTTTCGCGCCGGAGCGCGCGCCTGTGCGAGGCCGAGGCCGAGACGCAGGCGCGCCGGTGCGAGGGCCGTGGCGCCGGGCGCGCTCGCCGGATCCGGGGCTCAGGTCGCCACCGACGGCAGCCGCTGCGCCCCCCGCGCCGTCTCCGTGACCCCGCTCAGGAAGCCCTGGGCGCGGGGCGAGGCCGTGGCGCGGAGCCATTCCGGGGCGATGTCGCAGACCGCGACGTTCACGCCCGTGCCGGCGAGGGCCAGCGGGAGGGTGTGGACGACCGTGGAGGGGAAGCTGACGATCGTGCGGCCGATGGGGCCGCGGCGGGCGATCAGTTCCAGGGGGAGGTCCGGGCGGACGATCTCCAGGCCGGTGGCGGCTTCCAGGGCGTGGAGCTTGTCGGCGGACTCGCGGCGGTGGGCGAAGTAGCGGGTGGCGCCGTGGGTGCGGGCCAGGGAGGCCACCGCCTCCTGGTACGGAACGGAGTCGACGACGCCCGTCTCGACCAGGGACGTGCCGACCAGGTCGGCGCCCCTGCCGATGGTGGGCGGGCCGAAGCGGGCCCGGGTCCAGGCGAAGGTGTTCGGGATGACCGTGATGCCGGGCGGAGCCTCGACCGGCATCGCGGTGAACACCTCGACCGTGTGGCGCGCCGTCGGCGTGAAGCGGCGGCGGGCGGTGGCGGTGACCGGGGCCAGGACCAGCTCGCGCGGTCCCGTACGGCCCCGGCGGTGCCAGCGGGCCAGGCGCTCGCCCCGGGCCAGCTGGGCCACGAACTCCATGGTGGCCGTGCCGTCGTCGACCACCGTGAGGCGGTCGGCGCGGACCAGGGTCAGCAGGAGCTGGACGTAGCGGGAGAACGGGTCCCCGATCACGATGTGGTCCGCACGCCGGACCAGGCCGGCCAGGGCGCGCAGGGCCTTCAGGGGGGCGCCGGACTCGCCGCGCGCCTCCTGCCAGCGGACCGTGATGCCCTCGTCGCGGGCCAGCTCCGCCATCCGGCGCAGCTGACCGCGCGACATCGGGTCGACCGGGGGGAGGACGACGACCGTGGTGGCGGTCGGGTCGTCTCCCCCCTGGGTGTGAACCCACTCCAGGACGTTCAGGAGCTGGACCGGGCTCTCGACGAAGGCGAGGTTCACCGGTCGGCGCTCAGACCGCGACCGGCTCGGAGGCCGGCGCGTTCTCGGTCTCGGCTACGACGCCCGCGACGCGGCGGAGCTTCTTCATCGGGCCGAGCTCGGACTCGTACACCTTCTTGACGCCGTCGCCGAGCGACTGCTCGATGGTGCGGATGTCGCGGACCAGGCGGGTCAGGCCCTGCGGCTCGACGGAGGCGGCCTGGTCGGAGCCCCATATGGCGCGGTCCAGGGTGATGTGGCGCTCGACGAACGTGGCGCCGAGCGCGACGGCGGCCAGCGTGGTCTGGAGGCCGGTCTCGTGGCCGGAGTAGCCGATCGGGACGTTCGGGTACTCCTGCTGGAGGGTGTTGATGACCCGGAGGTTCAGCTCCTCGGCCTTCGCCGGGTACGTCGACGTGGCGTGGCAGAGCAGGATGTTGTCCGAGCCGAGCACCTCGACCGCGTGGCGGATCTGCTTCGGGGTGGACATGCCGGTGGAGAGGATGACCGTGCGGCCGGTGGCGCGCAGGGCGCGGAGCAGCTCGTCGTCGGTGAGCGAGGCGGAGGCCACCTTGTGGGCGGGGACGTCGAACTTCTCCAGGAAGGCGACGGCCTCGGTGTCCCACGGGGAGGCGAACCAGTCGATGCCGCGCTTGGCGCAGTGCTCGGCGATGGCGGTGTACTCGTCCTCGCCGAACTCGACGCGGTGGCGGTAGTCGATGTACGTCATCCGGCCCCAGGGGGTGTCGCGCTCGATGTCCCACTGGTCGCGCGGGGTGCAGATCTCCGGGGTGCGCTTCTGGAACTTGACGGCGTCGCAGCCGGCTTCGGCGGCCGCGTCGATCAGCGCGATGGCGTTGTCGAGGTCGCCGTTGTGGTTGATGCCGATCTCGCCCGTGATGTAGACGGGGTTGCCGGGGCCGGCGGTACGGGTGCCGAAGGTGCGCAGGCGGGAGGTGCTGGTCATGGTGGTGCTTCCTTACTCGGTGGGGACAGTGGGGGCTGAGGTGTCAGCGGTGAGGGTGGGGCCCAGCAGCCAGGCCGCGATCTCGCGGATGGCGCCGTAGCCGCCGGGGGTGGTCGTGACGGCGCGCGCGGCGGCGCGTACCGAGTCGTGGGCGCTGCCGACCGCGACGGGCCAGCCCGCGAGGGCGAAGCAGCCGAGGTCGTTGACGTCGTTGCCGACGTAGAGGACCCGGTCGGGGGCGATGGAGTGCTCGTCGCACCAGCGCTTCAGCGCCTCGTCCTTGCGGTCGATGCCGTGCAGGACGGGGACCTGGAGCTTGCGGGCGCGGGCGGCGACGACCGGGTTCTGTTCGGTGGAGAGGATCAGGAGGGGGACGCCCGCCTTGCGCAGCGCGGCGATGCCGAGCCCGTCGCCCCGGTGGACGGCGACGGTCTCGCGGCCCTCGGAGTCGACCATGACCCGGTCGTCGGTCTGGGTGCCGTCGAAGTCCAGGACGACCGCGTCCACGTCGGCCCGGGAGGGCAGCGGGGAGGGGTCCAGGAGCGGGGCCAGCGCACGGGCGCGGGCCAGGTCGTGCGGGTCGTCGATCTCCAGCACCCGCGCCGGGTCGGTGGGGACCAGGGCGGTGTGGCCGAAGAAGCGGTGGCGGTGGGTGCGGAAGCCCGCCGCGTCCATGGCGTAGGCGGCGCCGGTCTCCAGGTAGTCCTGGGGGCGGTCCTGGCGGCGGGGGCGCACGGACTTGTCGTGGTTGACGCCGTACGTGCTCTCCTCGACGGCGTGCCCGTCGCGCCAGACGAAACCGTGGAACGGGGCGACCGTGACGGCCGTGTCCGCGCCCTCGTGGGCGACCGCCCGCGCCACGCCGTCGATGTCCTCGCGGGAGACGAACGGGCTGGTGCACTGGACGAGGAGGACCACGTCGACGGTGCGGGCCCGCTCGGCCTCGTAGACGTCCAGGGCGTGCAGCACGGCCGCCTCGCTGGTGGCGGTGTCGCCCGCGATGGCGGCGGGCCGCTCCACGCAGTGCAGCCGGTGCGCGGCGCGCAGGTCGGCGGCGGCGGTGCGGGCGGCCTCGGCGATCGCCCCGTCGTCGGTGGTGACGACGACGTCGGTGACCTCGGGGGCGCCGAGCGCGGCGCGGACGGCGCGGGCGACCAGGGGGATGCCGCCGACCTCGGCGAGGTTCTTGGCGGGGACGCCCTTGGATCCGCCGCGGGCGGGGATCACGGCGAGGACGGTCGGGGTCGGGGGCGGCTGCATCGCTGCTCCTGGTGTGGTGGCGGTTCCTGAAGGCGTGCTCACAGCTCCCCCATCCGGCGGATCACCGGGGCGACGCGCTGGACCCCGTGGCGGTAGGCGCCCCGGGCCGCGTTGCGTACGGTCTCCCGCACCGCGCCCCGGACCCGGCCGGGCTCCTGCGGGGCGGCCGCGCCGGGCAGGGGCGTGCCGTCGGGGGCCAGGTGGTGGCGGCCGAGGATGCCGGGGAGGTAGCCGGGCGCGGTGGCGGGCGTGTAGTAGGGCGCGAGCGGCGGGAGCCGGCCGGTGTCGAGGAGGGCGGTGACCTTGGCGCGGGCGGTGTCGTAGGCGGTGCCGTACGAGCCGTCGGCGGCGACGCCCTGCCCAGCCACCCACTCCGCGTCCGGCCGGGGCCGGGTCCCGCCGTCGAGCCGGTCCCAGGAGGTGAGGAGCCCGGAGCCGACGAAGTGGTGGTTGCCGAGCGTCTCGCGGACGCCGAGATCGGTGAGGACCGCGGTGGGGATGCGGCGGTGCAGGGACTCCAGCGCGGCCGTCGAGGAGACGGTGACGAGGAGGTCGGTGCGGTCCAGGACCTCGCCCATGTGCCCGTACACCAGGCGGAAGTTGGGCGGGAGGCCGCCGGGGAGCCGCTGCGCGAGCTTCTGGTAGGGCAGTTCCTCGATGTGGGTGGTGTGCTCGCCGGGCTTGGAGCGCAGCTTCAGCAGCACCTCGCGGCGCGGGTGCAGCCGGGCGTGCTCGACGAGCCGGCGGAGCAGGTAGGTGCGGTCGGCGCGCGAGGCCGGTACGGAGGGCTGGGCGGCGAACACGACGGTGTCGCGGCCCTCTTCGGGCTGGTACGGGGCTCCGCCGAGGAAGGGCAGGGCGGCCTCGGTGACGGCCGAGGCGTCGGCGCCCACGCCCTCGTACACCGCGCGGAAACGCTCCGCGTCGTGGGCCGAGTTGGCGAGGACGACGTCCGCCCCGTGGCGCAGCAGGAGGCCGTCGGCGAGCTTCTCGTAGACGACGCCGACGTATCCGGTGACGACGACGGGCCGGCGCGGCAGGCCGAGCGCGGCGATGCCGTGCAGCATGGCCTGGACACCGCCGCCGACGAGGGAGAGGACGACGAGGTCGAAGCCCTCGTCCCGGACGGCGTGCAGGAACTCGACGGCGGTGACCTCGCGGACCCGCTCGGCGTCGATCCCGACCTCGCCGACCTCCGCGAGCTGTCGGGGTGTCGGGGTGGCCCGGCCGCGCAGCAGCAGCCCGCTGACCTCGACGGGGCGCGTGTCCTGTCCGTCTCCGGTGGCCTCGGCGGTCAGGCGGCGCGCGGTGAGCGCGCCCCATTTCCACCGGGTGTCGGAGTCGGCGAGGACGGCGACCCGCAGCGCCGGTCGGGCGGCGGGAGTCTCGGCCGGTTCGGCCTCATGGCTGGTACGTGGGGGCACGTCGAAGAAGTTAGGAAGGCATTTCGATGAGCGGCCCAACGCGATGGCAACAGATGGTTAACAGCGAGCCGACGCTTGGGGGTCCGCCCCCCGATACGGCCTCAATTGGCTTGCTGGAAAAGGCGATTCACCTTGATGTCGGCCGTTGTTCACCTGCCGGGCGCATGACGGAAAAGGAATGGGCCGGAGCCGCACCTAACGTGATGCGCGTGGTTAAGCTCTCCGTCATCGTGCCGTTCTTCAACGTGCAGACCTACGCGCCCGACACCTTGAGAAGTCTGCGGGCCAACGCCCGCGAGGACTTCGAGTTCCTCCTGGTCGACGACTGTTCGACCGACGGGACGCTCCCGCTGCTGCACCGGGCCGCGGAGGAGATCCCGGGGGCCGTCCTGCTGCGGCACGAGGTGAACGGCGGTCTGGCGACCGCGCGCAACACCGGTCTGAACGCCGCCCGTGGCGAGTACATCGCCTTCCTGGACGGCGACGACTGGCTGGCCGCCGGGCACTACGAGCGGCTGGTGGCCCGGACGGAGGCGCTGGGCTGCGACTTCGTGCGCACCGACCACGTGCAGACGAACGGCAGGACCCGCACCGTGCGCCGGGTTCCGCACGGGCCGCACGGTGTGGTGAGCGACCCGCGGGCCGCGATCCTGCCCGCCCACCGCACGACGTCGGTGGACTACGCGTTCGCCTGGGCGGGCCTCTACCACCGGCGGCTGCTGGACCGGGGACTGCTGCACTTCACCGACGGGCTGCGCACGGCGGAGGACCGGCCGTGGATCTGGCGGCTGCACCGGGAGGCGGAATCCTTCGCCACCCTGGGTCTGCTCAGCCATTTCTACCGGCGCGGGGTGGCGACGTCCTTGACCCGGATCGGCGATGCGCGCCAGCTCGATTTCCTGCGCGCATTCGACCAGGTGATCGCCGAGACCGCCGCCGACCGCGACGCGGACGCCCTGCTGCCGAAGGCCGTGCGCACGTATGGCGCGATCATCGCCCACCATCTGGGCGACCTGGACAAATTCGAACCGGCCGTCGCCCGTGAACTGAAGGTGCGCGGCGCGGCCGCCCTGGGCCGCCTGCCGCAACGGCTGCTGGACGAGGCGCTGGACGCCATGGACGTGACACGGGCGAGCCGGGTGCGTAGGCTGCGCCGCCGTCCGGCCGCGACGAAGGGGGCCTCTGCCGCATGACCATCCGGATCTTCCACGCCGCCTCGCCCGGGGCGGTGGTGCTGCTCGCCGCGGCGATCGACGCGGGCTGCTTCACCGAGCCCGACCGCCGGGTCCTGCTGCTGTCGCGGACCGGACCGGCCCCGGAGGCCGTCGCCGATGTCGCGGAGACCGCCGGGTTCGAGCGGCTGCGCGCCCGGTTCGACGAGGTCGTCTCGTGGAACGACGCGATCGCCCCGTTCCATCCGGAGGGCTGGAGTCCGCGGGCGGACGACGCCCCGCTGTGGGAGCGCCACTTCCGGCGGTCCTGGGGGCTCGGCGAGGAGGAGCTGGAGCTCGTCGTCGACTCCCCGCACGCCGGCCCCGCCCGCGCCCTCACCCAGGTGTTCGCCGGCGCGCCGGTCGACGTGTACGCCGAGGGACCCGGCGCCTACGGGCCGACCGGGGAGAAGCTCCCGCCGCTGACCGGGACGCGGGTGCGGCGGCTGCTCCATCCGGACCTGGTCGCCGGGGTGCGCCCGCTGCTGCTCGGCGAGTTCGGGGTGGAGCCGCGCACCGTGCCGGCCGAGGCCGTGACCAAGGTCGTCGCCGAACTCGCGGACGAGATTGCGGACGAGATTGCGGCCGGGCCCGCGGCCGAGGGGCCCGCGCTGCTGCTCGGCCAGGGTCTGGCGGCCGCCGGGCTGATCACGGCGGCCGACGAGGCGGGGCTGCGGCTGGAGATGGTGCGCGGCGCGGCGGCGCTCGGGCACACCCGGCTGGTGTTCGCGCCGGACCCGTACGTGCCGTGGGAGAACCCGGCGGCGCTCCTCGCGGAGGCGGACCGGCTCGGCGTGGAACTGACCGTGCTGGACGGGGCGTCGCCGGTACCGGCCGAGGTGCTCGTGCACCGGCTGCGGCCGGCTCTGGTGACCGGCTGCACCTCGGCGGCGCTGTTCGGGGCGGCCCGCTTCCACGGGCTGCCGGTGGCCGCGGTCGGCACGGGGCTGCTGCTGGAGCGCCTGGCCCCGTACGAGAACCCCGAGCGGACGGCGGCGACGCTGGCCGACGCGGTGCTGCCGGGGCCGGCCGCAGCGGAGCCCGGTGCCGCGCGCCGACCGGCCCCGTCCGCGGCGGAGTTGGACGGCCTGCTGGCCGCCGTCGCCTTCGCGATGCGGCCCAGGGTGCGCTCCGATCTGCGCCCGGCCGCCGAGCGCTACCTCGCCGCGCAGCTGGACAGCCGCACCTGGCGCTACTTCAAGCGCCGCCGGCTGGCCTCGCTCGCGCTGCCCGGCGTGGTCCCGGCCCGGCTGGCGTTCCTGCGCTCCAGCCCGGCGCTGCGCCGGGTGGTCCGGCGGGCGCGGGCCCTGCGGCCGCCCGCGTCCCGCTGACGCGGGCGGCTGGAGCGGCCTCAGCCCAGAAGCCGCTCCAGCCCGATCCGCCGCCACAGCAGAACCGTCGCGAACGACAGCACCGTGATCGCCGCCGACACGGCCAGGAAGAGCGCAACGGCTCCCGGCCACCCCACGTCGGCCGGGAGGAGGTGATCGGTCACCACGTCCTCGAACAGGATGTGGACCATGTAGACCCCGTACGTGGCGTCGACGAAGCGGGTCACCGCGGGGCGGAACCGGTCCGGAATCCGCACCCGGTGCAGCAGGAGCACGAAACTGCCGGTGAGCACCGCGATCGCCACGCTGGCGTTCGGGATGACGTAGTGGACCTCGTGCTGATAGGCGATCACGGCGACCAGGCTCATCACGGCGATCAGCAGCCAGAGCGGCCGGCGCCGGCCGAACGCCCCGGCCGGCGCCGCCAGCAGCAGGGCGCCCAGCACCGCGTAGACCACCTGGTAGGCGCCGAAGCTCCAGCCGAAGCGCGGCACGTCCCACGCGGTCACCCGGGACAGGTCGCCCGCCAGGGTCGGGGCGGCCGCGACGACCAGCAGCACGGCCGCGATGCCCCAGGGCCGCTTGCCCGCCCGCACCATCGGCACCAGGGCCAGCAGGATGATCAGGGGGACGTAGGCGTAGAGGTACCAGAGGTGGTAGGCGGGCCGCACGGAGGCGAACAGGGAGTCCAGGGCCAGGTCTCCGATCGGCCCGTCGTTGGTGCCCCGCCACCGCCCCCACACCAGGTAGACCGCCGTCCACACCGCGAGCGGCACCAGCAGCCGGACCATCCGCTGCCGCAGCCGGGCGGCGTCCTTGGGCGGAGCCCCGACCAGAACGGCCCATCCGGCTATGGCGAAGAACGTCGGTACGGCGAACCTGCCGAGGGAGTCCGCGGTCAGACCGACCCAGTAGGTGGGCGCGCCGCCCGACGCCTTGCGGCCGACGGCGTCCATGAAGGCGGCGCCCGCGTGCGAGACGATCACGCCGACCGAGCAGACCAGCCGGATCAGATCGATGTCGTAGCGGTGTTCACGGGCCGGACGGATCGTCTCCGCGATCGTCTGCGCCGGGGCGGCGGGGGCGGGGGGCGTGGTCGACATGGTCCTCGGGGCGTGGGTGGGAGGGGACGGGAGGGGTTCGCGCGGGGCCTCGGTCATCGGGCCCGGCCCGGGTGCCGGGACGGGCGGTCGCGGTCGGAGGCGGGCCGGGGCGCGGGGACGACGGGGTCGGGGACCCGGCCAGGACCTCCGAACGGGTCGGGCAGGCCGGTGAGTTCACGCAGCAGCGTGAGGTTGTCCCGGGTCGCGGACCACAGCGCCCGCTGCCGGTCGTGGACGTCGGCCACCGCCGCCGGATGGTCGGCGAGCACCGCGAGGGCCCGCTCCGCGAGCCGGGCGCCGAGGGCCCGTTCGTGCACGGAGACACCCCAGTCGGGGCGGTCGATGTCGGCCAGGAAGTAGGCCAGCTTGGGGTGCGAGACCAGGCTGATGACGGGGGTGCCGCAGCCGAAGGGGATCATCCCGGCGTGCCCGCGCATCCCGATCACCAGCCGGGTGCTCCGGTAGAGGTCCCGGATGGCGTCGTTGGACAGCAGGTACAGCGGCTCCACGGGGAGGGTGAGCCCGTGTTCGCGCCGCAGATCGTCGACGAAGCGTTCGTCGGCGGGCATATGCGCGGCGTAGCGGACCTCCGCGGCGGCCGACACGGCCCGGATCGCCGCCGCCATCTCCGCGAGGAAATGACCGTAGTCGTGGCCGAAGCGGAGCCCGGCCCGGTCGTAGGCGCAGTTGACGAGGACGGTGTCCTCGCGTACGGCCGGTCCGGCGAGGCGGGGATCGAGGTGGCGGGCGACCGTGGTGGGGCAGGGCTGGTAGCGCACCTTCTCGCGGAGGGCGGCGGGCAGCAGTTCCCTGACCCGGGCGACGGAGCCGTGATTGCGCAGCCCGAAGAACGCGGACCGCTCGACCAGGGCCCGTAGGGAGGCCGCGAACCGCTCGCGCCGGTAGCGCTGGCCGTCGAAGACGTTGTAGCCGACGGCGAAGACCGCCAGCGGGGCGGTGATCCGGGCGAGCACGTCGTCGGGGATGTTCCACTGCCAGCCACTGTTGCCGTTGGGCGCGGTGTCGGGGAGGAAGAGCCCTCCACCGCCGACGATCACGGCCCGCCGGGCGTTGAGGCGTTCGAGACCGGCCTCGTCGACGAGCAGGTGCGCGTGCTGCTGGTGCCAGCGGTCGGGTCCGGTGTCGGCGGTGAAGCAGCTGCGGACCGCCTCGGGCAGCACCTTGTCGCCCGCGTTCTCGTCGCCTTCGGCGAACAGGGCGACATGGGCGAGCTGTTCACCGGGCGACGCGTCCGGCGCGGTGCCGCCCGCCGCGACCATCGCGGAGGTACGGGCGTACCAGGCGCGGCAGTTGGCGTCCGTCGGATCGGACTCCAGGCCGGCGAGCGCATACCCCCGGGCGTCCTCGGTGCGACCCAGCAGCCAAGCCAGCCGGGCGAGTTGACCGAAGGCGCGGGGGGCGAAGTCCAGGGAGGCGGTCGCCAGAAGGAGGTGCGTCTCGGCCTCCTCGTACCGCGACAGGGCCATCAGGCAGACCCCGAGCGTCTCGTGGCAGCGCGGCAGGTCGGGGCGGCCCGCGACGGCCTTGCCCAGCAGGGCGACGGCCAGATCGTGGTGGCCGCGGCCCCGATGGATCTCCGCGAGTTGCCGGACCAGGTCGATCGGTGGCCGGGACCCTTCCGGGAAGGGGAGCGCGAAGTGCAGCAGCAGGTCGGGGTGTTTGGCACCGGGCAGGGCGAGATAGGCGGCCCGGAACGCCTCGTCGTCCAGGTCGTGGCGCGCGCGGGCCGCTTGGGCGGGGCCGGTGCACGACGTGGGCGTGTCGGCGAAGTTGAGGACGACGACGTCTTCGGGGACCGCCAGGTCGTCCCGGAGCCGCAGCGCCCGGAAGTCGTACCGGGAGTCCAGGGGTACGAGGAGACTCTCCGGGATGTCCCGCGCGGCGGCGGGCGGTTCACGGTGGTCGAGGTCCTGGCGCTGGATCACCAGGATGCCGTCGTCGGGGATGCCGTTGCGCGGGTCCGGGACGCCGTCCGGGCCGGGGCCCGGCACGGCGGCCACGCCCGTGCGGAGTCGCAGCAGGGTGTCGATCCCGCCGAGGACGACCTGGGCGGGGGTGAGGGCGATGACGGTGTCGTAGCCGTCGAGGCGGAAAGCGTCGTGGCGTCCGGAGGCCGTGCGCGGGATCAGCCGGGGGTGCAGCCGGTGCGCGGCGTCGAAGGCGGTGTCCGGGAGGCCGGGATGCAGGACGACGACGTCCTCGCAGAGAGCCGGGTTGGTCAGCGCGAGGCTGCGCAGGAGGGCCTGGAGTCCGGGCAACCGGCCCACGTCGGCGACGTACACGGCGAAGGCGATCCGGCGCTTCCCGGTGACGGCGCGGCGGTCGTCGGCGGAGACGGAAGCGGCGGCGGAAGCAGGAGCGGAGGCTACGGATGCGGCGGCGGGGGCGGGGGCGCGGTCAGCGCAGGGCCGGGACGCGGATGCGGCGGCGGAGGCGGAACCGGCCGCGGATACAGAGGCGGAGGCAGCCGCGGGAGTGGAAGCGGAGTCGGCCGCGGGGACGGATGCAGAGTCGGAGGCAGCCGCGGGGATGGAAGCGGAGTCGGCCGCGGGGACGGAGGCGGAGGCGGAAGCATCCGCAGAAGGGGAAGCGGAACCGGCCGCAGGAGTGGAGTCGTTCGTCGTCATCGGAGAGTGATCCTCACTGCGGTGTCGTCCGTTCCCCCGGTCCGCGCCCCGATCCACTCCCGCTCGTGCGGGGGCAGGGCCGCCGGTCCTTCGAACCCGATGAGGTCCACCCGGGCGGGGGTGCCCAGGAAGTCGAGGAGCCGCAGCACGGTGTACGCGGTGCTCGCGGGCCGGTCCGGGTCCGCCGCTGCGCCGAGCAGTGCCGGATCGTTCAGCGGGCGGCGCAGCGTCGCGTCCCCGATGCGGTCCTGGGCACCGGGGGCGAGTCGGCCGCGCAGGGCCAGCCGCCAGTGCGGGAGCGGGTCGCCGAAGACCAGGCGGGCGGTGGCCCGGCGGTCCCACCGGGGCCCCTTCCACGGCGAGTCGCCGCGCAGGGTGACGGCGTGCAGGTCGGTCCGGGCGGTGGGGGCGGCGTGGCGTACGGCGTCGCAGCGCACGACGAGGTCGTAGCCCTCGATCAGCGCGGCAAGGGGACTGCCGGGCCGCTGCTCCTGCTCGGCGGTGTGCGGTGTGTCGGCGACCAGGCACACCGTGCGGCCCGCGAGGAGCCGGCGCAGCCCGGGGACGCCGATGGGTTCGGCCCCGCCGAGCAGCGGGTCGGCCATCGGGTCGCGGTCCGATAGTCGGCGGTACTCGGCGTACAGCGCGGCGAGCCGGCGTACGTCGGGGTCGGCGGCGCCGCGTTCCGCGGTGCGGAGCCGGACGAGTTCGGTGAAGGCGGCGCGGGCCTCGGCGGCGGGCAGCCGACGGGAGAGACGGACGGCACCGGCTCCGGAACCCGCCCCGGCCTCCGCCGCGTCCCGGTCCGCATCCCCGGCCGGCGTCGGAGCCAGCGCCTCGTCGATGAGGTCCCCCGCGGCGCGGAGGGTGGCGACCCGGCGCTCGACATCACGGGAGGCGGCGGTGTTCTGCTGGAGCCCCAAGTGGCGTACGTAGGCGGTGATCGCCTCCTCGCTCCGGCCGAGCGCGTCCAGTGCGGCGCCACGCAGCCGCCAGGCGCCCTTGGAACGCGCGCGCAGGGCGGTCGCCTCGTCGGCGAGGGCCAGGGCGAGGCGGGCTCCGGCGTCGCCGCCGCTGTCCAGGGCCTGCTGCCCGGTCCGCAGCAGCGCGTCGAACGCGTCGGCGCCCGGGGTGGAGCACGCGGTGGTCAGGGCTCCGATCGACGCAATGAGCCGGGTGCGGCGGGCGTCGGTGAGGGGGCCGGCGGCGGCGAGGGCGGCGAGGTGGTCGCCGCAGAGCCGCAGGGCGGCCAGGAGTTCCGGGTCCGGTCCGCCGCCGGGGCGGGCCCGGGCCGGCGTTCCCGGCCGTCCCGCCCTGGCCCGTACTGACGTGAGCAGCCCGGTGAGGGTCTGGCCCATGCTCGTTCCGCCGTTCTGTGAGTCGGACGCCGGCACCGGGGTTCGGGGCCCGGTCCCGGTCCCGGGTCAGAGGCCCAGGGTGCTGCGGGTGCGCCGCACGGTGCGGCGCAGCCGGACCGCCGCGCCCCGGGGGCCGCCGCCGGGGAGGGTGAGGTTCTGGAGGCGGCGGCGTTTGAAGTAGTGCTGGGTGGTGGAGTCGAGGTGCTCCCGCAGCCAGGCCTCGGCCTCGGGGCGCAGCCCGGGGTTGAGCTTGGCCTGCATGCAGTAGCCGACGGTCCGCACCAGCGGGGCGAGGGTGTCCGGCGCGGTGCGCGGCAAGGGGGGGACGCCGCCCCCGGCGTCCCCGGCCCTCCGAGCGCCCGGGGCGCCCGCACCCTCCGGAACTCCCGGCGCGAGGGACGCATCCGCACCACCCGGAGCGTCCGTACCGCCCGGCGCGTGCAGGCGGTCCAGATCGGGCACGAGGTGGTCGGTGATCGTCAGCGGGATGCGGTTGCTGTTCTCGTACGGGGTGATCCGGTCGAGGACCAGCCGGGTGCCGACGCGGGCGACGGGGATGCCGTAGTACGCGGCGGCGGTGAACATCGCGGTGGAGAAGCAGCCGACGACCAGGGTCGGCGCGCACCGCTCGTACAGCGTCTCCGCGAGCAGCGGGCTGTCCAGCGTGGTGAGCCGTACGCCGAGTTCGGCGGCGGCCTCGTCCAGGGCGCGGGAGTAGCGGGCCGGGGCGGTGGGGTGCGGCTTGAAGAGGATGGAGGTGTGCCCGGCGCGGGCGGCCCCGCGCAGCATCCGGATGTGCAGCTCCTCTTCCTCCTCCGGGGTGAGGATGGTGAGGGCGGCGAGGTACTGGCCCAGGAGCATCGCGGTGGGGGCGGCGGCCTCGGCGGCGGCAAGCCCCTTGTCGCCCTCGGCGGCGGTGGCGATCTCGGAGAGGACGGCGCGGAAGGCGTCGTCGGGGACGAGTTCGGGTTCGACGCCCGCCTCGGCGAGGAGAAGCGGGCGCAGTCCGGTGACGAGGTCGAGGTGGAGGACGCGCCGGATGCGGCAGGCGATGGACTGGGGCATCCGGTTGCGCGTGGGGCCGTAGCTCATCAGGCCGTCGGCGTACACGTGGACGGCGCTCTCGGAGAAGATCGCGGCGAGCGCGCGGGCCGGGTTGACCTGGATGGACTCGACGGCGAGGTCGACGGGGGCGTCGGGGGCGATGTCCCAGGCGAGGCGGAAGGCCCGCTGCCACAGGACGGTCTCCTCGGAGCGGGGACCCCAGCCGCTGGGGTGGTGCGGGCTGATGGCCTCGTTCCAGTCGACGACGGCGTCGAAGCGTGCGGCGAGGGACCCGAAACCGCGCATCTCCTCCAGGCGCAGGGCGGTCTCGGGGACGGCCGCGTTGTTGGAGACCAGCAGGATGCGGTGGCAGTCGAGGGCCCGGCCGAACTGCCCGGCGTCGAGCGCGGCGGCGAGGGTGGCCGCGCCGTACAGGGTGGAGACCTGGAAGATCTGGGTCCGCCGGGGCGCACGCGCGGAGGGGGATGCGGAGGGGGATGCGGACGCGGGTACGGGCTCGGGCGCCGGGCCGGACGCGGACGCCGGGTCAGGCGCGTCGGGTACGGCTGCGGGCTCGACCGGTACGGAATCGGGCATGGCGGGTACGGAGTCGGGCACGGCGGGTACGGAGTCGGGCACGGCGGGTACGGAGTCGGGCACGGTCATCGGTCAGGCGGCCTTCTGCTTGGTGCGCAGACGGCTGAGCAGCGTGCCGCGCTTGTCGTCGATCATCGTGAGGGTGCGGTCGAGCACGTCCTGCGGCATCCGGCCCAGCGCGGCGGTGGACTCGGCGCGCAGTCTCCGGGCGGTGGCGGGCTCGTAGTCGTCGGCCTTCTCGTTGTGGAAGGCGATCATCGCGCAGTAGGTGCGGACGGCCTTCGGCAGCAGGGTGTCCGCGTCGCGGTCGGCGCGCAGCTGGTCGAGCAGCGTGTCGTAGGAGGCGAAGAAGTCGAGCTGGCGGGCGTCCTTGATCTGGGTCAGGGAGGTGGTGACCCCGCGCCGGTAGAAGATGCCGTACAGCCCGAGCGCCGCGTAGGAGCGGGCGCGCAGATGGAGCTGCCAGACCCACAGCCGGTCCTCGGCGGTGCGCAGTTCGGTGGCGAAGCGCTGGGCGCCGTCCGCGAAGAGCCGCCGGTGGTAGATCCCGGCCCAGACGAACGGGTAGTCGACCATGGTCTCGCGCTCGGGCACGCCGATGCCGTCGCGGGGGTCGAGCAGGGTGTCCCGGAGCGGGGCGGGGGCGCGCCGCACGACGCGGGTGGTGCCGGTGGACTGGACGTGGTCGGTGCGGGCGAAGTCGCAGTCGAGGTCCTGGGCGGCGCGCAGCAGCCGGACCAGATGGCCGGGGGCGTACCAGTCGTCGCCGTCGAGGAAGGTGAGGTAGTCGCCCTCGGCGGCGTCGATGCCGCTGTTGCGGGCGGCCGCGATACCGGCGTTCGTACCGTGTCTGATCACCCGGGCGCGCGGCAGCCGCTCGGCCCAGTGGTCGACGATGTCCTGCGTACCGTCGGTGGACGCGTCATCGACCAGCAGGAACTCGATGTCCGGGTCCGCGTTGCGGGCCAGGCTCCCCAACGTGGTCGGGGCGTAGGCCGCGACATTGTGGAGCGGTACGACAACGGACAGTTTCGGCACGCGCGCGCCCTCACCTTCGATCATGGTCCCGACAACGTAGTGAGACCGCGGAAGGATCGGGTGACAGCCGCCACGACAACGGGTGAACTCTGCGCGTCCGCCGGATGGCCGGGTACGCGGATACGCGGATACGGGGATACGGGGATACGGGGTGAGGGGGCTACCGGGCTACGAGGACGGGGATACGGGCGCGGGTATACGCGTAGCCCCTCGCCCTGGAGACCGCGGCCGACGCCCGAGGGGCGGGCGCTGCTCGGGAGGTCGCCTGCGCGGGAGGACACCTGCGCGGGTCGCCCCGGGCGGGGGCGGAGATCCACGAGGGCATCGACGACGCGGAGTCCGTCGCCGCGCTCAAGGTGTCGCAGCGGAAGATCCACCACGTCGGGGGGGCGGGCCCGGGCCCGCCGAGCCCGGCCGGCCCTCTCCCCGGAGCTACACGCTGCTGAGCGAGAGCTTGGCGGCGAACCCGAGGAACAGGGCTCCGGCCGCCGAAGTGGCCCCCGCCGACAGCCGCTTGCGCCGGCGGAAGACGGCGGCCAGCCGAGTGCCTCCGAAGATCAGCACCGAGAGGTAGGCGAAGCTGGCGAGCTGGAGCAGGGTGCCCAGCACCAGGAACGACAGCGCCGGGTAGGCGTAGCCGGGGTCGACGAACTGGACGAAGAAGGAGATGAGGAAGAGGATCGCCTTCGGGTTGATCAGGCTGACCACGAGCGCCCGGCGGTAGGGCCGCTCCACGGAGCCGTCCGCCGCCCCGGAAGCCCCGTCCGCCGCGTCCGCCCCGTCCGTCGCCACGAGTTCGGCGGTACGCCGGTGCCGCTCGCGCCACAGGGCCGCGGCGGCCCGCAGCATCCCGATGGCCATCCAGGTCAGATAGGCCGCGCCCGCGTACTTGACGATCGCGAAGAGCAGGGGCGTGGTCGTCAGCAGCGACGCGGCGCCCAGCGCGGCGAGCGTCATCAGGACGGTGTCCCCGGTCCAGACGCCCGCGGCGGCTTTGTACCCGGTGCGTACGCCGCGCCGGGCGGCGACGGAGAGCACGTAGAGCGAGTTCGGGCCCGGCAGAAGGACGATCAGCGCCAGGCCGGCGAGATAGGTCGGAAGATCGGTGACACCCAGCATGGACGGAGTGTCGCACGCCCGTGCGGGTCGCCGTCCAGGGGGTTTCACCCGGCGGAACGGGCCGCCGGACACCGCGCGGAGGACGGCCGGTCCCGGCGCCCCGGACTCGGCCATGATCGGCTGCGCGCCTCCTCGGGGGCTGGACGTGCGGCCGCCGTCCGGCGGAGGATTCGCTGACGGCGCCGGACGGGAATCCGTACAGGAGGCGCCGGTCCGGCGGCGGGTGAGCGAGGGGGTCCCGAGCATGGTGGACGCGGACAGCGGGTGGGACGGCCGGGGCGGGAGCAGCACGCCCGGTGCGGGGGCCGGGGGCACGCACGGAGCCGGACCGTTTCAGGGGCGCAGCGGCACCCCCGCACTGCCGGACGGTCGCAGCGCCCCAGCCGTACCGGACCGCCGCAGCACCCCCGCCCTACCGGACCATCGCAGCACCCCCGCCCTACCGGGCCGTCGCAGCACCCCAGCCGTACCGGACCGCCGCAGCACCCCCGCCCTGCCGGGCCGTCGCGTCGCCGCCGCGTCCCTCGTCGCGCTGGCCGCCCTCGCGACGGGGTGCGAACCGGGTACCGCCACCGGCGCGCAGGACGCACCACCCCCGGTGCGGGCCACCCGGGCCGCCGCGCCGACCGCCTCCCCCGCGACCGAGGACGCGAAGCCGCCCACCGCACCAACGCCCAGCCCGTCGGCACCCACCACTCCCCCGGCACCGACACCGACACCGGCCCGTACGACCGTCCGTCCGGCCCCGGAACCGAGCACCGCACCGCCGCCGCGCATCCTGATGCGGACCGGGTCCGAGAGCGACCGGGTCCGCGAACTCCAGGCCCGGCTGCGCCAGATCGGCCACTTCGGGCGCAACCCCACCGGCTACTACGGCTCCGTCACCGCCGAGTCCGTACGGTCCTTCCAGACCAAGCGGAGTCTGCCGGTCACCGGCTCCACCGACGAGGTGACCTGGCGACGGCTGCTCGGGATGACCCGGGTGCCGACGGCCGCCGAACTGCGCCCGCCGACCGAGCGGCCGGTGGCCGCGCCGGACGAGCGGTGTCTGAAGGGCCGGGTCCTGTGCATCAGCAAGAACAGCCGGACCCTGGCGTGGATGATCGACGGCACGGTCGTCTCGGCGATGGACGTGCGCTTCGGCTCGGAGTACACGCCCACCCGCGAGGGCGTGTTCGAGGTGTTCTGGAAGTCCCGGGACCATGTGTCGACGCTGTACGACACCCCGATGCCGTACGCCCTGTTCTTCAGCGGCGGCCAGGCGGTGCACTACTCCGCGGACTTCGCGGCCAACGGCTACGGCGGCGCCTCGCACGGCTGCGTCAACGTGCGCGACAAGAAGAAGGTGGCGGCGCTGTTCGACCAGGTGAGGACCGGAGACAAGGTCGTCGTCTACTGGTGACGGGGCGAAGAGGAGAGGGCGCGGGCGGGACCGGGGGAACGTGTCCCGCCCGCGCCGATGCGCTGAGCCGAAGGTACGGGGGGAACCCCGGCTCGTCGCGCGGCCGATGACCAGTCGGCTCACTCTGTACAGCGCCCGGCCTCCCGAAAACGTCACACCCGCACGCGCGGGCCATCAGCCGGGACCTGAAAGTGCAGGTCAACGAGTTGTGACGGTGGCCGCACCGCTCCTCTTCGGGAGGATCGGAGCCTCTGCCTCCGCCCTGGTGCCGACCCGGTCCTCCGGGGCTGTGGCGGCACGCGGGAGCGGCTGGAAGGAGACGGGGGGCAGCGAGCCGCCGTCTCCCGGCCCGCGGGGGCCGCCGTCGTCATCGTCGTCGCCGTCCCCGCCGCCGGAACCGCCGTTGCCACCGCTGCCGCCGCCGCTTCCGCCGTCCCCGCCGAGGCGGTCGCAGAAGCGCTCCAGGTTCTTCTCGCCGTGGGCGAACTCGACCAGCTGACGGCGGCTGCGGTCGTCCAGCGTGCCCTCGCGGAAGGCCTTGCAGGCCTTGACGGACTTCTCGTACCAGGCACCCGCCCCCGTGCGGCCGTCGGAGCCGCCGGGCCGGTCGTCCTGCCCGGCGCCGCCGCCGGTGGTCGCCTCCGGCCGGTCCGGGCTGTCCGGGCGGCCGGCGCCGGACTCCCGTCCGGTGTCGCCGGTCCGCGCGCCCTCGGGCTTCTCGGGCCCCCCGGTCTCGCGGGCCGTGGGCGAGGAGGAGGACTCCGGGGCGGCGGGCGAGGGCGGGTCGGCCGGGGCCGACGGGTCGTCGACGGAGCCGCTGGACATCAGCGGTCCCGGGGTCGCGGCGGCCGACACGGAGGTGGCCGGCGCGGGCGAGCCCTGCCCGCCGAAGGTGCCGGTGAACACGCCCGTACCGGCCGCGACCGCCACCCCGCCGAGCGCGCACCCCGCGAGCGAGGCGACCAGGCCGAAGCGGACGGGCCGGCTCCAGCGCGGGCGGCGGGCCGGGGCGTCGGGGGCGGAACCGAGGTGGACGGCGTGCAGCCGACCGGGGCGGCCGGGTACGGCGGCACCGGCGGCGCGGCCGGCGAGCCGGTCCACGCCGCTGCCGTGGCGGGCCTGCCGGAACGCGGCGAGGACAGCGTCCTCGCCGGGGAGTTCGCCTGCCGGGACCCGCAGTCCGGCGCGCGCCTCGCCGAGCGCTTCGGCGAGACGGAAGGCGTCGGCAGGGGCCTCGTCGCCGACGGGGACGACCGGTTCGCCGCGGAGGATTCTCTCCGCGGTGTCCTTGTCAAGCCACTCGTAGTGCTCGTCGGCCATCACATGTCCTTCTGCGTCCACGGTCGCGAATGCGTCACACCGGGAGTGATCACGGCGGGTCCCGCCGGACCGCCTCGGCCGGGCCGCTGGGACGGCACCGCCCCGAGCCCGGCGGCGCCGCCCGCGTCGATCCCGCCGTCCTGTGCCGGGACCGGGTCCGCGGCGCCGTCCGGGCCGAACACCCCGTCGCCGCCGGACCGGGGCGCCTGGAGCTGCCCGTCGGCGGCGAGGAGTTCGGCGAGCCGCTTCAGGCCGCGGTGGGCGGCGGTACGGACGGCGCCGGGCCGCTTGCCCAGGGTCTGCGCGGCGCTCTTCGCGTCGAGCCCGACGACCACGCGCAGCACGACGGCCTCGGCCTGGTCCTGCGGCAGCTGGGCGATGAGGGACATGGTGCGGTCGGTGTCCAGGGCCTCGATGGCGTCGCCCGCGGTGTCGGACTCGGCGGCGCGCGTGGTCAGCTCGGTCTCGTCGCCGCCGATCGCGGGACGGCGGCTGCGCATGCGCAGGTGGTCCAGCGAACGGTTGCGCGCGATCCGGGCGGCCCAGCCCCGGAAGCGGTCGGCGTCACCGCTGAACCGGTCGAGGTCGCGGGCGATCTGCAGCCACGCCTCGGACGCCACGTCCTCGGCGTCCGCCTCCCCGACCAGCGTCCGTATGTAGCCCAGCAACCGCGGGTGCACAGCGCGGTACACAGCACGGAAGGCGTCCTCGTCCCCGTCCTGTGCAGCGAGCACCGCGGCAGTCAGCTCCGCGTCGTCCCCCAGCACTCCCTCAACCCGCCCTGCCGTCCTCAATCGCAGCTGGTCAACTGCTGCGCAACCCTGCGCGAACCAGCACGCTACGTGCTCGGTGGGGGCCACGTCCATGACTTGTACAACTCGCAACAATTCGACGGCCGCGCTTCCGGTGTGACAGAAAACGCAGTCGTGGCGCTGAGATGAGTACGGGGTCGTGCTGCGACCCCGTGGAAGACGGCCGGGGCCTCTCCTGTGGGGGGTGGCGGCCCCGGTCGTCGCTCCTCTCCGCCCCGCGCCCCGACCAGGGCACGCGGCCGCGCGGACCCCCCGGGGCAACCACCGGCGCGACGGGCGGCGTACGGATTTCGCCCGGTCGGCCGGCCCTCCCTAGACTGCTCCGGGTGACTGACGCCTCTCGCCCCGCCTCCGCCTCCGCCTTCCGCCTGATCGTGACGGGCGGTGGCACCGGCGGTCACACGTACCCCGCCCTCACCGCGATCCGCACCCTGCAGGCACGCCTGGCGGCTTCCGGCCGCACGCTCGACGTCCTGTGGATCGGCACGGCGGAGGGCCTGGAGGCCCGGGTCACCGCCGCGGAGGGCATCCCGTTCACCACCGTCGCCACCGGCAAGATCCGGCGGCACGCGAACCCGCTGAAGATGGTGTCGCCGGCCAACGTCCGGGACATGGCGCGCGTCCCGCTCGGGGTCGCCCAGGCGCGGAGCGCGGTCTCCGCCTTCCGGCCGGACGTCGTGCTCGCCACGGGCGGTTACGTCGCCGTGCCGGCCGGGCTCGCCGCCAGGATGTGCCGGGTCCCCCTGGTCCTGCACGAGCAGACCGTCCGGCTCGGTCTCGCCAACCGCAAGCTCGCCGGCTCCGCCGCGCGGATCGCCGTGTCCTCGGAGTCGACCCTGCCGCTCCTGCCGGAGAGCGTCCGGCCCGCGGCGGTGGTCACCGGCAACCCCGTGCGTCCCGAGGTCCTGGCCGGCCACCCGGACAAGGCCGTGACGGCACTGGGTCTGCACGCGTTCGACCGGCGTCTTCCGACGGTGTACGTCACCGGAGGGGCACAGGGGTCGCAGCAGATCAACGACGTGGTCGGCGGCGAACTGCCGTGGCTGCTGGAGCGCGCCAACGTGGTGCACCAGTGCGGCCCGGCCCATCAGGAGGCGCTGTCCGCGCGCGCGGCGGCGCTTCCGGCCTCCCTGGCCGCCCGCTACCACCTCACGGCCTTCGTCGGACCCGAGCTGCCGGACGTCCTGGCCCTGGCCGATCTGGTGGTCTCCCGCAGCGGCGCGGGCACCCTGGCCGAGCTGACCGCCCTGGGCAAGCCCGCCGTGTTCCTCCCGCTCGCCTCGGCGGCCGGGAACGAGCAGGCCCACAACGCCCGCCACCTGGAGGAGTCGGGAGCAGCGGTCGCCCTCCTCGGCGAGGTCACCGGCGAGCACCTGCGCGAGGCGGTCGGCCCCCTCCTCGACGATCCGGAGCGCCGGTCCGCGATGGCCGCGGCGGCCAGGGCACACGGCCGCCCGGACGCTGCGGAAAGGCTCGTGGACGTGATCCTGTCCGCGGCCTCCCGGTAACGGCGCGGCCCGCGGTGCGCCACGTGCTCCGTCCACCGGCGGGCAGCACGGCGGCGGCTCCGCGGCACACAGCGCGCTCCTGAGACACGGCGTGGTCCCAGCCGCACCCCGCCACGGCCCGCCGGTGGACGGAGCACGGCCCGTCCGCACCCCGCCCGATGCGCAGCACGGCCCGTCCGCATCCCCGCCACAGCCCGTCCGGCGCGCAGCACGGCCCGCCCGGTGGGCAGCACGGAACGTCCGCCCCCTGCCACAGCCCGCCCGGCGCGGTGCACGGCCCTCGTCCGGTAGGCAGCACGGCCCGCCCGCACCCCCGCCACACCCCGCCCGGCGCGCCGCACGCCCCGTCCGCACACCCGCCACGGCCCGGACGATGGGCCGTCCGGCCCGGACGACGGGCGCCGACGGCCCATGTGGCCCATTCGCCTGGCCCTGTCGAGCCGCTCGGGGGCGGCCTCCGCGCTAACGTGCCGTCACGTTTGACGCACAGCGCCACGAGGAGACTTGAGGACCGCATATGACAGAGCAGCCACGCGAGCAGTGGGCCACCCGGGCCGGCTTCCTGCTCGCCGCGATCGGTTCGGCCGTCGGGCTCGGAAACATCTGGCGGTTCCCCGCGATCGCCTACGACAACGGTGGCGGCGCCTTCCTGCTGCCGTATCTCATCGCGCTCCTGACGGCGGGCATCCCGCTCCTGATCATGGAGTACGCCATCGGGCGGAAGTACCGGCTCTCGCCCCCGGCCGCGCTGCGCCGGATGGCCCGGCCCGCGGAGGCCATCGGATGGTGGCAGGTCGTCATCTCCTTCGTGATCGGCACGTACTACGCCGTCATCATCGCCTGGGCCGTGCGCTACGTGGGATTCTCCGTCGGCCAGCAGTGGGGTGACGATCCGGAGGCGTTCCTCTTCGGGGACTTCCTGCGCGCTCCGGACACCCCGGGGTTCCTGGACGGCTTCGTGCCGGGGGTGTTCTGGCCCCTGATCGCCGTGTGGGTCGTCGTGCTGGTCGTCCTGGCGTTCGGGATCCGGCGAGGCATCGAGCGCGCCAACAAGATCTTCATTCCGCTGCTCTTCGTCCTGTTCGCCGCGCTGGTGATCCGGGCACTCACGCTGGACGGAGCGGCCGCCGGTCTCGACGCCCTCTTCACCCCGGACTGGTCGGAGCTCGGAAACGGCAGTGTCTGGGTCGCCGCCTACGGACAGATCTTCTTCTCGCTGTCCATCGGCTTCGGCATCATGGTCACGTACGCCTCCTACCTGGGCCGCCGGGCCGACCTGACGGGCTCCGCGATGGTGGCCGGCTTCGCCAACAGCTCGTTCGAGATCCTCGCCGGCATCGGGGTCTTCGCCACCCTCGGCTATCTGGCGACCGCCTCGGGCGTCGGCGTCGACGAGGTGGCCGGCGCGGGCATCGGTCTCGCGTTCGTCGCCTTCCCCGCGGTGATCTCGGAGATGCCGTTCGGCGGCCTCTTCGGCATCCTGTTCTTCAGCTCCCTGGTAATCGCGGGACTCTCCTCGTTGATCTCCATCGTGCAGGTCGTCGTCTCCGCGGTGCAGGACCGGACCGGGATGCGCCGCAAGACCGCGGTCCTGGGCGTCGGCGGTCTGGTCGCGCTGGTGTCCGTCCTGCTCTTCCCCACCGAGTCCGGCATCTATCTGCTGGACACGGCCGATCACTTCATCAACCAGTACGGCATCGCGCTGGCGGCCCTGGTCGGCCTGATCGTGATCGTCTGGGTGCTGCGGCAGCTTCCCGGCCTCCAGCAGAACGCCGACGCCACCTCGGCGGTACGGCTCGGCCACTGGTGGCGCATCTGCCTCGGCGTGATCACGCCGGTGGTCCTGGGCTGGATGATGGTCGACAGCCTGCGGACCGAGTTCGATGAGAACTACGAGGGTTACTCCACCGGGTTCCTGCTCTCCGCGGGCTGGAGCGTCGCCATCGGGGCCCTGCTGGTCGGCGTCATCCTCTCGCTCATGCCGTGGCCGGCCGGTGGCGAGGACATCGACCTGGACATGGAGTCGCCCGCAGACCGGAAGGACCGCTGATGTCCACCAGCGCCATCATCATGATGATCATCTCCATGCTCATCGTCTGGGGTGGGCTCGTCGCCGCCATCCTCCGGCTGCGGCAGCACCCCCAGCCGGAGGAGGACATGCCGCCGGGGACCCACCGGGCGGAGTGACCGGAGCCGTACGGGCCCGGCGACGGGCCCGCTCGGTGGCCGCATCCCCCGCCGACGGGAAGCGGCGGACGGCGGGGGCGGGCGGCCCCGGCCGTCGGCACCGGGACTCCGCACCAGGGCCCGGTACCGGCGCCCGGTACCGGGACTCGGCGGCTCGGCACCGGGGCGCGGCACCGGGCCTCCGCACCCCGGGGCGCGGAAGCGGGCCTCCGCACCGTTGCTCGGTAGCGGGACGCGGCATCGGTGACCGGGTCCGGGCCCCGGCATCGGCCCCGGCCGCTGCCGGGGAGTAACGGCCCGTCCCTCCCCGGCGGGCAGGGCAGGCCGGTCCCGGGCCGTGTCCTGACCCGGTTCTCCGGTCCGACGCGGAATACTGGCGGCCATGGTCGGCCAACTCCGCGACCGGGTCCTGCCGGCCCGTCAGCGCCGCGGTTTCGAGGAACTCCAGCAGGACCTGGACCTGTCGTCGGGGGACAGCGCGTCGAAGCGCTCCGCCTTCTGGACCATGCTCGCGCTGTCGTCCGTCATCGCGGCGGGCGGCATCCTGACGGACTCCACCGCGACCGTCATCGGTGCGATGATCATCGCTCCGCTCTCCACCCCGATCATGGGGATCGCCCTCGGCGCCGTGCAGCGCCGCCGCACGAGCGCCCTGCTCTTCGTCGTCCTGGGGTGCCTGCTGGTGATCCTGGTCGGCGCCGTGGCCTCGGTCGCCGTGCCCCGGTCGTACGACCTGCTGACCAACGACCAGATCTCCGGCCGCACCTCACCGGGCCTCCTCGACCTGGTCTCCGCGGTGGCCACCGGATTCGCCGGAGCCGTGGCCCTCGCGCGCAAGGATGTCGCCGCCGTGCTGCCCGGCGTGGCCATCGCCATCTCCCTCGTCCCGCCCCTCGTGGTCACGGGTGTCTGCGCGGGTGAGACCCAGTGGTGGCTCGCCGCCGGTGCCCTGGTCCTCTTCCTGTCCAACCTCGTGGCCCTCGTCTTCGCCGGCATGGTCGTGTTCGCCTCGCTCGGCTACACCGGGGCGGCCGGAGAGCGCACCGGGCGGGCGCCGCGCCGCGCCTACCTCATGCTCGGGCTGCTCTTCCTGGCCGTGCTGCTCCCGCTGGCGGCGAACACGGTGGCGACGGTGCTGCTGAGCACCTGGACGGCACGGGCCAAGACATCGGCGGAGCGCTGGCTGGAGCAGAGCCCGGGGTCGACGGTCACCAGCGTGGACGCCCGGTCCAGGACGCTGTACATCCATGTACGCGGCCCGGGGGAACTGCCTCCGATCGAGAGCCTGCTCGACGATCTCGCGGGCCGGATTCCCGACGGTGTCCCCATCGTCGTCGACAGCACACGGGGTCGGCAGATCACCGCCGGGACCGTGGGAGCCCCAGGCTCCTGAAGCGCTCCGGACGGCGGAGGGATCCGGACGCGCCCGGACCGCTGATCGTGTACGTGTCCACAGCCCGTGCCGGTGCCGGTGCGAGAACGTTCACGGCCGGGAGGGCGAGGACGGCCCGGGGACCTCCGGTGCCGCCGGCCGTGAGGTCCGTGCCTGATCCGCCATCTCCGCCATCTCCGCCCGCAGGGCGGCCACTTCCCGGGTCAGGGACTCCAGGAGAGCGGTCTGCCTCATCTCCTCGGCGTTGTCCCGCTCGAAGCGGGAGATGAACCAGGCCGCGATGTTCGCGGTCACGACACCGAGCAGGGCGATGCCGGAGAGCATCAGCCCCACGGCGAGCAGCCGGCCGAGCCCGGTGGTCGGTGCGAGGTCCCCGTACCCCACGGTCGTCATCGTGGTGAAGGACCACCACACCGCGTCCCCGATCGTGCGGATGTTGCCGTCCGGTGCGTCCCGTTCCACCTGGAGCACCGCGAGTGACCCGAACATCAGGAGGCCCACGACGGAGCCGGCGACGTAGACGGTCAGCGTGATCTGCGGCGCGTTGCGGGCCCGTCGGCCCAGCAGCAGGAGCGTGGAGACCAGCCGCAGCAGCCGCAGCGGCTGGATGAGCGGCAGGGCGACCGCCAGCAGGTCCAGGGGGTGGCGGCGGACGAAGGCCCACTTCCCCGGCGTGAGCACCAGCCGCGTCACGTAGTCGCCGGCGAAGGCCGCCCACACCGACCACTCGACGGCCCGGCAGGCCGCGTGGATCCAGGCAGGCGCGTCCGGAACGAGGACGGGAACCGCGTAGGCCAGGGCGAAGCACGCGGCGAGGAGCAGCAGCGGGGTCCGCGTGCGCTGCTCCCATGCGTCCACCTTGATTCGATGCTTCATACGGGCATCGTAGGAGCCGGGGGAAGGGGCCGGGCGGGGCGGTGCCGCGCCGACGGACGGGGGCCGACGCGCGGGCGTCGGCCCCCGGTGCCCGGCCGTCGCCGCCCGATGCCGGGCGCATCGTCCCCCGGCGCCCCGCCGGGGCCCCTCACTCCCGGGTCAGGTCCCTGAGCGCCGTGTTCAGTTCGAGGACGTTCACCCGGGGCTCGCCCAGGAAGCCGAGGAGCCGGCCGGTGGTGTGGGCGGCGACGAGGCTGCCGACCTCCTTCACGTCGAGGCCGTTCCTCTCGGCGACCCGGTGGATCTGGAGCCTCGCGTACGCGGGTGAGATGTGCGGATCCAGGCCGGAGGCGGAGGAGGTGACGGCGTCGGGCGGCACGTCGGCGGGCTTCACCTCGTACGTCGCGGTGGAGTTGTCCTGGATCACGGCCGCCCTGGCCTCCTTCACCCAGGCGATCAGCTCCTCGTTGTCGCCGGAGCGGTTGGTGGCGCCGGAGACGAGCAGGGCGTACTGGGTGTTGACGCTGTTGGCGCCGAGGCCGCGGGAGGGCCGGGGCTGGAACCACCTCAGGTCCGGGGCGGGGGACGCCTCGCCGGCCCGCGGCGGGAGGTCGTAGCGCTGGCCGATGAGCGAGGAGCCCACGACCTGCCCGCTCGCGTCCTTGATCTCGGAGCCGTCGGCCCGGTCCTCGAAGAGGAGCTGGGCGACGCCGGTCACGGCGAGCGGGTAGATCACCCCGCACACCAGGGTGAGGACGAGCAGGGCTCGCAGTCCCGCTCCGAGTACGCGCGCGGTGCTGCTGACGGTGTGGTGGGTCATGGCGGATCAGCCGATTCCGGGGATGAGGGTGAGGAGCAGGTCGATGAGCTTGATGCCGATGAACGGGGCGACGATGCCGCCGAGTCCGTACAGGCCGAGGTTGCGGCGCAGCATCCGGTCGGCGCTCGCGGGCCGGTAGCGCACTCCCCTGAGGGCCAGGGGTACGAGCGCGACGATGATCAGCGCGTTGAAGACGACGGCGGACAGGATCGCGGACTCGGGCGAGGCCAGGCCCATGATGTTCAGCCGGTCCAGCGACGGGTACGCCACGGCGAACATGGCGGGGATGATCGCGAAGTACTTCGCGACGTCGTTGGCGATGGAGAAGGTGGTCAGGGCTCCCCGGGTGATGAGGAGCTGTTTGCCGATCTCGACGATCTCGATGAGCTTGGTGGGGTCGGAGTCGAGGTCCACCATGTTCCCGGCCTCCTTGGCGGCCGAGGTCCCGGTGTTCATCGCGACGCCGACGTCGGCCTGGGCCAGGGCGGGGGCGTCGTTGGTGCCGTCGCCGGTCATCGCGACGAGCTTGCCGCCGGCCTGCTCCCGCTTGATGAGGGCCATCTTGTCCTCGGGGGTCGCCTCGGCCAGGAAGTCGTCGACCCCCGCCTCCCGGGCGATCGCCTGCGCGGTCAGCGGGTTGTCGCCCGTGATCATGACCGTACGGATACCCATCCGGCGCAGTTCCCCGAACCGCTCCCGCATGCCCTCCTTCACCACGTCCTTGAGGTGGATCACCCCCAGGACCCGGGCGCCGTCTGCGTCCTCCACGGCCACCAGCAGCGGTGTGCCCCCGGCCTGCGCGATCCCGTCCGTGCGCGCCGCCGCGTCCTCGGGGACCTGGCCTCCCCGCTCCTTCACCCAGGCGAGGACGGAACCGGACGCGCCCTTGCGGACCTTGCGGCCGTCCAGGTCGACGCCCGACATCCGGGTCTGCGCGGTGAACTCCACCCACGCCGCTCCCGACAGCTCGTCCTGGTCGCGCCCCCGGAGCCCGTGGGTCTCCTCGGCGAGGGCCACGACCGACCGGCCTTCCGGGGTCTCGTCGGCGAGCGAGGAGAGCCGGGCGGCGCCCGCGAGGTCGGCTTCCGTCACGCCCGTGACCGGGACGAACGCGGCCGCCCGGCGGTTGCCGAGGGTGATGGTGCCGGTCTTGTCGAGCAGCAGGGTGGAGACGTCGCCCGCGGCTTCGACCGCGCGGCCCGACGTGGCCAGGACGTTGCGCTGGACGAGCCGGTCCATCCCGGCGATCCCGATCGCGGACAGCAGTGCCCCGATCGTGGTGGGGATCAGGCACACCAGCAGGGCGGCGAGCACGACCAGCGAGGTCTGGTCGTCGGCGCCCGCGTACATCGCGAACGGTTTGAGGGTGACGACGGCCAGCAGGAAGACGATCGTGAGGGACGCCAGCAGGATGTTCAGGGCGATCTCGTTGGGTGTCCGCTGCCGGGCGGCGCCCTCCACCAGGCCGATCATCCGGTCGACGAACGTCTCGCCGGGCTGGGTGGTGATCCTGATGACGACGCGGTCGGACAGCACCTTCGTCCCGCCGGTGACGGCCGAGCGGTCGCCGCCGGACTCCCGGATGACCGGCGCCGATTCGCCGGTGATCGCGGACTCGTCGACCGAGGCGACGCCCTCGACCACGTCCCCGTCTCCGGGGACGGTGTCACCGGCCTCGCAGACCACCAGGTCGCCGATGTGCAGATCCGTCCCCGCGACCCGTTCCTCGTTCGGGCCGATGATCCGGCGGGCGACGGTGTCGGTCCTGGCCCGGCGCAACGTGTCGGCCTGCGCCTTGCCCCGGCCCTCCGCGACCGCCTCGGCGAGGTTGGCGAAGACCGTGGTCAGCCAGAGCCAGGCGGTGATCGCCCAGCCGAACCAGTCGGCCGGGTCCCTGAGCGCGAGGACGGTGGTGACCACCGAGCCGACCAGCACGACGAACATCACCGGCGACTTCACCATGACGCGCGGATCGAGCTTGCGCAGTGCGTCCGGGAACGACGTGAGGAGCTGGTGCGGGTCGAAGAGCCCGCTGCCGACGCGGTCGGCGGCGCCCCTGCCGCCGGTCGGCGGCAGGTCTCCGTGCGGAGCGCGCGTGGGGGTGGGGGTGACGGTGCTCATGAGGCGAGCCCTTCGGCGAGCGGGCCCAGGGCCAGGGCCGGGAAGTAGGTGAGTCCGGTGATGATCAGGACGGTGCCGGCGAGCAGCCCCGCGTAGAGGGGCTTGTCGGTGCGCAGGGTGCCGGCGGTCTCGGGTACGGGCTTCTGTTCGGCGAGCGAACCGGCCAGGGCGAGGACGAACACCATGGGCAGGAACCGGCCGAGCAGCATGGCGATGCCGATGGTCGTGTTGAACCACGGGGTGTCGGCGTCCAGTCCGGCGAAGGCGGAGCCGTTGTTGTTGGCGCCGGAGGTGTAGGCGTAGAGGACCTCGGAGAACCCGTGCGCTCCGGAGTTCGTCATCGACTCGGCCGGGCCCGGCAGGGCCATCGCGGCGGCGGTGAAGCCGAGCACGAGCACCGGGGTGACGAGGATGTAGCAGGCGGCGAGCTGGATCTGGCGGATGCCGATCTTCTTGCCGAGGTACTCCGGGGTGCGGCCGACCATCAGCCCGGCGATGAACACCGCGATGACCGCCATGATCAGCATGCCGTACAGGCCGGAGCCGACACCGCCGGGAGCGATCTCGCCGAGCTGCATGCCGAGCATCGCGATGCCGCCGCCGAAGCCCGTGTACGAGGAGTGGAAGGAGTTGACCGCGCCGGTCGAGGTCAGCGTCGTGGCGACCGCGAAGATCGACGATCCGGCGATCCCGAAGCGGGTCTCCTTGCCCTCCATGGCACCGCCCGCGATCTCGAACGCCGGGCCCCGGTGGGCGAACTCGGTCCACATCATCAGGGCCGTGAAGCCGATCCAGAGGACGGCCATCGTGCCGAGGATCGCGTACCCCTGCTTCAGGGAGCCGACCATCCGGCCGAAGGTCCGCGTCAGCGCGAACGGGATCAGCAGGATGAGGAAGATCTCGAAGAGGTTGGAGAGGGGGTTCGGGTTCTCGAAGGGGTGGGCGGCGTTGGCGTTGAAGTAGCCGCCACCGTTGGTGCCCAGCTCCTTGATGGCCTCCTGGGAGGCGACCGCGCCGCCGTTCCACTGCTGGGTGCCGCCCGTGAACTGCCCGACCTCGTGGATGCCGGAGAAGTTCTGGATCGCCCCGCAGGCGACCAGGACGAGCGCGCCGGCCACCGAGACCGGGACCAGGACGCGGACGGTGCCGCGTACGAGGTCGGCCCAGAAGTTGCCGAGTTCACCGGTACGGGAGCGGGCGAAGCCCCGGACGAGTGCCACCGCCACGGCCATGCCGACCGCGGCGGACAGGAAGTTCTGCACCGCGAGCCCGCCGGTCTGCACGACGTGGCCCATGGCCTGTTCGCCGGAGTAGGACTGCCAGTTGGTGTTGGCGACGAAGGAAGCGGCGGTGTTGAACGCCTGGTCCGGGTCGATCGAGGAAAAGCCGAGCGAGCCGGGCAGCGACCCCTGTATCCGTTGCAGGAAATACAGGAGGAGAACACTCACCGCCGAAAAGGCGAGCACGGCACGCACATAGGCGGGCCAGCGCATTTCGGCGGCCGGATTCACGCCGATGATCCGGTAGACCCACTTCTCCGGTGTGCAGTGCCTGTCGGAGGAGTAGACCTTGGCCAGGTAGTCGCCCAACGGGCGGCAGGCCAGGGCAAGGGCGGCCATGAGGGCGCTGAGCTGGAGGATTCCAGCGACCTGGGGGCTCATGTCGGCTCTCAGAACCTCTCCGGACGCAGGAGAGCCAGGACGAGATATCCGAGCAGGGATACGGCTACGACGAGGCCGACGATGTTTTCTGCGGTCATGGCCGGGTCACCGACCGGGCGATGAGAGCCACCAGCGCGAATATCGCGATCGTGGTGACGACGAAGGCCGGATCGGCCATCGTGAACTCCTGAGGATGCGAGGAAGTGAATCAGCCGTTCGGCCGATCCGAGCCAACCTCGAATCCACCCGTGGAATAAGCCGCCTTGACGGGGTCCATACGTATGCGGCGCCACCCTTGACGGCCGGCTGACGCCCGCTTGACGCGCCCCATACGCCCGCCGGTCGCCGTGGCACGCGGCACGAGGAAGGGCCTCGACCGGGCGGAAGGCACCGCGCATCCGGTCCGGCCACGCGCAGACGGAGCGGCGATGGGATGTTTTTCGGACTTTCAGCGGTGATTTCACGACGGTGGCCGATGCGCCGCCTTCTCCCCTCCTAAGCTCTACACACCTGTAGACCTACTGGGAAAGAGGAACGGGCGTGGCTTCGATCGACCTGGACAAGGTGCTGGACAAGGCGTGGGCGGACAAGAGCGTGCCCGAGGTGCTGGCGGCGCCGGTCTCCGCGCTCAAGGGCGTCTCGGACCGTCAGGGCGACCTGCTCAAGGAGGCGTTCGGCGTGAAGACGGTCGCCGATCTCGCCGCACTGAAGTACGTCGGGTGGGCGCAGGCCCTGGCGGCGCTGGACGCGGCGAAGTAACGCCCGGCCGGTGACGGGTGGGGGGCGTGGACGGGCTCGTCCACGCCCCCGGTACCGCCCACGGGCCGGGGCGTGGGGCCCGCCGGCTTCGGGCCGGGCCCTCAGCCCCGGCCGCGGGCCCGGCGTGACATCACCGCGCGCAGCACCCGGCGGCCCTCCGTGGACAGGTCCAGCGCCTTGCGGAGGCCGGCGCCGCTGCCCGCCGTGCCGGTGGTCTCCGCGAGGATCTCCAGGATCCGGACCTGCCGTTCCAGCTCCCCCGCGACCAGCGGACCGACGGCCGCGGGTTCACCGCTGCGGGCCGCCTTGAGCAGGTCCTCCTCGTCCGCCGGCGCCTCCCCGTCCGGGGCGTCGAACCGGCCGTGGACCCGGAGCGCGACCAGCGAGCAGGCGTCGGCCCACTCCCGCAGCGGCTGGGCAGCGAAGTCGGAGGGAGCGGCGCCGAGCATGGCCCGTACGAGCGCGGCCGGGCCGTCGGGGACCGACGCCTGCTCCAGCTCCGTCCGCACCGCCGCGAGCCGGATGGCCCAATCCCGTCCGTTCTCGCAGCTCGCCCAGAGGGGGCGCAGGGGCTCCGCCCCGGTCCCCGCGAGCAGGGGCAGGCAGCGGTCCAGACAGGCCAGCGCCCCGGCGGCCAGCGCGCGCTCGTCGGCCCGTCCGATCAGTTCCAGCAGACTCATCGACGTCTCCCTCGGTCTACCGGATACTGCGCCGAATGGCCGAAAATCGTCACTTGGGAGCAGAGGTCACCGGTGGCCGCCGGGTGCCGGGGACGGCGCCGGGGCATCGGGCGCCTGTCCGCGCAGAGCCCGTTCGACCTGCATCCGGGTGACGGCGCGGACGTAGAGGACGGCGAGGACGGCGGCGACGATGTCCAGCGCGTCCGAGGCCGCCACCAGGCCCGCCGCCTGCACGATCGCCTCCGGGTCCTCGGCCCGCTCCCACAGGCGCCCGGTGGCCCGGGTGAAGAGGAGGCTCGCGACCCACGCGGCCCACCAGAGGTTGAGCGGGGTCCGGGGAACCTCGCGCCAGCCACCGTCCGCGCGGGTCTGCGCGCTGGCCTCCCAGACGCCGCTCGCCACGCGGTAGGGGAACCAGAAGTTGGCGATGGGGACGAACCAGCCGCCCACGGCCCAGCCGGGGCCCATGCGCTGCACGGAGGGGTCGAAGACCTCGGCGTTCCGGCGGGTCCGGTGGAACCAGACGATGAAGACGACGGCGGTGGCCAGCAGCGCCACCCCCTGGGAGAGGGCGGCGACGCCGTACAGCGTCTCGGCCGTGTCGCCGTCCCGGCCGTAGATGTCCATGGAGCCGTCCTTCACCAGCCCCTGCCAGAGGCCGCGCATGTGCAGTCCGGTGCCGATGGCGAACAGGTCGGCGGCGATCACCACGCCGAGCAGCGCCGTCACCGCCCGGGCGAGACCGACGGGCGAGCGCGGCCAGGTGCCCACGCCCCAGCCCCCGGGGCCGGGGACCGGAGCCATGAGGCCTGCGGGCAGCGGCGGCCGGGTGCCCGAGCAGAAGGTGCACAGGCCGTCGTCGGTGACGGCCGTTCTGATACGGCAACGGGTGCAGAGCATGGCGAAATCCCCCCGGGACACGATGGTGGAAACAGGGCCGCACGTCCCTCCCCAGGAGCACGCGGCCGACGGCGCGCAGCCCGGCGGCTGCCGGGCTGTCCGCCTCGCATCTTCGCAGGTGGACCAGGTCTGTCGTCACCCGCGTACATCCGTGGGGGGCCAGGCCCGAGCGGGGGCGGTCCTTTGGGGGTGACCCTTTGGGGGGGCGGTCCCTTCGGGGCCGACCGCTCACCCCGCGCTGCCGGTCCGCTCCGCCAGGTCCCGGAACTGCGCCCAGCTCAGCTCGGGCTCGCGCGGGTCCCACAGCTTCTGCGAGGTGGCCACGAGCGGCATCCTGATGCCGTTGGCGACCTGCTCGGTGGTCTGCGCGTTCGGCAGGTCGCCCCAGACGGCGAACCGGCCGCCGAGGATCTGCCGCGAGTAGCGCTCGGCCACGGGTTCGGTGCCGCGCAGGACCAGCGGGGTCCACTGCTCGTAGATCCGCTCACCGGTCGGGTAGACGAACTCGTTGGGTTCGCCGAGCACGTAGTAGAGGAACTCGTCGTTGAGGTTCAGCATCTTGTAGCCCTCGGCGAGGTACTCCTGCGGCGGGCGCGCGCCGATCTCCTTGCCGGTCCAGTACTCGATCTCGATGTTCTCGTCGGCCTTGACCTTCGTGCCCCGGAAGAGCCCGTCGTTCCAGGCCTTCGCGGTCCGCCCCTCGGGGACGACGACGTCCGCGCGGTCGTTCAGCCAGCTGGTGGCCAGGTCCTCGATGGTGGCGTCGGCGCCGTGCCGCTGCTCGGCGGCCCGCTGGAGCTGGGGGTAGGAGGCGGCGGGGTCCCGGACGGTCAGCGCCTGGTACTCGTCCGCGCCGAGGTGCCAGAAGCGCCCCGGGAACAGCTCGGTGTACTCCTTGAGGAGTTCGTCGATGAGCTCCGCCGCGGCCGGCTCGGAGATGTCGATGGACCCCCTCGACGCGACGCCCGCCGTGTTGCGCAGCTGGAGGTCGGGGTGGGCGGCCAGCACCGCGCCGAGGTGTCCGGGCGAGTCGATCTCGGGGACGACCTCGATGTGCCGGCTGTTGGCGAGGCCGACGATCCGGCGGACCTCGTCCTGGGTGAGGGCCTCGTCGGAGACCACCTCGGGGTGGGACTTCGACTCGATCCGGAAGGCCTGGTCGTCGGAGAAGTGCAGGCCGAGCTGGTTGAGCTTGAGGTCACCCATCTCGCGTATGCGGTCCTCTATCCACTCCGCGCTGTAGTGCTTGCGCGCGATGTCGAGGTTGAGTCCGCGCTGCGGCCGGTCCGGCCGGTCGTTGACGACGCCCTCGGGGACCGTGCCGTCCGCCGTGAGGGACTGCTTGAGCGTCCGGGTGCCGTAGAAGACACCCGACTCGCCGGGGCCGGTGATCTTCACCTTCCGATCGCGCACGGTGAGCGTGTACGACTCGGCGGGGCCCGCGTCCTTGGCCCCGAGCGCCAGCTCGACGTCTCCCGTCCGGGGCGGCTCGGCGCCCCGGTAGCGGATCTTCAGCTCCTCGGCGAGCAGCCGCGCCTCGTCGGCGAGGACCTGGCTGCCCTCGGCGATGACGACGGTGCTGTCCTCGCCCGGCTGCCAGCCGGGCCCCCGGGCCGGGGTGTGCTCGCGCACCGCGGGGATCGTGCTCGGGGTGCTGGACATCGGGTAGCTGCGGGAGGGCGACGGGGCGGCCTCGGCGGAGGTCCCGGAGGGCGACGCCGCGTCACCGGACGGCCCGCTGCCGGACCCGTCCGGCCAGACGACGACGGTGAGGACGACGGCGGCTGCGGCCGTGACAGCCGCGCCGGTGACAAGGGCACCACGCGTGGGCGACATCGGGCGGATTCCTCCGTTGAGGGGTCAAGGGCGAGCGAAACGAGTGAAGAGGGTGCAAGGCTGACATTTCTCCCACGACCTCGCCCATCGAGGACGGCGGGCGACCGGACGGAATCCCGGCCGACGCAGGTCAGGCGTCCATCACGCGTTCCGAAACTCTCCCGTTCGGGTGATTCTTCTCCGGCCCGCCGGACGCCCGCCGACCGGTCTCGTTAGCGTTACGGAACATTCGTCTCCTTCTTCACTCCCTCTTCACCCTCACCTCGCGCAACCTCCTTGCGCTCCCGCCTGTCTTTCAGGGACGGAAGACCTTCGCGTACCCCTGCGGACCCTTCGCGGGATTCCAGGGCCCCGCCCGGTCACAGCTGTCATTGATACGAGGAGTCCACGCTGTCCAGGTCCAGCGAGCCCCCCGCCGGCCTGCCGAAGCGACCCGCGCCCCCGGCCGGCCCGTCGGGCGTGCCCGTGCAGCCGCGCCACCCGGCCCCGGCCGACGCCCCGGTTCCCGACGGTGCCGCGGTTCCCCGCGGTGCCCAGGCGGCGCCCGCCGACGGGGCGCAGGCCGACCATGCCGTCGCCCTGGCTCATTTCAACAGCCTCCCCTTCGCCGCCGCCGAGGCGGCCTTCCTGGAGTGCTGCGGCAGTCTGCGCTGGGCCCACCGGATGGCCGCCCACCGCCCCTACCCCGATCTCGGCGCTCTACTGGCCGCTTCCGACGAGGCGGGCTACGACCTCGCGCCCGGCGACATCGCGGAGGCCCTGGCCGCGGAGCCCGCCCCCTGCCTGCACCACGACGCGCCCCGCGCCGCCCATCTGGCGCTGCGGGCCGCGCACGCGGCGTACGAGAGCCGCTTCGGCCACACCTTCGTGATCTGCCTGGACGCCTACGCGCCCGCCCAGCGCGTGGACCAGGTGCTCGCCGCGATCCGGGTCCGGATGGAGCACGACGTGGACGAGGAGCGGGCGGTGACCGCCGAGGAGCTGCGCCGACTCGCCCGGAGCCGGATCGTCGAGCTGGTGACCGCGGGTCCCGGGCAGGGGGCGGCGGGCGGGGCGCGAGTCGCTTCGGGCAGCGGCCGGGAGCGGGCCCGGGGGGCCTGACCGACACGCCCCCCTCTAGCCCGTACGTGCCTGTTTGATTGCCACTTTGATCACACCAGAGGCCCCCGCGCGAACGAACCGACAAAGCGTCGCTACGATGGCCGGGGCCGGTGGACCGTACCCGGCCGGGTCAGACCGACAGTCAAGCCGGCCGACCCCAATCCCCGCTCCCGGAGGGTTCTTCCGTGCCGGCTGGAACGCTGTACCGCGGCCGGGAAGGCATGTGGTCGTGGGTGGCTCATCGAGTCACCGGTGTCCTCATTTTCTTCTTCCTGTTCGTACATGTCCTGGACACCGCTCTCGTCCGCGTCTCCCCCGAGGCCTACGACGACGTCGTGGCCACGTACAAGACGCCGATCGTCGCGCTCCTCGAATACGGCCTGGTGGCCGCGATTCTCTTCCACGCGCTGAACGGTCTCCGGATCATCGCCGTGGACTTCTGGGCCAAGGGCCCGCGCCTCCAGAAGCAGATGCTCTGGACCGTGCTGGGCATCTGGATCGTGCTGATGGTCGGGGCCCTGTACCCCGTCCTCGGTCACGCCGTACGCGACGTCTTCGGGAGCTGAGGCCCATGTCCAGCGAGACTTCTTCCGCAGCCGCGATCGGTGACGTCGAGGGCGTGAGCCTCTACGACGTCGACAACCCGGCCCCGGTGATCGAGCCCCCGCGCAAGCGCACGGGCAAGACCCCCAAGGCCTCGCGCGGCAACTTCGAGATGTACGCCTGGCTCTTCATGCGCCTGTCGGGCATCGTCCTGACCGTCCTCGTCATCGGCCACCTGCTGATCCAGCTGGTGCTCGACGGCGGCGTCTCCAAGATCGGCTTCGCCTTCGTGGCGGGCCGCTGGGCCTCGCCGTTCTGGCAGGTCTGGGACCTGCTGATGCTGTGGCTCGCCATGCTGCACGGCGCCAACGGCCTCCGTACGGTCATCAACGACTACGCCGAACGGGACAACACCCGCTTCTGGCTGAAGATGCTCCTGTACACCGCCACGGTGTTCACCGTCCTGCTGGGCACGCTGGTGATCTTCACCTTCGACCCGAACATCCGCTAGGCGCCGGGACAGAGGGACCAGAGGAAAACCATGCAGATCCACAAGTACGACACCGTCATCGTCGGCGCCGGCGGCGCCGGCATGCGCGCGGCCATCGAGTCGACCAAGCGCAGCCGTACCGCCGTGCTCACGAAGCTCTACCCCACCCGCTCCCACACGGGCGCCGCGCAGGGCGGCATGGCCGCCGCGCTCGCCAACGTGGAGGAGGACAACTGGGAGTGGCACACCTTCGACACGGTCAAGGGCGGTGACTACCTGGTCGACCAGGACGCCGCCGAGATCCTGGCGAAGGAGGCCATCGACGCCGTCCTCGACCTGGAGAAGATGGGCCTGCCGTTCAACCGGACGCCCGAGGGCCGCATCGACCAGCGCCGCTTCGGCGGTCACACCCGCAGCCACGGTGAGGCCCCGGTCCGCCGGTCCTGCTACGCCGCGGACCGCACCGGTCACATGATCCTCCAGACGCTGTACCAGAACTGCGTCAAGGAGGGCGTGGAGTTCTTCAACGAGTTCTACGTCCTGGACCAGCTGATCACCGAGGTCGACGGGGTCAAGAAGTCCGCCGGCGTCGTCGCGTACGAGCTGGCGACCGGCGAGATCCACGTCTTCCAGGCGAAGTCGGTCATCTACGCCTCCGGCGGCACCGGCAAGTTCTTCAAGGTGACGTCGAACGCCCACACCCTGACCGGTGACGGCCAGGCCGCCTGCTACCGGCGCGGTCTGCCGCTGGAGGACATGGAGTTCTTCCAGTTCCACCCGACGGGCATCTGGCGCATGGGCATCCTGCTGACGGAGGGCGCCCGCGGTGAGGGCGGCATCCTCCGCAACAAGGACGGCGAGCGCTTCATGGAGAAGTACGCGCCGGTCATGAAGGACCTCGCGTCCCGTGACGTCGTCTCGCGCTCCATCTACACGGAGATCCGTGAGGGCCGCGGCTGCGGTCCGGCCGGTGACCACGTGTACCTGGACCTCACCCACCTGCCGCCGGAGCAGCTGGACGCCAAGCTCCCGGACATCACCGAGTTCGCGCGCACGTACCTCGGCATCGAGCCCTACACGGACCCGATCCCGATCCAGCCGACCGCGCACTACGCCATGGGCGGCATCCCGACCAACGTCGAGGGCGAGGTGCTGGCCGACAACACCACCGTCGTCCCGGGCCTGTACGCCGCCGGCGAGGTCGCCTGCGTCTCCGTGCACGGCGCCAACCGCCTGGGCACCAACTCGCTGCTCGACATCAACGTCTTCGGCAAGCGCTCCGGCATCGCGGCCGCCGAGTACGCGGCGAAGGCCGACTTCGTCGAGCTGCCCGAGAACCCGGCCCAGCTCGTCGCCGACCAGGTGGAGCGGCTGCGCACCTCCACCGGCACCGAGCGCGTCGCCGCGCTGCGCCTGGAGCTCCAGGAGTGCATGGACGCCAACGTGATGGTGTTCCGCACCGAGCAGACGATCAAGACGGCGGTCGACAAGATCGCCGAGCTGCGCGAGCGGTACCTCAACGTGTCGATCCAGGACAAGGGCAAGCGGTTCAACACCGACCTGCTGGAGGCCATCGAGCTGGGCAACCTGCTCGACCTGGCCGAGGTCATGGCGGTCTCCGCGCTCGCCCGCAAGGAGTCCCGCGGCGGTCACTACCGTGAGGACTACCCGAACCGCGACGACGTCAACTTCATGCGCCACACCATGGCGTACCGCGAGGTGGCCGCCGACGGCGCCGAGTCGATCCGGCTCGACTACAAGCCGGTCGTGACGACCCGCTACCAGCCGATGGAGCGTAAGTACTGATGGCTACCCCGACCCTGGACAAGACCGACAACGCCGAGGCCGGCTTCGCCGACTCGCCGTTCATCACCGCCACGTTCCGCATCCGCCGCTTCAACCCCGAGGTGTCGGACGAGGTCCAGTGGCAGGACTTCCAGATCGAGATCGACCCGAAGGAGCGTGTCCTCGACGCCCTTCACAAGATCAAGTGGGATCTGGACGGCACCCTGACGTTCCGCCGTTCCTGCGCCCACGGCATCTGCGGCTCCGACGCGATGCGGATCAACGGCAAGAACAGGCTCGCCTGCAAGACGCTGATCAAGGACATCAACCCGGAGAAGCCGATCACGGTCGAGGCCATCAAGGGCCTCACGGTCCTCAAGGACCTCGTGGTCGACATGGACCCGTTCTTCCAGGCGTACCGCGACGTCATGCCCTTCCTCGTCACCAAGGGGAACGAGCCGACCCGCGAGCGTCTGCAGTCCGCCGAGGACCGCGAGCGGTTCGACGACACCACCAAGTGCATCCTGTGCGCCGCGTGCACGTCCTCGTGCCCGGTGTTCTGGAACGACGGCCAGTACTTCGGCCCGGCGGCGATCGTCAACGCGCACCGCTTCATCTTCGACTCGCGTGACGAGGCCGGCGAGCAGCGCCTGGAGATCCTCAACGACCGTGACGGCGTGTGGCGTTGCCGCACCACGTTCAACTGCACGGACGCCTGCCCGCGTGGTATCGAGGTCACCAAGGCGATCCAGGAGGTGAAGCGCGCGCTCATCACGCGTCGCTTCTGACCTTCCCGTAACTCCGGTTACGTCGACGGGCCCCGCCCCCGCAGCCTCACCGCTGCCGGGGGCGGGGCCTGTTGCTGCACCGGGCCCGTGCGGGCGGTACGGTTCAGCGGAGCTGAAGACCGAGAAGGAACGGGGATCGTCGTGAGCGAGCCGAATCCGTACGCGGACGACGCGTACAAGTGGGGGCCGCCCCAGCAGCCGGGCCACCAGCCCACCGTCGCGGACGGCCAGGCGTACGGCTACCCGAACCCGGGGGGCGCTCCGGCGTACGGCTATCCGCAGCCGCTTCCGGAGTCGGCGGCCCAGCCGGGGCCCGGTTACGGCTACCCCCAGCACGCGCAGCCGACGATGCCCGGCCAGTACCTCCCTGTGCCGCAGGGCGCGCCGGGCCAGGGCGGGGTGCCGGTGCTGTCGATCGGCGACATCACCGTGATGAACGACGCGATCGTCACGCCGTCCGGGTCGATGCCGCTCAAGGGCGCGGTCTGGACGGCCACGGACATGTCGCGTACGGAGGAGAAGATCCCGCCGCACGCGATCGTGCTGGCGATCGTCTTCGCGCTGTTCTGCCTGGTCGGTCTGCTGTTCCTGCTGATGAAGGAGAAGCGGACCACCGGCTTCGTGCAGGTGACGGTGACCAGCGGCGGCCGGCACCACTCCACGATGATCCCGGCGATGGGCCCGCACACCTTCCCGGCGATCATGGGGCAGCTCAACCAGGCCCGCTCCATGAGCATCTGAGCCACGGGCCGGGGGCATGGCACGTTTCACGCACACGGTCACCGTCGCCGCCCTGGACCGGGGCTGGTTCGAGGAGGCCGCCGGCGCGCTGGTGGACCTCCTCGACACCTCCCGGGAGGGCCCGGCCGGGTCGGTCGTGCTGGCGGACGGGCGGGCGGTGGCGGGGCTGCGGCTGCTGAAGGGGCGTCATCTGCGGCCGGGGGCGCGGTACGGGGAGGTCCCGGCGGCGCCCGAGGGGGCCGCCCGGAAAACCGGTCCGGTCGTGCCCGAGGGGGCCGCCGGGGAAGCAGGTCCGGCCGTGGAGGCGGCCGGCGGCGCCGCGCTCGCGTCCGGTCCGGCCGACGGCCCGGCGGCGCCGGTCTCCGGGGCGGGTGACTCCCCGGCGGCCCAGGCCTTCGTCCTGCGCTCCTGGCGCCCGTCGCACTCCGTGGAGGCGGAGAGCCTCGTCGTGGAGGACGGCATGTCCCTGCGGACGAGCCTGCGGCTGAGCCGGCCCCGCAGACCCCGCGCGGTGGAGCTCTCCCTGGCGGGGCACAGGGCCGGGGGCGGCTCGCTGTACCGCTTCTCGGGGCGCGGCCAGGCCGATCTGGCGGCCTGGTGGGCGGCCGCGGACCGGCTTCCCGCCGCTCCCCCGGCCGCCCGGCCCCCGGTGACAGTACGGGCCGTGCACCGGCTGGCCAAGGCCCGTCTCACCCTCACCCCGCACCCGGCCGACGACGGTTCCTGGCGGATCACCGTCGCGCTGGGGGTGCGCGGGCGGTGGTTGCTGCGGCCGGTGGGCGCGGTGGTGCTGTTCTTCGCCCGGGGCCCGCTGGAGCGGGGGCTGCGGGAGGCGGCTCAGGGCGCGGCCGCGGAGTGGAACAGGGCGCTCGCGGAGCTGACGCCCTTGCACGGCGACGCGTTGCGGGCGGAGATCGCGGACGCGCTGGTGGACCCGGACGGGCGCGAGGCCCTCTGACCCCTCCCCCGAGCCCCCCTTCTCGATCATGTTCACGAGGAGGTCCGCGGTCACGCCCGGCGGCCGGGGCAGCGCGCCCCGGGGCGCGTGAGTGCGCCGTCCCCTCCGGCGGCCGGTGGGCCCCCGATATCCTGGGGCCCGTGGTGAAGGAAGAGAAGAACGTGCAGGAGAAGAGGCCGGCCAGGGCCGCGAAGAGCGAGCAGACCCGCACGCTGATTCTCGAAACGGCGCTCCGGCTCTTCGCGGAGCGGGGCTACGACCGGACGACCATGCGGGCCATCGCCCAGGAGGCGGGCGTCTCGGTCGGGAACGCCTACTACTACTTCTCCTCGAAGGAGCACCTGGTCCAGGGCTTCTACGACCGGATCGCCGCGGAACACGCGACGGCCATCCGGCCGGTGCTGGAGGGCGACCGGGATCTGACCGTACGGATCAGGGGCGTGCTGCTGGGCTGGCTGGACGTGGCCGAGCCCTACCACCGCTTCGCCGCCCAGTTCTTCAAGAACGCGGCCGATCCGGACAGCCCGCTCTCCCCGTTCTCCGAGGACTCGTCGGCCGCCCGTGACGCGGCGATCTCCATCCACGAGCGCTGTATCGCCGGGGCGGACGTCAAGAGCGACCCGGAACTGGCGCCGCTGCTCCCGCAGTTGATGTGGCTGATGCAGATGGGCCTGGTGCTCTTCTGGGTGTACGACCGCAGCGAGGACGCCGAGCGCAGCCGCCGGCTCGTCGAGCGCACCGCGCCGATCGCCGCCCGGGCCATCGCGCTCTCCCGGTTCCGGGTGCTGCGCCCGCTGGTGCGGCAGATCCACGGGCTGCTGGTGGAGTTCCTGCCGGGCGCCGGCCCGGGTACGGCGACGGCCGGGGCTGGGCCCCGGCCGTCGGACTGAAGCGGCGCCTCCCGGGAGGCGCCGGACGGTCAGATCCAGGCAAGCTCCCACAGTCGCCAGGTGCCGGTGCCGTCGGAGAGGTACTGGGAGCCCGCGACCTCGGACTTGGCGACGACGTAGTCCTTCTTCTGCCACAGCGGCAGCAGCGGGACGTCCTCGCCGACGAGCGCCTGCATCTCCTTGAAGTCGCCGGAGGTGCGGCTGCGGTCGCTGAACTGCTGCGTGGCCGCGATCAGCTGGTCCATCTTCTTGCTGGAGTAGCCGCTGTGCAGGACGTTGCCGGTGCCGACGAGCGGCTGGCTGAAGGTGTCCGGGTCCGGGAAGTCGGGGAACCAGCCGACGGTGTACATGTCGTACTTACCGGCCGCGTACTCCTTCTGGTACTTCGTCCACTCCACGGCCCGCACCGAGACCTTGAACAGCCCGTCCTTCTCCAGCTGACGGCGCAGCTCGGCGGTCTCCTTGGTGTACTGGTCGCCCTCGCGGTAGGCGAAGTCGATGGCGACGGGGATCTCCACCCCGGCCTGCTCCAGCAGTTGCTCGGCGCGCTCCGGGTCGGAGGAGGGGTAGGCGTCGAAGAACGGGGTGCTGTGGCCGATGTACCCGGTGGGGATGAGCGAGTACAGCGGGTCGACCGTGCCCTGGTAGACCTTCCGGACCAGCGGGCCCCGGTCGAGGAGCGCGGCGATGGCCTGGCGGACCTTCTTCTCCCCGAACGGCGAGTCCTCGCGGGAGTTGAAGATGATGTTGCGGATCTCGGCGCTGGCGGCCTCGGTCACCCGCACGTCCGGGTCGTTGACGTTGAGGTCGGCGAGCGTCTCGGACGGCAGCTGGCGGTGGGCGATGTCCACCTCGCCGTTGTCCCAGGACGTCTGGAGTTCCTCGGAGGTCTTGAAGTAGCGGATGTTGACCGCTTCGCCGGTCTTCTTGAGCGCGCCCCGGTACTTCAGGTTCGGCACGAGCTCGGCACGGTTCCCGGACTCGTACGACTTGAGGACGTACGGGCCGGAGCCGTCGACCTGGTTGCCCGCACGGAGCTTGTCGCCGGGGTACTGGGTGGAGTCGACGATCGCCGCGGCGCCGGTGGCGATCTTCTGCGGGAAGGTCGCGTCCCTGCCCGACAGGTTGAACGTGATCGTGCGGCCCTCGGTCGTCACCGATTCCAGCGTGGGGAAGAGGCCCGCGGGACCGACGTCCGACTTGATCCGGAAGATCCGGTCGAAGGAGTACTTGACGTCCTCGGCGGTGATCTTGCGGCCGTTGGAGAAGGTCAGGTCGTCACGGAGCTTGCACTGGTACGTCTGGAGCTTCTGCCCGACGAACCCGCAGCTCTCGGCGGCGTCCGGTTCCGGCGTGACGGCGTTGGGCTTGAACGTCATCAGCGACTGGTAGATGTTGCTGTAGATCGCCCAGGAGCCCGCGTCGTAGGCGCCGGCCGGGTCGAGCGAGGTGACGACGTCCGACGTCCCGACCGTGATCGCGTCGTTCTTCGCCTCCCCGGACGGGAGCAGTTGCCAGGCACCGACGCCCGCTATGACCAAAACCGCGAGAATCGCGAGAATCCGTACCCGGACCGACCGCATTGCCGTGCTCTCCCTATACCAGCCCCACCACGGCGGTCGCGTTTGTGACGCGCACGTCGCCGCATGTTCGCGCTCAGCCAATCACACGATTTTCACATCTGGAAGAGTAAATGGGGCTCTCACAGCCTTTTATTGGACACGCACCGGAGGCCCTGTCCGAAAAGGCTGTTTCGCGCTTCCCACCTGCGGGTTTCCGTAGCTGACGGTGACGCTCCGGTGTGGATTTCATGATGCCGCACCGAGGGGTTCCGGACCGTCGCACCCGCAACGCGGCTACGCCTGACGGGAGGCCAGCTCCACGACGGTGATGTCGGACGGAGCGCCCACCCGGACGGGCGGCCCCCAGGCGCCCGCGCCGCGCGAGACGAAGAGCTGGGTGTCGCCGTAGCGTTCGAGACCGGCGACGGTGGGGTTGGCCAGCGCGGCGAGGTGGTTCCCGGGCCAGAGCTGACCGCCGTGGGTGTGGCCGGAGAGCTGGAGGTCGACACCGTGCTCGACCGCGTCGTGGATGACGACCGGCTGGTGCGCCATCAGGACGGCGGCGCGGGCGCGGTCCCGGTCGCCCAGCGCGCGGCCGAAGTCGGGACCCTGCCCCTCGGTCTCGCCCGCGATGTCGTTGACGCCGGCGAGGTCGAAGCCCTCGATCTCGACCCGGGCGTTCTCCAGCGGGACCAGACCGAGTTCGCGGACGTGGTCGACCCACTGCTCGGCGCCGGAGAAGTACTCGTGGTTGCCGGTGACGAAGTAGCTGCCGTGCCGGGCCCGCAGGGCGGCCAACGGCTCGGCGGCGGGGCCGAGGTCGGCCACGGAGCCGTCGACGAGGTCGCCGACGACGGCGACCAGGTCGGGCGAGGTCGCGTTGATCGTGTCGACGATCCGGCGGGTGTGGGCGCGGCCGAGGATCGGGCCGATGTGGATGTCGCTGACCACGGCGATCCGGAAGCCGTGGGCGGCGCGGGGCAGTCTGGCCAGTGGGACGGTGACCCGCCGCACGCTCGGCCCGCGCAGCACGCCGTACGTGCCGTATCCGACGGTCGCGAGCCCGGCCGCGGCCGCCGCGCCGCCGACCACCCGGGAGACGAAGAGCCGGCGGGACGGCTGGAGGGCGGGCGCGGAGGTCCGGCCGGCCGGTTCCTCCACCGGTTCCGCTTCGGCTTCCTGTTCCGCCTTGGGGCCGGGGACCCCGGATGGTGTACGCGCCGGCGCCTCCGAGGGGACCGGAACCCCGGCCGAGCCCGACGCCACCAGTTCTTCGGTACGGGGGCGGGGCTCGTCCACGGCCCTTGCGAGGGGGCCGGAGGCGTCCTTGAGGGGTCCGGGAGTCTCCGCGGGGGTTCCGGAAGGCATTCCGCTTCTCGGCACGCCCCGCACCGCGTCCCGCCGGGCGAGGACCCGCAGGAGGATCGGGCGGACGACCTCGCCCACGAGCAGCGCCAGCGTCAGATAGAGCAGGCAGGCCAGCCACAGGAAGCCCGGCCAGGCCAGCACCTGCTGGAGCAGGAAGGGGGCGCCCAGCCGGCCCGAGGTCATGGCGCCGAGGCTCAGCAGCGGCAGGACGAAGGCCGCGACGGTGCCCGCCCGGCGCAGCCGGCTCCCGGGCGCCGTCGTGTCACCGACGAAGCGCCGCCACACGTACCGGTGCACGGCGCCGAGCAGCGCCAGCACCACGAGGCCCACCAGGGCGAAGACCACTGCAGCCATCCGAGCTTCCCCATGTTCCCGTCGTCATGCGCGTGTGTCGCGCGAAGCCCGGACTCCGCGCAACCCGATCACGCCGACCGCCGTCCCCAGAAGAAAGGACGTGATGGCGAGCAGCAGGTGCACCCAGAAGTACCCGGTCGGTTCGCCCGCGTCGTCGAAGGCGAGCCCGCTGCCGTCCTGCCACAGGTTCTTGACGAAAGTGATCCAGATGAACCAGCTCCACACCCCGAACGCGAGCAGGAACCAGGACACACGGCGGCTGAGCTTCATGGGTCCAGTATCGCCGCCGTCTCCCGGTCCTCTCCTGCGGGGTGGCGTCCGAACGGGGCCGTCCTGGCGTACCCTGCGGCGGGTCAGCCGGTCCGGGTCCTCATCCCTCACTTCGCCCTGTACGTTTCCGACCGTGCCTGTTCTGAAAAAGATCGCCCTCACGATCACGTCCGCCGCCCTGTTGTCCGGTTTCGTCCTGAGTCCGGCCGTGGCGGCCGACAAGGACAAGAGCGACGACAAGCAGCCCAAGCCGCCGAGCACGATGTCCAGTCTCGGCGGGGAGCAGCTCGGCAAGGCCGGCACCCAGGTCAACCTGGGCGCGGGGGCACCGGTGCTGCCGAAGAAGCTGTCGGGCCGGTCGTGGATCGTCGCGGACGCGGAGAGCGGGGACGTCCTGGCGGCGCACAACGCGCACTGGCGGCTGCCGCCCGCCTCCACCCTGAAGATGCTCTTCGCGGACACGGTGCTGCCCGCGCTCCAGCCCACCCAGACCCACACGGTCTCGGAGAGCGAGCTGGCGGGGGTCGGCGAGGGCAGCAGTCTGGTCGGGATCAAGGAGGACCACACCTACACGGTCCACGATCTGTGGCTCGGGGTGTTCCTGCGCTCGGGCAACGACGCGGTGCACGTCCTCTCCGAGATGTACGGCGGGCTCCCGCAGACGGTGGCCGCGATGCAGAAGCACGCGGAGGAGCTCCAGGCCCTGGACACCGTGGTGGTCTCGCCGGACGGGTACGACGCGCCGCGCCAGGTCTCCAGCGCCTACGACCTGACGCTGATCGCCCGCAGCGGGATGCAGAAGAAGGACTTCCGCGAGTACGCGGCGACCGCGTCGGCCGACTTCCCCGGCGAGAAGAAGAAGGGGAAGAAGCGCGAGTCCTTCGAGATCCAGAACACCAACCGGCTGATCACCGGGGACATCGGCGTGGATCCGTACCAGGGCATCGCGGGTGTCAAGAACGGCTACACCACCCACGCGGGCAACACCTTCACCGGCGTCGCGGAGCGCAACGGCAAGGTCCTCCTGGTCACGGTGATGAACCCGTCCGCGGAGGAGAGCCACGCCGTCTACAAGGAGGCCGCCCACCTGCTCGACTGGGGCTTCTCCGCCAGCGGCAAGGTGACCCCGGTCGGCCAGCTGGTGCCGCCGAAGTCCCTGGACACCGGCATCTCGACCGGCGGCAAGGGCGCGGCTCCCGCCGCCGACCAGGGCACCGGCGGCCAGGCGAAGGCCGCGCACGCGTCGGCGGCCTCGAAGGGGTCCAGCGGGGTCGGGGTCGCGCTGGCGATCATCGGCGGTCTGCTGGTGGTCGTGGCCGCCGGGGTGTTCCTGGTCAACCGCCGCTGGCCGGTGCCGGGGCTGGGCAGCCGCCCCGCACCGGCGGCGGACGCGCCGGAGGCGGACGCACCGGAGGCAGACGGGCCGGAGGCAGACGGGCCGGAGGCGAAGGACTCCGGCGCGACGGCCGACGTGGTCCCGGCCGCCGAGCGTGCCGCCCCGGCCGCCGAGGACGCGGGAAAGCCCGCCGACAAGTCCTAGGACGGTCTGTCGGCGCCCCGCCGCGCGGCGGGGCGCCGACAGGTCAGACGCGGGTGGAGCCGCCGGGCGCCTCGGTCCCGGCGGCTTCTTTGCTGTCGGCCCCCTCGGCGTCCGCGGCCCGGTCCGCCGCCTCCTTCCCCGGCTCGACCTCTTCCTCCTTGCTCCCGGTCGCCGTCCAGGCGGAGCAGAACAGCAGGAGCTTGGCGGTGAAGTTGATCCACAGGAGCAGGGCGATCGGCACGCCGAACGCGCCGTACATGCTCTTGCCCGCCACGTCCCTCATGTAGCTGCCGAGCAGCAGCTTGAGCAGTTCGAAGCCGACCGCCCCGAGCAGCGCAGCGACCACGAGACGCCGCCGGGGCGGCTCCACGCCGGGCAGCAGGGTCAGCAGGTAGAGGAGCAGCAGGAAGTCGGCGACGACCGCGACCGCCAGTGCGGCCACCCGGAGCAGGATGCCGCCGGCCCCGCCCTCGGAGATGCCGATCTGGTCGGCGGTCCAGCCGACCGCCGTCGAACCGATGGTGGACACCGCCACGGTGGCGAGCGCCGCGCCGCCGAGGCCGACGAGCAGCATGGCGTCCTTCACCTTCGCGACGACGGGGTTGGCCTCCTGTACGTCGTCCAGCTCCCAGACCGCGCGCAGGCACTCGCGCAGCGAGCCGACCCAGCCGACGCCGGTGAACAGCAGCAGCGCACCGGCCACCAGCCCGACCGTGCCCGCGTTGGCGACCAGACCGTCGATGCCGAGCTGGTCGGAGATGCCGGGCACCTGGTCGGCGAGTTCGTCCTTGATGGTGTCGAGCTGCTTGTCGCTCAGCAGGGCGGCGGCGATCGCCGCGCCCACCGCGATCAGCGGGAAGAGGGCGAGAAAGCTGATGAAGGTGATCGCCGCCGCGAGCCGGGCCCAGTGGACCCGGTCCAGCCGCTCGTAGGAACGCCAGGCGTGCGTCTCCATCAGCCGGGCGACCAGGGGCCCGATCACCGGGAGTTTTTTGAGCCAGTCCATGACGTCACGCGTACCCTCCTGAGCCCGGAACACCAGCGGCCCGCCCAGGACTCTCCCGGACACGCCCGGCGGATCCGCGTCACCATGCGCTGACACTCACTCCGTCACCCGTTCCGGTGAGCGAATTCACCAATGCCGCAAAGGTGATTTCCCGGACGATACGGTCACCCTCATGTCCGTCGACACCGTGTCCTTGACCGGCTGGGGCCGCACCGCCCCGACGACCGCCGTGCGTTTCCGGCCCCGTGGTTACGAGGAGGCGGCCGCCGTCGTCCGGGGACGCGGGCCCCGGGGCGTCATCGCGCGCGGGCTGGGGAGGTCGCCCGGGGACGCGGCGCAGAACGCGGGCGGGTCGGTGCTCGACCTGTCGGGCCTGGCCCGGATCGGCGGGGTGGATGCCGCCGCCGGCGTGGTGCGCTGCGACGCGGGGGTGAGCCTGGAACGGCTGCTGCGGGTCCTGCTGCCGCTGGGCTGGCTGCCGCCGCTGCTGCCGGGGACGGGCAGGGTGACGGTCGGCGGGGCGATCGGCTCCGATGCGCCCGGCCTCGACCATCGGCGGGCGGGGTCCTTCACCCGGCACGTGAGCGCCCTGGAGCTGCTCACCGCCGACGGCGAGGTGCGGACGGTCCTGCCGGGCACCGCCCTCTTCGACGCGACCGCCGGGGGCCTCGGGCTGACCGGGGTGGTCCTGGGCGCCACGCTGCGGCTGAGGCGTGTCACCACGGGGCTGATGTCGGTCTCCACCGAGCGTGCCGGGGACCTGGACGACCTGCTGGCCCGTTTCACCGCGGGCGGCGACCGGCTGCCGTACGCCTCCGCCTGGGTCGACCTGACGGCCCGGGGCCGGGCGACCGGGCGCGGGGTCCTCACCCGGGGGGAGCACGCGACTCCCGATATGCGCCTGGGGTACGCCGGGCGCACTCGGCTGTTCGCGCGCCCTGCGGCAGCGCCGGGCAGACCGGCCTTCCCCGGGCTCCCCCCGCTGCCGGGCGGCCGGCTCGGCCCGGCGGCCGCGGCGCTGTGCAACGAGGCCCGCTACCGCGGCTCGCCCCGTGCGCGGACCGGCGAGCTGCGCCCGGTCCACGCCTTCTTCCACGCCTCCGACGCGCTCCCGGACGTACGCCCCCTCTACGGCCGGGGCGGCCTGGTGCGCTACCGGTTCACCGTCGGGGACGGCCAGGAGGAGACCCTGCATCGGGTGGTGCGCCGGATCGCCGCGCGGCGGAGCCCCGCCGTGCGCGCCGTCCTCCAGCGGTTCGGGGCGGCGGACCCCGGCCTGTTGTCGTTCGCCTCGCCCGGCTGGTGCCTGGAGCTGGATCTGCCCGCGGCTCTGCCCGGTCTTGCCCGCTTCCTGGACGGCGTCGACGAGGAGGTGGCCGCCGCCGGGGGCCGGGTGTGCTTGGCGGAGGACGCCCGGATGCGGCCCGGGACGGCGGCGGCGATGTACCCGCGGCTGACGGAGTTCCGGGAGCTGCGGGCCCGGCTCGACCCGGCGGGTGCGTTCCGCTCGGACCTGTCGCGCCGCCTCGGACTCTGACCGGCACAAGAAGAATCCCACCCCATCTGACCAGGAGCTTTCCGTGAAGGATGCCTTCGGCGCCCCGCAGTCCCTGCTCGTCCTCGGCGGCACGTCGGAGATCGCCCTGGCCACCGCGCGCCGGCTGATCGCCCTGCGTACGCGCCGGGTCTGGCTGGCCGGGCGGCCCTCCCCCGCCCTGGACGCGGCCGCCGCCGAACTGCGCGGGCGCGGGGCCGACGTCCGCACCGTCGACTTCGACGCGCTGGACCCGGACTCGCACGAGGTCACCCTCGGCAAGGTCTTCGCGGAGGGCGATGTCGACGTGGTGCTGATGGCGTTCGGGGTCCTCGGCGATCAGGCGCGGGACGAGGAGGAACCGATGGCCGCCGTCCGGGTCGCCCAGACCAACTACACGGGGGCGGTCTCCGCCGGGCTGGTGTGCGCGGGCGCACTCCAGGCGCAGGGGCACGGTTCGCTGGTGGTGCTGTCCTCGGTGGCCGGGGAGCGCGCCCGGCGCGCGGACTTCATCTACGGCTCCAGCAAGGCGGGGCTCGACGCGTTCGCCCAGGGGCTCGGCGACGCCCTCCAGGGGACCGGGGTGCAGGTGATGGTGGTCCGGCCCGGGTTCGTCCGGACCCGGGCGACGGCGGGACTGCCGGAGCAGCCGCTCGCGACCGGGCCCGAGGAGGTCGCGGAGGCGATCGTCACGGGGCTGCGGCGGCGCTCGGAGACCGTGTGGGTGCCCGGTTCGCTGCGGGTGGTGATGGCGGCGCTGCGGCACGTGCCGCGCCCGCTGTTCCGGCGGCTGCCGGTCTGAGCTCCCCGGGCCGCGGAGGGGCGCTCAGGGCCGGAGCGACGGGGCCGGCGAGGACGCCTCGATGGTGTAGCCGCTCTGGGCGGGGACGGCGGGCGCGCCGCCGCCTCCGCCGAACGGGAAGTCGCGGAGCTTGCGCCAGACGGCGTCGGGGCCCTGCTCGTACAGCGCGAAGGAACCGCAGGTCCAGGCGGCCTCGTAGTCGGCGAGCTCCGCGTAGGCCCGGTCCATGGCCTCCTCGGAGATGCCGTGGGCCACGGTGACGTGCGGGTGGTACGGGAACTGGAGCTCGCGGACCAGGGGCCCGGAGGCGTCCCGGACCCGCTTCTGGAGCCAGGAGCAGGCCGAGGCGCCCGCGACGACCTGCACGAAGACGACGGGCGACAGCGGGCGGAACGTGCCGGTGCCGGAGAGCCGCATCGGGAACGGCCGGCCGGCTGTGGCGATCGTTTCGAGATGCGCCTCGATCGCGGGCAGGTCCGCCGCGTCCGCCTCCGTCGGCGGGAGCAGGGTGACGTGGGTGGGAATGCCGTAGGCGGCAGGGTCCCCGAAGCTGGCGCGGCGCTCCTGGAGGAAGCTGCCGCAGGGCTCCGGGACCGCGATCGAAACGCCGAGCGTTACGGTCCCCACGTCGTACTCCTCCGTCGTCGATGGTCGGTTTTCGGTCATGCCGCGCGGGCCGGGTGCCCGGCCCGCGCGTTCCGCCGCCAGTGTGGCCCCTGCGGCCACGATCTCGCCAGGGTCCTTGGACTCAGTGCTTCGCGGGCAGGAAGCCCATCCGGTCGTACGTCTGCGCCAGCGTCTCCGCGGCGACGGCCCTGGCCTTCTCTGCTCCCTTGGCCAGGATGGAGTCCAGCGTCTCCGGGTCGTCCAGATATTCCTGGGTGCGGGACCGGAACGGAGTGACGAATTCCACCATGGCCTCGGCCAGGTCCGTCTTCAGCGCGCCGTAGCCCTTGCCCTCGTAACCGCGCTCCAGCTCCTCCACCGGGCTGCCCGAGAGGGTGGAGAGGATCGAGAGCAGGTTGCTGACGCCGGGCTTCTTCTCGGCGTCGTACCGGATCACCGTGTCGGTGTCGGTGACCGCGCTCTTCACCTTCTTGGCGGTGACCTTCGGGTCGTCGAGGAGGTTGATGAGGCCCTTCGGCGTGGAGGCCGACTTGCTCATCTTCACCGCCGGGTCCTGGAGGTCGAAGATCTTCGCCGTCTCCTTGAGGATGTACGGCGCGGGGACGGTGAACGTCGGGCCGTACCGGCCGTTGAAACGCTCGGCGAGGTCGCGGGTCAGCTCGATGTGCTGGCGCTGGTCCTCGCCCACCGGGACCTGGTTGGCCTGGTAGAGCAGGATGTCGGCGACCTGGAGCACCGGGTAGGTGAAGAGGCCGACGGTGGCCCGGTCGGCGCCCTGCTTGGCGGACTTGTCCTTGAACTGCGTCATCCGGGAGGCCTCGCCGAAGCCGGTGAGGCAGTTCATCACCCAGCCGAGCTGGGCGTGCTCGGGCACGTGGCTCTGGACGAACAGCGTGCAGCGCTCCGGGTCCAGGCCGGCCGCCAGCAGCTGCGCCACCGCGAGCCGGGTGTTGGCCCGCAGCTCGGCGGGGTCCTGCGGGACCGTGATCGCGTGCAGGTCCACGACCATGTAGAAGGCGTCGTGGCTCTCCTGCAGCGCCACCCACTGGCGCACCGCGCCCAGGTAGTTGCCGAGGTGGAACGAGCCTGCGGTGGGCTGGATCCCGGAGAGCACGCGCGGGCGGGCGGCCGCACCGGTGCGGCCCGTCTGCGGCTGGTCGGTGGGGAGCGAAGGGCGATCAGAGGCCATGGGCCCATTGTCTCAGGTGCCCGGGTCATCTCCGGCAGCCGGTGCGGGGCGGGCAGGGCGCGTCATCGCACGGTCCCGGAGCACGGGAGCGCACGGCTGGGACGAACCCCGCATTCCGGCGCGCCCGGCGTGCGACGGCGGGCACGCCGCCGGATGAAGGTTTCCCGGCGCGGGTCCCGGCCGACGATACAAAGTGGGCACCACCCGCCGCCCAGCCGCACGACGAACGGAGATCCCGTGTCGACCACGGAAACCGCCATCGCCTCCGCCGAGGCGCACAGCGCGCACAACTACCACCCGCTGCCGGTCGTCGTGGCCTCGGCCGACGGTGCCTGGATGACCGATGTCGAGGGCCGCCGCTACCTCGACATGCTCGCCGGATACTCGGCGCTCAATTTCGGCCATGGCAACCGCCGTCTCATCGACGCGGCCAAGGCCCAGCTGGACCGCGTCACGCTGACGTCCCGGGCCTTCTACCACGACCGGTTCGCCGACTTCTGCGCAGAGCTGGCGGAGCTCTGCGGCATGGAGGCGGTGCTGCCGATGAACACCGGGGCGGAGGCCGTGGAGACCGCGGTGAAGACCGCCCGCAAGTGGGGCTACCGGGTCAAGGGCGTACCGGACGGCATGGCGAAGATCATCGTGGCCTCGGACAACTTCCACGGCCGTACGACGACGATCGTCAGCTTCTCCACCGACCCGGAGGCGCGGGCCGACTTCGGTCCGTACACCCCGGGCTTCGAGATCGTGCCGTACGGGGACCTCACCGCGATGCGGGAGGCGATGACCGAGAACACCGTGGCGGTGCTGATCGAGCCGATCCAGGGCGAGGCGGGCGTGCTGGTGCCGCCGGCCGGCTATCTCCCCGGCGTACGGGAGCTGACCAGCGAGCGGAACGTGCTGTTCATCGCGGACGAGATCCAGTCGGGACTGGGCCGGACCGGGAAGACGTTCGCGCTGGACCACGAGGGCGTGGTGCCGGACATGTACGTGCTGGGCAAGGCGCTGGGCGGCGGGGTCGTGCCGGTCTCCGCGGTGGTCTCGTCGGCGGACGTGCTGGGGGTGTTCCGGCCCGGCGAGCACGGCTCGACCTTCGGCGGCAACCCGCTGGCCTGCGCGGTGGCCCTGGAGGTGGTGGCGATGCTGCGGACCGGCGAGTACCAGCAGCGGGCGGCCGAGCTGGGCGACCATCTGCACCGGGAGCTGGGCCTGCTGACGGGAGGCGGCGCGGTGGAGGCGGTACGCGGCCGGGGGCTGTGGGCGGGGGTGGACATCGCTCCGGCGCTGGGCACCGGCCGGGAGATCTCGGAGAAGCTGATGGAGCAGGGGGTGCTGGTGAAGGACACCCACGGCTCGACGATCCGGATCGCACCGCCGCTGGTGATCTCCAAGGAGGACCTGGACTGGGGCCTGGACCGGCTGCGCACGGTGCTGAGCGCCCGGTAGGGCCCGCCGTCGGCCCTGCGCCGCCGCACCGCCGCCCGGCAGACGGCGGTGCAGCGGTGCGGCGGTGCGGCGGTGCGGCGGTGCGGCGGTGCGGCGGTGCGGCGGTGCGGCGGCGGACCCTGCGGACGCGGCGGGTCTCAGAGGATGACGTGGGGCAGGAAGCGGGCGTACTCGTCCGTGACCGGCCCCGCCGACTCCCGGATGCCGAGCCCCGCCGCCTCGTCCTCGACGGTCCACGCGCCGAGCACCACCCGGTTGCCGTCGATCCCGGGCAGCGGGGCCAGCTCCTGGTAGCAGCACGGCTCGTCGCGCGGGACGGGCGGGGAGCCGGGGCCGTGCAGGTCGACCCCGGCTCCCTCGCGGCCCAGCAGCGGCTTGGAGGCGTACCCCGCACCGCCGGGTCCGGCCAGCTCGCGGGGGCCGTCGAGATAGGCGGGCAGCAGGTTCGGGTGACCGGGATACAGCTCCCAGAGGATCGCCAGCAGCGCCTTGTTGGAGAGCAGCATCTTCCAGGCGGGCTCGATCCAGCAGGTGGTGCCGGAGCCGCCGCCGTTGTCGAGGGTGTCCAGCACCTGCGGGCCGAAGCGGTCCGTGGCCAGCCACTCCCAGGGGTAGAGCTTGAAGCAGCTGCGGATGAACCGCAGCCGGTCGTCGACGAACCGGCCCGACAGCCGGTCCCAGCCGATCTCCTCGACGGACAGCGCGTGCGTCTCCAGGCCCGCCTGGTCGGCGGTCTCGCGCAGGTACGCGACCGTCATCAGGTCCTCGCCGATCTCGTCGCCGTCGGAGTGGGCGAAGTGCAGCGGGCCCGGCGGGAGCAGGGGCGCCTGCCGCTTCCAGGCGTCGACGAGCCGCTCGTGCAGGGAGTTCCACTGGTCGGCCCCGGGGAACCGGTCCTCCATCCAGAACCACTGCGCGCTCGCCGCCTCCACCAGCGAGGTCGGGGTGTCGGCGTTGTACTCCAGCAGCTTCGCCGGGCCACTCCCGTCGTACCGCAGGTCGAACCGCCCGTACACGGAGGGCAGTTCGGCGCGGCGGCGCCAGGACTCGGCGACGAGCCCGGCCAGTCGCGGTTCGGTGATGCCGAGGTCGGCGAACCGGTCGTGCTCGACGATGTGCGCGGCGGCGGCCAGGCTCATCGTGTGCAGCTCCTCGACGACCTCCTCCAGCGCCTCGACCTCGGGCAGCGAGAAGACGTAGTAGGCGCTCTCGTCCCAGTACGGCCGGAGCGAGTCGTCCGGGTAGCGGGTGAGCGGGTAGACGACGCCCTGCGACTCGACGGTCTCCTGCCAGCCGGGGCGCGGCTCGATCGTGCGGCGCTCCATCCCGCTCAGCCCCCGCCGGACCTAGAGCAGCCGAAGCCGCCGCGGTCGACCGCGGACTTGTCGAAGCTGCCGCCCTGCACCTTGCCGTCGTAACTGCTGGTGCTGCCGCCGTAGTAGTACGCGCCCCGGCCGCCGCCGGAACCGCCCGAGCCGCCGCTGCCGCCGCGGCACTCGGAGCTGGGCAGGGGCTCGCGGGTGGTGCGGTCGGCGCAGCGCTTGTCCGGCTCCGAGCCGCAGGACGTGATCGTCAGGGCGAGCAGCCCCATGCCGCCGAGCACGACCGTGCTCGACCTCAGCCTTCGTCCGGCCATGTTCGTTTCTCCCCCGTGATGCGCGATCGGATCCGGCTTCTCGTGCGCGCACCGCACAACCGGACCTCTTGTCAGACTAGTTCGACGCGCGGCCGCTTCGAAACCTGCGTTCCGCCGGGGGTTCCGCGGAGGTCCCGGCGGAGGCCCCCGCCGGGTTCCTACGGCAGCACCCGGCACAGGGCGTCCAGCGCGCCCGCCCAGGCGCTCTCGGAGGGTGAGCCGTAGCCGATGACCAGGGCGTCGCGGGTGGCCGGGGCGTCCGGGTGGCGGTAGCGGGACAGGCCCTCCAGCGCCAGGCCCTGGAAGGCCGCCGCCTGGATCACCGAACGCTCGGCGCCCGCGGGGAGTTCGAGGACCGCGTGCAGTCCGGCCGCGATCCCGCTGACCTCGATGCCCGGCGCGCGGTCCGCGAGCGCCGCGACGAGCTGGTCACGCCGGCGGCGGTAGCGCAGCCGCATGGAGCGCACGTGCCGGTCGTACGCCCCCGAGCCGATGAACTCCGCGAGGGTCAGCTGGTCGGGCGAGCCGCAGACCCGGTCGGCCACGCTCGTGGCCGCCACCACCTCGGCGGTCAGGTGCCGGGGCAGCACCATCCAGCCCAGGCGCAGTCCCGGGGCCAGCGACTTGCTGGCGGTGCCGAGATACACCACCCGTTCCGGGTCGAGGCCCTGGAGCGCGCCCACCGGCTGCCGGTCGTACCGGAACTCCCCGTCGTAGTCATCCTCCAGGATCAGTCCGCCGGTGGACCGGGCCCAGTCGACGGCGGCGGCCCGCCGGTCCGGGTGCAGCGGTACGCCGGTGGGGAACTGGTGCGCCGGGGTCAGCAGAACGGCCCCGGCTCCGCGCAGCGCGGCCAGGTCGCCGGTCCGGGAGCCGCGCTCGTCCAGCGGCAGGCACGGAATGCGCAGCCCGGCGTCGGTGAGGAGGCCGGTGTGGAAGTCGAGGCCGTACGACTCGACGGCGACCTCCCGGACCCGCCGGCGGCGCAGCACCCGGCCCAGCAGCGCCAGGCCGTGGGCGAAGCCGGCGCAGATCACGATGCACTCCGGGTCGGCGTACACCCCGCGGGCCCGCGCCAGGTACTCCGCCAGCACGGTGCGCAGTTCGGCGCGGCCCTGCGGGTCGCCGTAGCCGAAGACCTCGTCGGGCGCGGCGGTGAGCGCCTTGCGGGCGGCCTTCAGCCAGGCGGTGCGCGGGAAGGCGGACAGGTCGGGCGTGCCGGGCTTCAGGTCGTACCCGGCCCCGGGCCGGACCGGCCGGGCGGGGGCCGCCGCCGGGTCCGTGCGGCGCGGCACGGCCCGCTGGGCGACCCGGGTGCCGGAGCCCTGGCGAGCGGTGAGCCAGCCCTCGGCGACCAGTTCGGCGTAGGCGTCGGCGACCGTGTTGCGGGCGACGCCCAGGTCGGCGGCGAGCGCCCGGGAGGACGGCAGCCGGGTGCCGGGGGCGAGGCGGCCGGTGCGCACCGCCTCCCGCAGCGCCGCCATCAGCCCGCTGCGCAGCCCCTGGCCGACCGGCTCCAGGTGCAGGTCCGCGCCGAAAGTGGCCCAGGAATCCGTCATGGCAATGGACCATACCGGCGGGCCATCAGGGCCGTAGCGTCATCGTCATGACCACCACGCACGCACACCACCACGCCCCCGCCGACCTCGCCCCCGAGGAGCCGCAGCGGATCTCCGTCTCGCAGTTGCTCCCCGACGTCTACAAGGCGATGGTCCGGCTCGACATCGCCGCCCGCCAGGGCCTGGACCCCGTCCTGGTCGAGCTGGTGAAGATCCGCGCCTCACAGCTCAACCAGTGCGCGTTCTGCCTGGACATGCACAGCAAGGACGCGCTCGCGGCGGGCGAGTCCGCCGAGCGGATCATCCAGCTGAGCGCCTGGCGGGAGTCGCGGCACTTCTACACGGAGAAGGAGCTGTCGGCGCTCGCGCTGACCGAGGCGGTGACCGTGCTCACCGACGGCTTCGTCCCGGACGAGGTGTACGCGGCGGCCTCCGAGCACTTCGAGGAGACCGAGCTGGCCCAGCTGATCGCGGCGATCACCGTGATCAACGCCTGGAACCGCTTCGGCGTGACGGGCCGGCTGGCCCCCGGCCACTACACGCCGGGCGACTTCAAGAGCTGACGGCGAGGCGGCCGGGCGGCCGTCAGAACGGGCGGCCGTACGGGTCGAAGTGCGACACGGCGACGTCGAGGATCTCCTCGTGGCGCGGCCAGTCGCTCTCGGGAGCGGCGACCAGCACCGCGTAGAGGCGGTCGTCCGACGCGGTGAAGACCCGCTCCACGACCCGGCGGCGGTCGCCGGACTCCTCGTGGTCGTACGCGTACACCAGCTCGGCCGCCTCGCCACCCTCCGGGTTGTCGACGGGGCCGATGCCGACCTCCTCGAAACCGGGAGCTCCGCTGCGCTCGTCGGAGGCCCGGCGGACCGAGCCCAGGGCGGTGGCCCCGGGCTCGGCCACCCGGAACACCTGGATCAGCTCGGCACCGCCGGTGGTCCGGTAGAACACCCCGCCGGTCTCCGCCGAGCGTTCCTCCCACTTCTCGGGGACCGCGATCCGGAAGCCCTCCGCGTCGTCCAGGGCGACGTACCCCGGCGGCGGTGAGCCGTCCGGGGTGGCGGCCGCATCGGACGGGGATCCGCCGGTGGGGTCGGTGCCCTCGGCTCCCGGCTCCGGAGCTGCCGGGTCCGCGGCCCCGTCGGCCGGAGCACTCGCCGACTGTCCCCGTGCGCCGTCCCGGCCACCGTCGTCCCCGTCCGCCAGGGTGGACCACAGCGCCGCCGCACCAGCGGCGAGGACGGCCACCGCGAGCCCGGCGGCCACCGGCACGAGCCGCTGCCGCGACGTCCTGGCGGCGGGCGGGGGCCCGTGGACACCGGTGGGGCTGTCGTACGGCTCCGGGGCATCGGCGCCGCTCCGCGCGGACGGGCCGGGGGTGGTGGTCTGCGCGTACGGGCCGGGGGCCGTGTTCTGCGCGTTCGGGTGGGCCCCCGGGGGCACCGGGGCCGTCGGCGGCACCGGGGGCACGGGCGGCACCACCGGGGCGGCCACGGGCGGCGGCGGTCCGTCGGCGCGCGGCTCGTCCGTCTCCCAACTCTGGGACTCGTCGTTCCAGCGCACCCCTCCCCCGGCCATCGGTCAGCCTCCCAGCAGCGCGGACAGCGCCTCGGCCACGGCCACGCCGGACGCCAGAGTTCCGGTGAGAGCGCCGGCGGCGTCGAGCGCCCTCTGGAGGCGGGCCAGACGGCCCGGCTCCGCGGCGCCCGCCGTCTCGATCTCGTCCGACACCGAGACCAGCTCCGCGTCGAGGGCCTGAGTGGTGTCGGTGGTCACGAACCGGGCGAGGTCGGCGCGCAGTTCCCGCACGGCCCGCAGCAGTTCGGCCTGGGTCGCGTCGGCGGGCCCGGCGTGCTGGTGCTGGGTGACGGTGTTGTGGTCGCCGACGGCGAAGGCACTACCGGTCACCGAGCCGATGTGCACGGCAGGCCCGGGGCGCTCGTCGGGGGCCGGCCCCGGGAGGGGTGCCGGGCTGGGTCCGGGGGTCATGTCTCTCCTCTTCTCGGCTTCCGGTCCGGGGCTGCGCCCGGACTCCGCCCCGAGCCGGGGCTCTTCCTCGTACCGGGACCGGCCGGGGCGGCCGGACCGGAGCGCCGGATGTCGTTGTGGTCGCCGATGCCGATCGCACTGTCCTTCGCGGACTCGATGAACACACCGCCCGCACCGATGTGGACGGTCTTCTGCTCGAACTCGTCGGTCTCGTAGCCGGCTTCGCGCAGGGCGAGCCGGACGCCGCCGTTCACCCGGTCCTCGATGCTCTGGAGATACCGGTCGACATCCATGTCCTGGAAGAGCGACGCCGCGTCGTCGGCGCCCAGCTCCCGGACGGAGAACGCGGGGCCTTCGGCCAGCGCACCGGCGTTCCCGGCCGTGAGCAGCTTCCAGGCGCTCGCCGCACCCCGGCCCAGGACGACGAGCGCGTGCACCGCCGAGGCGGGGGTACGGGTCAGCGCCCAGACCGCCTTGCCGAACGCGTTGTTGTTGCGGTGCCGGTGGGCGGCCCGGTCGGCCTCACGGAACAACGTGTGCACCGGCTTCAGGACGTGCGGGGCGACCTCCAGCATCAGCATCCCGCCCTGGGTGTGCACCCGGACGAAGACGGTGACGACGACCTGCTCGCTCCAGCCGCCGACCCGGATGCGCAGGAAGTGCCGTCGGCCCTCGCCGCCCTCCTCGACGGCGCGGCCCCGGTGCTGCTCGAACGCGCCGGGTCCATAAGGGGCGTCCACCCGCCGGGGCAGGCCCGCCGCCGGCAGGAAGACGCACTCGTCGACCACCAGCTCGCGCAGCCGGTCCCGGACGGCGGCCGCGCCTTCGGGGGAGCCGTGCGGGGAGGGCACCCGCAGCGCCTCCAGCAGGGGCACGATCCGGCGCAGGATCCGGGCGTTGTCGAGCGGCTCGGCCGGGGCGCCCTCACGGGGCCGGAGCTCCACGGCGAGGTTCCAGGGTCGGTAGGGCGTTCCCGCGCCGCAGAACGGGTTCTCCTCCGCATACAGGACGAGCGGGGCGTGCTGCTCCAGCCGGATGCGCCGCTGGAGCCGCCGGAAGCGCTCGCCCGGACCGCGTTCGGCCGGGTCGGCCGCGAGGTCGGGGAAGCTCTTCCGGGACAGCTCCCGGGCCATCAGCTTGGCGAACTGCCCCCGCTGGAGCCCGACCAGGCCCGCGATGACGGCGAGGAAGAAGAGCGCCACCCAGGCGGACCCCGCGCCGGACCCGTCGGAGACGCTGCCCGTGAGCAGCGAGACACCCACGTCGGAGGCGTCCGGCAGGCTGTCGCCGAACCCGCCGGAACCGGAGAACCCGGGGCCATAGGGGTCGTACGAGGTGGAGGCGCCGAAGGAGCCGTACGGTTCGGAATCGTCCTCGAACAGGCCGAGAACCGCGCTGCCGAGCACCAGGAACCCGATGAGGACCAGCGAGATACGCCCGTACCAGCGCATCAGGAAGGCGAGCACCCGCCGGTACACCGGGGGTTCGCCCGCCGGGCCGCGGACCCAGGGTGCGAGGGCCAGCAGCACCCCGGGGAAGAACATCGCGGCGACGATGCCCCCGGAGAGGACGGCGCCGAGCAGCCAGGCCGCCAGGATGCCCGCGGCCCACCCCAGCTGGGTACGGCGGGCGCGCAGGGCGTGGGCGAGGACCCGGGCGGCGTCGAAGCCCGCCGACGGGGCGATGAGGCGCTGCTCCTGGACGTACAGCTGCTCGATCACCGCGTCCCGGTAGCCGTCGTGCAGATGGACCCCGGCGCACAGCAGTCGGCTCGCCTCGCTCGCGGCGGGGTGCACGGGCGGCTTCCCGAGCAGATCGTCCTGGCCCTGCGACGGCCGCGGCACGGCGTTGTCGGTCACGGCTCCTCATCCCCCGGTACTCGGCGCTGATCACGGTACCCAGCCGAACGGAGAGGGGTGGGCCGAAGATCGAAAGGGGCCAACATATGTGAGGAGAGAGCCCACAGGCGAGGGGATTCTCGGCCAGGTCCCGCCCGGCGCGGAGGTGGGCAGGAACGCGCGAGCGCCCCCGGCAGCGGGTGCTGCCGGGGGCGCTCGGTGTACCGCGGGTGCGGGCTCGCTCAGATGAGGCCGAGCTCGCGGACCGCGTCGCGCTCCTCGGTGAGCTCCTTGACCGACGCGTCGATGCGCGTGCGGGAGAACTCGTTGATGTCCAGACCCTGGACGATCTCGTACTTCCCGTCCTTCGTGGTGACCGGGAAGGAGGAGATGATGCCCTCGGGGACGCCGTAGGAGCCGTCCGACGGGATGCCCATCGAGGTCCAGTCGCCCTCGGCGGTGCCGTTGACCCAGGTGTGCACGTGGTCGATGGCGGCGTTCGCGGCCGAGGCGGCGGAGGACGCGCCACGGGCCTCGATGATCGCGGCGCCGCGCTTGGCGACGGTCGGGATGAAGGTGTCGGCCAGCCACACCTCGTCGTTGACGACCTCGGCGGCGTTCTTGCCGGCGATCTCCGCGTGGAAGATGTCCGGGTACTGGGTGGCCGAGTGGTTGCCCCAGATCGTCAGCTTCTTGATGTCGGAGACGGCGGCGCCGGTCTTGGCGGCCAGCTGCGAGATCGCGCGGTTGTGGTCCAGGCGGGTCATCGCGGTGAAACGCTCGGCCGGTACGTCCGGGGCGGCGGCCTGCGCGATGAGCGCGTTGGTGTTGGCCGGGTTGCCGACGACGAGGACCTTGATGTCGTCCGCGGCGTGGTCGTTGATGGCCTTGCCCTGCGGCTTGAAGATGCCGCCGTTGGCGGCGAGCAGGTCGCCGCGCTCCATGCCCTTGGTGCGCGGGCGGGCGCCGACGAGCAGGGCGACGTTCGCGCCGGCGAAGCCGACGTTCGGGTCGTCGGTGATCTCGATGCCGCGCAGCAGCGGGAAGGCGCAGTCGTCGAGCTCCATGGCGGTGCCCTCAGCGGCCTTGAGGCCCTGGGGGATCTCCAGGAGGCGAAGGTTGACCGGCACGTCCGGGCCGAGCAGGTGGCCGGAGGCGATGCGGAAGAGCAGCGCGTAGCCGATCTGGCCGGCTGCGCCGGTCACGGTGACATTCACGGGAGTGCGGGTCATGGCGGTCTCCGTTAGACAGCTGGCGGTGGGGGTCCCGGCCCCTGGTGCCGGACCCTCTTGCTGGACGTCCCCCGCGCCCCGACGAATCTTGACGTGAAGAGATATCCAGCGGTCAGGCTATCGGACCCGGCCGGGCCGGACCGCCCGCCCCCCTGTGGCACCGCGCACAGACGGTCACACACCGCACGCGCGTGCGGTGTGTGACCGTCTCGCCCGTCACGCGCCGGGCCCGGTGCAGCCCTCGGTGCCGGAGGTGAGTGTGGCGCAGGCCTTCGCGTCGGAGGCCTTCTTCACCGCCACCATCGGGGTGTACGCGTCGGTGTCCCCCATGACCTCGCCGTTCTGGGGGCCGGCGCCCGCGGTGATGCGCACGGTGTCCCCGATCGCCGCCTCGGTGAGGCGGGCCCAGGCGGCGGAGCAGACCTCGCTGTAGCGGACCTCGACCTTGCTGCCGCCGACGACCGCGCTGGCCACCGTACGGGCGAACTCGCCGCCGCAGCCCATCGCCTCGGGGTCCTGCCCGGAGCAGTCCGCACCGCTGCACTCGACACCCACGGGCAGCTCGGGAGCCTTCGTGGTGGGGGTCGCCGACGGGGGCGGGGTGGCCTCGGCCGCGTCGTCGCCGCCCGGTGCGAGCAGCAAGGCGCTGACCACGACGATCAGCGCGCCGACGGCGCCGACGGCGAGCATGAGGCCCGTGCGGCGGCCTCCGGGAGCGTTGCCCGGCCCGGTGCCGCCCGCCTTCCGGCCGGCGCCGGCGTTCTCCGCCGGGTCCGGCTCCGGTCGCGGCCCGCCCTGCTGCGGAACACCGTCGTACGGCCGGTCCTGGTGGGGGGAGGGGCGCGGTGCGGTGCCGCGCTGGGTGGGGACGATGAGCCGGCGTGTGTCGTCGTCGGCGGGTTCGTGGGCCCCTCCGCCGTAGGGTCCCCCGCCGCGGGCGTCACGGGGCGGGGCGCCCTGACCGGCCGGACCCGCTGCGGCGGGGACCCGCGCGCCGGAACCGGACGCCTCGTACCGGCCGCCCCCGGAGGGCCGGCCGCCCGCCGGAGCGCCGGGGGCTGTCGTGCCGAGCTCGCCGAGCGCGGCACGGGCCTGCGTGATGCGGATGGCCTCCATCGTCATGTCGTGGCGCATCTCGGCCCGGCTCCAGGCCCGCTCCGCCAGCTCCCACATGGTCGTGAGGTGGTGCTGCGGGGTGCCCGTCACCTCGGCGAGCGCCACGACGGCCCCGCGCGGGGCGAGCAGCCGCCCGTTGAGATACCGCTCCCAGGACGTCTTGCTGTAACCCGTGCGGTCGGCCACGGCGTTGATGTTCAGCCCGCTGCGGTCGACGAGCCGGCGCAGCTGGCTGGCGAACTCCCTGATCTGCGGGTCGAGCTCTTCGGGCAGTGCCTTCCAACGAGGCATGGCGTTTCCCTTCCCCCCTCGTGTCCCCCGGACGTGCTTGCTGTACCCCGCTGCGACCGGTCCTCCGGCCCGCACATCCCCCCGGTCGGTCCGCCGACGGCCCGTTCCGGACCGTCAACCGGACTACCCACGGGGATGCGCGAATCCAGGGTGTCAGTTCCTGACGAGGGGGCGCACGGGAGCATTCGGGGCCGGGTGCGCGTCTTCACGCGCCTCGGACACCGCGCCGTTCCTTGCCCGGCCGCTGTTCCGCCCGCTCCGTGCCGCTCGGTGTGCCGTGACAGTCTGCCATCGTTGCGCGGCGATCACACCGTGCCGGAATGGTCACTTCCGTGCCACAGGCCACAGTGAACACTTGTTCCCGTCTTTCATGTCCATGACGCTGGAGTCAGGACGGGGCAGGGCCGCCCGTCCGGCCGCCTCCCGGGGCTTCCCCGGCAGGCCCCGTTCCGCCGTGGTGTCCGTCCCCCCTCGGGGGTGGGGACGGACACCACGGGCCCGGTGGCCACGGACACGGCGGGCCCGGTCCGGACGGGCCGCGGGCCGGAGCCCGCCGGACACGCCGGGCTTCAGCGGATCGTGAAGCGGACCGCGTCCTCCAGGATCGGGATGTCGAGCCACGGCCTGGGCTGGGCGACCAGGGCGAGCAGCACGATCAGGGTGCCCATCACCCCGTACGTGACGAGGTCGGTGAAGCGGGACCGTACCGCCAGCATTCCGACCGAGGGCACCACCCAGCGCAGCACGGCACCGGTGATCAGCGCGCCGCCGATCAGGATGGTGCCGACGCGGAACGCCTGGTCGAACGGGTCCAGGACCACGACGAGCAGGCCGAGGCCCGCCGCGCAGAGCACGGTGAGCAGCGGCCACTGCCGGGCCGGGGCGGGCGAGTCACCGGGCGCCGCCCGGCCGCCGCCCTCGGGCCGGGCGGTGTCCCGGGTGAAGCGCGGGAACCGCCGGGACCTGCGGGGCCGCGTGGTCGTCGCGGGCGCGTCGGCCGTCACCGACCCGTCGGTCGACGCGGGCGCGCCGGTCGCCCCAGGCCCGTCGGTCGTCGCGGGGCCGTCTGTCGCCGCAGGGCCTCCGGTCGCCCCCGGCCCGTCGGCTGTCGCAGGACCACCGGTCGACGCGGGCGCGTCGGCCGTCGTCGGCCCATCGGCCGTCGCGGGCCCACCGGCCGACCCCGGCCCATCGGTGGTCCCGGGCTCGTCGGTGGTCCCGGGACCGTCGGACGCCGTGACCGCGTCGGTCGCCGGAGCCGCGTCGGTCGCCCCGGCCCCGGCTCCGGACTCGGCCTCGCTGTCCGCGCCGCCCGCGCCCGGAGCGGCCGCGCCGTCCTCGGTCCTGCCTCCCGGGCCGGTTCCGCCCGCAGCGCCTGAAGCGGCCCCGGTGTCCGCGCCGCCCTCGGCGGAGGCACCCGCGCCGGAAGCGGCGGCGCCGGAAGGGCTCTCGGCCCGCGCGGCGGGCTCACCCGGCCCGCCCGTTCCGTCAGCCCGGTCCGGACCCTCCGGCTCGTCCGTCGTCCGGTCCGCCGGGGCGGGGTCGGCCGGACTCCTGCCAGCACCCATGGGGTTCCCTCCGGATCCGGCCGTCAGCCCGCGGCGGCGGCGTCGGCGGCCTCGGCGGCGGTCCGCTCGGCCGCCTCGACCACGTTGACCAGCAGCTGCGCGCGGGTCATCGGGCCGACGCCCCCGGGGTTCGGGGCGACCCAGGCGGCCACCTCGCGGACCCCCGGGTGCACGTCGCCGACGATCTTGCCGTCCGCGTCCCGGCTGACGCCGACGTCGAGCACGGCCGCGCCCGGCTTCACGTCCTCGGGCTTGATCAGGTGCTGCACCCCGGCGGCGGCGACGATGATGTCGGCCTGGCGCAGATGCGAGGAGAGGTCCCGGGTGCCGGTGTGGCACTGGGTCACCGTGGCGTTCTCCGACTTGCGGGTCAGCAGCAGCGGGATCGACCGGCCGATGGTGACGCCGCGTCCGACGACCACGACGTGCGCCCCGTTGATCTCGACCCCGTGCGCGCGCAGGAGCTGGACGACGCCCTGCGGGGTGCAGGGCAGCGGGCCGGTCTCGTTGAGGACGAGGCGGCCGAGGCTCATCGGGTGCAGCCCGTCGGCGTCCTTCGCCGGGTCCATCAGCTCCAGGACCCGGTTGGTGTCGATGCCCTTGGGCAGCGGCAGCTGGACGATGTAGCCGGTGCACTCCGGGTTGGCGTTCAGCTCCCGGACGACGTCCTCGATCTCCTCCTGGGTGGCGGTGTCGGGGAGTTCACGCTGGATCGAGCCGATACCGACCTGGGCGCAGTCACGGTGCTTGCCGTTGACGTACCACCGGCTGCCCGGGTCGTCCCCGACGAGCAGGGTTCCGAGGCCGGGAGTGATCCCCTGGGCCTTGAGGGCCGCCACACGGACGGTCAGATCGGATTTGATCGCGGCAGCGGTGGCCTTGCCATCGAGAATCTGGGCAGTCATGGGGCCATCCTCGCGGATGACCCCGCCCGCATACCAATTGCCGGTGGCAGGCCCGCGAGGGACATTGCACTTGCACAACGTCCCGGGCCCCGGACTGGACAAACGAGGGTCCCGCTCATAACGATGAGGGACGCGGTTGTACGGGGGGGTGGGCCGCTGATCGTCGTCCTTCCTCCGTGTGGCCTGTCTCGTCCCCACACGTCTGTTGAAGGAACACCCCTTATGAGCTTCGGCGACCCGAACAACCCGTACGGGCAGCAGCCCGGCCAGCCTCCCCAGGGACCGCCGCAGGGACAGCCCGGATACGGCTACCCGCAGCAGGCTCCGCAGGGCGTCCCGCAGCAGGGCTACGGCTACCCCCAGCAGCCCGGCCAGCCGTACGGGGCCTACCCGCAGCAGCCGGGTTACGGCGCCCAGCAGCCCGGCTACGGCGGCGGCATGCCGGAGCTGGCCCACTGGGGTCTGCGCGCGGGCGGACTGATCATCGACGGCCTCGTCGTCGGTGTCCCCTACCTCGTCCTCGGCGGCATCGGCGGGGCCATGGGCGACTCCGGGGGTGCGGTCTTCGCCCTGCTCGGCTTCGTCGCGCTGGTCGGTCTCGCCATCTGGCAGCTGTACCAGGAGGGCACCACCGGCCAGACGATCGGCAAGAAGGCCGTAGGCATCCGCCTGCTGCGCGAGGCCGACGGCCGCCCGCTCGGCTTCGGCATGGCCTTCGTCCGCCGCCTGGCCCACTTCCTGGACAGCCTCGCCTGCTACATCGGGTGGCTGTGGCCGCTGTGGGACCAGAAGAAGCAGACGTTCGCGGACAAGGTCTGCTCGTCCGTGGTCGTCAAGGCCAACTGACGCTCCGTCCCGGACCCTTCCGGACACGCCGCGAGGGCCGCACCCGATCACGGGGTGCGGCCCTCGCGGCGTGTCCGTGCGGTTCGCCGCACGTGCGGTCCCCGCTCAGCCGTCGCGTACGCCCGGGATGTCGGCCGGCTCCGGTGTCGTGCGCTCCATCACCACGAAGCTGCCGCCCCGGTGCTTGAGCCGGTAGCGCGCCTCCGGGTGGAGCTGTTCGGCGTACGCCACCGGGTCCTGGATCGGGCGGGACCAGCCGAAGTCCAGGTTGATGGCGACGATGTCGGGTGCGGTGCCCGGGGCTCCGCCGACCCAGTAGACGGTGCGGTCGGAGGTGAGGTGGGCCATCAGCGTGATGTCGGTCTCGACCCGCGATCCGGCCGGGATGGCGTCCAGCGCCGCACGGGCCGCCTGGCTGCGGGCGTCGTCGGTGCGGTAGGTCTCCGGGCGCAGCAGATCGCGCAGCGGCAGGTGCTGGGTCATCGTGACGGCGATCGCGGCGGCGACGGGCACGGCCACCTCGGCGTACGAGGCGAGCCAGGGGCGGCGCGATCCGCGGCTGCGGCGGACGCCGTCGGCCAGCGCGAGGAAGAGCACCGGCATGAGGATCGCGCTGTAGTGCCAGACCATGCCCCAGTGGTTGCTGTCCTGCGAGAGCAGCCGCCAGCCGAGCGTCGGGACGATCAGCAGCGTCAGCGGTGAACGCAGCGCCATGAACGCGGTGATGCCGATCAGGAAGACCAGCATCTCGATCTTGACGGAGGAGTCGAGGACGCCGAGGACGGAGTCGAGCATCGAGACGTCCTGCTCGCCGTTCTTGTCGATCTTCGTCCAGTAGTCGTAGCGGCCGGCGCTGCTGGCCGCCGGGATGAGGACGACGAGGGTGACGACGAAGGCGGCGACCCCGAAGGCGGCGAGCAGCGCGCCCTGGAGGCGGCGGCCGTACACGAAGAGCAGGAAGCCGACGACGGCGACGGTCGCGCCGAGGTCCTCCTTGACCAGGACGAGCGGGAGCGACCAGAGCAGGGCGGCCGTGTACCGCTTCAGGAGCAGGGCCCGGCAGACGAGGGCCAGCAGCGGTACGGCGAACGCGATCTCGTGGAAGTCCGCCTTCACCGCCTCCTGGATGCCCCAGGAGAGTCCGCAGGCGACGGTGGCGCAGAGCCCGGAACGCCCGCCGAGGAGCTGCTGGGTGGTGCGGCCGACGACGACCGTGCCCAGCGCGAACAGTGCGGCCTGGGCGAAGAGCAGGGACGCGGCGGACGGCCAGATCCAGTACAGCGGGGCGAGCAGCGCCACGATCGGGGAGAAGTGGTCGCCGAGGATCAGATAGCCGGGGCCCTTGATGTCGACGATCGGCGCGTCGAACCCGGCGTACGCCCGGACCTCCTGCTCGAAGATCCCCAGGTCCCAGGAGGGCGAGCCGAAGCGGGCGTACTGGAAGTACGCGTAGAGGAAGTAGAGCGCGCACAGGACGGCGCCGGCGATGAGGTACGGGCGCAGGGGGACGCGGTCGGCGGAGGCGGCCGGGCCCGTGCTCGGGGAGGCGTCGGCCGGGCGGGGGTCCGGGGCGGGGTCGGGTCCCTGGTCCTGGGCGGGCAGGCGTCCCGGCTCGGACCGGTCCGTTCCACTCTTGTTCAGCTCAAGCACGGTGACCGTCCCTGCTGGGGATTGCTACGGCCGTGTCATTAGAACAGAGCGGCGAGCCGATCCCGTACGACGGACACGGCGGCGGCCGCACTCCCCGGCCAGGGGTGCGGCCGCCGCCGGACGCCGGAGCGGTCAGTGGAAGAAGTGGCGCGTTCCCGTGAGGTACATGGTCACGCCCGCCTTCCGCGCGGCCTCGATCACCAGCTCGTCGCGGACGGATCCGCCGGGCTGGACGACGGCCTTGATCCCGGCGGCCGTGAGGATCTCCAGGCCGTCGGGGAACGGGAAGAACGCGTCGGACGCGGCGTACGCACCGGCGGCCCGCTCCGCACCCGCCCGCTCGACGGCGAGCTTGGCGGAGTCGACCCGGTTGACCTGGCCCATGCCGACGCCGACCGACGCGCCGTCCTTGGCGAGCAGGATCGCGTTGGACTTGACCGCGCGGCACGCCTTCCAGGCGAAGGACAGCTCCTTCAACTCGGCCTCGGAGAGCGCGTCGCCGGTGGCCAGCGTCCAGTTCGCGGGGTCGTCGCCGTCGGCCTGGAGCCGGTCGGCGGCCTGGAGCAGGGCGCCGCCGTCGATCGGCTTGACCTCGAACGCGGCGGTGGGGGCCTCGGGGGCGCGCAGCACGCGGATGTTCTTCTTGCGGGCGAGCGCCTCCACGGCGCCGTCCTCGTAGGCCGGGGCGACGATGACCTCGGTGAAGATCTCCGCGACCTGCTCGGCCAGCTCGACCGTCACCGGGCGGTTGACGGCGATGACGCCGCCGAACGCGGAGAGCGGGTCGCAGGCGTGCGCCTTGCGGTGGGCCTCGGCGACGTCGGCGCCGGTCGCGATCCCGCACGGGTTGGCGTGCTTGATGATCGCGACGCAGGGCTCGGCGTGGTCGTACGCGGCGCGGCGGGCGGCGTCGGTGTCCGTGTAGTTGTTGTAGGACATCTCCTTGCCGTGCAGCTGCTCGGCCTCGGCGAGGCCGCCGTCGCCGGAGGTGTAGAGCGCGGCGGGCTGGTGCGGGTTCTCGCCGTAGCGCAGGACGTTCTTGCGGGCGAAGGTGTCGCCCAGGAACTCCGGGAGGCCCGAGTCGTCGGCGGCCGCGTAGCCGTCCGCGAACCAGGAGGCGACGGCCACGTCGTAGGCGGCGGTGTGCTGGAACGCCTCGGCGGCCAGCCGCTTGCGGGCGGTGAGGTCGAAGCCGCCCGCCTTCACGGCCGCAAGGACGTCCGCGTACCGCTCGGGGCTCGTGACGACGGCCACCGACGGGTGGTTCTTGGCGGCGGCGCGGACCATCGAGGGGCCGCCGATGTCGATCTGCTCGACGCACTCGTCGTCGGAGGCGCCCGAGGCGACCGTCGCCTTGAACGGGTAGAGGTTCACCACGACCAGGTCGAAGGGCTCGACGCCCAGCTCGGCGAGCTGCTCGCGGTGCGCGTCCAGCCGGAGGTCGGCGAGGATGCCCGCGTGGACGCGGGGGTGCAGGGTCTTGACGCGGCCGTCGAGGCACTCGGGGAAGCCGGTGAGCTCCTCGACCTTGGTGACGGGGACTCCGGCGGCGGCGATCTTCCCGGCGGTGGAGCCGGTGGAGACGAGCTCGACGCCCGCCTCGTGCAGACCGCGGGCGAGGTCTTCGAGCCCCGTCTTGTCGTAGACACTGACCAGGGCGCGGCGGATGGGCTTATTCACCGACATGACCGAGATGAACCTTTCGTCCCTCAATGCGATGGCCGTCACGGGCGATCCGCCCCACGGCCTCGACGAGCAGCGAGCGCTCGACTTCCTTGATGCGTTCGTGAAGGGCGGCTTCGCCCTCCGGGGTGTCCTCCTCGGTCACCTCGACCACGCCCTGCGCGATGATCGGACCGGTGTCGACACCGTCGTCGACGAAGTGGACGGTGCAGCCCGTGACCTTGACGCCGTACGCGAGTGCGTCGCGCACTCCGTGGGCGCCGGGGAAGCTGGGCAGCAGGGCGGGGTGGGTGTTGACGGTCCGGCCGCCGAAGGCGGCGAGGAACGCCGGGCCGACGATCTTCATGAAACCGGCCGAGACGACCAGGTCGGGACGGTGCGCGGCGACCTGTGCGGCGAGCGCCTCGTCCCACTCGGCGCGGCTCGCGTGGTCCTTGACCCGGCACACGAACGTGGGGATTCCGGCCCGCTCCGCGCGCTCCGCACCCCCGGTCCCGAAGCGGTCCGCGCCGACCGCGACGATCCGCGCCCCGTACCCCTCGGGGTCGTCGCCGATGGCGTCGAGGAGCGCCTGGAGATTCGTACCGGATCCGGAGACCAGGACGACCAGCCGGGCAGGAGGGGCGGGGGTGGGCGGGGAGGCCACGTCGGGGCCCTTTCTCACGTGATGACCGCGTGGTGACGCAGGTGCGGCATGCTCTTTGTAGGGTCGTACGAAGCAATCGCCTCGCCCGATACGGGGAACCCTACGAACGGGCCGACCGTCAGCAACGATACCGGCACACCCGACGGCCCCCACGGGACGGGGGCGTGACCGGGAGGTAGCGTCAGGGGACAGTGAGCCGCCCACCGGGCGGACGAACCGTCCTCGGGGCGGACATGACGAGATGGGGAAGACGTTCACCACATGCCGGACCGACGCCGTCGCACCGCCTTCCGCTTCCCCCTCCCGGAGCGGTCCGCACCGCTGATGCGGGAACGCCCGTCCTCGTCGCCGGACTCCGGGGCCGCCGGGAAGCCGCAGGAGGACAACCCCTTCGCCGCGCCGCCCGCGGACCGGCCCGACCAGCCGTGGCAGCCGCGCCGTCCCTCCGGTTCCCAGGGCCGGGGACCGGACGAGCAGGACGACGACGGCTCCGGCGGGGACCGCCCGGCCTGGGGCAGCCAGTGGAGCGACCGGCAGCCCGGCCGGGGCGGCGGCGGCTTCGGCGGCCGCCCCGGCGGGAGTGGCACGGGCGGCCCGGGAGGCAGGGGCGGGAACGACCGCGGCGGTCCGGGCGGACTGCGCTGGGACCCCACGGACCCCGCCCAGCGGCGCGCCCGTTACGCGGTGCTCGGCGGCATGTGGGCCTTCTTCTTCGCCCTTTTCGACTTCCCGGAGATCGCCCTGCTGCTGGGGGCGCTCGCGACGTACTGGGCGATCAGCGCACTGCGTACGCCGCTGAAGAACGCCTCCGCCACGGACCGGGCGGGGGCGGACGGCGGCGCGGCCGGCGCACCGGCGAACCCGGCGGCTCCCGGTTCACCCGCCGACCCGGCCGCGCCCGCCTCGCCCGCCTCGCCCGCCTCGCCCGCGAGTATCAGCAGGCGACAGCAGACCACGGCGGCGGTCGGCGGCCTGGTGACCGCGCTGCTGGCGCTGCTCATCGTGGCGACGTCGTTCACCGTGCAGCTGGTCTACCGCGACTACTACACGTGCGTGAACGACGCCCTGACCAAGTCGGCCTCGGTGGCCTGCAACGACAAGCTGCCCAAGCCGCTGGAGCCGTTCTTCGGCGTCAAGGAGTAGCTTCGGGCCCGCCCGAGTCCGGCGCCCGGCGGTCCGGGACGGGATCGGCGCGGTCGGCCTGACCGGCGCGGTCCGCCGGGCGGTCGGCGGGGAAGTCGGCCATCAGCCCGCCGGAGCCCTGCTTCAGGGAGGCCCAGCGGGCCTCCCTGGCCGCTCCCCCGTGCCAGGGGTCACCCGTCTCGTGCCACGGGTCGGTCGGCAGGAAGTCGTACGGTTCGAAGCCGGGGGCCGCTTCGGGTGCGGGGCCGGGGGCCGGTACGGAGGACGCGGCCGGTGACGCGGCATCGGCCGTCCCCGCCCCGCCGTCCCCGCCCGCCGTCGCGCGCCATCGGCGCCAGGGTGACCACCGGCGGCGCGGCCGTCCGGGAGCGGCGTCGTCCCCCGCGTCGTCCCCCGCGTCCTCCTCCGCTCCCTGTCCCTGTTCTCGCTCTTCCGCCTCTCCCGCCCCTCCCGCCCCTTCCTGCCGGACCTCGACCTCCTGCCGGACCTCGGCCGTCGAGGGCTCATCCGCCTCGCCCACGTCCCTGCGCCAGGCCCAGCCCGGGGTGCGCAGCCGCCACAGGCGCAGCAGCAGGGCGGCCGGTACGCCGATGACGGCCGTCCACACCAGCGCCGCGGGAGCGGTCAGCCACCACACCGGGCCGAACGCGCTCAGCTCCCCGGTCCCGAGTGGTCCGCCGGCCACCGCCGTGAGCAGCGCCGTCCCCACGCCGCACCCGAGTGCCGCGAGGCCGGTCACCAGCACCGTCTCGCGCGGGCTCCAGGCCCGGGCCCGGGGCACGTCGGCGGGCGCGGCCCTGCGCGCGGCGAACCAGGCGACCGCCAGGGCCGCCGCCACCGGAACCGCGAGGGCCGCCCAGTTCGCCGGCGAGCCCGCTCCCTGGTCCGGCACCGCCGCCAGCAGGGGGAAGCGGGGCAGCGCGGGGGTTCCGTCGAGGCCCAGCGGGGTCGCGGTGGCCCCCGTACCGAGCGAGAAGCCGGGCCCGAGCCCGTACGCCGCGCCCCACAGTGCGGCGTTCGGCACCAGCGCGGCGGCCAGCAGGAGGACGGCGATGCGCCCCGACCAGTCGCCCGCGAGCCCGAGGAACGCGTCCTGGGCCGCCGCCGCGTTCCGGCCGAGCGCCACCGCGACCAGCAGCGCACCGCCTCCGAGCAGCATCGCCAGGCCCGCCGCCGCCGAGCGGAGCGCCGCCTCGGCCCGGCGGCGGAAGAGCGTCCGCGCGACGGCCTCCTGGAGGGCCAGGGGTGACCAGGACGGCGCGGGTCCGAGCGGCCGCCCGGTCGCCGTCCACACCCCGGCAGCCGCCGCCCCGGCCACCAGCGGTGCCACCGGGAACGCCAGCGCGCCGGGGTCCGCGTACAGCGGGCCGCCCCGCGCGTAGGCCGCCGCCCCCGCGACGACCAGCAGATATCCCGCCGTCACCGCACAGAACGCGCCCGCCCGCGAGGGCCGGCCGCCCGCTCCGCGCGCCCTCGCGCGGCCCTCACGCAGCTCGTCCGGCGCCTCCGCCGCGTCGCGCGCCGCGCGGTGCGCCAGCCAGACCGGCCCCAGCACGAGCAGCAGCGGAACCACGCCGACGGGCGCGGGGACGCCGCTCAGGGTGTCGGGCCGCACGAGCCCGGCGCCGTGCGCGAGCAGCCAGACCCCGGCCGCCGCGCGCAGCGCCCCGCCCGGTCCGCTGTCCGGGTACGGGGAGCTGATCCACACCACCATGACCAGCACCGCCAGCGACCCGAGGCCGAGCCCGGCGGCGACGGCACCCTTCACCAGCGCGGAGAGCAGGGCCAGGGTGCGGTTCTGTCGCACCGTCACCTTCGGGCTGCGTTGCGTCATTCGGGTCACGCGGCCCATGCTGCCAACGACACGCGCTGATGTCGCGTAACGCGCGAACCACCGCTGTGTCGCTCAATATACGTTTATGTACTTTTTGAGCCAGCGTGGTGCTGCCGGGGGTCGTCCATGACCCGGAGCACGGCCGACGAGGCCGCCGTGCCGCCGCTGCCCTCCCCCAAGGAGCGCCGCAGACTGCGCGAGGCGAAATCGTTGAGTGAGGAGAAGGTGGCGGCCGTGGTCGGCGTCACGCGCGCCACCGTGCGCTCCTGGGAGACGGGGCGCACGAACCCGCGCGGACGCAGGCGCGCGCTGTACGCCCGGCTCATCGCCCCCGAGGCGGCGGTGAAACCGGCAGCGAAGCCCGTGGGGAAGCTCTCGGGAAGGCCCTCGGAGCCGAAGGCGGGCCCGGGGGCGGGCCCGGAGCCGGTGGGAAGCCCGAAGGCGGCGGGAAGCCCGACTCCGGAGGAGAGCCCGGCTTCGGAGGAGAGGTCGGCTTCGGCAGGGAGCACGGCCTCGGAGGAGAAGCCGGAGGCCGAGGGAAGCCCGGCTTCGCAGGAGAGACCGACTTCACAGGGGAGCACAAAGGCGGCGGCATCGGCAGCGGCGGACCTGCCCGTGGAGCCGCCCCCGCCCGCCACCCCGGCCCCGCCTTCGGGCGCGAGTGCCGGCACGGAGGCGGCCGACGAGCCGGGCGCCACGGCGCAGGGGCCGGGCGACGCCGGCGACCCGAAGGGCGAACGGGACTTCTCCCCCGCCGAGGCGTTCGACGCGTTGTACGCCGGCACCGCCCCCGGCCTCGTCCGGCAGACCTATCTGCTGACCGGCCGCCGCTCCCTGGCCCGCGAGTCCGTCGAGCGCGCCTTCGAACTGGCCTGGCACCGCTGGCCCGAGGTGGCCGTCGACCGGGACCCGGGCGGCTGGGTGCGCGCGGCGGCGTACGAGTACGCGATGTCGCCCTGGCACCGGCTGCGCCGCGCCCACCGGCATCCCGACGCCCCGCCCACGGAGCCGGGCAAGCGGGCGCTGTTCGACGCGCTGCTCGACCTGCCGCCGGCCTACCGGCGCACGCTGCTCCTGTACGACGGGGTCGGTCTGGATCTGCCGGAGACCGCGGCCGAGACGGAGGCCAGCACCCCTGCGGCGGCGGGCCGTCTGCTGACCGCCCGGGCCGCCGTCGCCGAGCGGCTACCGGACCTGAAGGGCTCCGGCTCGCCCGCGGAGCAGTCGGCGCTGCTGCACGACCGGCTCGGCGGCCTGGCCCGCGCCGAGCACGTACCCGTACCGCGCCCGGCCCGTGCCGTGCGTACCGGCAGCGAGAGCAAGGCCCGGCTGTGGACCCGGTCCGCGGTCGCGGGCGTCGCCCTGCTCATCGCCGTGACCGGGCTGACCCTGCACACCGCGCCCACCCACTACGAGCCGCCGATCTCGCCGCCCGAACGGGTCGGGGGCGTACCGCCGCGCGGTGGTCCGCAGAAGCTCACGGCGCAGGACCGGAAGCTCCAGAAGTCGCTGAGCGAGCACCTGGCGCACGGCCCGGAACGGCTGGTCCCGGAGCTCAGGTGAGCCGGACGGCCGGGTAGGTACAGAAACGGCGCGGGCCCGCACCCCTGGTCGATCAGGTGTGCGGGCCCGCGCCGTCGCGTGTGCGCCTCGGGCTGCCTGCGTCAGGCGCCGAGGATCTCGCGCGCCAGCTTGGCGGTCTCGGTCGGCGTCTTGCCGACCTTGACGCCGGCGGCCTCCAGGGCCTCCTTCTTCGCCTGGGCGGTGCCCGAGGAGCCGGAGACGATGGCGCCGGCGTGGCCCATGGTCTTGCCCTCCGGGGCGGTGAAGCCCGCGACGTAGCCGACGACCGGCTTGGTGACGTTCGCCTTGATGAAGTCGGCGGCACGCTCCTCGGCGTCGCCGCCGATCTCGCCGATCATCACGATCAGGTCGGTGTCGGGGTCGGCCTCGAACGCCGCGAGGGCGTCGATGTGCGTCGTACCGATGACCGGGTCGCCACCGATGCCGACGGCGGAGGAGAAGCCGATGTCACGGAGCTCGTACATCATCTGGTAGGTCAGCGTGCCGGACTTGGACACGAGACCGATGCGGCCGGGCTTGGTGATGTCGCCCGGGATGATGCCGGCGTTGGACTGGCCCGGGGTGATGAGACCGGGGCAGTTCGGGCCGATGATCCGGGTCTTGTTGCCCTTCTCGTTCGCGTACGCCCAGAACGCGGCGGAGTCGTGAACGGCGATGCCCTCGGTGATCACGACCGCGAGCGGGATCTCGGCGTCGATCGCCTCGACGACGGCGGCCTTGGAGAACGCCGGCGGGACGAAGAGGACGGACACGTTCGCGCCGGTCTTCTCCATCGCCTCCTTGACGGAGCCGAAGACCGGTACCTCGGTGCCGTCGAAGTCGACGGACGTACCGGCCTTGCGCGGGTTGACGCCGCCGACGATGTTGGTGCCGTCACCGAGCATGAGCTTGGTGTGCTTCATGCCCGTGGCGCCGGTCATCCCCTGGACGATGACCTTGCTGTCCTTGGTGAGGAAGATAGCCATGGTGTTGGAGTCCCTCGTCCCTTACTTCGCAGCCGCGGCGAGCTCGGCGGCCTTGTCGGCCGCGCCGTCCATGGTGTCCACGCGCTGCACGAGCGGGTGGTTGGCGTCGGAGAGGATCTTGCGACCCAGCTCCGCGTTGTTGCCGTCGAGACGCACGACCAGCGGCTTCTCGACCTTCTCTCCCTTGGACTCCAGGAGCGCGAGCGCCTGCACGATGCCGTTGGCAACCTCGTCGCAGGCGGTGATGCCACCGAAGACGTTGACGAAGACGGACTTGACGTCCGGGTCGCCGAGGATGATCTCCAGGCCGTTCGCCATGACCTCGGCGGAGGCGCCGCCACCGATGTCGAGGAAGTTGGCGGGCTTCACGCTGCCGTGGTTCTCACCGGCGTACGCGACAACGTCCAGGGTCGACATGACCAGGCCGGCGCCGTTGCCGATGATGCCGACCTCGCCGTCGAGCTTGACGTAGTTGAGGTTCTTGGCCTTGGCCGCAGCCTCGAGCGGGTTGGCTGCGTCCTTGTCCTCCAGAGCCTCGTGCTCCGGCTGGCGGAAGTCGGCGTTCTCGTCGAGCGAGACCTTGCCGTCCAGCGCCAGGATGCGGCCGTCCTTGGTCTTCACCAGCGGGTTGACCTCGACGAGGAGCGCGTCCTCGGCGACGAAGGTCTTCCACAGGGTGACCAGGGCCTCGGCGACACCCTCGGCCACGTCGGCCGGGAACTTCGCCTGGGCCACGATCTCGCGGGCCTTGACGATGTCCACGCCGGAGTTGGAGTCGACCGGAACCTTCGCGAGGGCCTCGGGGGTCTTCTCCGCGACCTCCTCGATGTCCATGCCGCCCTGCACCGAGGCCATGGCCAGGAAGGTGCGGTTGGTGCGGTCGAGAAGGTACGAGACGTAGTACTCCGCCTCGATCTCCGGGGACAGCTCGGCGATCATCACCTTGTGGACCGTGTGGCCCTTGATGTCCATGCCGAGGATGTCGGTCGCCCGGGCGACCGCCTCGTCGGCGTCGCCGGCCAGCTTGACGCCGCCGGCCTTGCCGCGGCCGCCGACCTTCACCTGCGCCTTGACGACCGACTTGCCGCCCAGCTTCTCGGTCGCCTCGCGGGCTGCCTCAGGCGTGTCGATGACTTCACCGGCCAGCACCGGTACACCGTGCTTGGCGAAGAGGTCCCTCGCCTGGTACTCGAACAGGTCCACGCGCGTCCGTCCCTTTTAGTGGTATCGCGGTTCGTTCTTCTGCGTGGGCGTGCCGCGAAGGGCAACGTGACTGCGCTGTCACTAGGGAGGCATACACGGTGTCCGCGTACGCGGCATGTCCACCCGGCAGGTTATCCCCGCGCTCCGCGTGACCCTAAATCGCAGATCACACCTGAGCGGTGATAACGGTCACAGAGGGTGGCCCCTCCCGGCCCCCCGGACGGGGCTCGCCGGGGACCGGAAAGGGCTGTGGGGACACCGGAGCACCCGGCCCGGGTCCCCGGGGGCCGGCTGCTCCGGTGCGGTGAACCGCCTACGGCGCGTGCGCCGTGTGCGCCCCGCTCATGCGGTTGCGTCCAGCGGGGCGCCCGCCCGTTCGGTCACGCCGTGCGCCCCGCTGGTCGAGCTCACGCCGTGGGCGCGGCGCACGGCCTGGACGCTCCCCGCTCAGGCGCTCACTGACCGGGCACGGCGTCCGTCACGAAGGACGGGACGACCGAGTCGAGGCCCTGAGCGCCGGTGACCGCGTTGCCGACGGCGGGACGGGCGTCCTCGCGGACCGTGTCCGCCAGACCGCCCGCGAACGGCCGGGCCTGCGCTCCGACGCCCTCGGCCAGCGGCTGCACCCGGGTGGTGACTCCCTGGGCGAACGGCGCGACCGCGTCCCCGGCAAGCCCCTGAGCGAGTGGCCGCACCTCGGACACGACGCTCTCGGCGAACGGCACGGCCGCACCGGTGACGCCGTACGCCAGCGGCTGGACCTCGGTCGTGACGCCCTGCACGAAGGGGGCGGCGGCATCGCCGACGACTCCCCCGGCGAACGGGGCGACCTCGCCCACAACCCCCTGCGCGAGCGTGCCGACGTCACCGACCGCCTGCCCGGCGACCGGGACGGCGACGCCGACCGCACCTGCGGCGAGCGGCGGCAGCACGGAGTCGGACGTCTGCTCGACGACGGGCCCGGCCTCGGCCGACGCCCCCTGCACGGCGGCCGGCACCTGGTCCTGCGCGTAGCCGGGGAGCTGCTCGATCGGCCCGAAGAGGTAGTCGATCCCGTCCGCCGGGACCGCCGGCACCTGCGTGTCGGGGAAGCGGTCCTCCGGGAACTGGGCGTCGGGGACCCGCGTCTCGGGGGTGCGCGTGTCGGGGGTGCGCGTGTCGGGGGTGCGCGTGTCGGCGAGGTGGCCGGCTCCGGGCACCTGCCGTACGTCACCGAGTTCCGGTGCCTCGCCGGTCTGCGGGAACTCCGGGGTCTGCGGCGCGCGCACCTGCGACGGGAGACCGTCCCGCACGTCGGCCACCCCAGCGTCCTGGACCGACCTGGTGTCCTGAACCGCATCGGTGTCCTGGACCGCATCGGCGGCCCTGTTCCCGGCCTCCGTCAGCGTGTCCTTCGCATCGGCGGCACGCTCCAGGGCCTCGGCGTCGGTGACGGCCGCCTTGGCCCCCTCGACCACCTCGGCCTCGGTGACGTCCTCGACGGCCTCCGTCGCGTCGGGGGCCTCGGCCGCCAGGTCCGGGGTGGACAGCGGTACGGACACGGGCAGCTCGGCCGCGCTCGCCGCGGCGGTGCCGAGCGCCCACATACCGGTGGCGGTGGCGGCGACGGCTATCGATCGGCGCATGTTCTTGTGCATGGGTGTGTCAGATCCTTCGACGATGTTCGGCTGTCCGGGGGTTCGTCCGGACGCGGGCAGACCTGTTCCGCCCCCGCGCGGCAGGTCGAGGCGGGGGAACGGCCTGCCCTAGCCGGGGAATTCGAGGATCTCGCCGGATCTGTCGGTGATCGGGGAAGCGGTCGCGGGGAGCCCGGCTCCTCGCACGAGCGCGGCATGCGGGCCGCCCGGGACGGGGGCCGTCTGCGGGTCGCCGCCGCGCGGGCCCTGGGCGTCGGCCACCGCCGTGCGCGCCAGGTCGCCGCAGGGGGCAAAGGGCGGCCGGTCCTGCGCGGGGAACGTCGGCGTGGGCGCGGTGAGCTGCGCCTGCCCGGCGCGCGGCGTGCCGGACGAGTCCGGCTCGGCCGATGCGAGGCTCGGTGCCCCGATTCTCGGGTCCCGGCCGGCCGCACGCTCGGCCGAGCCGTCCGCGCCGGGGCCGCCCGGCCCTGCAGAGCCGTCGGCACCACGCCCGGCGTCCGGAGCGGACGGCGCCGGAGCACCCGGCGCGGCCGGTGCGTCCGCGTCACCTGTCGGCAGGGGAAGCACGGGAAGCGGAGGCAGTACGGAGAGCAGCGGAGGCAGCCGCGGCGGGGACGCCACCAAGGGCTGCGCCTCATCGCTGATCCGGTCGACGGCCTCGACAGCGTCGCCTGCTCCCCCGGTCACCGCGTCCCGGGCCTCTCGGGCGGGTGCGGGTGCAGCGGCGACCCGGGCCACGGAGCCGACGGTCCGGGCGGCCGGTTCGGCGGAGGGCGCAGGAGTCGCCGCCGGGACGCTACCGAGCGGCGCGGTCCGGTGCGGCGCGGTCCGGTCGGTCGGCGGGGTCCGGTCGGTCGGCGGGGCGACAGCCAGCGCGGCCAACGGATCGGCAGTCGATGCGGTCACCGCTTCGACAGCCGACGGGGTCACCGGCTCCACGGCCCGGCCCACGACGTGGCCCGCGACGTGTTCCGCGACCGGGGCCGTCACCTCGTCGACGCTTCGGTCCGCCCGGGACGTCCGGTCGGCCTGGGCCGTCTGGGCCGTCTGGTCGGTCTGGTCGGTCTGGTCGGTCTGGTCCGCAACCGGATCAGTCACCTCGTCGACACCCTGGCGAACCGGAGACTCACCTGCGGTGCGGGCGAGTTCCCGGGGAACCGCGCCCTCCCGAGTCGCATCCTCGGACACGGACTCCACCACGGAGGCGGTGAACACTCCCGCGTCCAGACGTTCCTGGGCCTCCGCGCGGCCGCCCGCGAGCAGCCCCAGGGCCAGCAGTCCACCGAGGAAGAGGACCACCCGTACCGCGCGACGCCCCGTCGTCCCACGCGCCGGGCGCGGATCGACAGCTGAGCGGGCAGCGGCGGTTGCGGTCACCTCGGATGGGCTCCTGGTACGCGGGCGGGTAGCTGCGGAGGGGGCGGAATGGTCCCCTCCGCGAACGACGGTGCCGATGCTTGCACGAGCCCGTGGGGGTCACGCAAGTCCCTGACTACGGTTGGTACTCCTTGTCCGGTATGGGCAGGGGTCTCCTCTCGATCGCCGCCGCCATGACGTCCGGGAAGAGGTCCGGGGTGCAGGCGAACGCGGGTGCGCCCAGCGCTCCGAGCGCCGCCGCGTGCTCGTGGTCGTACGCGGGTGCTCCCTCGTCGGAGAGGGCGAGCAGCGTCACGAACTGCACGCCGGAGGCCTTCATCGCGGCGACCCGCTTGAGCATCTCGTCGCGTATGCCGCCCTCGTAGAGATCGCTGATGAGGACGACGACCGTGTCCGCGGGGCGGGTGATTCTCGACTGGCAGTAGGCGAGCGCCCGGTTGATGTCGGTGCCGCCGCCGAGCTGCGTGCCGAAGAGGACGTCGACCGGGTCGTCGAGCTGCTCCGTGAGGTCGACGACCGCCGTGTCGAAGACGACGAGCCGGGTCGCGAGGGTGCGCATGGAGGCGAGCACCGCACCGAAGACCGAGGCGTGGACGACGGACGCGGCCATCGAGCCCGACTGGTCGACGCACAGAATGATGTCCTTCTTGACGGACCGGGAGGAACGGCCGTAACCGATGAGGCGTTCCGGCACGACCGTTCCCGTCGTCGCCCCGGCCGCCCCGTTCGCCCCGGCCGCCCGGGTCATCCCTGCCGCCTCTGCCGTCCCGGCTGCCTCGGGTGTCCCGGCCGCCCCTGCCGCCCAGGGCGTTCCAGGCGCTCCTGCCGTCCCGGCTGCCTCTGCCGTTCCGGCTGTCGTCGCGGAGTCCGGTTCCGGAAGCGTCAGGTAGTTCTTGAGGTTGGCCCGGATGGTGCGGTCCCAGTCGATGTCCCGGTGGCGCGGCCGGCTGATCCGCGCCGAGCGGTCTAGCGCCCCGGTCAAAGTGGCCCTCGTGCGGCTCTCCAGTCTCCTCTCCAGGTCCTCGACGACCTTGCGGACGACGGCACGTGCGGTCTCCTTCGTCGTCTCGGGCATCGCCTTGCCGAGGGACAGCAGGGTGCCCACGAGATGGACGTCCGGCTCGACCGCCTCCAGCATCTCCGGTTCCAGGAGCAGGGCCGACAGGTCGAGCCGGTCGATCGCGTCGCGCTGCATCACCTGGACCACGGAGCTGGGGAAGTAGGTCCGGATGTCGCCGAGCCAGCGGGCGACGGAGGGCGCCGACGCCCCGAGCCCCGCCGAACGGCTGCCGGCGGCACGGCCGTTGGGCTTCTTCCCGGCGCCCACGCCGTACAGCGCGTTCAACGCACGGTCCATCGCCGCGTCCTGGCCGGTGAGGGCGTATCCCGTGCTGTCGGCGCTGTCGGCCCCCAGCACCATCCGCCAGCGCCGCAGCCGTTCAGCTTCGGGCGGGGTCCGCGAGGGCGTGGCCGTCCGTACCGCCGACCGTGCCGTGGTCTCCCCCGGCGTCCGCCCCATCGCGTCCGTCCTCATCGTCATGTCCGTCGCCGTTTTCGTCGTGTCCGTCGCCGTTTTCGTCGTGTCCGTCGCCGTCTTCGTCGTGTCCGTCGTCGCCTCGTCCGTCGTGTTCGTCGTCGCCTCGTCCGTCGTCATACAGCCTTCTCCTCGGGCTCGGGCGGGCGGGCGAGCAGCAGGCGCACCACCGGCTCGACCGCGTCGGCCCTGGCCGGATCGAGGCCGGGTCCGAATCCTCGGGTCGCCGGGGCCGCGGCGTCGCGGCGGGCGCCCTCGGGGACGGGCCCGCGCCCGACCAGCTCGCCGAGGGTGCGCCGTACGCCTGGCTCGTACGCGGAGAACGTGCGGCGCAGGAGCGGCAGCACATCGGTGAACAGATCGGCGGGGACACCGGTCAGCCAGGTGTCGACGAGGCCGAGCAGCCGCTCGTCGTGGATCAGCAGCATGCCGCCACCCGACGCGCCGCCGACGAATCCCTCGATCCAGGCGGCGGCGTCGGCGGGCGGAGTTCCGGGCGAGAGCGCCAGGCCCATCAGCCGGGCCGCCTCGTCCTCCGCCAGCCGTCCTTCGTCCAGGAGCAGCCGGGTGGCCCGGCCCCTGATGATCCCGGCGACCGCGTCCCGGACCGCCAGTGCGTGCAGGACGGCGTCCCAGCGCTTGCGCAGCCCCGTGCCCGGCTCCGCTCCGGTGTCCAGGAGGCAGATCGCCCCGTGCACCGCCTCCACCTGAGCGCGCAGCGCCGCGGCACCGTCCTGGTCGAGGCCGGTGCAGACGGGCGGCAGGCCGACGCAGATCCGCTCCGCGAGCCCGGCGGCGACCTCCGCGAGCGCCGCCGTGTCCGTGGAGCGCACATCTCCGTAGCGCAGGGAACGGGCCAGGGCCGGCAGCGCGTCCGCGAGGTGGACGACGTCCGCGTCGAGTGCGGCCCGGTCGGCGAGGGCCTTCATCACGACGGGCAGCGCTTCCGGCAGTCCGGCCAGGAGGCAGTGCTCGGCGAGTGCGGTGACATCGGCCAGCGAGGTCGCCGCCGCGGCCTGCGACTCGGCCTTCGCGGTCGCGGCGGTGAGCACGGTCGTGCCCCACATGCCGGCTTCGGCGACCCGGACGTGCAGTTCCGGTTCCCAGCGCAGCCGCCAGCTCTCCCGGAAGGTGCCGGTGCTTCCCCGCCCCACGACCGGGTCGCCCCAGCCGACGTCGAGGAGGCGCAGCCGGTGCAGGAGGCGGCTGCGGGCGGCGTCGGTCTCCTTGCGCAGGTCCAGGTCCAGCTCGCGTTCCGACGCCTCCGGCTTGATCCGGAGGGTGCGCTGGCTGCGGGTCAGGTCCCGTTGCAGGGGAACGGCCGGGGCGGTTTCCGGCACCTCGCCGAGGCGCTCGCCGACGATCAGCCGGTCCTGGACGAGGGCGAGCGGGACGTCGGAGCCCTCGCACATGACGGCCCGCACGGCGTCGGTCGTCTCGCCCAGGCCGGCCAACGGGCGGCCGCGGAGAGCGGCGAGGGTCTCGGCGAGCCGGACGGCCTCGATGACGTGGGCGGTGGAGACGAACCGGTCCTCGCCGCGCAGCAGTCCGGCGACCTTGGTCATCCAGCGCTCGATCGGCCGGTCGGCCGCCTCGAAAAGGTGCCCGTACCAGCCGGGCGAGTCGATCCCGGCCCCGTATCCGCTCTGCCGGGCCAGGCGGCGGTGGGTCCACGGCACCCAGGTCAGGTCCGTCCTGACCTTCGGGAGCCCCTTGAGCAGGGCGCGGTCGGCGGCGAGCGTGGTGCGCCCCGCGAGAGCGGCGACGTGCCAGGCGCCGCAGACGACGGCGACGGCGTCCCCGAACTCCTTGCGCGCGGTCCGCAGCTGAATCCGCATGTACGCCTCGCGTACGGCGTCGCGCGGCTGCCCGCCGTCGCCGTAGGCCTCGCGGAGCGCGCCCATCGCCTCCGCCAGCGCGGCGAACGGGGCGAGGACGTCGTCGGGCGTGCCGCCGGGAGACGTGCCTTCGGCGCCTGCGGCGCGGCCGTGACCCGGGCCGTCGCCGCCCGGCGAGCGGTGTTCGACGATGTCCTCCCACCAGCGCTCGGGATCGTCGTGCCCGGCGGCCCCGGCGAGCACCCGGATCGGGTCGACGACCGGCGTGACCTGTTCTTCCTCCTCGCGCTCCGGCCGGTGCGGGGGCTCCTTGAGGGCGAGGGAGTGGGCGGCGGGCAGGTCGATGAAGCGGACGGGGACGTCGTGGTCGAGGGCCCAGCGGATGGCCACCCACTCGGGCGAGAACGCGGCCATCGGCCAGAAGGAGGCCCGCCCCGGATCGTCCACGGCGTGCGCGAGCAGCGCGACGGGCGGGCGCATGGCCGGGTCGGCGGCCAGGGGCACCAGCGCGTCTCCTTCGGGCGGCCCCTCGACGAGGACGGCGGCCGGGCGGGTCGCCCGGAGCGCGGCGAGGACCGCGCGGGCCGACCCGGGGCCGTGGTGCCGCACTCCCAGGAGCCAGGGCCCGGCGGCCGGGCGGGGCCTCGGTCCGGGCTGTCCGGTCGCGGCGCCCGTCCCGGCGTGGACCGGCGTCACGGCGGCGGCCGGTGTTCCGCTCATGCGGACACCTCGCGGCAGGCGCGGTAGAAGTCCTTCCAGCCGTCCCGCTCGCGGACCACGGTCTCCAGATACTCCTGCCAGACCACCCGGTCCGCCGCGGGGTCCCGGACGACCGCGCCGAGGATGCCCGCCGCGACGTCACCGGGGCGCAGGACGCCGTCGCCGAAGTGGGCGGCGAGAGCGAGGCCGCTCGTGACGACGGAGATCGCCTCGGCCGTGGAGAGCGTTCCGGAGGGGGACTTGAGCTTGGTGCGCCCGTCGGTGGTCACCCCGTCACGCAGTTCGCGGAAGACCGTCACCACGCGCCGGATCTCGCTCAGCCCCTCCGGGGACGCGGGCAGGTCGAGCGAGCGGCCGATCTGGTCGACGCGCCGGGACACGATGTCGACCTCGGCGTCCGGCGTCTCGGGCAGCGGCAGCACCACGGTGTTGAACCGTCGGCGCAGCGCACTGGACAACTCGTTGACGCCGCGGTCGCGGTCGTTGGCCGTGGCGATGAGGTTGAACCCGCGGACGGCCTGGACCTCCTGTCCCAGCTCGGGGACGGGAAGCGTCTTCTCGGACAGGATCGTGATGAGCGAGTCCTGCACATCGGCGGGGATGCGGGTCAGCTCCTCGACCCGAGCGGTCATGCCCTCGGACATGGCCCGCATCAGCGGACTGGGCACCAGAGCGTCGCGGCTGGGTCCGTGGGCCAGCAGCTGGGCGTAGTTCCACCCGTAACGGACGGCTTCCTCGGGCGTGCCCGCGGTGCCCTGCACGAGCAGTGTCGAGTCGCCGCTGACGGCGGCCGCGAGATGCTCGGACACCCAGGTCTTGGCCGTGCCCGGGACACCGAGCAGGAGCAGCGCGCGGTCGGTGGCGAGCGTGGTCACGGCCACCTCGACCAGGCGGCGCGGGCCCACGTACTTCGGGGTGATCACCGTCCCGTCCGCCAGGGTCCCGCCCAGCAGATAGGTGGCGACGGCCCACGGCGACAGCCGCCAACGGGCCGGCCTGGGACGGTCGTCGGCGGCCGCGAGCGCCTTCAGCTCGTCGGCGAACGCGTCCTCCGCGTGCGGGCGCAGTGCCTGGGCGCCGGTCTCCGGCTCGACGGCCGCGGTGGTGTTGGACACGGTCATGGCTCCCCCTCCAGATCGGTCGACCCGATGTGATGACCACCGTGCACCATGCCACTGACAACGGCCCCTGACCTGCTGCTCCTTACGCGTCAGAGCCCGTCGGAGGGCGCGTGCCCCACCCACCTCGGACCGCTACCTCGGACCGCCGCCTCCCCGGTCGGAGGGGATTGTCAGTGGCGCCCCCTACCGTCGGAGACATGCAGCTATCTCACGGGGGAGAACCTTCGCCCACCGGCGTCCCGATGGCGCGCTGGTCGGTGGAGCAGGTGCTGGCACTGGCTCCTGACGCAGCATCACGCAAGGCGGCCATGCGCCTCGGCGCGGCCGGTCCGTGGTCCGGCACGGGGTCCGATGCGACGGGCGCGGTGTGGGGCCTGTGCGAGGGAAGCGGAAGCACGCCGTATCGGACGGTGGTCGACACCACGGGGCCCGCCTACGCGTGCAGTTGCCCGAGCCGGAGGTTTCCGTGCAAGCACGCGCTGGGGCTGTTGCTGCTCCGGACATCCGACGACATCGCGTTCCGGCCCGCCGAGCCGGCCGACTGGGCCCGGACGTGGCTGGCGGACCGGCGCGCACGCGCGGCGCGGAAGGGCGGTCCGGCGGGCGACGCCAGCCCGCGTGGCACCGCCGACCCGGCCGCCGCCCGAAAGCGGGCGGAGCGCCGCGCGGAGCGGGTCACGGGCGGCGCCCGGGAATTGGAACAGCGCCTGGCCGACGTGCTGCGCGGCGGACTGGCGGCGACCGACCGATCGGAGTACGGCGTGTGGGAGGAGACCGCGGCCCGCATGGTCGACGCCCAGGCTCCCGGTCTCGCCTCCCGTGTGCGGGAGCTGGGCGCGATCACCGGGTCCGGGCCCGGCTGGCCGGTCCGGTTGCTGGAGGAGTGCGCCCTGCTCCATCTGCTGGACACGGCCTGGCTCGGCCGTGACCGGCTCCCGGATCCGCTGGCAGCGACCGTGCGGACGAGAGTGGGGCTGCCCATGTCCGCCGAAGGCCCCCCGGTCCGCGACCGCTGGCTGGTCCTCGCGCAGTACGACACCCCGGACGGCAGGATCGTCGCTCGCCGGATCTGGCTGTACGGGCGGGGGTCGCACCGCACCGCCCTGCTGCTCTCGTTCGGTGCGGCGGGCCGGTCACCCGCGCAGGCGCTGCCGGTCGGGGTGACGATCGACGCCGAGCTGACGCCGTATCCGGGCGGCGGGCAGCTCCGGGCGGAGCTCGGTGAGCAGTTCGGGGCCACGCCCGCGGCCGGTCCACCGCCGGGGATCGCCGCAGCGGCCGCACCGGCCGTGTACGGGAACGCCCTGCGGGACGACCCCTGGCTGGACGCCTGGCCGGTCACCCTGCGCGACGTCATACCCGTGCCGTCCAAGGACGGCTGGCAGGTGGTCGATGCCCACACGGAGTCCGCAGCCGCGCTGCCGGTGGCCCCGGCCGCATTGTCCCGGCCGGGCCTCTGGAAGCTCGTCGCCCTGTCCGGGGGTGCCCCGGTCACGGTGTTCGGCGAGATCGGGCACCGCGGCTTCGACCCGTTCGCGGCCTGGGATCCGGGCGAGGGGGAGGAATGCGAAGGCGTCATGGGCAGCGGATCGGTCGTCCGACTGATCTGATCCGCCGGGCCGACGGAACAAGCGGACCGCCGGAACAAGCGGACCGCCGGGACGAGGGACTGGCGTCCTGGCGGGCCGACGGAACGAGCGGACCCGGCGGGCCAAGAGGTGACGTCGTGGCGAACCGGCGGGACGAGTGGGTCGACGGGCCCCCTCGCCGTGCCCGCGCACCCGCCCCACCCGCTTCGCCGCCCTGTCCGCCGCTTCCCTCAGCCGCCCCGTCCGCCTGCCTCAGTCCACTCCCCTTGTCAGCCGTCCTCGGTCAGCCATCTCCGGCCCCCAGTCCGCCATCAGCGCCGCCCGCTGTCCGCTGTCCGCTGTCCGCTGTCCGCTGTCCGCGCATCCCTGCCACGGAAGGGGATATGAGATGCCCCAGACCACCCGCCCCACAGCAATGACCATCGGCGCAACCACACCCGCATCCCGTTCCGCATCAGCATCCCCACCCGCATCCGGAGGCCACCTCCCCTGGGAGGACCTGGTCACCTCGGCCCTCCTGGGGACCGACCGCCGCCCTCCGGCAGTACACGGCACAGGGTCGGCCGATGCCCCCGCGGTTCTGCTGGACGCCGCCGCGCTGCACACCGTGCGGCGGCGGGCCGGGCTGCTGCCCGCCGTGCCGGAGGCCCGGCCCGAGCCCGCCGCCCCGGATCCGCGCCCGGCGCTTCCGAGGCCGCCCGGCACCGGCTCGCCCACCTGCTGGCCGACCGGTCCACGCCCTCGGGCGGTGGACGGCGCGGGACCGCGCCCGACCTCACCGAGCTCATCCCGCAGTGGCTGGCCATCGCCAACCGGCGCGGCTTCCGCGCCCCGGCGGCCCTGTTGCCCCCGCTGCTGGACGCCGCCCGCGCGCGTACGGACCTGCGCCCGCAGGCGCTCGCGTTCGCCGGGCCGCGCGGCAGGTGGCTGGCCGGGCTGAACCCCGACTGGAAGTTCGCCCTGCGGGACTCCGCGCGCGGCACGCCGCAGGACGCCCTGACGGACCCGGACACGGTGGCCCGGCTGTGGGAGGAGGGGCTGTTCGCGGAGCGGGTCGCGCTGCTCGACGCGGTACGGGCACAGGATCCGCCCGCCGCGCTCGCCCTGCTCGCCACCACCTGGCCGACCGAACGGGCCGAGGACCGGCTGATGTTCCTGGATTCCCTGCGGTCGGGGCTCGGCGACGCGGACGAGCCATTCCTGGAGCAGGCCCTGTCCGACCGCAGCCGCAATGTCCGCGCCACCGCCGCCGAGCTGCTCTCCGCCCTCCCCGCGTCGGCGCTCGCCGGACGGATGGCGGCCCGCGCGCTGTCCTGCGTGCACCCGGACCGTACGGGGGACGCCGCTTCCATCGCCGTGGAGGCACCGCACGAGTGCGACGCGGGAATGCAGCGCGACGGCATCGTGGCGGTCCCGCCGACGGGCCGGGGCGAGCGGTCCTGGTGGCTCGGACAGCTGGTGGAGGCGGCCCCGCTCGGCGTCTGGGAGGTGCGGTTCGGCGGGCGCCCGGCCGAAGAGATCGTGGCCCTGCCCGTCGCCGACGACTGGGCCGACGAGCTGCACACCGCGTGGTGCCGGGCGGCGGCACGGCAGCGGAATCCGCGGTGGTCCCGGGCCTTGCTGGGACGTCCGTCGGAGCCGGTGGCGAGCGGTCCCGGGACGGCGTCGATCGCCGAGCGCTCGAAGCTCCTGGCCGTTCTGGACGAAGGGGAACGCGCCTCCTGGGTGGCCGGCTTCATCGCGGCACACGGCCTGTCGGAGGCGTTCCAGCTGCTCGGAGTGTGCACGGTCCCCTGGACCGGGCCGCTCGGGCGTGCGGTGGTCGACGCGCTCGACATCGCGCGGGACGGCGGGAGCTATCCGTGGAGCTTCAGCGGCGTGATGGGCCTCGCGGAACGCTGTCTGGATCCGGCCGAGGCCGACCGGCTGGAGGTTCTCACGGCCGCACAGGACGAGCGGGAGGGCGCGTCGCCCGGGGCCGGCGGCTATTGGTCCGAGGCCTTCCAGCGCCTGGTCTCCACCCTGCGGCTGCGCGCCGCGATGGAGGCGGAGCTGATGACCTGAAGGCCTGTTCCTGAAGGCTCTCTGATCTTGAACAACCTCTCGGGTAGGGTGGCGCGACAGTTCGAAGGGGGAGCGGATGATCAAGGGGCAAGTGCTGCGAGCGGTGGCCGTGGTGGGCCTGTCAGGGGTACTCATCACGGGATGCAACGACTCTGAAGGTGCGAATCGCTCGGACCAGCCCTCGGTCTCCTCCTCCTCGTCGATTGAGCCGGTCTCGGCGAAGGCGCAGGCTGCCGAGAAGGTGAAGCTCGCCGTTGAGGAGCGCATCTCGGTGGATGAAGGGCAGTTCGGCTCGGGCACGAACTCACCCTGCTCGACGTCGTCGCCTCAGATGTTCACTGCGCAGTGCAAGGCAGCAGCCGATGCCACGTCCGAGGCTGCCGGCCTGGCCTTGCGCGAGATCAATGGGCACCAGGGCTTCGCGACGCTCGATTCCGTCGCCCGGAAGCTCCAGGACGCAGTTCGAACCTACGGAACCTTGGGATGTGCCACGGGCCCGACGGCAGCGGACACGCGCAAGGCATGCCTGGAGTCGGCTGCTGTCATCGCGCGGGGGTTTCCGGACTTGCGGAGCGGGGCCAATCTGGGGCTGGCGGGTAAGTAGCCCCGGCAGAGACGCCGGGAACCGTTGACTGTGGACTGTGAGCGTCGGCCGCGAGCGCGACGAGGCGAGATCATGCGGCTTGCGTGAGCTGGGGTGCTTCGGGCGGGCAGCGGTCGGGGCTCTTCTTCCCGCGGGTGATCCGGCGGGTCATGAGGGTGATGGCTGCCCCGGTGATCAGGGTCTCGGAGTGCTGGACGAGTCGTTCGTAGTCGCGTGCGTGCCTCCGGGCGTGCATCGTCCAGGCCCAGGTCCGTTCGACGACCCAGCGACGGGGCAGCACGATGAAGCCTGAGGAGTCCTTCGGGCGGCTGACGGTCTTGTTCGTGAGCCATAGGTGCTTCTTCGCCCAGGTCACGAGCTTTCCCGCGTGGGCGGAGTCGGGCCAGACGATGGTGATCTCGGGGTGCATCAGGCGGAGGCGGAAGAGGACTTCCTTGGCCGCGTGACTGTCGTGGAGGTCAGCGGGGGTCACCATCACGAACAGGGGAAGGCCGCGGGTGTCGACGACGAGGTGCCGCTTGCGGCCGTTGATCTTCTTGCCCGCGTCGTAGCCGCGGGAGTCCTTCCCGACGGTCTCGGCGGCCTTGACGGACTGGGAGTCGATCACGGTGGCGACCGCTCGGGGGCCTTTTTACGCCAGCGTAGGAGCCAAGGCTCCTCAGATCGAGGCTTGGAAACAGGCACTGAGCTTGTCATTTATCCAGTTCGCCGGGGTTTCGTCCCCACCTTGTGGTGGGCGGGTCGGCTGTGCGCCTCGCCGGTGGCGAGGACTCTGCCCACGTCGTGCCGGGTGGCGGGCCGGCGGTTCTTCGAGCCGGGCGGCCTTCCCGGGCCGGGCCGGGACGGTTTCGGTGCACCGGCCGGAGAGCCGGTCTTCGCGTGCAGGTTCCTGAACCCTCTGCGGACGCGGGCGGGTGTCAGTTTGTTCGGCTCGACCGGCTTCTCCCAGGGCCTGCGGAGGTCGGTGGCCAGCGGGCGCGCGAGCCGGAGCTGGGTGTAGGCGGCGATCATCAGCCAGGTCCACCGGTCGGCCGCTTCCGAGCTGCGGAGCCGGGGCTTGGTCCAGCCGAGTGTCTGCTTGAACAGGCGGAATGTGTGCTCGATGTCGAAGCGGCGGAGGAAGGACTGCCAGCAGCGGTCGACGTCCGCCTCGGTGGCACCGGTGCGCGACCACCACAGCCAGACCGGCTTGTTGACCCCGCCGCTGGGCAGCTTCTCCACGACCAGCCGGACGACGGTGCCCTCGATGAGGGGCAGCGGGCCGTCGTGGTCGAGCCACGCGGCCCGGCGGGTCAGCCGCGGGTGCAGTCGGTGCCACGCCTGCGCGGTCGCCTTCCCGTAGAGCCGGGTGTCCGTGACCGTCAGGGCCTGCTCGGCGCCCCAGGTTATGGGGTCGCCGAAGACGAACTCTCCGCCGTGCTTGGGCGGCCGGCCGCCTTTGGGGTTGGCCAGGTGGAACTCTTCGCGGGAGGGCGTCGGACGCCGCATCACGCGATCGGACCGGAGCCGGCCGAGGATCTCGACGGGCAGGTCGTCCAGCAGGTGGGCGATGCGCGGAGCGTCGTATCCCGCGTCCAGCACGACCAGGACCTCCGGATCACCCGGCTTCCACTGACCGGCGGCGACCAGCCGCTCGACGACTTCGCGGATCTGCACGGTGGTCACCGCGGCGACGTCGGCGCCGGGCTGAAGGCGGACCGCGTCCAGCACCGCAGTCCAGGACGTGCGGCCACTCTCCAGCGCGGCCACGACCGAGTACGGCCAGCCGGGCACCATCTGATGCTTGCCCTCACCCCGCCCGAAGGTGTGGCAAAAGGCCCGGTCAGCACACGTGTTGGCGTCCGGCCGCAGCCACGGCGAGACATCTACCGCCAGCACGAGCCGACCGTCCGCCGCCCTCGGCAACAGCACCCCGGCCAGGGCACGACGCAGCCGGGCGACATCGATCCGCCCCTGGTTGAGCCCCCCGTACAGAGCTCCATGACCACGGCGGTGTTCCGGCGCAAGCGCGAGATCGACCAACGTCCGTACCGGCCCGTCCGTGCACAGCAGCGCGTCGCACAACTCGAACAACGCGTCGCCCCGCGCGGTCAGACACGAGTACAGCTCCGACCGGAAGTGTGACACTTCCGCGAACGCATCCCGCAGGACGCCCTGATGCACCAAACTCACGACCACGGCCTTCGTGCTGATCCACTCTGTGACGGAGCACAGGATCAGACGAAGGCCGCCTACGTGTCCGCTGAACTGCGAAAACGCCGATCAAGTTCGAGCCGCGTTCGACGCCGGACCATAAATGACAAGCTGAGAGCGACAGAGCCGACGGCCCGCCCGGGGGAAGCCCAGCCGACAGCCCGCCCGGGATGAGCCCAGCCGGTAACCCCGGAGGAGCCCAGCCGACGGCTCGGGGTGAGCACAGCCGACGGTCGGCCCGGGAGGAGCGCAACCGATGGCCCGCACGGGACGGACGGATCCCATGGCCCCGGGCGGGAGGGACGGAGGGACAGAGCCGATGGATGGCCTCGGGCGGGGACGAGCCCGTGCGCGGCGGGCCCGTTCCCCGGGGCCGTTCAGGTCTGGGCGGCCTGGCGGACGTTGGCGTTCACCCAGGTGACGATCTCGGTCGTCGTGGCGCCCGGGGTGAACAGCTCCGCGACGCCCAGCTTCTTCAGCGGGGCGATGTCGTCCTCCGGGATGATCCCGCCGCCGAACACCTTGATGTCCTCCGCCTCGCGGGCCTTCAGCAGCTCGATCACCTTGGCGAACAGCGTGTTGTGCGCCCCGGAGAGGATCGAGAGGCCGATGGCGTCGGCATCCTCCTGGATCGCCGTGTCGACGATCTGCTCGGGCGTCTGGTGGAGCCCGGTGTAGATCACCTCCATACCGGCGTCCCGCAACGCCCGCGCGATGACTTTGGCCCCGCGGTCGTGGCCGTCGAGCCCCGGCTTGGCCACCACCACACGGATCGGACCGGTCACACCCATCACTGCCTCCACCTGGTCTCCCGCGTCTGAAGGGACGGGGATGTGAACGAACGTTATCCACAGCATCCCGCACGCCACAGTTTCGCGGCAGGCGGGGAGGGGGAAATCACACGTGGGACATGTTCGCCAGGCGTCGTCCCCGGCATCACGCGGAGTTCCGGCCGCGCGGGGCCCGGCGCAAGGAGAGCCGCTACGAGGTCGCCGTATCACCGCGCCGCCAGCCGCACGGCACGGTGGTACGGCCCCCACGCCCCGGCCACAGCCGCCCGGCCGGTCGGCAGCACTCCTCGTCCCGCCACCCACAAGGGCGTACGGGGGCAGGAGCCGCCTCCCCCGTACGCCGGTGCAGGAGGCAGGCCGTGAAGTTCCCCCCACCCCTCCCCTCGCTGACCCGCCTCACTCACCCCGTCCGCTTACCCCGCCTCCCGGCTCTCCCCCGGCTGCCGGGGCCCCGGCTGTCGTCCGCACTCGTCGGCGCCACCGCGCTGGAGCTGTTCGTCCTCACGGGGCGGTTGGTCGTCTACCCCTTCGGGCTCACTGCCGAGCGGGGTGGGGACGCGCCCGCCGGGGCCGGACCTGCGGCAATGACCGGCCATCCGGCCACGACCGCCGCCCCACCGCCCTCGCCGCCGCCCGTCGTCCTGCTGCACGGCTTCATCGACAACCGCTCCGCGTTCGTCGTCCTGCGCCGCGCGCTGACCCGGTACGGCCGCCGCCCGGAGTCCCTCAACTACTCGCCGCTGACCCGCGACGTACGCACCGCCGCCGCACTGCTCGGCCGGCATGTGGAGGAGATCTGCGCACGCACCGGGCACGGCCGGGTCGACGTCGTCGGGCACAGCCTCGGTGGCCTGATCGCCCGCTACTACGTACAGCGGCTCGGCGGGGACCGGCGCGTACGCACCCTGGTGACGCTCGGGACCCCGCACGGAGGCACCGCCGTCGCCCCCGGGGCGGGTATTCACCCCATCGTGCGGCAGATGCGCGGCGGTTCCTCGGTGATCGAGGAGCTGCGCGGTCCGGCGCCCGGCTGCCGAACCCGGTTCGTGAGCTTCTGGAGCGAGCTGGACCAGGTCATGGTTCCGGTCGGGACGGCGTGCGTCGACCACCCCGATCTCGACGCGGTGAACGTACGCGTCACGGGCATCGGACACCTCGCACTGCCCGTGCACCCGACGGTCGCCGCCGCCGTCCGTGAGGTTCTTGATGCACCGGAGACCGGTGAGGAGGACACCCGGGCCACCGGGGCGACACCGGCCGCCTAGAAATAGAACAGCACTCGAACGTAGGACCAAGGCTCCGTCTGCCGCCCGCCGAAAGACGGTCGATTGCCCGTTTCCTGCGGACCGAAACCCGCCGAAGATTGTCGTCCTCACATACCGCCGGGTACAGTCGCGGCCACTGCTTCCCCCTGGGACACCCCTGACCGGGCCCCGGAAAAGTCCTGCTGCCGAGGCGAGAGAGACGTTGGTGAACGACCAGCACCCCCACGCCGGGCACGTCGGATACGACGACCGATCGACCGGCAGCTTCGACACCGACCCGCTCTTCGGCTCGATCCCCGGCGGCCACGACACCGGCTACGACGCCGGTCACCCCACCGCCGGATACGGCGACGGCGCCTATGACCAGGGGACGTACGGCGGCGGCTTCACCACCGCGTACGCGACCGGACAGCCGGACCACAGCGGCCAGTACGACGCCTCCGCCTGGAGCACCGGCCCCCAGCAGACGCCGGCCCACGACGGCTACACCGCCCAGGAGCACACCCCGCAGGCCCACGGCACGCAGCAGTGGGACACCTCCGGGGCCTGGCAGCAGGTCAACGACCAGGACCTGACCGGCCAGTGGGCGACCGCCGACACCGGCGCCTTCCCCACCACCGCCTTCCCTTCCGCCCCGTACGGCACGGACGCCGCGTACGGGGCGGAGGCGTACGACACCGGGACCTACGACACCGGGACCTACGACGGCGGTACGTACGACGGCGGTACGTACGGCACCGAGGCACCCGAGAGCGGGGCGCACGACACCGGGACGTACGAGACGTCCGCCTACGGGACCGGTACATACCCGGCGGACACCGCGCACGCCACCGGCGGCCACGGGGCTGACGCCTACGAGACCGGCGCGTACGCCACCACCGCCTTCGCCACCGGCGGCTACGAGACGGGCGCCTACGAGACCGGCGCGTACGGCACGGTCGGGTACGACTCCGGTGCCTACGACGCGACCGCCTGGAACTCCGGCGCCACGCCCGGGGACACCGCGTACGAACCCGAACAGACGTCGTATCCGCTGTACGAACAGCAGCAGGACCACGCGACGGAGCCCGAGGGAGCGGCCGAGGCGGACCGGACGGCCGGTGAACCGGCGGCCGACGTGTCCGCCACCGCCCGGTTCGACGTCCTCGCCCACGACGTCGCACCGGACACCGCACCGGACGTCACCCCGGCTGCGGCGGAGCAGGACGCCGACGACGACTTCCCCGCCCCGCACTCCGTGAACCGCACCGCGGCCCGTCCCCCCGCCCCGCGCAGCCGGGCCCGCCGCCGCACCCCCGCCAAACGCTCCGCCCTGCTCACCGTCGCGGTGCCCTCCGCCTGCGTGATGAGCGTCGCGGGCATTGCGGCCGCCTCGGTCGGGATGCCCGGCGGCGAGGAGAAGCCGGAGGAGACGACCACCTCGCTGGCGGTCGCCGACCCCAGCACGGTCAAGCCGGTCGCCGCGAACAACCGGCTGGACAGCCAGCTGGCGCAGCTCTCCGAGGGCAGCGACGACTTCCGCGAGCGCGCGAGCCGCACCCAGGAGCGCATCGACCTGCGGGAGCGGCAGGCGGCGGAGAAGAAGAAGCGCGAGGAGGAGGCCGCACGTCGCGAGGCGCTGCGCCCCAAGTTCTTCCTGCCGGTCAAGCAGCACGGGCTCTCCGCCTACTACGGCCAGGCGGGCGTCAACTGGATGTCCGTGCACTCGGGCATCGACTTCCCCGTCTCGTACGGCACTCCGGTGATGGCCGCGACCGACGGCACCGTACGCACCCAGCTGAACAGCGCCTACGGGGTCATGGCGATCGTCACCGCCGCCGACGGCACCGAGACCTGGTACTGCCACCTCAGCAGCACCAAGATCCGCTCGGGCCCGGTGAAGGCCGGCGACGTCATCGCGTACTCCGGGAACTCCGGGAACTCCACCGGCCCGCACCTGCACTTCGAGGTCCGGCCCGGCGGCGGCGCGGCGATCGACCCGCTGGTGTGGCTGCGCAGCAAGGGCCTCAACCCGGCCTGACGGCACGCACGGGAGCGGGGGAGGGCTTCGACGGCCCTCCCCCGCTCCCGTGCCTTCCGGCCTACAGCTTCTCGACCGGCGCGTACCGCAGGAGCAGCTTCTTCGGGCGGTCGTCGCCGAAGTCGACCGTCGCCTTGGCCTGGTCGCCGTGGCCCTCGACGGCCGTCACCGTGCCCAGGCCGAACTGGTCGTGCGTCACCCGGTCCCCGACGGCCAGGGCGACCGTCGGCTTGTCCGAGGAGCGCCGGGTCGCGAAGCCCGAGGGGCCGGAGCGGGAGCGGGAGGAGGACAGCGAGGACGTGATGCCGGAGGTGGGACCGGCGGGGGCGGCCATCGGGCCCTTGCGCTTCCACTCCAGGTGCGCCTCCGGGATCTCCTCCAGGAACCGCGACGGCGGGTTGTACGAGGGCTGGCCCCAGGCGCTGCGCATCGCGGCCCGGGTCAGATAGAGCCGCTCGCGGGCGCGGGTGATGCCGACGTAGGCGAGGCGGCGCTCCTCCTCCAGCTCCTTGGTCTGGCCGAGGGCCCGCATGTGCGGGAAGACGCCGTCCTCCAGGCCGGTGAGGAAGACGACGGGGAACTCCAGGCCCTTCGCGGTGTGCAGGGTCATCAGCGTGATGACGCCGGAGCCGTCCTCGTCCTCGTCGGGGATCTGGTCGGAGTCCGCGACGAGCGCGACCTTCTCCAGGAACTCCGCGAGCGTGCCCGCGCCCTCCTCCTCGCCGCGCTCCTGCTCGAATTCGAGAGCGACGGCGGCGAGTTCCTGGAGGTTCTCGATGCGGGTCTCGTCCTGCGGGTCGGTGGAGGCCTGGAGCTCGGCGAGATAGCCCGTGCGCTCCAGGACGGCTTCCAGCACGACGGCCGGTCCGGCGCCGGACTCGACGATCGTGCGCAGCTCCTCCATCAGCGTGTTGAACCGCTTGACGGCGTTGGAGGAACGGGCCGCCATGCCGTACGCCTCGTCGACGCGGCGCAGCGCCTGCGGGAAGGAGATCTTCTCGCGCAGCGACAGGGCGTCGATCATGGCTTCGGCGCGGTCCCCGATGCCGCGCTTGGGGACGTTGAGGATGCGGCGGAGCGGGACGCTGTCCTCGGGGTTGGCGAGGACCCTCAGATAGGCCAGGACGTCCCGGACCTCCTTGCGCTCGTAGAAGCGCACGCCGCCGACGACCTTGTAGGGCAGGCCGACGCGGATGAAGACCTCTTCGAAGACACGGGACTGGGCGTTGGTCCGGTAGAAGACGGCGACGTCGCCCGCCTTGGCGTCGCCCGCGTCGGTGAGCCGGTCGATCTCGTCGGCGACGAACTGCGCCTCGTCGTGCTCGGTGTCGGCGACATAGCCGGTGATGCGGGCGCCGGTGCCGGCGTTGGTCCACAGGTTCTTCGGGCGGCGGCTCTCGTTGCGCTCGATGACGGCGTTGGCGGCGGAGAGGATCGTCTGCGTGGAGCGGTAGTTCTGCTCCAGCAGGATCGTGGTCGCGCTCGGGTAGTCCTCCTCGAACTGGAGGATGTTGCGGATGGTCGCGCCCCGGAAGGCGTAGATCGACTGGTCCGCGTCACCGACCACGCACAGCTCGGCGGGGGCGTCGTCCTCGCCGGCCGGGCCGACCAGCTCACGGACCAGCGTGTACTGGGCGTGGTTGGTGTCCTGGTACTCGTCGACGAGGACGTGGCGGAAGCGGCGGCGGTAGTGCTCGGCGACGTCCGGGAAGGCCTGGAGGAGGTGGACCGTCGTCATGATGATGTCGTCGAAGTCCAGGGCGTTGGCCTCGCGGAGGCGGGCCTGGTAGAGCGCGTACGCCTGGGCGAGGGTCTTCTCGAAACCATCCGCGGCCTGCCCGGCGAAGGTCTCCTCGTCGATGAGCTCGTTCTTGAGGTTGGAGACCTTGGCGGTGAAGGACTTGGGCGGATAGCGCTTGGGGTCCAGGTCCAGATCGCGGCAGACCAGGGCCATCAGGCGCTTGGAGTCGGCGGCGTCGTAGATCGAGAAGGACGAGGTGAAGCCGAGCTTCTTCGACTCGCGGCGCAGGATGCGGACGCACGCGCTGTGGAAGGTCATGACCCACATGGCGCCCGCGCGCGGACCCACGAGCTGCTCGACGCGCTCCTTCATCTCGCCCGCGGCCTTGTTGGTGAAGGTGATCGCGAGGATCTGCCCGGGGTGCGTGCCGCGCTCGGCCAGCAGGTGGGCGATGCGGTGGGTGAGCACCCGGGTCTTGCCGGAACCGGCCCCGGCGACGATGAGCAGCGGGGATCCGGCGTGCACGACGGCGGCGCGCTGCTCGGTGTTCAGTCCTTCGAGCAGCCCGGCGGAATCGATTGCCGGGCGCGGGTGGCCGTCCCGGTAGTACCCGTCGCGGGGCGGCGGGGGCGCGTCGTAGACACCCTCGAAGAGTCCCTCCGGCACCGCTTCGGGCGCGTGGTCCTCGGGGGGCGGCGGGGGGCCGTCCTCCGCGGGCTGGAGGCCGGTCAGGAAACTGTCGTCAAAGAGGCTGCTCATCGCCTCCCGAGTCTAGGCGGCCGGACCGACAACCTTCCGCCGAAGCCGGGAAGCGGTCGGCAGCGGCCGCCGGGACCCGGGGAACCGCCCGCCCGTCACCCGTACGCACGGAGAGCGGACGTCCACGGTCCGTGAAGGACGGCCCGGTCGGAGGGGGTGCCGGACCTCCGATCCGGACAGGTCACGAAAATGTATCGGGCATATCGCTCATCGTCCTTCCCAGCGGTGGGGCGCTTTGGCTAGCGTGCTCGGTCAGGTGATCCGTACCTCCCTGAGGCGAACCGCGCCTGACGGACACCTCTGCCGAATCCGCGCCGCCTCCCCGGCGGTCCGGAACCGGGGACCCACACGCAGCACCGGGGTGAATCGGCCCGCACTCCCGTATGCGGACCGTAGGACAGCCTTCCGTTCCGTCCGAACCCGACAGCTAACCCGGTAGGCGGTCCACGGAAGGAGATGCCGGTCTTGGCATCGCATCGCAAGCCGCGCACGAAGGTGCGCACCACCACCCCCGCCGTCGGACTGACGACGGCCGCGCTGGCCTCGGTGACGCTGCTCTCCACGCAGAGCGCCACGGCGGCGCCCGCGGAGCCGAAGCCCGCCATCGAGGACGTGCAGAAGAAGGTCGACGCCCTGTACCGGCAGGCGGGCACGGCCACCCAGGAGTACAACCGGGCCAAGGCCGCCTCCTCGTCGCAGCAGAAGAAGGTCGACGGGCTGCTCGCGGACGTGGCGAAGCGGACCGAGAAGATCAACGAGGCGCGCCGGGCGCTGGGCTCCTACGCGGCGGCCCAGTACCGCAGCGGCGGCATCGCTCCCACGGCGACGTTCTTCCTCGCGGACGACCCGCAGGGGTACTTCGACCAGAGCCGGCTGATGGACCGGGCGACGCAGCGGCAGCAGATGGCCCTGAGTGACTTCCGTACGCAGCAGGCCTCGGCGGCGAAGAAGCGCGCGGAGGCCGTGAAGAGTCTGGAGACCCTCACCGAGACGCAGGCCACGCTCGCCTCCAGCAAGAAGGACGTCCAGGCCAAGCTGACCGAGGCGCGCGAGCTGCTGTCCCGGCTGACCGCCGAGGAGAAGGCGCGGCTGGCGGAGCTGGAGCGGCGGAAGGAGGCCGAGGCGAAGGAGAAGGCGGCGAAGCTGGCCGCCCGCCAGGCCGCCGAGGCGAAGCAGAAGGCCGAGGCCGAGGAGCAGGCCCGCGAGGAGGCGGCGCGGGATTCCGGCGGCGGTCCGGGATCCGGATCGGGCACCGGTACGGGCACGGACACGGGGTCCGGGTCCGGTACGGACAGCGGTTACGCCGCCAAGGCGGAGAAGGTGCTGGCCTTCGCCCGCGCCCAGATCGGCAAGCCGTACGTGTGGGGGGCCTCGGGTCCCGCCAGCTACGACTGCTCGGGGCTGACGCAGGCGGCCTGGCGGGAGGCGGGCGTGACCCTGCCCCGGACCACCTGGGACCAGGTCGAGGTCGGCACGCGGGTCGCCACGTCCGACCTCCGGCCCGGGGACCTGGTGTTCTTCTACGACGACATCAGCCACGTCGGCATCTACAAGGGCGACGGGATGATGATCCACGCCCCGAAGCCCGGTGCGAACGTGCGCGAGGAGTCGATCTACTACATGCCGATCTACGGGAGCGTCCGCCCGGCGTGACCCGGTGTCCGGACCTGAGGCCGCCCCCCGGACGACCGGGACCGGCCTCAGGTCCAGACCGTGGCGATGAAGATGTTGGCGGTCGTCAGGGCGCCGACCGCGATGAACGGGCCCTTGCCCGTCTTCTCCTCGTCGCGCTTGACGTAGACCAGGGCGAGGATCACGACCAGCAGCGCCAGCTTGATACCGACCTTGACGTTGTTCACGGTCTGGTCGTCGGCCTGGTTGAGGCCGACCAGGACCATGCCGGTGACCAGCATGGTCAGCGCGCCGTGCAGCATCGCGGGGGTGAAGCGCGCGGCCCCGGACCCCATGGCCTTCATCTGCGTCAGGAAGCCGCCCAGCAGGGAGGCGATGCCGATGATGTGCAGGGCGACGAAGACATTGATGAGTACGTCCATGGCTCGGCAGCCTAGCCATGGCCAAAGTTTTACCCTTCAGTGAGGTAAGCCTTCCTCGCCCGCCCCCGGCCTCTCTCCCCCCTGATGGCTCGGCCTCCTTGACGGCTTCGGCCTCTTTGCTGCATTCGGCTTCCTTGCCGCCTACGGCTTCCTTGCCGCCTTCGACTTCCTTGATCGATTCGATCATCCGTGACCGGCGAAACGTCACATCAGGGCAATACCTGTCATGGCGACTCTTTTCCCCTCGCCAGGATTAGCGTCCATCCCGGACCCGCCGCCGTTTCCCGGCGGACAGCCGAGAGGAAGGATGCCGCCCCCGTGGCAGCGCACCGCAGGTCAGCTCATCGAAAACCCAAGCAGCGCCCGCTCTTCGGCCCTGCTGCCCGCACCGCCGCCACCCTGGCGCTCGCCGGGGCCGCCACCGCCGGATCGGTCACCGGTGCGGGGGCGGCCCCCGCCGAACCGGCCCCCACCGCGGACCAGGTGAAGGCGAAGGTCGACCGGCTCTACCACGACGCCGAGGTCGCCACCGAGAAGTACAACGGAGCGAAGGAGAAGGCGGATGCCGCCACCCGCGCCGTCGACGCCCTGACCGACGAGGCCGCCCGCCGCACCGACCGCCTCAACACCGCCCGGCACGCGCTCGGTTCACTGGCCACCGCGCAGTACCGCTCCGGCACCCTGGATCCGGCCCTGCAACTGGCGCTCTCCTCCGACCCCGACGCCTATCTGCAACGCGCCTCCTACCTCGACCGGGCGGGCGACCGGCAGAGCGGGCTGCTGCGGAACATCAAGCGGCAGGTCTCCCGGATCTCCCAGGTCAAGGCCCGCGCCGACGAGGAGACCGAACGCCTCGCCGCCCGGCGCACCGAACTGCGCGAGCACCGCGCCGCGATCCGCACCAAGCTGGCCGACGCCCGGAAGCTGCTGGCCACCCTGACCGCCGACGAACGGGCCGACGTCGAACGCGCCGCCGACGCCCGGCACGGCGGCGGCCCGGTCCACGCCGACCGCTCCACCGCCCGCAGCGGCCCCGCACCGGCCACCGGCTCCCGCGCCGGGCAGGCCATCGCCTTCGCCCGCGGCGCGATCGGCAAGCCGTACGTCTGGGGCGCGACCGGACCGAACGCCTTCGACTGCTCCGGCCTCACCCAGGCGGCCTGGAAGGCCGCGGGGGTCAGCCTGCCGCGCACCACCTACACCCAGATCAACGCCGGACAGCGCATCCCGCGCTCCCAACTGGCCCCCGGCGATCTGGTGTTCTTCTACTCCGGGATCAGCCATGTCGGCCTCTACATCGGCGGCGGCGAGATGATCCACGCCCCGCGTCCGGGAGCACCGGTGCGCATCGCGCCGATCGACCAGATGCCGTTCGCGGGCGCGACCCGGGTGGCGTAGCCCCGGGCCGCGGCGCCAGGCGCCATGCGCCGGCACCGGGCTCCCGCACCGGACGCCGGCACGAGGCCCCGGTACCGGGCCGGCACGGGCCCCTGGCCCCCGTCCCCGTCCCCTGGCCCCCGGTCTCAGACCAGCCGTCGCGCCGTCGCCCAGCGGGTCAGTTCGTGCCGGTTGGAGAGCTGGAGCTTGCGCAGCACCGCCGAGACGTGCGACTCGACCGTCTTCACCGAGATGAACAGCTGCTTGGCGATCTCCTTGTAGGCGTAGCCGCGGGCGATCAGCCGCAGGACCTCGCGCTCGCGCTGGGTGAGGCGGTCCAGGTCCTCGTCGACCGGCGGGGCGTCCGTGGAGGCGAAGGCGTCCAGGACGAACCCGGCCAGTCGGGGCGAGAAGACCGCGTCGCCCTCCTGGACCCGGAAGACGGAGTCGACGAGGTCGGTGCCGGTGATCGTCTTGGTGACGTAGCCGCGGGCGCCGCCCCGGATCACGCCGATGACGTCCTCGGCCGCGTCCGACACGGAGAGCGCGAGGAAGCGGACCGGGTTCTCCACCGCGCCCATCAGCGGGGCGCAGCGGCGGAGCACCTCGACGCCGCCGCCGCCCGGGAGGTGGACGTCGAGGAGGACGACCTCGGGGCGGGTCGCGGTGATGACGGTGACCGCCTGGTCGACGTCGGCGGCCTCGCCGACCACCTCGACGCCGGTCTCCTCGGTGCGGCCGATCTCGGCCTGCACCCCGGTGCGGAACATCCGGTGGTCGTCGACGAGCACGACCCGTACCCGCCGCTCCGGGCCCCCGGTGGCCCCGGTGTTCTCGGTCATTCGCCCGCCCTCTCCATCTCCAGCTCGACCTCGGTGCCTCCGCCGGGCACCGAACGCAGCCGGGCGCTCCCGCCGTTGCGCTGCATCCGGCCGATGATTGATTCTCGTACGCCCATCCGGTCCGCGGGAACCTCGTCCAGGTCGAAGCCCGGACCCCGGTCCCGTACGGACACGAAGACCGTCCGGCCCTCGACCTCCGCGAAGACCTGGACGGCCCCGCCCTCGCCACCGTACTTGGCGGCGTTGACCATCGCCTCGCGCGCGGCCTGCATCTGGGCGGCCAGCTTCTCGTCGAGGGGGCAGTCGCCGACCACCACGACCTCCAGGGGGACGCCGTGCTTGTCCTCGACCTCGGCGGCGGCCCGCTTGACCGCCTCGCCCAGGGTCTCCGGTTCGTCGTCCTCGTCCTTGCCGGTGCCCTCGGGGTTGTAGAGCCAGTTGCGCAGCTCGCGTTCCTGGGCGCGGGCGAGGCGTCTGACCTCGCCCGCGTCGTCCGCGTTGCGCTGGATCAGGGTGAGGGTGTGGAGCACCGAGTCGTGGACGTGGGCGGCGACCTCGGCCCGCTCCTGGGCCCGGATGCGCATCAGGCGCTCCTCGGACAGGTCCTGGGTCATCCGCACCAGGTAGGGCCCGGCGAGCAGGAAGATGCCGGTCAGCACGGCGATCGCGGCGGTGAGCACATTGCCGAGCTGGGCGGCGGAGCCGCGGACGACGAGGAAGACGGCGAGGCCCAGGCCGACCAGGGCGACCCCGGCGAGGCCGCGGGCCACGTGGAGCAGCCTGCGGTTGCGGCTGACCTCCATCCAGCGGGCGCGTCGGGCGTTGTCCGCCTGCCGCCAGACCAGGACGGAGCCCGCGCCGATGAGGAGGGTGGGCCAGATGTAGCGACCGGTCTCGCCGCCCATGTCGACGTTGACGAAGTAGGCCACGGCCCCGTTCACCAGGGCGATCAGCGCGAAGACCTGCCCCTTGTCCGGCTTGCGCAGCCTGCGGCGGCCGTCGGCGCCGGTCTCGAAGACGGAGCGGGAGGGCTCGACGCCGCCGACGCCGAGCGGGACGACGATCCAGAAGACCGCGTAGAGCAGGGCGCCGAGGCCGTCGGTGACGAACAGTCCGAGGAAGACGAGCCGCACCCAGGCGACCGGCAGGCCCAGGTGCCCGGCCAGCCCGCGCGCGACGCCGCCCAGCAGCCGTCCGTCGGCACTGCGGTAGAGCTTGCGCGGCGGCGTCTCCCCCGGGTCGGCGGTGAAGGAGCTGGCGGCTCGGGCGGTGGCGGCGGGCATACCCCGATCGTCACACGCGCGCACGCGGTGCGGCATCAGGGTCAGCCCCCGAAGTGACCCTGATGCCGTCCCCCGCACGCGGCCGGGTGCCGGCGTCCGTCTCGATGCGGTCCGACGCGCGGTGGCGCCTCTGGAACGCGCCCTGCGGAGACGGAGCCCCGGAGGTGCTCATGTGAGTTCGCTCACCGGACGCCGGCCGCCTCCCTGACGTCTCATCAAATGCACATAAGGCAGCCTCGGCCGAGATCGGGCGGTTTCTCCCAAAAGCGTGGCTGACGGAGTGGCCGGAATGCATACGTAGATCGTTGCCAACGCAATCAACCGAAAAGACCGGACCAGAGTTCGCCACTTCTTCGCGACCCGTACACCGAGACAGGTCCAGACCAATGACAAGAGGTGTGTGATCATGACCGCTGCCAGGTGAACCAGGTACACAGTGCCGTGTGCTGCACATATCGATCCGCGCTCGACTGGAGAACCCTTATGGCATTGACAGGGTCGGCCCTGCTCGATTCCGAGGAAGCACTTCCCCCAGGCACCGAAGCCGTCAGGCAGGCGCCGCCCCCAGCAGTGGACAAGGTGTTGCCGAAAGCGCATCGCGAACCAGCGCACGACACCGTGGTCGTGATCCCGGCCCGGAACGAGGAAGCCGAAGTGCTCAGCTCCCTGGAGTCCCTGGCCGCCCAGACCCACCGCCCCGACCTGATCCTCGTCGTGGTGAACAACTCGACGGACGGCACGGAGCGCATCACCCGCGAGTTCGCCGGCCGGCCCGGCGTTCCGCAGACCCGGGTCCTGTGCCTGCCCGACAATCCCCACAAGAAGGCGGGGGCTCTCAACCATGCCCTCGCGGGTCTCGCCGAGCAGTGCGGGGACCTCACCGGCGCGGCACGCTACGTCCTCGTCATGGACGCGGACACCTCCCTGCATCCACGATTCGTCCAGCGGGCACGGATGGTCATGGAATCCGATCCGACTCTGGGCGGGGTCAGCGCGACCTGCTACGGCCGCAGCGGTCTGTGGCAGAACCCATGGCAGCGCTACCTCGCCGGGATGCAGATCATCGAGTACGGGAGGTACGCCCACACACGCTCCCGGACCGACCTGCACACCATGGCCGGCGCCGGTTCCTTCTACAGCACGGCCGCCCTTCAGCACCTCATCGACGCCCGCGGCGAAGTCTTCTGGCAGCACAGCGGCAACCTGGTCGAGGACTACGAGACAACGCTGTCGTTGAAGGAGGCGGGCTGGCGGGTGACCGCCAACCAGTACTGCGTCGCCTACACCGACCTGATGCCGGTTCTCGGCGACCTGGTGCGCCAACGGGAGCGCTGGGTACGCGGAACACTGGACATCATGCGGCAGCGTGGCTGGACCCGGCACACGCGGCTCTCGATCGTCCAGTACGTACTCGGCCTCCTCGGCTTCGCCTACAGCCTCGGCTGGGTCGCCGTGTGGGCCGCCCAGTCCATCGCGCAGGGGCAGCCCGCCGGAGACCCGCTCTGGCTGCTCCTCCTGCTCGCCTGGTCGGTCTTCTCGGCGGTCCGGGTCATCCCGCTGGGCTGGAAGGCGATGCTGGTGTGCGCTCTGCTCCTGCCGGAGCTGGTCTTCCAGTTCATCCGTACCTACTGGATGGGCGCCTCCCTGTGGCGCTCCTACACCTCCGGAGCGGCCACATGGGCGTGACACGCACCCTTTCCGAACTGGGCCCGCTCGGCCTGGTCTTCCTCGGCGTCAGCCTGCTGATCCTCCTGTTCAGCGCCGGCTGCTACCTGGCCTCGTTCGCCCGCAGGTGGCACGACGCGCGCGTCGTGGACGAGCGCTCGGCGCGGCCCCCGGCCGTGTTCCCCTCCAGGGAGCCCTCCCCGGGGTGAGCGACGGTCCGGCCCGGTCGCCGGGGGCGATGGACGGACAGTCCGCCGCGCCCGGCCCTTCAGGGGCGTGCGCGGCCAATATCAGGGACCGTCCAGGGTCGGGGCGGGTCCCGGCGGGCGGTCCGGGCCGTCACCATGGAGGCATGACCGCTCCCTCCAACGCCGCTCCCGGCGTCGCGCCCCCCGAAGCGCCGAAGCCGACGCTGCGGCGCACCCCCCGGCAGAAGGTCGTCGCCGGGGTGTGCGGCGGGCTGGGCCGGTACTGCGACGTGGACCCGGTGATCTTCCGGATCGTGATCGGGGTGCTGTCGGTGACCGGGGGCATCGGGCTGATCTTCTACGGCTTCGCCTGGCTGCTGCTGCCCGCCGACGGCGAGGACCAGAACGAGGCGCGCAAGCTGCTGTCGGGGCGGGTCGACGGGGCGGCCCTGGTGGCGCTGCTGCTGGCGCTGATCGGCTGCGGTCTCTTCCTGTCGATGCTGCACAACCGGGGCATGCTGTCGTTCGCCGCGCTGCTGACGGTGGCCGTCGTCGGCTTCGCCGTGTGGACGCAGTCCCGCCGGACGGCGGACCCCGAGGACCCGGCCGCCCCGCCCGGCGCACCGGCCGCCCCTCCGGGACCCGCCCACACCGGCGGGCTCGGCACGCCGCCGCCGGAGGTGAAGGCCCCTCCGACGCCGGGCGGTCCGTCGTGGTGGCGGGATCCGATCGTCAAGGACGGCACCACCGGGCCGGTCGGCTCCGGCTATCTGTGGGGACCGCCGGACACCGACGCGGAGGCGGCGCGGGCCGGGGCGAAGGCCGGGCGGCCCACTCCGGACGCCCCGTTCCGGGCGCCGCAGCCCTCGCCCGCGCCGCGCGGGCCGCGCTCGATCGGCGGTGTGGTCTTCCTGACGGCGCTGGTGGCGGGCGGTCTGGGCACGGGGCTGAGCTGGGAGCACCAGCCGCTGGGCACCGCGCTCCAGATCGGTCTCGTCGCGGCTCTCGCCGTCTTCGGGCTCGGCCTGCTGACCGCTTCGCTGCTGGGACGGACCGGCTTCGGCACGGTCCTCATGGCGATGGTCACGGCGGGCCTGCTGGCCGGCGCGGCGGTGCTGCCGAAGGACATCGACACCTCCTGGGCCCGCCAGGAGTGGCGGCCCGCCTCGGTGACCGCCGTCCAGCCGCGCTACGAACTGAGCACGGGTGACGCCCGGCTGGACCTGTCCGGCCTGAAGGTCCCCGAGGGCGAGACGGTGCGCACGGCGCTCGACGTGGCGGCGGGGCGGGCGGCCGTGGTCGTTCCGGCGGATGTGACGGTCGAGGTGCGCGCCGAGGCGGGTCTCGGGGAGGTCCGACTCGAGGAGGGGCAGCGGGTGCAGGTCCGGATCAACAACGGCGAGTCGACCGAGCGCACGCTGCCGCCGCCGGAGGGCACGGCGCCCGCCGGGACGGTCGAACTGGTCGTGGAAGTCGGCATCGGACAGGTGGAGGTCACCCGTGCTGCGTCATGAATTCCGGCCCGGCAGGGCTGTGGCGGGCCTGGTGATGCTGGGTCTGGCCGCCGGGTACGCGGCGGACGCGGCCGGGGCGTGGGAGGCTCCGTGGACGTTCTTCCTGCCGCTGTTCTGCGGTGGGCTGGGGCTGGCCGCGACCGTGACCTGGGCCGCCTACCTGCTGCGGCGGCGGCGCGCGGCGAGGAAGGCGTCGGCGGAGAACAACGGGGCGCCCGCCAGCACCAGCGGCAGCCACGCCATGAGGTAGGGCAGGTCGTTGCCGTAGTAGTACGGGGTGGCCTGCCAGCTCACGGTCAGCCAGAGGCTCAGTGAGATCAGCGCCCCGCCGAGCGCCGCGAGCCGGGCCCAGAGGCCGACGAGGGTGCCGAGGCCGACGAGGAGCTCACCGATCGCGATGGCGTAGCCGAAGCCCTCGGGGCTCTTCAGGGCCAGGTCGACGAGGGCGGGGGTCGCGGAGGAGTCGCGTACCGCGCGCATCATCTCGCCGATCGAGCCGCTGCCGGTCGCGGACAGGAACGCACTGTCGGTGAGCTTGTCGAGGCCCGCGTAGACGAAGGTGACGCCGAGGAAGATCCGCAGCGGCAGCAGGGCGTACGTGCCCGCCCGCTCCTTGCGTGTCCTGCGCTCGCCCAGTCCGTACGAACCGCTGTCGCCGTATCCGTTCATGGCCGCTGCCCCACTTCCCGCTGTCCCGTCGTTTCGACCATACGTACGCCTTCGGCGCGGCGCTCACCAGGGTTGCGGGGCGGTTCGGTGCCTGGGGACGGTGGTCAGTCGGTGACGTCGATCGGGATCGGGTCGGTCTCCACCCCGGCGGCGGTGACGACCTGGACCTCCACGGTCCCCGGTTCGACCTCGACCGGGACGGGCACGGTGAGGACGGTGTCGGTGGGGTTGGCGAAGCCTCCGGCGACCGGGACCAGCGGGACGTGGACGTGGACGGTCCCTATCCGCACGACGAGCCGGGCCAGCCGCTCGGGGGTGCCCGCGCCGGGCGGGACGAAGCCCGCGCCCCGGATCTCGATGTCGTCGCCGGTCCGGATCGCGCCGTCCAGGTCCCCGGCCTCCCGGGCCCGCACGACCGACAGCACGACGGGCCGGCCGCCCTCCGCGTACTTCCCGGCGAAGTAGGTCGCCGCCGAGACGGCCACCAGCAGTGCGAGCCCCCACGGCAGGTCGGGCAGCTGCTCCGGGCGGCGGGCCAGGCGGACCGCGGCGAACAGCACGGCGACGGCGCTGACCAGCACGTACTGCACATCGGTGAACGACCCGCGCCCGGAGTCGTCGGTGAGCAGGTCCGCCGCGCGCGGCCGGTCCGCGCGCAGCTTCTGGAGCCGCCGGCCCAGCACCCGTACGGTGACGACGCGGCGAACGACGACGGCGACCGCGCACACCAGCGCCAGCACGGCCACGACCCCGGCGGAGCGCACGAGGTCGAGCCCCTCGATCAGCGCGTCCCGCGCCTGCGGGTCGGAGGCCCCGGCCAGTTGCAGCGCGAGGACGAGGACGGCGAAGACGGCGAGCAGCACCCAGGAGGCGGCGACCGTCCGGGAGGTGGAGAGCCGGTTGTCCTCCCCGATCAGCGGGGCGAGGAGGCCGCCCCGGGCGCGGTGGAGGCGGGCGGCGGCGGTGAGCAGCCCGGCGGTGACGAGGGCGGCCAGCAGGGCGGCGGTGCGGGCGGTGGACCAGCCGGCGCCGATCGCGGTGACGCAGACCCCGACGAGCAGCGCCCCGGCGGCGCCCCAGACGGTGAACAGGGTGGACCGCCAGAGCCGGTGCAGCCAGGCGTCCCCGGCCTCCCGGGCCCGTTCGGCGACGGCGCGGGCGGACCCGGTCAGCTCGTCGGAGACCCACTGCCGGGAGGCGGAGGCGGACTGGGCGACCCCGGCGGGCAGTCCGTTGCCCGCCGCGAGTTCGTCGCGCTTGGCGAGGAACGCGGCGACCGCGTGCCGGTGTCCGCGGCGCGCTCCGTGCGGGCAGTCGCCGCAGGTGCAGCCGCCGCTGTCCCTGCCGCTCGTCCTGGTTTCGTCCAACGCCACGGAGGATTACGCCCTTTCCCGCCCCGGTACAGCCAACTCACTTGCGATATCGACGAATTGTGCCGTACCGGGCGACCGGCCCCCGCATCGGGGCGGGCCGGGGGCGGGTGTCGTCAGAACGTTCGACCGATGCGCTGCCACAGGGGCTGGTAGTTGATCCAGGCCACCAGGTCGCTGCCGAGCTGATCGCGGGTGGTCACGGCGTCCCGGTGCGAGATGAGCACGGGCTTCCCGGCGGCGCGCGCCAGCAGCTGCACCTGGCAGGCGCGCTCCAGCGTGAGGAACCACCAGGCCGCCGCGTCCACCGAGTCCCCGACGGTCAGCAGCCCGTGGTTGCGCAGGATCACCGCCTTGTGCGGCCCGAGCGCGGCGGCGATCCGCCGGCCCTCGTCCTCGTCCACGACGACCCCGGAGTAGTGGTCGTACAGCGCGTGGTCCTCGTAGAAGGCACAGGATTCCTGGGTGATCGGCTCGATCGGCTCCCTGAGGGCGGCGAGCGCCCGGCCGTGCGTGGAGTGGGTGTGCGCGACGGCCACCGTGTCCGGACGGGCCCGGTGCACCGCCGCGTGCACGGCGAACGCGGCCTGGTTGACGTGGAAGCGGCCCCGGACGACCTGGCCGTCGCCGTTGACGAGGATCAGGTCCCCGGGGGTGATGTCGGCGAAAGGCGCCCCGAACGGGTTGACCCAGAAGCAGTCGGCCAGTTCGGGGTCGCGCGCGGTGATGTGCCCGGAGACCCCGTCCTCGTATCCGAGCTGCCCGAACAGCCGCAGCGCGCCCGCCAGACGTTCCCTGCGGTACGTGCGTTCCTCGGCGGGCGAGGCGTGCACGGGCGGCATCGCGAACTGGAGCTGCTCGACGGGGATCGGGGCGGGGTCGGACACGGCGATCTGCTCGGACACGGCGGCTCCTCACGTTCTCGGGGGCGTACAGGAACGGAAGTTACCGCCGGGTGGGGTTGGTGAGAAGAGGTGGGTTGCGGGTCAGGTGCCGAGCACCAGATAGGCGAGGGTGAAGGAGGCGCGGTAGCCGCCGTAGTAGCCGGTGCGGCGGGCGTCGACCTCGGCCGTCACCTCGGCGTGCAGCGGATGTCCGGGGTTCGCCAGGGCCCACCGCTGCCCCCGTCCGATCGGGCCCTCGGACTCGAAGAGGTCCCATTCGCGCTCGTCGGCGACGGTGACCTGGAGGGCGCGGAGCCCGGCGGACTCGGCGAGCCGGATCAGCTCCAGCAGTGATCCGAAGTCCTCCGGCCCGGCGCCCAGCCCCGCGAGCGCGGCGGGCGTGGGTTCCCGCTGCCAGATCCCCTCGCCGAACAGCACCCGCCCGCCGGGGCGTACGGCGGCCGCGAGGGCCGCGAGGGCGTTCGCGGTCGACTCGCGTGCGGTGGCGCCGGGCCAGGCGTGCGAGGAGCCGATGCAGACGGCGAGATCGTAGCCTCCCTCGGTCCACTCGGCCGCGGGCGTCCCGTGGAACCGCACCCGGTCCGCGAGCCCCCGCTCCCCGGCGAGCTTCCGTCCGCGCGCCACGGCGTCCGGGTCGGTCTCGACGCCGTCGCCGGTGGCCCCGGGCGCGGACTCCACGAGCCGCATCAGCAGTTCGCCCCAGCCGGAGCCGAGGTCGACGATCCGGGCCCCGGGGGCGGGGTCGCAGGCGGCGATGAGACGGGACGCGTGGTCCTCGGAGAGGGGGGTGTTCCAGGTGAGACGGTCGTTCCCGGCGGCGGACATGACGGAGCGGACTTCTTCGGCGGACATGGTCGAAGAGCCTGGCACGGGGGGTGGGGCCTGTGCCAGGGATTTAGCGGCGGCCCCGGCGGTACACCTCGCTGAGGTCCACGTCGATCGGGAAGGGAACGGACAGGTTCATCTTCCGGTGGTGGATGCCGGTGGGCGTGTAGGTGCGCGTCGCCGGGTCGAGCTCGTAGACGTAGACGACGGGGAGATCGTCGTCGTCCTGCTCGACCCGCCAGAAGTGCTTGATGCCGGCCTCGGCGTACCTGCGCGGTTTGACGCCCCGGTCGCGCTCCCGGGAGTCGGGGGACACGACCTCGACGGCGAGGACGACGTCCTCGGGTGCGTACCAGGTCTGGTCAGGGCCGGTGTCGGCATCGGCCCGGTACACCAGGAGGTCGGGCTCCGGGCGGTTGCTGGTGTTGAGCCTGATGGTCATCTCCCGGTCCACGTCCAGATCCGCGGGGACGTGGGCGAGGAGGGCGGACTCCAGCAGCCACATGGCTCGCGTGTGGAACTTCCGCTGCGGACTCATGAAGACGAGACTCCCGTCGATCAGCTCGGTGTGGGGCGGGAGGCCCGGAATCCGGTCGAGGTCGTCCGCCGTCCAGCCGCCCTCCGGCGGGACCGGCCACCGGTTCGGCTCCTGGCCGAGCCGGTCCTCGGGTGCGGCGCTCATAGTTGCTCCCATACGCCGAAGTCTCGTCTCTTCACTCAGCGTACCCATCCGATACGACAATGCCGCCGCCCAAACGAATGAGCGACGGCATCGGCGTTGACCCGGTGGCCTCCGGGTGCTGCTCAGGAGGCGGGTGGGGTCACTCCCACTCGATCGTCCCCGGCGGCTTGCTCGTCACGTCGAGGACGACGCGGTTGACGTCGGCGACCTCGTTGGTGATGCGGGTGGAGATCTTCGCCAGCGTCTCGTACGGCAGGCGCGACCAGTCGGCCGTCATCGCGTCCTCGGAGGAGACCGGGCGCAGCACGACCGGGTGGCCGTAGGTGCGGCCGTCGCCCTGGACGCCGACCGAGCGGACGTCGGCGAGGAGGACCACCGGGCACTGCCAGATGTCGCGGTCCAGGCCGGCCGCCGTCAGCTCCTCGCGGGCGATGGCGTCGGCCTCGCGGAGCAGGTCGAGGCGGTCCTTGGTGACCTCGCCGACGATGCGGATGCCGAGGCCGGGGCCGGGGAACGGCTGGCGCTGGACGATCTCCTCGGGGAGGCCCAGCTCCTGGCCGACCATGCGGACCTCGTCCTTGAACAGCTGGCGCAGCGGCTCGACGAGCTGGAACTCGATGTCGTCGGGGAGACCGCCGACGTTGTGGTGGGACTTGATGTTGGCGGTGCCGGTGCCGCCACCGGACTCCACCACGTCCGGGTAGAGCGTGCCCTGGACGAGGAAGGCGACCTCGGGCCCCTCCTCCTGGAGGATCTCCAGCTGGGCCTGCTCGAAGACGCGGATGAACTCGCGGCCGATGATCTTCCGCTTCTGCTCCGGGTCGGAGACCCCGGCGAGGGCGTCGAGGAAGCGCTTCTCCGCGTCGACGACCTTCAGCTTCGCGCCGGTCGCGGCGACGAAGTCCTTCTCGACCTGCTCGGTCTCGCCCTTGCGCATCAGTCCGTGGTCGACGTAGACGCAGGTGAGCTGGGAGCCGATGGCCTTCTGGACGAGCGCGGCCGCCACGGCGGAGTCGACGCCGCCGGACAGGCCGCAGATGGCGCGCTTGTCGCCGACCTGCTCGCGGATGAGGGCGACCTGCTCCTCGACCACGTTGGTGGTGGTCCAGTTGGGCTCGATGCCCGCGCCGCGGTAGAGGAAGTGCTCCAGGACCTGCTGGCCGTGGGTCGAGTGCATGACCTCCGGGTGGTACTGGACGCCGTAGAGCTTCTTCTCGTCGTTCTCGAAGGCGGCGACCGGGACCACGTCGGTGGAGGCGGTGACCGTGAAGCCCTCGGGGGCGGCCGAGCAGGCGTCGCCGTGCGACATCCACACCGGCTGCTCGGTGGGCGTGCCCTCGAAGAGCGTCGAGCCCGCCTTGGTGACGTGCAGCGGGGTACGGCCGTACTCGCGGGCCCCGTTGTCGTCGACCGTGCCGCCGAGCGCCGTCGCCATCAGCTGGAAGCCGTAGCACATGCCGAAGACCGGGACCCCGGCCTCGAACAGCGAGCGGTCCAGGGACGGCGCACCCTCCGCGTACACCGACGACGGACCGCCGGAGAGAATGATCGCGCGGGGGTTCCTGGCCAGCATCTCGGCCACCGGCATGGTGGACGGAACGATCTCGCTGTAGACCCGGGCCTCACGGACGCGGCGGGCGATGAGCTGGGCGTACTGCGCGCCGAAGTCGACGACGAGGACCACGTCGGCCGTGGCGTCGGGGGCGGCGGGGGGTGCTGCTGGCACGGGGCGGCCTTCCGGCGGTGGTGATGAGGGTCGGTTCTTCCGATTCTACCGGCCGTGCACGGCCCCTCCGCCGGGCCGGTCGCGGGGGTGCGCCCGCCCGGTCACGTCTCACGATCCGGGCCGCGTTTTGTCGGGGCGACGGCATCGGGGCCATACTGTGCGCCATGCGTCAGCACACGACCTTCGTCTTTACCTATGGCATCCGGCCCGCCGGCTGCCATGGTCGTGCTGCTTGACCCACTGACAAGCAGCGTTCCAGGCGCCCCGGGCCACCAGGCCCGGGGCGTCTGCCGTGTCCGGGCCCTGGCCCCGGGGGCCGTCAGCCACGACCCACGGGAGTCACCATGAGCAGCATCGGCACCACGGACACCACCGCCGCCACCGGCGCGCACACCGACGAGGCCGCCGCCCTGATCGGCGGTGCGCGGGAGCGCATCGACGCCCTCGACGACCGGATCATCGGTCTCGTCCAGGAACGGATGGCCGTCTCGGCGGTGATCCAGGAGGCCCGGATCACCTCGGGCGGTCGGCGGGTCAGCCTCTCCCGCGAGACGGCCGTGCTCGGTCACTACCGGGACGCGCTGGGCAAGCCGGGCACCGCGCTGGCGATGACGCTCCTGGAGCTGTGCCGCGGCCGGGTCTGAGCCGGGGCGGGCGGCGGCGCGGACGGAACGGTTCTCCGCCCGCGCCGCACGGGCCGTATCTGCGTTCGGGACCCGTCTCACCCGTACGGCGCGTGACCAGGAGCGCGGTGCCTTCGTTGGTCCGGGTGTCCGTGCCAACCAGGGGCGGCATCGGTAGGAAACCACGCGTGGCTCCGCCGGGAAGTGTGACGTACTGCAGGTGCGTCGTGGGACCACGACCCGGCGTATGTGACCGGTCCGCAGGGGACAGCAGCCCGGTCACCCCATATGCGGCCGATCCCGGGGACGCCCGGGTCGGCCGCATCGGAACACATCCGGGCGGAGGCCCGATCCCTCCTCCGCCACGCTCCGCTTCTCAGCTCTGGCGCGCGGCCCGTCGCCGTGCCGCCGTGAAGAGCACCAGGCCGGCGGCCAGTGCCGCGGCCGCGGTGCCCGAGGCGATCAGGGCGACCGACCCCGTCGAGGCGAGGCCGCCGCCTCCACCGCCGGAGCCTCCGGCCGTGCCCGCCGAGGAGCCGCCGGACGTGGTGGTGCCGGAGGTGCCGGAGGTGCCCGGCGCGCTCTCCTCCGGGGCCGGGGTGGAGGTCGGCGGGGTGGACGGCTCACCGGAGCCGCCGTCGCCGCCCTCCGTCGCGCCACCGGAGTCGGAGCCGTCGCCCTCACCGTTCAGGATCAGGTAGGCGGTGTTGTTGGCCGGATTCGGGTCGAACGGCAGCTTCGGCTTCTGCAGCCAGGTGTCGCGTACGGTCACCTCGCCGCTCGCGCCGACCATGGCCTTGTCGACCCGCAGCTCGAAGGGCAGGTCGAGGCCGGCCCCGTCCCGCACGGACATGGAGGTGTTGCAGACGTAGCGCGGCGCGGGGCTCTTCTGGTCCTCGCGGTACGTGCCGTCGGCCTGCACCGCGCGGCAGCGCTCCGGCTTCGACGTGACCGAGGCGCCCTGCGGGACGGTGAAGTCGACGGTGGCGACGTCCTCGCCGGACCGGATGTGGCCGATCCACGCCGGGCCCTCGTTGCGGAAGCCGATGTCGGCCTTGACGGTGGAGCCCTCGGGCCCGGCCACGTCGTCGCCGTACGCCACGAAGTCGGCCGTGTTCTTCGTACGGAAGTCGACGTCCTGCTGGTTGTCGTACGGATCGAGGTCGGTGCTGCGGGCCGCGGGGCCCTTCTTGACCGGGACCGCCTTCAGCACGCCGCCGGTGCCCCGCTCGAAGGTGGCGCCCGCACGCTGGGCGGCGCGCTGGGCGGCGCTGTCCTCCTGGACGCGGTAGAGGAAGGTGTCGTAGTAGGCGCGCTGGGTGGCCTCCAGCGTCAGCGGGGTGGCCAGCGTGTACGTCGCGCCCGCCTCGAAGGCTCCCTCGACGGAGCAGAGCGCCGTGGTCGAACCGAAGTCCGGCTGGTCGGGGGCGTCCACCGTGTACTCGCAGTTGGAGTAGCGCTGCGGGATGTCGAGGCCGCGCGAGTACCGCAGGGTGAGCAGGACGCCGTCGGCGTCCCGGGTGCCGCGGTTGGCGAAGGTGATCGGGGCCTGCTGCTTCTCCCCCGGGGTCAGCTCCGTCCTGAACGGCAGCCGCTCCATCACCAGGTCGGGGCCGCCGACCGTGAGCCGGGTGGTGAACGGCGTGAAGGTGGCGCCGTCCGCCTCGCCGGTCACGGTGATCGTGCCGGTGTCGCCGTTCTCGCTGCCGTCGGCGGCGGTGACGAAGAGGTCGACCGCGCCGTTGAGGCCGGGCCAGATGCCCCAGTCCTCGCAGACGGCCTTCGTGCCGGTGACCTCGCAGTCCGGGTTGCCCTCCCCCTCGAACTCCACATCGGCGACGCCCGCGACGCCGCTGAGGTCGAAGGTGAGCGTGAAGGAGCCGCCGAAGCCGCCGTTCTCCTCGTCCTCGGACGGATTGTTGAGGCTGATCCCGACCGTGGAGGACTTCGGCTTGCCGCTCTCCGGGTACGGGTGCAGGGCGGTCTCGGCGGGGCCGCCGAGCGTGAACACCGGCGCGTCCGCGGCCTGTGCCGGGGCGGCCGCCCCGGCGAGCGAGGCCGCGGCCAGCAGGCCGGCGGCGGCGAGGGAGCCGGCTGCGCGGTGCAGCACGGTTCTGGGGGAAAAGCGTGTCATCGGGTACCTCAGTCGTTCGGCAGGAGCTGTGTGGCTGCTGTGACAGTTGTGGCGGTACGGGTTGGACCCCACAGCTTCCCGAACGGTTGTCCTCCCTGAGATCACGAGTCGGGCACGGCCCCGCGCCCGAGGTCACGGATCGGGCACGGTCCCGCGCGCTTCGGTCACGGGTTGGGTACGGGGGTGTTCCCGACGCCCTTGACGTCCGTCCCGGCCTCCGCCGTGCCCTTCGGGGGCACCACGGGGATGCCCAGGAACGGCAGCTTCAGCGCGCCGAACGCCTCCTTCGGCACGGCGGGCGTGCGCGGTGCGACCGGGGCGAGCCGCTCGTAGGCCGCGCTCTGCTCCGGGCGCGGGTCCGCCTCGCCCTTGTTGGGCCACAGCGACATCGCGCGCTCGGCCTGGGCGGTGATGGTCAGCGACGGGTTGACGCCGAGGTTCGCGGAGACGGCGGAGCCGTCGACGACGCTGATGCCGGGGTGGCCCCAGAGGCGGTGGTACGGGTCGATGACGCCTTCCTCGGCGCTCGCGCCGATCGGGCAGCCGCCGAGGAAGTGGGCGGTGAGCGGGGTGCCCATCAGCTCCCCCACGTTGGAGCCGGCGAAGCCGTTGATCTCCTCGGCGAGCAGGCTGGCGCCGAGGGTCGCCTCCGGGATCTGCGTCGGGTTGGGGGCGCCGTGGCCCTGGCGGGCGGTGAGCAGGCCCTTTCCGATACCGCCCGGTTTGCGGTAGGTGGTGAGGGAGTTGTCCAGCGACTGCATGACCAGACCGATGATGCTGCGCTCGGACCAGCGGCGGTTGGAGAGCGAACGGGCGGCGAGGGCCGGGTGCTTGATCATGCCGGCGACCCAGCGGCGTACCCGGTGGGCCCCGTAGGGCACCTGGAGGACGGTCAGCATGCCCATGGCGTTGGAGCCCTTGCCGTAGCGGACGGGCTCGATGTGGGTGTTGTCGTCGGGGTGGATCGACGAGGTGATCGCGACGCCCCGGGTGAAGTCGGCCTTGGCGGTGCCGTGCTTCCTGCGGTAGCGGCGGTCGCTGGTCTGGGCGCCCACCAGGCCTTCGGAGTTGGTGCGGGTCAGTTCGCCGAGCTTCGCGGAGATCCGGGGCAGCAGCCCCCGGTCCTTCATGGTGTGCAGGAGGGTCTGGGTGCCGTACGTTCCGGCGGCGACGACGACCTCGCGGGCGCGCAGCTTCGTGGGCTTCGCCCGGCGGCGGCGGTCGGTGGGGACGGTGAGGACGCGGTAGCCGCCCTCGGGGTCCTCGGTGACGGCGACCACGGAGGTCATCGGGTGGATGACGGCTCCGGCCCGCTCGGCGAGGTGGAGGTAGTTCTCGTTGAGGGTGTTCTTGGCGCCGTGGCGGCAGCCCGTCATGCACTCGCCGCACTCGGTGCAGGCCCTGCGCTCGGGGCCCGCGCCGCCGAAGTACGGGTCGGGGACGGTGGCGCCGGCCTCGGCCTTCACGGTGCCGTCGGCGTCCTTGCCGTCGCCGAAGAAGACGCCGACCGGGGTCATGTGGAAGGTGTCGCCGACGCCCATGGTCTGTGCGACGGCCTTGAGGTGGATGTCGGAGGGGGTCATGGTCGGGTTGAGGCGGACCCCGAGCATGCGCCGGGCCTGGTCGTAGTACGGCTTCAGCTCGTCCTGCCAGTCGGTGATCGAGGCCCACTGGCGGTCCTCGAAGAACGGGGCGGGCGGCACGTACAGGGTGTTGGCGTAGTTGAGCGACCCGCCGCCGACGCCGGCCCCGGCGAGCACCATGACGTTGCCGAGCAGGTGGATGCGCTGGAGGCCGAAGAGCCCGAGGGCGGGGGCCCAGAGGTAGTTCTTCAGGTCCCAGGAGGTCTTGGGGAGCGTGCCGGGGGTGAAGCGGCGGCCCGCCTCCAGGACACCGACGCGGTACCCCTTCTCGGTGAGCCGGAGCGCCGACACCGCGCCTCCGAAGCCCGAGCCGACGACCAGGACGTCGTAGTCGTACGCGGCGTCGTCCTCGGCCGGGACATGGCTGACGGCCTGATGCTGGGCAGGGCTGTCCTGGGACATGGCACTCCTCGGAACGGAATCGGTACGGAAGGGGCGTGCTGCGGCGTCACGGTGGCCGGTCCCCCACGCGTCGGGCGTCCGCGTTCGGCCTCCCGCGCGCCGGGCTTCCCGGCGTCTCAGCGCAGCCGGAACGCCTTCATCACCTTGAGGCTGCTCGTCATGAACGCGGCGTACTTCTCGTCGTCCATCCCGAAGGCGGGCGCGAGCGGGATCAGCCGCTGCTGGGCGACGGTCTGGGCCTCGGTGTACTTGAGGATGCCCTCGGACCCGTGCCGCCGGCCGAGACCGGAGTCCTTCATGCCGCCCATCGGGGACTGGACGCTGCCGTAGGCGGGGGCGTATCCCTCGTTGATGTTGACGGTGCCGGTGCGCAGCCGGGCGGCGACCGCGTGGCCCCGCCGGGAGTCGGTGGTCCAGACGCTGGAGTTGAGACCGTACGGAGTGGCGTTGGCCAGCGCGATCACCTCGTCCTCGTCGCGGAAGCGGTAGACCGCGACGACCGGCCCGAAGGTCTCCTCGCCGCAGACGGCCATGGGGGCCTCCACGCCGTCGAGGATGGTCGGCTCGTAGAAGAGCGGGCCGATGTCGGGGCGGGCGACGCCGCCGGCGACGAGGGTCGCGCCCTTCTCGACGGCCTCGTCGACGTGGCGCGCGACCGTCTCCAGCTGGCGTTCGCCGACGAGGGAGCCCATGTCGGCCCCGTACGCCAGGGAGCTGCCGAGCCGCATGGCCTTCGTGCGGGTGGCGAAGCGCTGGACGAAGTCGTCGGCGATCGACTCGTGGACGTACAGCCGCTCGATGGAGATGCAGAGCTGTCCGGCGGAGGAGAAGCAGGCCCGGACGGCTCCGGCGGCGGCCTTCTCGACGTCGGCGTCCTTCAGGACGAGCATGGCGTTCTTGCCGCCGAGCTCCAGGGAGACGCCGACCAGCCGGGAGGCCGCGCCGACGGCGACCTCGCGGCCGGTGCGGGTGGAGCCGGTGAAGGAGACGTAGTCGGCGCGGCTGACGACCTCGGGGCCGACGACCGGGCCCTCGCCGAGGACGACCTGGAAGACCTCGGCGGGCAGTCCGGCCTCGATCAGCAGGTCGCGGGCCCACAGGGCGGTGAGCGCGGTCTCGGTGTCGGGCTTCATCACGACGGCGTTGCCGGAGACGAAGGCGGGCAGGGCGTCGCCCACGGAGAGTTCGAGCGGGTAGTTCCAGGGGGCGATCTGGCCGACGACGCCGCGCGGCTGGCGCAGTTCGGTGACCTTGGTGAGGGTCGGGACGACGCCGGTGTGGCGGCGGGGCTTGAGGTAGGAGGCGGCCCTGCGCCCGTAGTGGCGCGCGGCGACGGCGATGGCCTGCACCTCCTCGTGGGCGTGCAGACGGGCCTTGCCGGTCTCCAGCTGGATGAGGTCGAGGACCTCGGACTGCCGGCTCAGGACGAGGTCGTGGAAGCGCAGCAGGACGGCGGCGCGCTGTCGTACGGGGACGGAGGCCCAGCCGGGCTGGGCGGCGCGGGCCCGGTCGAAGGCGGTGGCGACGTCCTCGGGGGTGGACTCGGGCAGGTCGGCCAGCTTCTCCCCGGTGAAGGGGGTGTGGTTGGCCGTTCGGCCCGACCCGACGACGCCGCGGGTCAGCTGGGCGATCACCTCGGGGGTGACCACGTCGGCGGCCGTGCGCACCCCGGCGGGGGCGACCGCCACCGGGTTCGTGCCGAGAGGGGCGTCAGGAGCCTGCGAGTCCGTCATGGGGCCGAGAGTATGTCCAGCCCGAGCCTTTGGGTACCCGTCGGTAACAGTTTTTCACAGGACCTGTCCGGCTCGTTCGGCATCCCCTTCGAACGAGCCAGTGATCGCTGGCGACATAATCGCTGATCAGCGGCGTTGCGGCCGATCGCCCGGCGCCCTCACTGCTGCACCCGCGGTGCGCGCCAGCTGCGGAGCATGATGTCGAACTTCTTGCGGCTGGCCTCCCAGCCCTCCTCCGGGGCCGTCAGGTACAGCGCGTACTCGGGACCGCCGGCGCCCCCGTAGTACATCTGGTCGATCCCGTGCCGGGGTCCCGCGTGGTCCTTGGTCTCGTTCCAGCGGAACTCCCAGAGAGCGCCCGGCCGGTCGCGGAAGCTGTTCTTCTGCATCCCGATCCGCTGGTAGCCCGGCAGTCTCCGGGAGAGCTGCTCCTCCAGGCTCTCCATGTGCAGATACGGATGGTCGAAGTCCGGGTCGGGGTCGACGCTGATACGTATCCGGTGGGCCCCGCCGTCCGGGGTGTAGTCGATCTGGCCCTCGTTCACCTGGCGCTCCCAGCCGTCGGGCACGACGAGGCTGAAGCCGGCCGGGTCGTCGACCCGGTGCCAGCCGTCGGGCACCGCGGACGCGCCCTGCGCGGGGCCGGTGGGCCCCGGGGCGGTCCGGGGAGCGGAGGGTGTGCTTCCGGCGCCCGGACCGCCGCTCGCCCCGGCCGGGGATCCCGAGCCCTCGCCGTACTTCATCGCGATCAGCCCGGCGGCGCCGCCCAGCACGGCCGCGGCGACGACCACGACGAGCACCGTGCGCCACCGCGATCCGGCGCGCCGGGTCACCGGGGCGGAGGCGGGGCCGGGGCCGGGGCGGTGCGGGCGGCCGGCGTGACGTGGGCGGCCGGGCCGGTCGCGGTGGAGGGCGCGCCGGGCAGCCGGGCGGTGGCGCCCTCGGAGCCGGGCAGGGCCACGGAGCCGCCGCCGTAGCCGTGGCGGGGCTCCTCGGGGAAGCGCTGGGTCGGCACGTGGGCCTGGGCGGCCCGGGGTTCGCGGCCCTCCATGGCGTCCAGCAGCATCTGCTCGGTCTGCGCGGCCGTCGGCCGCTCGGCCGGGTCCTTGCGGAGCAGCGCGGTGATGACGGCCCCGAGCGGACCGGCGTTGACCGGCGCGGGAGGTTCCTCGGTGACGACGGCCTGCATGGTGGAGATCGGGGACGTACGGCGGAACGGCGAGGCCCCCTCGACCGCCGCGTACAGCGTCGCCCCCAGCGACCAGAGGTCGGAGGCCGGGCCCGGGTCGCCGCCGCGTACCCGCTCGGGGGCCAGGTAGTCGATGGAGCCGACCAGTTCGCCGGTACGGGTGATGGTGGCGTCGCCCTCGATCGCGGCGATCCCGAAGTCGGTCAGGAGCACCTGCCCGTCGCGTGCCAGCAGGACGTTCCCCGGCTTGACGTCCCGGTGCAGCACCCCCGCGCCGTGGGCGGCGCGCAGGGCGCTCAGCACGTGCAGCCCGATGCGGGCCGCCTCGCGCGGGGCGATCTCGCCGCTCTCCTTGGCGGCGTCCGCGAGGGAGGGCCCGTCGACGTACTGCATGACGATCCAGGGGCGGTTGTCGTACTCGATCACGTCGTGGACGGTGACGACGCCGGGGTGGGTGATGCGTGCCGCGGCGCGGGCCTCCTTCTGGGTCCGGGCGTGCAGGACGAGCCGGTCGGCCTCGGCGACGTACAGTCCGGCGGTCAACTCCTTGACGGCGACCGTGCGGTGCAGCACTTCGTCGTGGGCGCGCCAGACCTTGCCCATGCCGCCCCGGCCGAGGACGTCGCCCAGCCGGTAGCGCCCCGCCAGCACCGGTCCCGCGTCCGCGCCCTGTGATCGATCCACGTGATGTCCCCGCCCCGTTCCTCGGAGGGCCAGATTACGGAGGCGGGACGCGGCGGGGATACCGGGGATCGCCCACGAGACCGCACCGTGATGGTTGTCGGTACCGCACAACCCCCACCCACGGGCGGCGCCGATGACGTGCGGTCAGTTGGCGATCCGGTACGAGGCGATGGCCTGCTCGTAGATCTCGGTGACCTTGTCCCGGTCGTTCTCCGGGCCGATGGCCTGGATGACGTGGTACCGGCCGTCGACGATCATGGCGAGGTTGCGGACGAACACCTCGCGCCCGCCGCTCTCCTGCCAGGTGAACTGCCCCTCGGCCATCGCCTGCCGGCCGACGTCGACCCGGCGCAGCCCGGACGAGGAGGACCAGCTGGAGTCCCGGAACGGCTGGAGTTCGGGCTCCTTGTCGCGCTGGTAGTCCAGGGGATCGCTGCCGCCCGACTTCACGGTGTCCCGGCCGGGCACCACGAGCAGGGTGAACCCGTCGCTCCCGTACCGGATCTGACGGTCCGCGTTGGCCGGGCTGCGCTGCCAGTCCTCCGGTACGCCGACCTCGAAGCCCTCCGCGTCCTTGCGGAGCGTGTAGCCGGGGGCGAGGGCGGCCGCGGACCGGCTGGTCTGCGGCTTCTGGGAGCCGGGCCCGGCGGAGCCGTCCGCCGGGCCGCTGGGCGCGGGCTCCCCCGAGGCGGCGGGCGGTGCGGCGGAACCGGTGGGCGCGGGCGCTCCGTCGTCCCGGCCCGGCTCCGCCTTCGGCATGAACATCACGGCGTACGCGATGGCGGCGGCCATCAGCAGCAGGACCAGGACGAGCAGCAGCCGGCCCAGCTTGCGCGGCGACCCCTCGCCCCGGCGCGGGGGTTCCCGCAGCGCCCGGGGGCCCTTGGGCGCACGCGGCGCGCGGGCCGGGCGCTCGTCCTCCCAGCTCTCCACGGGCCCGCGCACGGAACGGTCGGGCGGCAGCAGCGACGTGGAGTGGTCCCGCTGCACGCCACCGTCCCGCGTCGGCGGCTGCCGGCGGCTCCTGGCGGTGCCTGCCCGCCCCGGAGCCGCCGAACCGGCCCCAGCGCCGCCGGACCAGCTCACCCCGGCGGCGCACGACGGGGAGCCGGGCGGCGTCGGGCGCGGGCAGCGGCACGACGTCGGCGCCCGCCTCCGGCTCCGGCGCGGAACGCACCAGCGAGCGCAGCCAGCCGCGCAGCTCCTCGAAGTCCGGTCGCTCGGTGGGGTCCTGACGCAGCAGGGACTCGACGACGGGCCGCAGCGGACCGCACTCCTCCGCGAAGGCGGGCGGCTCGCCGCACACCATCTGGACGAGCTCGGCCGCGCTCTCCTCGGGGTAGGGGGCGTGGCCCTGGACGGCGCGGTAGAGGAGCGCGCCGAGCGCCCACAGATCGGTGGAGGGTCCGATCGGCGGCGCGAGCTGCCAGTTCTCGTGCACCGGGCCCGCCTGCTCGGGGGCCCAGCGCTCGGTGACGGGTCCGACGACGGCGATCCGTGCCTGGCGGGCGCGTTCGGCGGCGAGCGGAGTGGCCGGACCGCGGTAGACGGCCGGTTCACCGCCCGTGACGGCGTCCTCCCAGGCCCGGGCGGTGGTCCGCGCGGCCGGGAGCGGCGCGGTGCGGGCGGCCTCCTTCCCGGCGGAGCCAGATACGGCGGGCCGCCGGGAGTCGGCGCGCAGGGCGTCCGCGCCCGATCCGCCGGCGGACACGGGCCGTCCGGCGCCGGGCCCGTCGTCCCAGGTCCCGGCGAGGTGGACGCGGCGGCCCGGCGGCCGGGGCGCCTCACCGTCGTCCTCGTCGTCCTCGTCGTCGTAGGGCTCCTCGCCGGGGCTGCCCCAGGGGGCGGTCAGCCGGGGAGCGCCGGGGGTGGGCCGCTGGAACGGGAGGGCACGGGCGTCGGGGGCGTCGGAGCCGCCGACGGGGGCCCCGGGGGCATGCGGGGCACCCGCGGCGTCGGGGGCGGAACCGGTGGCGGCGGCTCCGGGACGGTCCGCGTCCCCGGCGGGACCGGCGGTGCTCACGGTCCCGGCGTCCGGCGCGGTTGCACGTCCGTCCTGCGGCCGCTTCGTGAGGTCGGCCGAGGCGGTTGCGCCCCCCTCCCGCGGGGGGTTCGTGAGGTCGGCCGGGGCACGGTCGGTCTGCCGGCGGTCCTCGGTGATCCGGGCGGCGGCCCGTGCGCCCGCGCGGTAGGCGGCGATCGCACCGGCGCGGGCGGCCCGCAGCTGGGCGGCGCTCGCGGCGCCCGGCTCGGCGGGGGGTGGGACTGTGGTGTAGGGAACGGCGGGGGCGGCCGGTCGCGGGACGATCTCCTGCCCGTCGGCCCGCTGCTCCCGGACGGGACCGGTCTCGCCACCGTCCGCCCACGGGTCCCGGGCAGGGCCGGTCTCCTCACCGTCGGCCCACGGCCCCCCGACGGGGCCGGTCTCATGGCCGTCCGCCCACGGGTCCCGGACAGGACCGGTCTTCTCCTCGTCCGCCCACGGCCCCCCGACAGAGCCGGTCTCCTCGCTGTCCGCCTCCTGCCTCCCGGCAGTCCCGGTCTCGCCACCGTCGGCCCACTGGCCCCGGACGGGGCCTGCCTCGCCACCGTCCGCCCACGCGTCCCGGGCAGGGCCGGCCTCGTGGCCGGGCGGCAGGTCGTACGGGGCGTTCGCGTCGTCCTCGCGGCGCGGCACGTACCCCAGCGGCAGCGGCGGAACCGGCAGCTCCCGGTCCATGCGGCGCTCCCGGCTGCCGGAGAACTCCCGGCTCCCCCCGCCCTCTTGGCCATAGCCCTCGCGGCCTTCGTAGACCTCGCGATCGCCGTAGACCTCTCGGCCGCCGTAGCCCTCGCGGCCGTCGTAGCCCTCCGGGCTGTCGGGTTCGGCGGACTCCTCCGGTTCCGCGTACTCCTGGCCGCCGGCGGACTCCCGGACGTCCGCCGCGTCGCTCCCGGCCGCCGGGAGCGCGGGGACGCCGCCGAGCTCTCGCGGCGGGGTGGGCTCGGGGGCCGGAATGCCGTACGTCGTCGGACCGGCCACCGGATCGGCGTCGGGCCGCGGTGCGGGGGCGTACCCGCAGAGGGCCTCCTCGGCGGCGCCCGCCGCGAGGCCGGTGAGCATGACGCGCCCGTCGTCGCAGACCAGAACCGTGCGCACGGTGATGTTGCGGTGGGTCCAGCCGTGGGCGTGCAGCACCCGCAGGGCGGTGAGCACGTCGGAGCCGATCTCGGCGGCCCGGTAGGGGGTGAGGGGGCGCTCGGCGAGAAGCGCCGCGAGCGGCCGGGCCGCGACGAGCTCGCTGACTATCCAGAGCGAATCCGCCTCGGCGAAGACGTCGAAGACCTGGTCGAGACGAGGGTGGTCAGGCACCTGGGCGGCGGCCTGCGCGGCCTCGATCGCCCGCCGGACCGCGGGGTCCGTACTGCGGCGGACCGCCCGCCCGCCGGGCCGCCCGGACATCGGGGCCCGCCCGTCGGCGTCGAGCACCTCGGCGTCCACGATCTCCGGCAACGGGACCTGGCGGACCAGGACTTCCTGGCCGCTGTAGGTGTCGAACGCCCGGGTCTCGGCCAGTTCGTACCCGTCGGACGGGGGCAGCGGAAGGCGGTAGCGGTCGGCAAGCACCCGACCCGCGTAGTCGTCCACGACGCCTCCCCAGAGCGCGCTGTTCCCCCGGCCATCAGAGCTGCACGATTCCGTCGGTCACGTTCGTCCGGCGGGCCATTGACCCGCCGTTCCGGCTGCGTACGGTCTCCGGCCTCTTACGATACGTGGCAACTCCGGCCGACGGGCCGGGTCGTGCCGATCCGGCCCGCACAAACGTTTCACACCGGTCCGGATCGGGCGTGACCGGTGGTCAGTCCGTCGGCGTGAAGGTGGCGAACGCCGTTTCGCGCAGCGTCCGGCACGCGTCTTCGTCCCACTCGTCCACCGGGCAGCTGATCATGATCGAGTAGCCGCGCCGGGCGTCCACCTTGAAGCCGCGGTTGAGCACCCGGACCCGGACACCGCTGTGGCTGCGCTCGAACGTCCAGTCGGCGACGGTCGGATAGCCGTTGTACTCGACCTTCTTTATGCTGCCGTGCTGATAGCCGTCGCTGAGGACCTTGGCGCTGGCGACGGCCGCGCGCCAGGCGGCCGCGGCGTCGTCCTTGGGCGAGCTGTTGAAGTCGACCTGGACGCGGGGGAAGCTGCCCTTGCCGGCGTTGTAGATGCCGCCGGAGTTGGTGCCCGCGATGGCGGTGCGACGGAAGTCCTCGGGCATGGCCATGGTGAAGTGGAACCGGCTGTCGGTGACCTTCTCGTAGCCGGCGGGCAGGGAGTCGCCCGCGCCCGGCTTGCCGCCCCCGTCGCCCTGGTCGTCCTCCGGGTCGTCGGCCTCCGAGTCGTCGGAGCCCTCCCCGGACGGGCCCTCGGACGCCCGGCCCTCCTCCTTGCCCTGGCCTTCCTTCTGGCCGTCGCCCTTCGCACCGGACGAACCGCCTCCGGTGTCCTCGCCCTTGTCGTCGGCGCCGCCTGCCGCGGCTCCGGCCGACGCGGCGGTGTCGCCCTTGCCGCTCGTGTCCGCGTCGTCGCCACCGAGGGCGAGGGCGAGGACCGTGCCGAGGATGGCCAGCGCGACGACGGCCGCGATGATCACGAGCGTGCGGCGGGGCACGACGTCGGTGATCGAGGCACGTGGGGAGGCGGCCGAGGACGGCGGGCGCTGTCCGGGCACGGAAGCGTTCGCCGTCACCGCGGACTCGGGGGCGCGGGCGGGTGCGTCGGGGGCCGCGACGGATCCCTTCGCGCTCGCCGGGGTGGCCCCCGCCACCGCTGAGGACGCCGTGGCCGGGGTGGAAGTCCCGGGCGGGGACGGCGGCTTGGGCGGGGTGGCGGGCGAACCGGTGGCCGCGGCGGCGGAAGAGCCCGACGACGCGGCCGCAGCACCCGCGGCCACCGCCGGGGCCTTGGCGTTGCGGACGGAGCGCAGGGCTCCGCGCAGCCGGTCGCGGGCGCCCTCACCGGACTCGCCGGTCCCCGCGGACTGCTTCGGCGGCTTCGGGGCCTTGGGCTGCTTCGGCGTCCGCCTGACGAGGGGGTCGGCGGCGGGGGCCGGCGGCATGGCCATGATCTGCGTGGAGTCCGCGGGAGCGGGCGCGGGGGCGTCGGGGGCTTTGATGACGTCGTTGAGCAACGCCCGTGCCCCGGCGTCGTCGAGGCGCTGTTCGGGGTCGCGGGCGAGCAGCCCGTAGATGACCTCGGTGAGCGGGCCGGCGTTCTTCGGCGGGTCGAGAGGTTCGGTCATCACGGCCGTGAGCGTGGCGATGGCCGAGCCCTTGTCGTACGGCGGGCAGCCCTCGACGCTCGCGTACAGCAGTCCGCCGAGCGACCACAGGTCGGCGGGCGGGCCGGGCTTGTGTCCTCGGGCGCGCTCCGGCGAGATGTACGAGGGGGCGCCGACGAGCATGCCGGTGGAGGTGACCGAGGGGTCGCCCTCGACCTGAGCGATGCCGAAGTCGGTGAGCACGACGCGGCCGTCCTCGGCGATCAGCACGTTGGACGGCTTCACGTCGCGGTGCAGGATGCCCTCGCGGTGTGCGGAGCGCAGGACGTCGAGGATGGCGAGCCCGACCTCGGCGGCCCGCTTCGGCGTCAGCGTGCCGTCCTCGCGGATCGCCTCGGCGAGCGACTTGCCCTCGATCAGCTCCATGACGATCCACGGCCGGTCGTCCTCGTCGACCACGTCGTAGACGGTCACCGCGCTGTTGTTGCGGATCCGTGCGATCGCCTTGGCCTCGCGCAGGGTGCGCGTGATCAGCCGGCGCTTCTCGTCCTCGTCGATCGCGGAGGGGAACCGCAGTTCCTTGACCGCGACCGTGCGGCCGAGCGTCTCGTCGTCGGCGCGCCAGACCGTGCCCATGCCGCCCCGGCCGAGCACCTCACCGAGCCGGTAGCGCCCCGCGAGGAGACGACCGTTCTTGTCCCGTTGGGGCTCCCGTGCCTGCTCCGCCTCCGACATGCGTCCCCTCTGCGATCAACCCGCCCTGGCAGAGCGTTCATTGTCCCTCACCCCGGGACCGGTCCTGGTGCCGGGTCCGGGTCCGCCGCGCCACGGCCCGCGGAGAGAATCCCCCACAGCCTCCTACCAACCGGGCCTTCCCGTCCAGGCCGGTCCCGGCCCGGCGCGCCGCCCCTCCCGGCAGGCGGGCCCCAACTGCCCCGGAGGCAACAGGCGGTGGCCGCCGTCCGGGGCTGCGGGACACTCCTCAGATCGACACGATGTCCGGTGCGCCCAGCCGGGCCGCGTCCGCCGTGAGGTCGTCGGGCTGCCGCTGCGACTCCCGCTCGGCCTCCACCCGCTTCTCGTAGTGCTCGACCTCCCGGTCGATCCGGCCCTGGTCCCAGCCCAGCACCGGCGCGATCAACTCCGCGCAGAGCCGGGCGCTGCGGGTGCCCCGGTCGAAGGTCTCGATGGAGATCCGGGTGCGCCGGGTCAGCACGTCGTCCAGATGGCGGGCGCCCTCGTGGGAGGCCGCGTAGACGATCTCGGCGCGCAGATAGTCGTCGGCGGCGGGCAGCGGTTCACCCAGGGCGGGGTCGGCCAGGACGAGTTCCAGAATTTCCTCGGTCATTGAGCCGTACCGGTTGAGCAGGTGCTCCACCCGGGCGACGTGCAGCCCGGTCCGGGCCGCGATCCGGGCGCGCGCGTTCCACAGGGCCTTGTACCCCTCGGCCCCCAGCAGCGGGGTGTCCTCGGTGACGCAGGCGGCGACCCGCTGGTCGAGGCCGTGCACCGCCTCGTCCACCGCGTCCTTGGCCATGACCCGGTACGTCGTGTACTTGCCGCCCGCCACGACGACCAGGCCGGGGGCGGGGTGGGCCACCGTGTGCTCGCGCGACAGCTTGCTGGTGGCGTCCGACTCGCCGGCCAGCAGCGGCCGCAGCCCGGCATAGACGCCCTGGACGTCGTCCCTGGTCAGCGGCGTGCTCAGGACGGCGTTGACGTGCTGGAGGAGGTAGTCGATATCGGCACTGGAGGCGGCGGGGTGGGCCTTGTCCAGGTCCCAGTCGGTGTCCGTGGTGCCGATGATCCAGTGCCGCCCCCAGGGGATGACGAAGAGGACGGACTTCTCGGTGCGCAGGATGAGGCCGGTGGTGGAGTGGATGCGGTCCTTGGGGACGACGAGGTGGATGCCCTTGGAGGCCCGGACGTGGAACTGGCCGCGCTCGCCGATGAGCCCCTGGGTGTCGTCGGTCCACACGCCGGTGGCGTTGACCACCTGCTTGGCCCGGACCTCGTACTCCGTGCCGCTCTCGACGTCCCGGACGAGCGCGCCGACGACCCGCTCGCCCTCGCGGAGGAAGCCGACGACCCGGGCCTGGTTGGCCACGTGGGCGCCGTAGGACGCGGCGGTGCGCACCAGCTCGGTGACGAACCGGGCGTCGTCCATCTGGGCGTCGTAGTACTGGAGGGCCCCGACCAGGGCGTCCTTCCTCAGCGCCGGAGCGACCCGCAGGGCGTGCTTGCGGGAGAGGTGGCGGTGGACGGGGAGGCCGCGCCCGTGGCCGGAGGAGACCGACATCGCGTCGTACAGGGCGACGCCGGAGCCGGCGTAGAGCCGCTCCCACCCCTTGTGCTGCAAGGGGTAGAGGAAGGGCACGGGCTTGACCAGATGCGGGGCGAGCCGCTCCAGGAGCAGCCCGCGCTCCTTGAGGGCCTCCCGGACCAGGGCGAAGTCGAGCATCTCCAGATAGCGCAGGCCGCCGTGGATGAGCTTGCTCGACCTGCTCGATGTGCCGGACGCCCAGTCGCGCGCCTCGACCAGTCCGGTGGTCAGGCCTCTGGTGGCGGCGTCCAGCGCCGTGCCCGCGCCGACCACGCCCGCCCCCACGACCAGCACGTCCAGCTCGCGCTCGGCCATGGCGGCGAGCGCGAGGGTGCGCTCGGCGGGTCCCAGTGTCGCTGTCCTCACTTGCTGCCTCCCGGTGGATCGGGGTGGTCGGACACGGGAGTGCCACCCGGCCGAGGGGCCGGCCGCCCGTGTCCACCTCTCGATTCTGTCCGCGCTCCCCGAGTTCAGCCACCGCCTGTGGACAACACCCCGGTGACCTGAGCGGCACAATGCGACATATAGGTCATATTTACGCCTAGTCTGACATTGCGCTGTCCACAGCAGTTGCGATCTTCGCTCTCCGCACTTAGGGGGTCTTCCTGTATGCCCGCGGACCTCGCTGTCATCGGACTCGGTCACCTCGGCCTGCCGCTCGCCCGAGCCGCCGTGGCCGCCGGAATCGCCACCGTCGGGTACGACCCCGATCCCCGCCCGCACGCGGAGCTGAGAGCGGGCCGGAGCCCCGTCGAGGGCGCACTCACCGCCTCCGAGGTCCGCCGCATGCTCGCGGGCGGCTTCCGCCCCACCACCGACGCCGCCGAGCTGGGCCGGGTCCGTACCGCGGTGATCTGCTCCCCCACCCCGCTCGGCCCCGACCGCACCGTCGACCTCACCGCACTCGGCGACGCCGCCCGCGCCCTGGCCTCCCGGCTGCGCCCGCACACCACCGTGCTGCTGGAGTCCGCCGTACCGCCGGGCACCACCGAGACCTTCCTGCGCCCCCTGCTCGAAGAGGGCTCCGGCCTGACCGCAGGACGCGACTTCCACCTCGCCTGCTCCCCCAACCGGCTCGACCCCGGCAGCCGCACCCGCACCCTGGCCGCCACCCCCAAGGTCATCGGCGGCCTCACCCCCGCCTGCACCGAGTCGGCCGCCGCCTTCTACGGACGGCTCACCGACAAGGTCGTACGGGCCCGGGGCCTGCGCGAGGCGGAGATGACGAAGGTCCTGGAGACCAACTTCCGGCACGTCAACATCGCGCTGGTCAACGAGATGGCGGTGCTCTGCCACGACCTCGGCGTGGACTTCTGGGACGTCATCCGGTGCGCCGAGACCAAGCCGTTCGGCTTCCAGCCCTTCCGCCCGGGGCCCGGCGTCGGCGGCCACGGCGTCCCGGTCGACCCGGGCTGCGCGCCCCACGGCGGCCCCACCGCAGGACACCCGCTGCGGATGGTCGCCCTCGCGCAGGAGATCAACGACCGGATGCCCCGGTACGTCATCCAGCGCTGCGCCACCCTCCTGAACGAGCACGGCAAGTCCGTCCGGGGCGCACGCGTCCTGCTGCTCGGCGTCACCTACAAACCGGACACCGCGGACCAGGAGGCCGCGCCCGCACGGGAGATCGCCACCCGGCTGATGGACATGGGGGCGCAGATCGGCTATCACGACCCGCACGTCCTGGACTGGCGGGTGGGCGAACTCCCCGTCCCGCGCGCCGACTCGCTGTACGAGGCGGCGGCCGCGGCCGATCTGACCGTACTGCTCCAGCAGCACCGCACCTACGACCTCCAGGGCCTGGCGGTCAAGGCCCAGCTGCTTCTGGACACCCGGGGCGCCACTCCGGCGGGGGCCGCCCACCGGCTCTAGACCTGTCGTCACCGTGCCGTCTGCCGCGCGACGGCAGGCCCTGTCCGCCCCCGCAAGGTGACGGACCGTCGAAAGATGGCCAGTGACTGAATCTCGATGGTGCTGCTACTCTGCGGCGTCACAGAGCGCACACATGTACGTATGCAGCGCGACAGTTCGCAGCCGTCCCAGGGGGAGCCCCACCGTGAGTCAGCCCGTGCAGCCTCCGAACCAGCCCCAGCAGCCCTTCGGCGGACAGCCCGTCGACGGCAACCCCTACGCCGGCCACTCAGGCCAGCAGCCCCCCGCCCCGAGCGGCACCCCGTACGGCCAGCAGCCCCCGGCACCGGCCGGCACCCCGTACGGCCAGCAGCCCCCGGCACCGGCCGGCACCCCGTACGGCCAGCAGCCCCCGGCACCGGCCGGCACCCCGTACGGCCAGCAGCCCCCGGCACCCTCCGGCGCGCCCTTCGGGGACCAGCAGCCCGGCCAGGGCGCCCCGTTCGGCACGCCCGCCGAAGGCGCCCCGTTCGGCGGCGCGCCCTTCGCCCCGGCTCCCCCCGCCCGCAACACCATGCTGCTCGGTGTGGCGGTCGCGCTCGGCGCGGCGCTCGTCGCGGGCATCCTCTACGGCGTGATCGCGGGCTCCATCGAACGGGAGGTCGGCTACGCGGCGGTCGGCGTCGGCTTCCTGGTCGGCTTCGCGGCGAGCAAGGTCGGCGGCTCCGGCCCGGCGGTCGTCGCCGCCTCCGCCGTCTTCTCCATCGGCGCCGTCTACCTCGGTCAGCTCGTCGGCATCTCGATGATCCTCGCCGATAGGGCGCAGGTTCCGTTCTTCGAGGTCGTGGGCGATCACTTCGACACGGTGACGAGGACCTGGTCGCAGGAGGCCGACTTCATGACGTACCTCTTCCTGGGACTCAGCGCGATCGCCGCCGTCGGTGGTGCGAAGAAGGCCGGATGACACCGCACGGCAGCATGCCGCAGGGCCCGGACCGTGGAACGGTCCGGGCCCTGCGTGTACGGAGCGGCGACGCGGAGGTCAGCGGCGGTGCTGCGAGTCCGCGACGGTCACCTCGACGCGCTGGAACTCCTTGAGGTCGCTGTAGCCGGTGGTGGCCATCGCGCGGCGCAGGGCGCCGAAGATGTTCATCGAGCCGTCCGGGGTGTGCGAGGGCCCGGTGAGGACCTCCTCCGTCGTCCCGACGGAACCGAGGTCGACCAGCTTGCCGCGCGGCACGTCCTCGTGGACGGCCTCCATGCCCCAGTGACGGCCCCGGCCCGGCGCGTCGGTGGCGCGGGCCAGCGGGGAGCCCATCATCACGGCGTCCGCACCGCAGGCGATGGCCTTCGGCAGGTCGCCGGACCAGCCGACACCGCCGTCCGCGATGACGTGCACGTACCGGCCGCCGGACTCGTCCATGTAGTCGCGGCGGGCGCCGGCGACGTCCGCGACGGCGGTGGCCATCGGGACCTGGATGCCGAAGACGTTGCGCGTGGTGTGCGCGGCGCCACCGCCGAAGCCGACGAGGACACCGGCGGCGCCGGTGCGCATCAGGTGCAGGGCGGCGGTGTACGTGGCGCAGCCGCCGACGATGACCGGGACGTCCAGCTCGTAGATGAACTGCTTGAGGTTCAGCGGCTCGGCGGCGCCGGAGACGTGCTCGGCGGAGACCGTCGTCCCGCGGATGACGAAGATGTCGACGCCCGCGTCGACGACCGCCTTGGAGAACTGGGCGGTGCGCTGCGGGGAGAGCGCGGCGGCGGTGACGACGCCGGAGTCGCGCACCTCCTTGATGCGCTGCCCGATCAGCTCCTCCTGGATCGGCGCGGAGTAGATCTCCTGGAGCCGGCGGGTCGCGGACTCGGCGGGCATCTCCGCGATCTCGTCCAGCAGCGGCTGGGGGTCGGCGTGCCGGGTCCACAGCCCTTCCAGGTTGAGCACGCCCAGGCCGCCCATCTCGCCGATGCGGATGGCGGTCTGCGGGGAGACCACGGAGTCCATGGGAGCGGCCAGGAACGGCAGCTCGAAGCGGTAGGCGTCGATCTGCCAGGCGATCGAGACCTCCTTCGGGTCCCGGGTGCGGCGGCTCGGAACGACAGCGATGTCGTCGAATGCGTAAGCCCGGCGGCCGCGCTTGCCGCGCCCGATCTCGATCTCAGTCACGATGTGTGGCCTTTCCCTCTACGTCTGCGCTGACCAGTATCCCCGACGCAGCCGTGAGGGGCGGTACCGGGAACTCCGGTCCGCCCCTCACCTGCGGTGACGCGCTACTTCCTGCTGTAGTTCGGTGCTTCCACCGTCATCTGGATGTCGTGCGGGTGGCTCTCCTTGAGGCCCGCCGAGGTGATCCGGACGAACCGGCCCTTGCTCTCCATCTGGTCGACGGTCGCGGCGCCGACGTAGCCCATGGTCTGGCGGAGGCCGCCGACGAGCTGGTGCAGGACGTTGGCCAGCGGGCCGCGGTAGGGCACCTGGCCCTCGATGCCCTCGGGGACGAGCTTGTCGTCCGAGGAGACCTCGGCCTGGAAGTAGCGGTCCTTGGAGTAGGACCGGCCCTGGCCGCGCGACTGCATGGCGCCCAGCGAACCCATGCCGCGGTAGGACTTGAACTGCTTGCCGTTGATGAACATCAGCTCGCCCGGGGACTCCTCGCAGCCGGCGAGGAGGCTGCCCAGCATCACGCTGTCCGCGCCCGCGGCGAGCGCCTTGCCGATGTCGCCGCTGTACTGGAGGCCGCCGTCGCCGATCACCGGGACGCCCGCGGCACGGGCGGCGAGTGCGGCTTCGTAGATCGCGGTGACCTGCGGGACGCCGATGCCGGCGACCACGCGGGTGGTGCAGATCGATCCGGGCCCGACGCCGACCTTCACACCGTCGACCCCCGCGTCGATCAGGGCCTGGGCCCCGTCGCGGGTGGCGACGTTGCCGCCGATCACGTCGACGCCGACGCTCGACTTGATCTTCGCCATCCAGGCGAGGGCGTTGCTGTTGTGGCCGTGCGAGGTGTCGACGATGAGGAAGTCGACCCCGGCGGAGGCGAGGGCCTGCGCGCGCTCCAGGGCCTCGGGGCTGGCGCCGACGGCCGCACCGACGAGCAGGCGGCCCTCGGCGTCCTTGGCGGCGTTCGGGTACTGCTCGGCCTTCTTGAAGTCCTTGACCGTGATGAGGCCCTTGAGGAGGCCCGCATCGTCGACCAGCGGCAGCTTCTCGATCTTGTGGCGGCGCAGCAGCTCCATCGCCTCGACGCCGGAGATGCCGACCTTGCCGGTGACGAGCGGCATCGGCGTCATGACCTCGCGCACCTGGCGCGTACGGTCCGACTCGAAGGCCATGTCGCGGTTGGTGACGATGCCGAGGAGCTTGCCCGCGGCATCGGTGACCGGCACACCGCTGATGCGGAACTTCGCGCAGAGCGCGTCCGCCTCGGCGAGGGTGGCGTCCGGGTGCACGGTGATCGGGTCGGTGACCATGCCGGACTCGGACCGCTTCACCAGGTCGACCTGGTTCACCTGGTCCTCGACGGAGAGGTTGCGGTGCAGCACGCCGACGCCGCCCTGACGGGCCATGGCGATCGCCATGCGCGCCTCGGTCACCTTGTCCATGGCGGCCGACAGCAGGGGGATGTTCACCCGTACGTTGCGCGAGATGAGGGTCGAGGTGTCGACCGCGTTGGGCAGGACCTCGGACGCGCCGGGCAACAGCAGCACGTCGTCGTAGGTCAACCCGAGCGTCGCGAATTTCTCGGGCACTCCGTCGACGTTTGCAGTCATGACACCTTCCCCAAATGGCCTTGATCGGTGCGGATGTCCATGCTAACGGCCCCGGAAGGTGTCTCATTCCACGATCAAGATCACTTGGGAGTTCTGGAGCATCGCACGAAGCGGTCGGGCGGCGGTCCCCGCAGCGCTGCCGGGGGTCCGGCCGGACAGGCCGGGGTGCCCGGTGGGGTGCATCGCACAGCGCCGTGCGAGGCGCCCCGGCCCCTCCCTGCCCGGGGCCGCCTACTGCTCGGCCAGCGCCCGGAGCCTGCTGAGCGCGCGGTGCTGGGCGACCCGGACCGCACCCGGCGACATCCCGAGCATCCGTCCGGTCTCCTCGGCTGTCAGCCCCACCGCGACCCGCAGGACCAGCAGCTCACGCTGGCTCTCCGGGAGATTGGCGAGGAGCTTCTTCGCCCAGGCGGCGTCGCTGCTGAGCAGGGCGCGCTCCTCCGGGCCGAGGGAGTCGTCGGGCCGTTCCGGCATCTCGTCGGAGGGGACGGCGGTCGACCCCGGGTGGCGCATCGCGGCGCGCTGGAGGTCGGCGACCTTGTGCCCGGCGATCGCGAAGACGAAGGCCTCGAAGGGCCTGCCGGTGTCCTTGTAGCGCGGCAGCGCCATCAGCACCGCGACGCAGACCTCCTGCGCGAGGTCCTCCACGAAGTGGCGAGCATCACCGGGGAGGCGGTTGAGCCGGGAGCGGCAGTAGCGCAGGGCGAGAGGGTGGACGTGGGCCAGCAGATCGTGGGTGGCCTGCGCGTCTCCGTCGACGGCGCGGTGCACGAGGGCACCGATCACCGTGGTCTCGTCATCGCGCATCGGACCATGGTGCCCTGATGCCAGTCGGTCCGCTGCACTGCGCCCGGAGTTGTGCACCGAAGCGTTATGAGCGGGTGCGCCGGATGTCATCTCCTGCGCCCTCCCCTTCCGCTCGACCGAATCGTTCCTGAGGAACTCCACGACTCAAGGATGCGTCATCGGCCGGGAAGCGTCACATGGCACCGCTGGGCGGGCGCCCGGATGCAGGATGTGGAGCCGGTGGCCCGCTCCGTGCCCCCGTCCGCGGACCTGCGGACGGGGCGCGGCCCGGGCCGCGTCCTCAGCGGACCAGGCCCCAGCGGAATCCGAGGGCCACCGCGTGGGCGCGGTCCGAGGCCCCGAGCTTCTTGAACAGGCGGCGGGCGTGGGTCTTGACCGTGTCCTCGGAGAGGAAGAGCTCGCGGCCGATCTCGGCGTTCGAGCGGCCGTGGCTCATGCCTTCGAGCACCTGGATCTCCCGCGCGGTGAGCGTCGGGGCCGCGCCCATCTCGGCGGACCGCAGCCGGCGCGGGGCGAGCCGCCACGTCGGGTCGGCCAGCGCCTGGGTGACGGTGGCCCGCAGCTCGGCACGCGAGGCGTCCTTGTGGAGATAGCCGCGGGCGCCGGCGGCGACCGCGAGCGCGACGCCGTCCAGGTCCTCGGCGACGGTCAGCATGATGATCCGGGCTCCGGGGTCGGCGGAGAGCAGCCGACGGACGGTCTCCACACCTCCCAGACCGGGCATGCGTACGTCCATCAGAATCAGGTCCGAACGATCGGCGCCCCAGCGGCGGAGGACTTCCTCGCCGTTGGCCGCGGTCGTCACACGCTCGACGCCGGGCACGGTGGCCACCGCGCGACGGAGCGCTTCTCGGGCAAGCGGGGAGTCGTCGCAGACGAGGACGGATGTCATGACCGTCCTCCGCAGCTGATGCGCGTCACCTTGAGCCTCCAGGCTGATACAAGTCGTCACCTGTGCGGTCGACCCCCTCGGACATGTGCCCGAGCCGGATATCCGTCAACCGCATCCGTTCCTTTAACGACGGTCACTCGAAAGAGTTACGGGTCGCGCGACCGGGTTCGGCACTCTACGTGAAGGCCCGAATACGGAGGAGGACGACGCGGGTGATTCACCCGTCAACCGAATCTTCACTCCCTGGCGTGCCCTATTTGGCAGCTTTTCTTCCCTTTTAAGGGTGTCTGTGGCTAGATTCGCAATCAGTCATATTTACATCTACTAGCACCGTAGATGTACGGTCGAGACTTCGGTCACACCGATCACCGACGGTCCGCACACAGCAGGCCGTCGATCACAGACGGTCGAGGATGCCGCTTCCGACGCAGCACAGCTCCGAGGGGACAAGCAATGGCAGATTTCTCCCGCCTTCCCGGACCCAACGCAGACCTGTGGGACTGGCAGCTGCTCGCCGCCTGCCGAGGCGTGGACAGCTCCCTGTTCTTCCACCCGGAGGGTGAGCGCGGCGCGGCGCGGAGCGCCCGCGAGACCTCCGCGAAGGAGGTGTGCATGCGCTGCCCGGTACGGGCCGAGTGCGCGGCGCACGCCCTGGCCGTACGGGAGCCCTACGGCGTGTGGGGCGGCCTGACGGAGGACGAGCGCGAGGAGCTGATGGGCCGGGCCAGGACCCGGCTGATCAGCGCGGCGCCCTCCGGCGCCCCCGCCGCGGGGCCCTCCGGCACCACCTGACACCCGTACGCCCCCACGCCACGCAGAAACGTTTCCCCGAGAGCCGGGGCCTGCCGGCCCCGGGCGGCCGGGGCCGGTGCCCGCGTGGGCGTCACACGCCGCACGCCGCACGCCCTCAGCCACCGCCGGAGCGGGCCCGCGCCCCCCAGCGGTCCCGGCAGCCGTCGATGTGGCCCCGCGTTCCCCTGCGGCCTCAGCGGGCGGCCGTCCGCGCCAGCTGGTCCAGGGTGGCCGCCACCGCCGGGACCCGGGCCAGGTCCGGCAGGGTCAGCGCGACGATCTCCCGTTCGATCGCGGGCTCGACCGGCACGGCCCTGGCCCCCTTGGCGCGTACCGACTCGACGGCCAGCTCCGGCAGCACCGCCACACCGAGCCCGGCCCCGACCAGGCCCATCACCGCCGGGTAGTCGTCGGTGGCGAAGTCGATGCGCGGGGCGAATCCGGACGCCTCGCAGACCTCGACCAGCTGGCGGCGGCAGCGCGGGCAGCCCGCGATCCAGGACTCGTCGGCCAGCTCGCCGATGGACACGCTCGGCGCGTCCGCCAGCCGGTGCCCCTCCGGGAGAAGGCCGATCAGGCGGTCGGTGAGCAGCGGCCGGACCACCAGGTCGTCCCATTCGCCTCCGGCCGCCCCGTAACGGAACGCCAGCGCGATGTCGCAGTCGCCCTCGCGCAGCAGGTCCACCGAGCGCGGGGGTTCGGCCTCGACGAGCGAGACACGGGTGCCGGGGTGGTCGGCGCGCAGGGCGGCCAGCGCGCCCGGGACCAGGGTGGAGCTGCCGCTGGGGAAGGAGACCAGCCGGACCCGCCCGGCCCGCAGTCCGGCGATGGCGGCGACCTCCTCCTCGGCGGCGGTCAGCCCCGCGAGGATGCCGGAGGCGTGCCGTACCAGTGCCTCGCCGGCCTGGGTCAGGCGCATCTCGCGTCCGGTGCGGATCAGCAGCGTGGTTCCGGCGGAGGACTCCAGGGCCTTCATCTGCTGGCTGACGGCGGGCTGGGTGCAGCCCAGCGCGCGGGCGGCGGCGGAGAACGAGCCGGCGGTGGAGACGGCGCGCAGGACACGGAGGTGGCGAGCTTCGATCACCCCACCATCATAAGGAGCTCTTGGGGAAGTGGCGAATTAATGATGCACTTGTTTGGGTCGAGGGCGGTTAGCGTAGCCGCATGAAGCTGCTCACCGTGAACATCGGCCGTCCGAGCCCGAACGCCCGGACCGACGGGCCGGCCGGCCTGTCCGGGATCGACAAGCGCCCGGTGGAGGGCCTCGTGGAGGTACGCGACCCGGGCCCCAAGGGCGTCGGTGGCAG